>NZ_JBKDZH010000109.1:0-78861 GCF_047971185.1 Kluyvera sp.
AGCGGCATAAATGCCACGAAGAAGCCGATGATCCAGAACCAGAAGGCGCGTTTGCCCCAGGTTTCGTTAAGAGTGAAGCCAAAGGCTTTCGGCCACCAGTAGGTCAGGCCGGCGAAGCAACCGAATACCACACCGCCGATGATGACGTTATGGAAGTGCGCAATCAGGAACAGGCTGTTGTGCAGCACGAAGTCCGCGCCCGGCACCGCCAGCAGAACGCCGGTCATACCGCCGACCGAGAAGGTCACGATAAAGCCGATGGTCCACAGCATCGCAGAGTTGAAGACGATGCGGCCCTGATACATGGTGAACAGCCAGTTGAAGATCTTCACCCCGGTCGGGATGGCGATAATCATCGTGGTAATACCGAAGAAGGCGTTTACGTTCGCGCCGGCACCCATGGTGAAGAAGTGGTGCAGCCAAACGATGAACGACAGGATGGTAATACACACGGTCGCCCACACCAGCGAGGTGTAGCCAAACAGGCGTTTACGCGAGAAGGTTGCGGCCACTTCAGAGAACACCCCGAAGACCGGCAGAACCAGGATATACACTTCCGGATGGCCCCAGGCCCAAATCAGGTTGATGTACATCATCATGTTGCCGCCCATATCGTTGGTAAAGAAATGGGTGCCCAGATAGCGATCCAGGGTCAGCAGCGCGATGGTAACCGTCAGAATTGGGAAGGAGGCGATAATCAGGATGTTGGCGCACAGAGATGCCCAGGTAAATACCGGCATCTTGAACATCGTCATTCCTGGCGCACGCATCTTGATGATGGTCACGAAGAAGTTAATACCGGTCAGAGTGGTACCAATACCGGAGAGCTGCAGCGCCCAAATCCAGTAATCGACCCCGACGCCCGGACTATACTCAATTCCCGAGAGCGGCGGATAGGCCAGCCAGCCGGTCTGAGCAAATTCACCAACGCCCAGAGACAGGTTAACCAGAATAACGCCGACAACGGTGAACCAGAAGCTCAGGTTGTTCAGGAACGGGAACGCCACGTCGCGCGCGCCGATCTGCAGCGGAACCACCAGGTTCATCAGACCGATAACGAACGGCATCGCCACGAAGAAGATCATGATAACGCCGTGGGCGGTAAAGATCTGGTCGTAGTGATGAGGCGGCAGGAAGCCTGCTTCCCCGGCGGAGGCCAGCACCTGCTGGCTACGCATCATAATGGCATCGGCAAAGCCACGCAGCAGCATGACGATAGCGACGATGACATACATGATGCCGAGTTTTTTGTGGTCGACGGAGGTCAGCCACTCGTTCCATAGATAGGACCACTTACCGAAGTAAGTGATGGCCGCCAGGAGAGCAAGTCCCCCGACGATAATGGCAGCCACCGTAACCACGATAATGGGTTCGTGGTAGGGCACTGCATCCAGTGTCAATTTTCCGAACATCGTATTCTTCCTCGGCCCCTTAGTGAGCGGATTCCGCGTGGCTCATGTCCATGCCTTCCATCCCTTCGTGCGCTGCGTGCTCGCCTTCCGGTTTGGACATGTTCATGCTCTTGCCGTGATCCATGAATTTGCTGGTCACTGCTTTAAACAAATCTGGTTTCACGCTGGAGAAGTACTCCACCTTGTTGTATTCGCTCGGTACAGCCACTTTCTCGAATGCCGCCATGTCGTCCATGGTGTTCGGAGATTGTTTCGCTTTAGCGACCCACTGATCGAATGTGGCACGATCCGGCGTAGCAATGGCTTTGAACTTCATACCAGAGAAGCCCGGGCCGCTATAGCTTGCTGAGATACCGTCGTAGGTACCCGCTTCGTTAGCGATAAGATGCAGGTTGGTCTGCATACCGGCCATGGCGTAAATCTGGCTGCCCAGACGCGGGATAAAGAAGGAGTTCATCACGGAGTTGGAGGTCACTTTGAACTGCACCGGTACGTTCGCCGGGAAGGCGATTTCGTTAACGGTAGCAATGCCCTGCTCCGGGTAGATGAAGAACCATTTCCAGTCCATGGAAACCACTTCGATGGTGATAGGTTTCTCGTCATGAACCAGCGGTTTGCTTGGTTCTAAGGAGTGCGTGGTTTTCCAGGTCAGTACGGCGAGGAAGATGATGATAAGAATTGGCACGGTCCAGACCACAGCTTCCACTTTGTTGGAGTGTGACCAGTTCGGGCTATACTTCGCATCTTTATTGCTCGCACGGTATTTCCAGGCGAAACCAACGGCCATTAAGACGGCCGGTATCACGACGATCATCATCAGGCCGAAAGCCGTCAGAATCAGCGAACGCTGCTCCAGTCCAATCTGTCCTTTGGGGTCAAGTAGTGCAGAATCACAGCCACTGAGTAATACAGTGCCGGCGATTAATGACAACCATCCCAAGTTTTTATTGTATTTCCTGAGTCTCATGTAACGACCTCAATTCCACGGGGTGTTGGTGGCGTTTAAAGTGTGGGGTCATTTTACGGGAAGGTTACATTACTGTAAACATCATTGGGCCTCTGTCAGTTATGTGTTACCGGGTTCTGCCGTGCTTGTCACAGATGTTGCCAAGTATGTCTACTTTTCAGGCGGAATGCCCATTTGACGGGCGTTATAACGAAAGGGGGCGTAAGGGGAGGCCTGGGATGGCAATTGGTATAACCATTGCTGAAAATACACAAATAATTAACAATTAATCATCAAATAAAAGACAATTAAAAAACGAAAATTTAATTGATCTGGTGCTGAATCGGTTAAAGAAATAATGCGCGTTTTAAACGTTCCAGTAATTTCCAGAATTCTAAAGCGCACAAAAGCGCAAATAAAAAATTTTATATACGATGTGTGGGTTATTATTACGTATAGTGATTACAACGGATATGCCGCATTTTTTACTTAGCGACCGGAACCGGAGTTTTACGCAGTGCCAGGTAATCCAGCAGGCAGCCGAACACGATGCCGACAAAAGCCACCACTATCCCCGCCTCAAGCACCATCGACGACCACGGCAGCGCGGTGAAATTCAGCGCGTCGCTGATTAACATCAGCAGCCAGATGCCCAGCAGAGCAACGCCAACCAGCAGCAGACGCAGCGCCAGACGATATCCGCCGCTGTAGGCGGTACGCGGCATAAACTGCTCGGTCTGTTGGGTATATTCCAGCGTTCGCCGGCAGATCAGCAGCAGCAATATGCCCGGCACCGCCGCCACGACGGAGAAGAGATAGAACGTCGGCCAGCCGTGGGATTCAACAAACCAACCGGCAATCGGCCCAACGTACACGCGGCCCACGGCGGACAGCGCCGACAGCAGCGCGAACTGGGTGGCGGAAAACGATTTGTTGCACAACGTCATCAGCAGCGCGACGAACGCCGCGGTACCCATGCCGCCGCACAGGTTTTCAAAGAACACCGCCGCCGCCATCGAATAGAGATGCTTGTCGGTGACCGACAGCATCCAGTAACCGGCGTTGGAAACGCCCTGCAGGATGCCGAAAATAAGCAGCGCGCGGAACAGGGTCAGGCGCTGCATCAGCACGCCGCCGTACAGTGCGCCGACAATGGTCGCGAACAGGCCGAGGGTTTTGTTGACCATGCCGACCTGGCCCGCGTCGAAGCCGACGCCGCGAATCAGGAAGGTGGTGGTCAGGCTCATGGCGAAGGCGTCGCCGAGCTTGTACATCACAATCAGCAGCAGGATCAGCCAGGCGTTGTTGCGGCCAAAGAAATCTTTGAGCGGCGCAACCACCGCTTGCTCTAGGCTTTTGGGGACGGGAATAACGTCGCTCGGCTCCGGCGCCAGCAGGGTGGCGATAATACAGGGCACCAGCAGCGAGGCCATCAGCCAGTACATCCCCTGCCAGCCCAGCCATTTGTCGGCCAGCCACAGCGCTAAACCGCCGGAAACCAGCATCCCCAGGCGGTAGCCCAGCACGCTGATGGCGGCCCCGGCTCCGCGTTCTTCGGCGGGCAGTACGTCGGTTTTCCAGGCGTCGAAGACAATGTCTTGTGATGCGGAACAGAAGGCGATAACCACCGCCAGCGCCGCCATCCAGCGCAGCTGTGAGGCGGGTTCAAGGAAGCCCATCGCCGCGATGGCGACCAGCAGTAAACATTGGGTGGTTAACAGCCAGCCGCGACGGCGCCCTAAGAACGGCGGCGTGTAGCGGTCCATGACCGGCGACCAGAGAAACTTGAAGACGTATGCCTGACCCACGAGTGAAAAGAAACCGATGGTTTTCAGGTCGATATTCTCGACCGTCATCCACGCCTGTAGCGTCCCTGACGTCAGGGCAAGCGGTAAACCGGAGGCAAAGCCAAGAATCAGCAAAATAGCTGATTTCGGTTGCTGAAAAATTCGCAGATAGTGAGCAGGCATAGGTCTATACGTTCAGACCCGGCGAGAGGCCGGGTCTGAGACAGGATTAACGGGCGTTCTGTTTGATGAAATCGTGGATCGCGGTGTCCTGAGCCATATCGGCAATGGTGTCGCTCAGCACGCTATCAACGGTGTTAGCGATATTCTGGTTGGATGCCTGGAACGCGCCCTCAACGGAATAGTTAGAGCGGTAGTTTTTGGTCATCTTGTTACCGTTCGCCGCGGTCGCAATGATGGCGATATCGGCTTTGGTATTGATGTTGTAACGCACGTTACCCTGGGAAACGTCGGCGTACAGCTGGTTAACAATGATTTGCAGATTTACCGCCCCGTTTGGGCCAATCATGTAGCCGCGCGCGGTCATCTGTTTTTCCAGCACTTCCTGCATCAGGAAGCGCAGGTCGCGGGAAGCAGTCAGGGTCACCAGCTGGTTATTGCGGGTCACTTTCGCCAGCGCCTGATCCTGGCGCTGATCGGCGCCGTTGATGCTGACGGTAACGCCCATCAGGCTTGGATCCTGCTGCGGCAGGGTGATTTTAGGCGACACGTCAACGGTGGTCGGCGGCGTTGCGCATCCTGCCAACATAAACAGTGCTACCAGTGGGAAGAGGATTTTTTTTAACATGTTAGAGTTCTCAAACGCATTGTTTACTGAAAATTGCAGCCATCATAACATCGCCAACGGCAAGGGGAAGTAGGCAATGCATGTAATTTCATCGCGTTGGTGCTTTTCTGCACCAGGGATCGGTTTGCCGCAGGATTTCAGATGAGAAGCGATTGTAAAAGGCGTTAACTTCATCTACTTGACAAATAAAAGGCCGCGAAAGCTAATTTTTTGTTGCCTTTGTGTAATGGAATCAGTAAAAGCGGCTAACATTTAAAGGGATAGGCGGCATCTTAACGTTGTCGGAGGAGTAATATCATGATGATGCGTGAACAAATCGAAGAAAAATTAAGGGCAGCGTTTGATCCTGTGTTCCTGGAAGTTGTCGATGAAAGCTACCGCCACAACGTACCGGCAGGCTCTGAGAGCCACTTTAAAGTTGTGCTTGTGAGCGATCGATTCACCGGGGAGCGCTTCCTGAATCGCCACCGAATGATCTATGGCACCCTAAAAGAGGAGTTTGCCACCACCGTACATGCTCTGGCACTGCACACCTACACGCGTAAAGAGTGGGAAGGTTTACAGGATACGGTTTTTGCTTCGCCGCCGTGTCGTGGCGCGGGCACTATCGCGTAGAAAAGGCATTTGCAACGCGGAACTTTTCCAGTATGTTGCGTACAGATTATGAGAAAACGGCCTGCGGGCCGTTTTGTTTTGTCTGAATTTTGCGCGCTAAAGTCAGTATTCAGACAAAAATTAGCCGGGAATTGTGAAAAATGCCGCAGCAACGCGTGATAACCGTTCTCGACTCATAAAAGTGATGCCGCTATAATGCTGCGTCTTATTTTTCGGAATGTCTTCGGGATGATTCTGGCTACAGGGAATGGTTTCTGATTAAAAGAGAACGTCCCAGTACTGCAAGGCATGATTCAGAGTTGACCGAGCACTGTGATTTTTTTGAGGTAACAAGATGCAAGTTTCAGTTGAAACCACTCAGGGCCTTGGCCGCCGTGTAACGATTACTATCGCTGCTGACAGCATCGAGACCGCTGTAAAAAGCGAGCTGGTCAACGTAGCGAAAAAAGTACGCATTGACGGTTTCCGTAAAGGTAAAGTACCGATGAATGTTGTTGCTCAGCGTTATGGCGCTTCCGTGCGTCAGGACGTGCTGGGTGACCTGATGAGCCGCAACTTCGTTGATGCGATCATCAAAGAGAAGATCAATCCGGCTGGCGCACCGAACTACGTTCCGGGCGAATACAAGCTGGGTGAAGACTTCACCTACGCGGTAGAATTCGAAGTGTATCCGGAAGTTGAGCTGAAAGGCCTGGACGCTATCGAAGTTGAAAAACCGGTTGTTGAAGTGACCGAAGCCGACGTTGACGGCATGCTGGACACCCTGCGCAAGCAGCAGGCTAACTGGAAAGACAAAGACGGCGCTGTTGACGCTGAAGACCGCGTAACCGTTGACTTCATCGGTTCCGTAGACGGCGAAGAGTTCGAAGGCGGCAAAGCGACTGACTTCGTACTGGCAATGGGCCAGGGTCGCATGATCCCGGGCTTTGAAGACGGTATCAAAGGCCACAAAGCGGGCGAAGAGTTCACCATCGACGTGACCTTCCCGGAAGAATACCACGCTGAAAACCTGAAAGGTAAAGCGGCTAAGTTCGCGATTACCCTGAAGAAAGTTGAAGAGCGTGAGCTGCCGGAACTGACTGCTGAATTCATCAAACGTTTCGGCGTTGAAGACGGCACCCTTGAAGGCCTGCGCGCTGAAGTGCGTAAAAACATGGAACGCGAGCTGAAAGGCGCGGTACGTAACCGTGTTAAATCTCAGGCCATCGAAGGCCTGGTGAAAGCCAACGAGATCGACGTTCCGGCTGCCCTGATTGACAGCGAAATCGACGTTCTGCGCCGTCAGGCTGCACAGCGTTTCGGTGGCAACCAGCAGCAAGCGATGGAACTGCCGCGTGAGCTGTTCGAAGAGCAGGCGAAACGCCGCGTTGTTGTTGGCCTGCTGCTGGGCGAAGTGATTCGTACCAACGAGCTGAAAGCTGACGAAGCACGCGTAGCTACCCTGATCGAAGAAATGGCTTCTGCCTACGAAGATCCGAAAGAAGTTATTGAATTCTACAGCAAAAACAAAGAGCTGATGGAAAACATGCGCAGCGTCGCTCTGGAAGAACAGGCTGTTGAAGCGGTTCTGGAAAAAGCGAAAGTGACTGAAAAAGCAACTTCCTTCAACGAACTGATGAACCAGCAGGCGTAATTTCGCTTCCCGGTTTACGGTTTTGAGAAAAACCCGTTGCCTTTTGGTGACGGGTTTTTTTTATTGCAGCGATAACCAAAGCTGACGTGATAAAACGCCGTTTGGGTGTTAGCGTAACAACAAAATATTGTTATGCTTGAAATAGGGTAAGATCGTACCCATTACTGGGGGAACGAATCACTCGCCGCATCGCTATAATCATAATGTTGTGGCTATTTTATTTTTTATCCAGGAGACGGAAATGTCATACAGTGGCGAACGAGATAATTTTGCACCCCACATGGCCCTGGTGCCGATGGTCATTGAACAGACCTCCCGTGGCGAACGTTCTTTTGATATCTACTCCCGTCTGCTTAAAGAGCGCGTTATCTTTCTGACCGGCCAGGTGGAAGACCACATGGCGAACCTGATTGTGGCGCAAATGCTGTTTCTGGAAGCGGAAAACCCGGAAAAAGACATTTACCTGTACATCAACTCCCCGGGCGGCGTGATTACGGCAGGGATGTCCATTTACGACACCATGCAGTTCATTAAGCCGGACGTCAGCACCATCTGTATGGGGCAAGCGGCGTCGATGGGCGCGTTCCTGCTTACCGCAGGCGCAAAAGGCAAGCGCTTCTGCTTGCCGAACTCCCGCGTGATGATTCACCAACCGCTGGGCGGTTATCAGGGCCAGGCGACGGATATCGAAATCCACGCCCGCGAGATCCTGAAGGTGAAAGGACGTATGAATGAGCTTATGGCGCACCATACCGGCAAGTCTCTGGAGCAGATCGAAAGCGACACTGAACGTGACCGCTTCCTGTCCGCTTCTGAAGCCGTCGAGTATGGCCTGGTTGACTCAATTTTGAGTCAGCGTAACTAATGTCATGACCGCACGTGCCGCTGCACGGTATATACTACTAAGGGCGGCACAACGCTTGCGTAGCAGCTTGCGCTGAAGAATGGCATTTGCGTCGTCATATGCGGCACAAAGAACTTAAAAAGAGGTTTTGACTCATGACAGATAAACGCAAAGATGGCTCGGGCAAACTGTTGTACTGCTCTTTTTGCGGCAAAAGCCAGCACGAAGTGCGTAAGCTCATCGCCGGCCCATCCGTGTATATCTGCGACGAATGCGTCGATTTATGTAACGACATCATTCGCGAAGAGATTAAAGAAGTGGCGCCGCATCGCGAACGCAGTGCACTGCCGACGCCACATGAAATTCGCCACCATTTAGATGACTACGTCATCGGTCAGGAACAGGCGAAAAAGGTTCTGGCCGTGGCGGTCTATAACCACTACAAACGTCTGCGTAACGGCGACACCAACAACGGCGTTGAGCTGGGCAAAAGTAACATTCTGCTGATCGGCCCAACCGGTTCTGGTAAAACGCTGCTGGCCGAAACGCTGGCGCGCCTGCTGGACGTTCCGTTCACCATGGCGGACGCCACCACCCTGACCGAAGCCGGTTACGTGGGTGAAGACGTGGAAAACATTATTCAGAAACTGCTGCAGAAGTGCGACTACGACGTACAGAAAGCGCAGCGCGGTATTGTTTACATCGATGAAATTGACAAGATTTCCCGTAAATCTGACAACCCGTCGATTACCCGTGACGTGTCCGGCGAAGGCGTACAGCAGGCTCTGCTGAAGCTGATTGAAGGCACCGTGGCGGCCGTTCCGCCGCAGGGTGGTCGTAAACATCCGCAGCAGGAATTCCTGCAGGTTGATACCTCGAAGATCCTCTTCATCTGCGGCGGCGCGTTTGCCGGCCTGGATAAAGTGATCGGTAACCGTGTTGAAACGGGGTCGGGTATTGGCTTTGGCGCGACGGTGAAATCGAAAACCGACAAGGCCAGCGAAGGCGAGCTGCTGACCCAGGTTGAACCGGAAGATCTGATCAAATTTGGTCTGATTCCTGAGTTTATCGGCCGTCTGCCGGTTGTTGCGACCCTGACCGAACTCAGCGAAGAAGCGCTGATTCAGATCCTCAAAGAGCCGAAAAACGCCCTGACCAAGCAGTATCAGGCGCTGTTCAATCTCGAAGGTGTGGATCTGGAATTCCGCGACGAAGCGCTGGACGCTATCGCTAAGAAAGCCATGGCGCGTAAAACCGGTGCTCGTGGTCTGCGTTCCATCGTGGAAGCCGCGCTGCTCGAAACCATGTACGATCTGCCTTCCATGGAAGACGTTGAGAAAGTGGTTATCGACGAGTCGGTCATTGCCGGCCAGGGCGAACCGCTGCTGATTTACGGCAAGCCGGAAGCACAGCAGGCATCTGGCGAATAATTCACCAGTTCATACAATCAGTTAATCAAAAAGGGGGGATTTTATCTCCCCCTTTTATTTTTCCGTATTCATGGCGTTGAATGTGTGGAATACATCCCCATATACTGGTTACATGTTAATGGTTGTGCGAAGCACAGTCGCGTAACCAGTTTACCTGGCGGACACTAAACTAAGAGAGAGCTCTATGAATCCTGAGCGTTCTGAACGCATTGAAATCCCCGTATTGCCGTTGCGCGATGTGGTGGTTTATCCGCACATGGTCATTCCCTTATTTGTAGGGCGGGAAAAATCTATCCGTTGTCTGGAAGCTGCCATGGATCATGATAAAAAAATCATGCTGGTCGCCCAGAAAGACGCTTCAACGGATGAGCCGGGTGTAAACGATCTTTTCACCGTCGGGACCGTGGCCTCTATTTTGCAAATGCTGAAACTGCCTGACGGTACGGTGAAAGTACTGGTTGAAGGGCTTCAGCGCGCGCGTATCACCACGCTGTCTGATAACGGCGAACACTTCTCGGCGAAAGCGGAGTACCTGGACTCGCCTGAAATTGAAGAACGCGAGCAGGAAGTGCTGGTGCGCACCGCAATCGGTCAGTTTGAAGGCTATATCAAGCTGAACAAGAAAATCCCACCGGAAGTGCTGACGTCGCTGAACAGCATCGACGACCCGGCGCGCCTGGCGGATACCATTGCTGCGCACATGCCGCTGAAGCTGTCTGATAAGCAGTCCGTTCTGGAGATGTCCGACATCAACGAACGCCTGGAATATCTGATGGCGATGATGGAGTCGGAAATCGATCTGCTGCAGGTTGAGAAGCGTATTCGCAACCGCGTCAAAAAGCAGATGGAAAAATCGCAGCGCGAGTACTATCTGAACGAGCAAATGAAAGCTATTCAGAAAGAACTCGGCGAGATGGACGACGCGCCGGACGAGAACGAAGCGCTGAAGCGTAAGATCGACGCGGCGAAAATGCCGAAAGAGGCGAAAGAAAAAACCGAAGCCGAACTGCAGAAGCTGAAAATGATGTCGCCGATGTCAGCGGAAGCGACCGTGGTTCGCGGCTATATCGACTGGATGGTGCAGGTGCCGTGGAACGCGCGCAGCAAGGTCAAAAAAGACCTTCGTCAGGCGCAGGAAATCCTTGATACCGACCATTACGGCCTGGAGCGCGTGAAAGACCGCATCCTTGAGTATCTCGCGGTACAAAGCCGTGTGAACAAAATCAAGGGCCCGATTCTGTGCCTGGTAGGGCCGCCGGGGGTAGGTAAAACTTCTCTGGGCCAGTCCATCGCCAAGGCGACCGGGCGTAAATACATCCGTATGGCGCTGGGCGGCGTGCGTGATGAAGCGGAAATTCGCGGCCACCGTCGTACCTACATTGGTTCGATGCCGGGCAAACTGATCCAGAAAATGGCCAAAGTGGGCGTTAAAAACCCGCTGTTCCTGCTCGATGAGATCGACAAAATGTCTTCCGACATGCGCGGCGATCCGGCATCCGCACTGCTTGAAGTGCTGGATCCAGAGCAGAACGTGGCCTTCAGCGATCACTACCTGGAAGTGGACTACGATCTCAGCGACGTGATGTTTGTCGCGACCTCGAACTCCATGAATATTCCGGCGCCGCTGCTGGACCGTATGGAAGTGATTCGTCTGTCCGGCTATACCGAAGATGAAAAACTGAACATCGCCAAACGTCACCTGCTGCCGAAGCAGATTGAGCGTAACGCCCTGAAAAAAGGCGAGTTGACGGTGGACGACAGCGCAATCGTCGGCATTATCCGTTACTACACCCGTGAAGCGGGCGTCCGTAGCCTGGAACGTGAAATTTCGAAACTGTGCCGTAAAGCGGTTAAACAGCTGCTGCTGGATAAGACGCTGAAGCACATCGAAATTAACGGCGACAACCTGCACGATTACCTCGGCGTTCAGCGCTTTGACTACGGTCGCGCCGACGACGAAAACCGCGTGGGTCAGGTGACCGGCCTGGCGTGGACGGAAGTGGGCGGCGATCTGCTGACCATCGAAACTGCCTGCGTACCGGGTAAAGGCAAGCTGACCTACACCGGTTCTCTCGGTGAAGTGATGCAGGAGTCCATTCAGGCTGCGCTGACCGTGGTGCGCGCGCGCGCGGAGAAACTGGGTATCAACCCGGATTTCTACGAAAAACGCGACATCCACGTTCACGTGCCGGAAGGGGCGACGCCGAAAGACGGCCCGAGCGCGGGTATCGCGATGTGTACCGCGCTGGTTTCCTGCCTGACCGGCAACCCGGTGCGCGCTGACGTGGCGATGACGGGTGAAATCACCCTGCGTGGCCAGGTGCTGCCGATCGGTGGCCTGAAGGAAAAACTGCTCGCGGCACACCGTGGCGGCATTAAGACTGTTCTGATTCCTGATGAGAACAAGCGCGATCTGGAAGAGATTCCGGACAACGTTCTGGCGGATCTTGATATTCATCCGGTGAAACGAATTGAGGAAGTTCTGTCCCTTGCGCTGCAAAATGAGCCGACCGGCATGCAGGTTGTAACCGCAAAATAGTGACCTCGCGCAAAGAGCGTTAATAAAAAGCGGGCTGGCAAGCGTAAACTGACTTGCCAGCCTTTTTTTGTCTCGCTAATTTAGACGGCTGGCAGGTGTGTCGTCGACAACGGGTGTTGTAAGGGCATGGGAGTCCTGATATAACTGCTCCGCGATCGCGCCGTGAAGGATTCAGGTGCGATATAAATAATAAAGAGAGGAAGAGAACAGTGAACAAATCTCAACTGATTGACAAAATTGCTGCTGGCGCGGATATCTCCAAAGCTGCAGCTGGACGTGCATTAGATGCTTTAATTGCTTCTGTTACTGAATCTCTGCAAGCTGGGGATGACGTTGCGCTGGTAGGTTTTGGTACCTTTGCTGTTAAAGAGCGTGCTGCCCGTACAGGCCGTAACCCTCAGACCGGTAAAGAGATCACTATCGCTGCCGCGAAAGTACCAGGCTTCCGTGCAGGTAAAGCACTGAAAGACGCGGTAAACTGATCGCTTTCCCGCTAAGGGAATGTGGCAAAGTACAAGGGCGCATCATCTGATGTGCCTTTTTTTATGGCTTAATGCGTACTTTTAGGCGTTTATATGCGGTGTGTGCTGACAACCGCCCCGGTTTCTTGTCAAAATACGGCCTCACGCGCAGCGCCCACACGTGCTATGCTGCGCGAGGTATTTGTCACCTACAGCGGAGTGTTGTTACACCATGATGGACAATTTACGCACGGCGGCCAACAGCGTCGTGATCAAAGTCATTTTCGGTCTCATTATCGTGTCGTTCATTTTGACCGGCGTGAGTGGTTATCTGATCGGCGGTAACAATAATTTTGCCGCGAAAGTGAATGGCCAGGAAATTGGCCGCGGCCAGTTTGAAAATGCCGTTGCAAGCGAGCGTAACCGTATGCAGCAGCAGCTTGGCGACCAGTTCTCCGAGCTGGCGGCCAACGAAAACTATATCAAAACGATGCGTCAGCAGGTGCTGAACCGCCTGATCGACGAAGCGCTGCTGGACCAGTATGCGAAGGACTTAGGTCTTGGCATCAGCGATGAGCAGGTGCGTAAAGCGATTTTCGCGACCCCGGCGTTCCAGAATGAAGGCAAATTTGATAACACCCGCTATACCTCGCTGGTGAATCAGATGGGCATGACCCCTGACCAGTACGCGCAGGCGCTGCGTAACCAGCTCACCACTCAGCAGCTGATTAACGCCGTCGCGGGCACCGACTTCATGCTGCCTGGCGAAACCGACCAGCTGGCGGCGCTGGTATCCCAGCAGCGTCTGGTGCGCGAAGCGACCATCGACGTCAACGCACTGGCGGCAAAACAGCAGGTGAGCGATCAGGAAATTTCCAGCTACTACGAGCAGAACAAAGGTCAGTTCGTGGCGCCTGAACAGTTCCGCGTCAGCTACATCAAGCTGGACGCTGCGGCGATGAGCCAGAACGTCTCTGACGACGATATCCAGTCTTACTACGATCAGCATCAGGATCAGTTCACCCAGCCGCAGCGCGTTCGCTACAGCGTGATTCAGACCAAAACTGAAGCGGAAGCCAAAGCGGTGCTGGACGAGCTGAACAAAGGCGCAGACTTCGCTGAACTGGCGAAAACCAAATCCGCCGATATTATCTCCGCACGTAACGGCGGCGATATGGGCTGGCTGGAAGCGTCGACCACCCCTGATGAACTGAAAAATGCCGGTCTGAAAGACAAGGGCCAGCTGTCTGGGGTGATCAAATCCTCCGTCGGTTTCCTGGTTGCGCGTCTGGATGACGTTCAGCCTGCCGTGGTAAAACCGCTGGCGGACGTACGTAACGACATTGCCGACAAAGTGAAGCAGGAAAAAGCGCTCGACGCGTTCTATGCGCTGCAGCAGAAAGTGAGCGATGCGGCGAGCAACGATAACGACTCGCTGGCGGGCGCAGAACAGGCCGCCGGCGTAAAAGCCGTCGAAACCGGCTGGTTTGACCGTAACAACCTGCCTGCCGAGCTGAACTTCAAGCCGGTGTCTGACGCTATCTTTAACGGCGGTCTGGTTGGCGAGAACGGCATGTCGGGCAGCAACTCCGACATCATCACCGTTGATGGCGATCGCGCCTTTGTACTGCGCGTGAGCGAGCACAAAGCCGAAGCGGTGAAACCGCTGGCCGACGTGAAAGCGCAGGTGACCGATATCGTTAAGCACAACAAAGCCGAACAGCAGGCGAAGCTGGACGCTGAGAAGCTGCTGGTGGCGCTGAAAGATGGTAAAGGTGACGAGGCGATGAAAGCGGCGGGTCTGAGCTTCAGCGCCGCGAAAACCCTGAGCCGCGCCGGTCAGGATCCACTGAGCCAGGCGGCCTTCGCGCTGCCGCTGCCGCAGAAAGATAAGCCAGGCTTCGGTATCGGCAACGATATGCAGGGTAACGTGGTGCTGCTGGCGCTGGACGAAGTGAAAGCGGGCGAAATGCCGGAAGCGCAGAAAAAAGCGATGGTGCAGGGTATTACCCAGAACAACGCGCAGATTGCTTTCGAAGCGATGATGAACAACCTGCGTAAATCCGCGAAGATTAAGCTCGGCGATATCATCGACCAGCAGCAATAATCGGAACGCTCCTCGCATTAATTTGTAATGTGATGTACCTACCAAAGGCCGCTTTCGCGGCCTTTTCCACATTTGAAATCCGCCTTTTGCGCCGCCTTCCGCCACTCGTTATGGTGCTCTGGTCATCAACCAATAAGGAGACATCTTATGAAACGTGGAATCAAACTGTGTGTTATGGCCGCCGTCATGGCCTGTGCTGGCATCAGCTTCAGCGCCCAGGCCGCCCAGCCTGCGGCGGCGAAAACACCCGCGGTGCAGAGCAAAGCGCCGGGGGAACAGGCGAAGGCCGAACCGGGTAACAAGGTTGCCGAGGATGAAGGTACCAGAGTAAGCATCAACACCGCGTCAGCCGAAGCGCTGGCCGAGGCGATGAATGGCGTTGGGCTGAAGAAGGCGCAGGCCATCGTCAGCTACCGCGAGGAGTACGGCCCCTTCAAAACGCTGGACGATCTGAAGCAGGTGCCGGGGATGGGCAACTCGCTGGTTGAACGGAATCTGGCGCACCTCACGCTTTAATTTGCTTTGACGGTTTGCACTCGTCTGAAAATTTGCCAGACTAAAGAGGTCATACCAGTGGTATGACCTCTGACTCTATTCATAATTTAAAATAACAAGGCTATGGCGCTATGCAGACGAAAATCAAGGTTCGCGGTTATCACCTGGACGTTTATCAGCACGTTAACAACGCCCGCTATCTGGAGTTTCTGGAAGAGGCCCGCTGGGACGGGCTGGAAAACAGCGCGGGGTTCCAGTGGATGAGCGCGCACCACATTGCCTTTGTGGTGGTGAATATCAATATCAACTACCGCCGTCCGGCAGTTCTGGGCGACGTGCTGACGGTGACCAGCAAAGTGGAACAGCTAAACGGCAAAAGCGGCGTACTCAGCCAGGTGGTCACGCTGGATCCCGAAGGGCAGGTGGTGGCCGATGCGCTGATCACCTTTGTGTGTATCGATCTTAAAACGCAGAAAGCGTTAGCGCTGGAAGGGGAGTTGCGCGAGCACCTGGAGGCGATGGTGGAGTGATGTGGCGGTCCCGGAGTCGCTTGCGGTCGTCCGGGTTACACCAAATGTAAATATTGCACGAATGTAGCCCGGCCAAGCGCAGCGCCGCCGGGTTTACAAGGGCGAGCGCAAGCGACCCCGGGAACAGACGGCCCCTTACTCCAACCCGGTTTTGTGTTTCATCGCGGCCATCACGCCGGGCTTATCCGCCAGATAATGATTCAACCCGTTAGCGCGAAGATTACAGGCCGCGCAGTGGCCGCAGCCATCGCCTTTAATGCCGTTGTAGCAGGTCAGCGTCTCGCTACGCACCAGGTCCAGCTTGCCCCAGTAGTCCGCCAGCGCCCAGGTTTGCGCCTTATCCAGCCACATCAGCGGCGTTTCAAAACGGATGTCTTTCGCCATCCCTAAGCTCACCGCGTGGTGCAGGGCCTTCACGAACTCGTCGCGGCAGTCAGGATAGCCGGAGAAGTCGGTCTCACACACCCCGGTGATGATCGCTTCTGCCTGTACCTGGTAGGCGTAAATCGCCGTCAGCGTCAGGAACAGAATATTACGCCCCGGTACGAAGGTGTTGGGAATGCCGTCGGCGTTGGGTTCATAGTCCGGCACCGGGATGCTGTCGCGGGTCAGGCTGCTGACCGCCAGTTCGTTCAGCAGGGTGACGTCCAGTACCTTGTGCGCGCGGGCGCCCAGCGAGAGGGCCAGTTCGCGGGCAACGTCAATCTCGGCGCGGTGGCGCTGACCATAATCAAACGTGACGCAGTGCACTTCATCATATTGATGCAGCGCCTGCACCAGGCATGTAGTGGAATCTTGTCCACCGCTAAAGACGACAACGGCACGTTTCATGGCTTTTCCTGTCTGTGAATCTGAAAGCCGCTATGGTAACGCCTGTACGACGCGGCGACCAGCTTCTTCACCTCGTGGTGGGCGGCAGCCAGGCGTGGCTGAAATCGAACCAGCCGCGCGCGTTAAGGCGAATGCCGTTCACCCCCGGCGGCGCGCTGACCTGGTACTGATAGTTAAACAGCGGCGTCAGAATGGCGTCGCTCATCAGGCGGGTGAAAATGCGCTTCAGGGCGGCAATGCGTTGGGCATCGTCAGCCAGGGCCTGCGCGTCGTCCAGCGCCACCTGTACGCGAGCCGCCTGCGCATCGGTAAACAGCGCGGGCCATAGCGCATCGCAGCGCAGCCATTGTTCCAGCGCGTACTCCGGCATCTCGCCGATAAGCCGATCGCCCATAAACAGATCGGCTTCGGGCAGATGCGGGCAACCGGTCCAGCTTTTTGCGTCGTAGAACAGTACCGTTAGCTCGCAGCCCAGCCGCGCGAGCGCGGTTTTCAGCTCTTCCGCCATCGTGTGCAGTTCCACCGGCAGGTGATAAAGCAGCGTGAGCTGAGCGGGGAGGGCCACCTGTGGGTCTTTCTGCGCCAGTGGGATATCCCAGCCGGGCAGCATCTCTTCGCTCGGGGTGATCAGGTTTTCACCCAGCGGCAGGCTCTGCAGCAGCCCGGATCGGTGAATCAGCGCAATGACCCGCTGCGCCTGTGCCATGCTCAGACGCGGGCTCTGGCGCAGCGCCAGATAGCAAAATCCAAGGCTAATACTGTGGCTGACCAGCCGTAGCTCACCCAGCTCCTCCGGCTTACCGATGGCGATCTGCACCGGATGCTGGCAGCTGGTGCCCAGCCCCTGCTCGAAAAGCTGCGGCGTGATCCAGTACTCGATCGCCTGCAGCAGCGGGTGGCTGTGGTGGTAGCGATGGTGGCTCTCAATACGCACCAGCTCCGGTTCAAAGATCTTCAGCATAAATGGCCCGGTGCCCTGTTCGGGGTCGTCCGGATGTGCCAGCACGCTACAGTAGCTGGCCAGCCGGTGCGGCAGCCAGTAGTCCGGGCGATGCAGAATAAAACTCAAGCACTGCGGGTGCGTCTGCGTAATCTCTTTGACGCTGGCGAACAGTTTCTCCAGCTCCGGCAGCGCGAACAGCATCAGCAGGCGGCGGCGCAGCTGTTCAGTCTCAACCACATCACCGTTATGCCAGTGCAGCGTCGAACGAATGTAGAACTGCCAGCGCAGCCCATCCGGGGAGACCGACCAGTGGTGCGCCAGATCGCCCTGCGGCTGAGACGCCTCATGATTGAAGCGGGTCAGGCCGGAGTAAATCTGCCCGGCCAGATGCTGCTCGGCGCGCCCGGCCAGGAAGCCCGGTTGCAGCGGCTCCAGCGAGCGATAGTACGGAATACGCAGCGTCGGGGTATTGTTTTGCCACTGGCCGCCGAGGAACGGATGCAGCAGCGCCCGCAGTTCAACCGGGGCAATTTGCGCCAGCTCCAGCGCGTTATGCTGTTCGCCGCGGTTAAGCGCCGTCTCCATCATCTCATTACGCAGCGTTTCCGGCGTGGTGTGAAAGCGTAGCTGTCCACGCTTGCCGCGCCCGGACTGCGCCTGCCAGCTGAGCCAGCCGGCGTCCTGCGCCTGACGCAGCAGCGTCCGCACGTGGCGCTCGCTGCAAAAACAGCGGGCGGCCAGCTCGGCGATGGTCACCTGCTGGTCCTCACCCAGCGACGGCTGCCACAGACGCTGGAACTGATTTAAACGATTTAACAGTCGCATAAAAACCCGGAACAATAAAAATTAAGTATTCAGTATTACTTCCGTATATCCCAGCAGATACTGACTGACAAGAGAGAGCGATCACAGGTGGGGAAAATCATGGCAAGACTGGCGGCGTTTGATATGGATGGCACATTGTTGATGCCAGATCATCGTTTAGGCGAGAGAACCGTGGCGGTACTAAAGCGGCTGCGTGAACGGAAAATCGCCCTGACTTTCGCCACCGGGCGTCACGTGCTGGAGATGCGTCCGCTGGTGGACGCGCTAGCGCTCAACGCGTTTCTCATCACCGGTAACGGGACGCGCGTTCATACCCAGCAGGGTGAAGTGCTGTTCCGTAGCGATCTTTCGCCGGACGTCGCCGAGCTGGTCCTGCATTCCCATTGGGAAACCAAAGCCAGCATGCACGTGTTTAACGACAGCGGCTGGTTTACCGGCCAGGACATTCCAGCGCTGCTGAAGGCGCACGTATATAGCGGTTTCCGCTATCAGCTGCGCGAATTACGCCGGATCCCGGCACATCAGGTCACTAAGGTCTGTTTCTGCGGCGATCATGACGATCTCTGCCGCCTGCGCATTCAGCTGACGGAAGTGCTCGATAAGCGCGCCCATATCTGTTTTTCGGCGGTGGATTGTCTGGAAGTTCTGCCGCTCGGCAGCAACAAAGGCGCGGCGCTGGCGGTGCTGGGCGAACATCTCGGCGTCGGCATGGAAGAGTGCATGGCTTTTGGCGATGCGATGAACGACCGTGAAATGCTGGGGCTGGTAGGCCGTGGCGTGATCATGGGGAACGCGATGGGGCAGCTGAAAGCCGCATTGCCCCACCTGCCGGTTATCGGAAACTGCACCAACCAGGCGGTTTCTCACTATTTAACGCATTGGCTGGATACACCAAATCTACCTTATTCCCCCGAATAGAGAGACTTGCCAGCAAGCCCGGCTTCTGATGATGCCGGGCTTTTTTTATTGGCCAATCAGCTGCTCAATCTCACGCCGCCACGGCGCGGTATCGCCGATGTTATTCGCCACCCATTCGGCGTTGTAATAGGTATCGAGATAGCGCTCCCCGCTGTCGCACAGCAGCGTGACGATTGAACCGCTTTTTCCTTCAGCGCGCATCTGCGCGGCCAGCTGTAGCGCGCCCCACATATTGGTACCGGTAGACGCGCCCACTTTACGGCCGAGCTGCGTTTCCAGCCACTGGGCGGTGGCGACGCTGGCGGCGTCCGGCACGCGCAGCATGTTATCGACCACGTCGGGAATAAACGACGGTTCGACGCGCGGGCGGCCAATGCCCTCGATTTTACTGCCGACGCTGCCGCGCAGGCTGGCGTCGCGCTGCTGCCAGTAGTCGAGGAATACCGAGTTTTCCGGGTCGACGACCAGCAGCTGGGTGTCGTAGCCCTGGCAGCGAATATAGCGGCCAATGGTGGCGGAGGTGCCGCCGGTGCCCGCGCTCATCACCACCCATGACGGTACCGGGTTGGGTTCGTGAGACATCTGGCGGAAGATGCTGTCGGCAATATTGTTATTGCCGCGCCAGTCGGTTGCGCGCTCGGCATAGGTGAACTGATCCATATAATGGCCGTTCAGCTCGCGGGCCAGCTTTTCCGATGCGGCGTAGATTTCACACGCGCTCTCCACGAAGTGGCAGCGGCCGCCGTAAAACTCAATTTGTTCGATTTTGCGCTTCGCGGTGCAGGCAGGCATGACCGCGATAAACGGCAGGCCCAGCAGGCGCGCAAAGTAGGCTTCGGACACCGCCGTCGAGCCAGAAGAGGATTCAATAATCGTCGTTCCTTCCTGAATCCAGCCGTTACACAGCCCGTAGAGGAACAGCGACCGCGCCAGCCGGTGCTTCAGGCTGCCGGTGGGATGGGTGCTTTCATCTTTCAGGTATAGCTGAATACCGGGGAAGGCGGGCAGCGACAAACGAATCAGATGCGTATCGGCGCTGCGTTGATAATCGGCGTTAATTTCGCTAATGGCATTTTTGACCCAGGTGCTGTTCATCATCATTTTTCCGTTTGTCATTTTGTGCCTAGCTTAGCGAAAACGGCAGAAAAAATTGTTGTCATCTGGCCTTTAAAATACAATTAAGAGAGAAAAATTTTCTCCTGGTGAAGGTGATGTTAGATAAAATTGACCGAAAGCTGCTCTCCCTGCTGCAGAATGACTGTACGCTCTCTTTGCAGGCGTTGGCGGATGCCGTTAATCTGACCACCACGCCGTGCTGGAAACGGCTCAAACGGCTGGAAGATGACGGCGTGCTGCTCGGGCGCGTGGCGCTGCTGGACGCGGAAAAGCTCGGGTTAGGGCTAACGGCGTTTGTGCTGATTAAAACCCAGCACCACAGCAGCGACTGGTACAGCCTGTTTGTCAGCGAAGTCACGCAAATGCCCGAAGTTCTGGGCTTCTGGCGCATGGCCGGGGAGTATGATTACCTGATGCGCGTGCAGGTCGCGGACATGAAACGCTACGATGATTTTTACAAAAGCCTGGTAAATCGCGTCCCCGGACTGTCGGACGTCACCTCCAGCTTTGCGATGGAACAGATTAAATACACCACAGCACTTCCCATCGAATAACTCTATCTCTGGAATTTTACTGCGTGCGATTATTTGCTCAACTTAGCTGGTACTTCCGTCGGGAATGGCGTCGCTATCTCGGCGCCGTGGCCCTGCTGATTATCATTGCTATTCTCCAGCTGATCCCGCCGAAAGTGGTGGGCATCGTGGTGGATGGCGTGACGCAACACCACTTCACGGCGGGTAAGCTGATGATGTGGGTCGGCACTATGGTCCTGATTGCCGTGGTGGTGTATCTGCTGCGCTACGTCTGGCGCGTGCTGCTGTTTGGCGCCTCCTACCAGCTGGCCGTTGAACTGCGCGAAGATTTCTACCGGCAGCTGAGCCGTCAGCATCCGGAGTTCTATTTACGCCACCGCACCGGTGACCTGATGGCGCGCGCCACCAACGACGTCGACCGCGTGGTCTTTGCCGCCGGGGAAGGGGTGTTGACGCTGGTCGACTCGCTGGTGATGGGCTGCGCGGTGCTGATTGTGATGTCGACCCAGCTCAGCTGGCAGCTCACGTTATTGGCGCTGGTGCCGATGCCAATCATGGCGCTGGTTATTCATCGCTACGGTAACCTGCTGCACGAGCGCTTTAAGGTGGCGCAGGCGGCGTTCTCCAGCCTGAATGACCGCACCCAGGAAAGCCTGACCAGCATTCGCATGATCAAAGCCTTTGGCCTTGAGGACCGGCAGTCGGCGCAGTTTGCCGCCGACGCGGCGGACACCGGGGTGAAGAACATGCGCGTCTCGCGCATTGACGCCCGCTTTGACCCGACGATTTATATCGCCATTGGCATGGCGAACCTGCTGGCCATCGCCGGCGGCAGCTGGATGGTGATGCAGGGTGACCTGACTCTCGGCCAGTTGACCAGTTTTATGATGTATCTCGGGCTGATGATTTGGCCGATGCTGGCGCTGGCGTGGATGTTCAACATCGTCGAACGCGGTAGCGCCGCCTATAGCCGCATTCGTACCTTGCTGGCGGAAGCGCCGGTGGTGAACGACGGTTTCCAGCCGGTGCCGGAAGGGCGCGGTACGCTCGAGCTTGCTATTCAGCGCTTTAGCTACCCACAAACCGACAAACCGACGCTCGAAGCGGTCAACGTCACGCTGAAACCGGGGCAAATGTTGGGTATCTGCGGGCCGACCGGCTCAGGGAAATCGACCATTCTGTCGCTAATTCAGCGCCACTTTGACGTGGATGACGGCGAGATTCGTTTCCACGATATTCCCCTGCGCCAGCTCCAGCTTGACGCCTGGCGTAGCCGTCTGGCGGTGGTCAGCCAGACGCCGTTCCTGTTCTCCGATACGGTCGCCAGCAAGATCGCGCTGGGCTGCCCGAGCGCCACTCAGCAGGAGATTGAGCGCGCGGCGAAGCTGGCCTGTGTTCATGAAGATATTCTGCGCCTGCCGCAGGGCTACGACACTGAGGTGGGCGAGCGCGGCGTAATGCTTTCCGGCGGGCAGAAGCAGCGCATCTCGATTGCGCGCGCGCTGCTGCTGGACGCTGAAATTCTGATTCTTGATGACTCGCTGTCGGCGGTCGATGGCCGCACCGAGCATCAAATACTGCATAACCTGCGTCAGTGGGGCGAAGGGCGAACGGTGATTATCAGCGCTCACCGCCTGTCGGCGCTGACCGACGCCAGCGAAATCATCGTCATGCAGCACGGGCACATTGCCCAGCGTGGGCAGCACGATCGGCTGGCGGCGCAGGCGGGCTGGTATCGCGATATGTACCGTTATCAACAGCTGGAAGCCGCGCTGAACGACGCGCCGGAAGAAGAGAAACCGGAGGAAATTGATGCGTAGTTTCGGGCAACTGTGGCCAACCTTAAAACGGCTGCTGGCCTACGGCTCGCCGTGGCGCAAGCCGCTGTCGATCGCCGTGGTGATGCTGTGGGTAGCCGCCGCCGCCGAGGTGAGCGGACCGCTGCTGATCAGCTATTTTATCGACAACATGGTGGCGAAAGGTATTTTGCCGTGGGCTACCGTCGCCGGGCTGGCGGCGGCCTATATTGGCCTCCAGCTGTTAGCGGCCACGCTGCACTATAGCCAGTCGCTGCTGTTTAACCGTGCGGCGGTCGGCGTGGTGCAACAGCTGCGTAGCGACGTAATGGACGCTGCGCTGCGCCAGCCGTTGAGTGAGTTCGACACTCAACCGGTCGGCCAGCTGATTTCCCGGGTGACCAACGACACCGAAGTGATTCGCGATCTGTACGTCACCGTTGTTGCCACGGTGCTGCGCAGCGCGGCGCTGATTGGCGCCATGCTGGTGGCGATGTTCAGCCTTGACTGGCGGATGGCGCTGGTGGCGATGGCCATTTTCCCGGCGGTGATGACGGTGATGGTGATTTATCAGCGTTACAGCACGCCGATTGTACGCCGCGTGCGCGCTTATCTTGCCGACATCAACGATAGCTTTAATGAAGTGATCAACGGCATGAGCGTGATCCAGCAGTTCCGCCAGCAGGTGCGCTTTGGCGAGCGCATTGGCGAGGTCAGCCGTTCACACTATATGGCGCGTATGCAGACTCTGCGGCTGGACGGCTTCCTGCTGCGCCCGCTGCTGAGCCTGTTCTCCTCGTTAATCTTATGCGGTCTGCTGATGCTGTTCGGCTTTAGCGCCCAGGGGTCCATTGAAGTGGGCGTGCTGTACGCCTTTATTAGCTACCTGGGGCGTCTGAACGAGCCGCTGATTGAACTGACCACCCAGCAGTCGATGCTGCAACAGGCGGTGGTCGCCGGTGAGCGCGTTTTTGAGCTGATGGACCGCCCGCGCCAGCAGTACGGCGACGATATCGCCCCTTTAGCGAACGGCGATATCGATATTGATAACGTGTCGTTTGCCTATCGTGGCGACAAGATGGTGCTGCAAAATATCTCGCTCGCCATTCCGGCGCGCAGCTTTGTGGCGCTGGTGGGGCATACCGGTAGCGGTAAAAGTACCCTGGCCAGCCTGCTGATGGGCTACTACTCGCCGAATGACGGAGAGATTCGGCTCGGCGGCCGTCCGCTGTCGAGCCTGAGCCATCAGGTGCTGCGGCAGGGCATCGCCGTGGTGCAGCAGGATCCGGTGGTGCTGGCGGATTCGTTCTTTGCTAACGTCACGCTGGGGCGCGACATCAGCGAGGCGCAGGTCTGGCAGGTGCTGGAAACGGTGCAGCTGGCGGAGCTGGCGCACAGCATGAGTGACGGCATCTACACCCATCTGGGCGAGCAGGGCAACAATCTGTCGGTCGGTCAGAAGCAGCTGCTGGCGCTGGCCCGGGTATTGGTTGATACCCCGCAGGTGCTGATCCTCGACGAAGCGACCGCTAATATAGACTCCGGCACCGAGCGCGCCATCCAGCAGGCGCTCGCCGCCGTGCGTCAGCGCACTACGCTGGTGGTGATTGCCCACCGTTTATCGACCATCGTCGACGCGGACACCATCATGGTGCTTCATCGCGGGCAGGCGGTAGAGCAGGGAACGCACCAGCAACTGCTTGAAGCCAAAGGGCGTTACTGGCAGATGTATCAGCTACAGTTAGCCGGAGAAGAGCTGGCCGCCAGCGCTCAGGACGATGCTTTGACCGCCTGATGCACCAGCGACAGGCATTTTTCTAACAGAATGCATTTGTGACGCGCATCATGCACCCGCATGGTGCGTTTTTCTTTTTTGCCGCCGCATTTCCCGTATTGCACCCCCTATTTTCCTGCACAAATACCGCTTTTTCATTTCTGGCACGGCCCTTGCTTTAACTGTTATGTGTTCGCAGCCACTACCGAATTCTGACTGGAGGGGATCTATGAAGCTGGTTACCGTGGTAATCAAACCATTCAAACTCGAAGACGTTCGCGAAGCGCTGTCTTCTATTGGCATTCAGGGCTTAACGGTGACGGAAGTGAAAGGCTTCGGTCGTCAGAAAGGCCATGCAGAGCTTTACCGCGGTGCGGAATACAGCGTCAACTTCCTGCCGAAAGTAAAGATTGATGTGGCTATCGCCGACGATCAGCTCGATGAAGTCGTCGATGTGATCAGCAAAGCCGCTTACACCGGAAAAATTGGCGACGGTAAGATTTTTGTCGCCGAACTGCAGCGCGTGATCCGTATTCGTACCGGCGAAGCCGACGAAGCGGCGCTGTAATTCCCAGCCAGCACAGTGATAGGGTCGAGATGATGAAAAAAACAATGGTAAAAACGGGGTTGAGCGCGCTGGCGCTGTTGCCGGGTCTGGCGATGGCGGCACCGGCGGCGGTGGATAAAGCCGATAACGCTTTTATGATGATTTGTACCGCGCTGGTGCTGTTTATGACCATCCCGGGCATTGCGCTGTTTTACGGCGGCCTGATTCGCGGTAAGAACGTGCTCTCGATGCTGACGCAGGTGGCGGTCACCTTTGCGCTGGTGTGCGTACTGTGGGTGGTGTACGGTTACTCGCTGGCCTTCGGCACCGGCGGCAGCTTCTTCGGCAGCTTCGACTGGTTGATGCTGAAAAATATCAAAATTACCGACCTGATGGGCTCCTTCTATCAGTACATCCACGTGGCGTTCCAGGGCTCCTTCGCCTGTATCACCGTGGGGTTGATTGTCGGCGCGCTGGCGGAGCGTATTCGCTTCTCCGCGGTGCTGATTTTCGTGGTGATTTGGCTGACGCTCTCCTACATCCCGATCGCCCATATGGTGTGGGGCGGTGGTTTACTGGCAAGCCACGGCGCGCTGGACTTTGCTGGCGGTACGGTGGTGCATATTAACGCCGCGGTAGCCGGTCTGGTGGGCGCGTATCTGATTGGCAAGCGCGTTGGCTTCGGGAAAGAAGCGTTCAAACCGCACAACCTGCCGATGGTGTTTATCGGTACTGCGATCCTCTACTTTGGCTGGTTCGGCTTCAACGCCGGTTCCGCCAGCGCGGCCAACGAAATTGCCGGTCTGGCCTTTGTGAACACCGTTGTCGCCACCGCCGCCGCGATCCTCGGCTGGGTGTTTGGCGAGTGGGCGCTGCGCGGCAAGCCGTCTCTGCTGGGCGCGTGTTCCGGTGCGATTGCCGGTCTGGTCGGTATCACCCCGGCATGTGGTTATATCGGAGTGGGCGGGGCGCTGATTCTGGGTATCGTGGCCGGTCTGGCGGGCCTGTGGGGCGTCACCTCACTGAAACGCCTGCTGCGCGTCGATGACCCGTGCGATGTGTTCGGCGTACACGGCGTGTGCGGTATCGTCGGCTGCATCCTGACCGGTATCTTCGCTTCCACCGCGCTGGGCGGCGTTGGCTACGCGGAAGGTGTGACCATGGGCCATCAGGTGCTGGTACAGCTGGAAAGTATCGCTATCACCATCGTGTGGTCGGGTATCGTGGCCTTTATCGGCTATAAAGTGGCGGATTTGACGGTAGGTCTGCGCGTGCCGGAAGAGCAGGAACGTGAAGGTCTGGACGTTAATAGCCACGGTGAGAATGCCTACAACGCATGATGATGCGTGCCGTCGACACTGACTGCGACGGTGTCTGAGTTATCTCCAAAGCCAAAAAAGCCTCCCATCGGGAGGCTTTTTTGTACTTCAACCGGATCAGTTACGGTTACGCATCACCCCTTCCTGCACCGTCGAGGCAACCAGTACGCCGTCCTGAGTATAGAACTCGCCGCGCACAAAGCCGCGCGCGCTGGAGGCGGAGGTGCTTTCCACGCTGTACAGGAGCCAGTCATTCATATTGAACGGACGGTGGAACCACATTGAGTGGTCGATAGTGGCTACCTGCATACCCGGTTCGAGGAAGCCGACGCCGTGCGGCTGCAGCGCCACCGGCAGGAAGTTAAAGTCCGAAGCGTAGCCGAGCAGGTATTGGTGGATATGCAAATCATCCGGCACCGCACCGTTAGCTCGCATCCACACCTGGCGGTGCGGTTCCGCGACGTGCCCCTTCAGCGGGTTGTGGAATTCGACCGGGCGGATTTCCAGCGGCTTATCGCAGAGAAACTTTTCTTTCGCCTGCGGCGGCAGCAGATGTGCCAGCGAGCGGGCGATATCGGTTTCCGACGGTAGGCCATCCGGCGACGGCGCGGTTGGCATGCTTTTCTGATGCTCGTAGCCCGTCTCCGGCGCCTGGAAGGAGGCCGTCATGTAGAAGATCGGTTTACCGTGTTGAATGGCCGCTACGCGGCGCGCGCTAAAGCTGTTGCCGTCGCGCAGCACTTCGACGTCGTAGACAATCGGCTTCTGGCTGTCGCCCGGGCGCAGGAAGTAGCTGTGGAACGAATGCACTAAACGGTCCGCCGGGACCGTCTCTTTCGCGGCATACAGCGCCTGGCCGACAACCTGCCCGCCAAAGACCTGACGCAGGCCGAGATCCTCGCTCTGGCCGCGGAACAGTCCTTCTTCAATTTTTTCCAGATTTAATAACGTCAGCAGATTCGATAGCGCCTGGCTCATTGATACCCTCTATATTTTTACTGTCACAGCGTCAGGTGAATGTTTCCATTATAACGCAGTTTCGCCAGTGGTCCGATGGGTTCAATTATCTGAATAATGGGGCGTTTGCAGGCATTAATGTGAAATATGTGCCACACTTGAGCGGTAAAAGTTGTTAAGGCGTTGTCACTCAATTGAGAAAACAGCCTTAATTTGAGTGAGCGAAAAGGAGAATGCTAATGAAACTCGTGCCGATCTTAAGCGGTCTGGCGATTGCGCTGACCCTCGCGGGCTGTGCCCAGACTCACCAGCAAAGTCAAAATCAGACGCCTGCGCCGCAAGCAGCCACTCAGGCGGGGGCGATTGCCGGCCCGACCGTCTCCGGTAACGTATGGATTCGCCAGAAAGTGGCGCTGCCGCCGGATGCGGTGCTGACGGTCACGCTGTCGGACGCCTCACTGGCCGATGCTCCAGCGAAAGTGCTGGCGCAGAAAGCGACGCGTACCGAAGGCAAGCAGGCGCCGTTTAGCTTTGTGCTGCCGTACAACCCGGCAGACGTTCAGCCTAACGCGCGCATACTGCTGAGCGCGGCGGTAACCCTCGACGGTAAGCTGCTGTTTATTACCGATACCATCCAGGAAGTCATCAACCACGGCGGTACCAAAGCCGATGTGACGCTGGTTCCGGTACAGCAGACCGCGGTGCCGGTACAGGACACCGCGCCGGTCCAGGTACCGTAAACGCAAATGCCCTCCACGTGAGGGCATTTTTTTGTCGCGCCGTTAATACCGCCAGCGATACTTCAGCATATCAATTTGCCCGCTCCCCGACACCTGCACCCCTTCGGCCAAAAGCGCCTGCCGCTGGCGCTGAAGATCCGGGCCGGTGAGCGAGATGGCGCCATAACGATTGACCACCCGATACCACGGCAGCGTCGAGCCTTCCGGCAGGCGCTTGAGCACGCCTCCCACCTGACGCGCCGCGCGCGGAGAGCCTGCCAGCCGGGCCACCTCACCGTAGGTCGTCACGCAGCCTTCCGGGATTGAGGCGACGATTTGCCAGACGCGCTGAGGGAAAGAGTCGAAAGCATCCATAGTCAGTTCCTGAAAGCAGAACCTTCAGCATAATCAGCCTGATGCTCTCTGTGAAGGGGTGATTGCGCAAGAATCCAGCAGGCAGCAGCGGATAGCTTGCATTTGCCTGCTTCAGCAGGGATAATGCGCCAGCGCGTTGGGAACAACGCTCTCAATGGGGGCTCTGTTGGTTCTCCCGCAACGCTACTCTGTTTACCAGGTCAGGTCCGGAAGGAAGCAGCCAAGGCAGATGACGCGTGTGCCGGGATGTAGCTGGCAGGGCCCCCACCCATTTGTACTTCCTCCTGTTTTTCACCTTCTTTTTAACGTTATTAGCCATGCTATCGCTGTGGTTATTTCGCCTGCGCGTCAATTAAATTTCATGTACTTGTAATAATACTGTCATGGATGTGTCATGAATTGTATTTAAATTAATATTGGGTATTTATATGGCTCAATGCGTTAAAAATATATTTGTGGAATGTGTTGTTAACTTCATGTATTAGTTATTACAGAAATAATACAGAACGCCATTTTGAGCGGGTTAACACACATCCGCGCACGGGATGACGCGTGGCTACGGGAAGGGTAAACATGACAATTGCAGTGCTGAACGTAAAAATTGATGAGACCGTAAAAGAGAGACTTCGCCATTACGCTGAGGCCAATGGCCTGACCTTAGGGGCCGCGGCGGAGAAGCTGTTGCTGCTGGGCTTTACGGCAGAAGAAGAGGCGGGTGTAGGTGAAGATGACATCGATAGCCAGCATACGGAAGAAGATGTTGCACCATTCACACCTAAAGAAATCAAAGCGTTACGCAAACTCCTGAAGAAACGAAAATGAAACAGCAACCGACAATAGCGTGTAACTATAGTGAAGCCTGCGATCTGTTACGCTCGGGCTATGTGAAACATGTGCTTCTCAACTGGAACGTGGGCAGCGATGAATTCTTTCGGATTGCCTCTGACTGGTGCGATACCGGCGCTAAAATTAAAAAAGAGGGAGAATCTTTCGTTATTTCACTGAAAGGCTTTCCGATCCCTCCGCAGCACTAATATATTCTTTTATCATCGCGAGTTTTTTAAAGAATATATCAGCGCCAGGCCAGTTTGTTATTGGGTTCGCGCGCGGTTAAATTATTTTCCGCAGTTTATTTGCGCCATACTGGCCTGCTAATGTTGCCCATATTGGCTGTAGCGTGATAAACGCACGACGCAGCGTCTCGTCATCCAGGATAAAGGGGATGCGCAGGTTGCGTTCGCCGCTTCCGGCCAGGCCAAAGCGCGAACCCACGCCAATATGAATTCCGCTTCCTTCCGCGCGCGCGGCAAAACGCGTCGCCATCATTTCCGGTAGTTCGACCCAAAACGAGAGCCCACCCTCCGGCTGCCTGAATTTCCACTGCGGAAAGTATTCCTGCATCAGCGATGCACACATGTCGCGACGCGCCTTTAGCTGATGGCGTCGGGCGGGTAGCAGCATCTCTTCATTTTCCAGCAGCCAGCAGGTGGCGAGCTGTTCCAGCAGCGGCGAGCCGAGATCCAGCGTATCCCGGGTTTGAATTAAGGCGGCAATCGTGGAGGAGGAGGCGCGGATCCAGCCCAGCCGTAGCCCGCCCCAGAAGCTTTTTCCGGTTGAGCCGACGGTAATAATCGGCGCTTTGTCATTGAAGGACGCCAGCGGCGGCGGCGGCGGGGCGTTGTACCATAAATCGACCATGGTTTCATCGACCACCAGCGTCGTGCAGGTATGAGCGGCGAGATCGGCCACCACCTGCCGCGTCGCGCTGTCCATACAGCGGCCCGTGGGGTTTTGAAAATCGGGCATCAGATAGGCCAGACGCGGCGCGGTCTGGGCAATAATGGCGGCCAGCCCATCGGTGTCCCAGCCGCTATCCGGTAGCGGCAGCGCCACCGGGCGGCAGGAGGCCCCCTCGATGGCGGAAATGGCGAGCGGATAGGTCGGCGTTTCCACCACCACCCGATCGCCCGGCCCGGTCAGATAGCGCAGAATCAGCGCCAGACCGCTCACCGCGCCGTTCACCAGCATGATTTCATCGGCATGGGTCGGCAGGCCGCGCGCGCAATAGCGTTGGGCGATAGCCTCGCGCAGCGCAGGCAGGCCGTGCTGATCGTAGCCGGTCAGGGTCAGATACCCCGGCAGCATCGACAGCGCGTGGCTGTAGGCCTGATGGATTTCAGCACCGGCGGCCAGCGCGGCGGTGGAAAGATCCAGCGTTGGCGCAGCGCTGATTCGCGGTGAGCGCGGGTAGCTTTCCCCCGCCAGTTTTACCGTCGAGCCGCTGCCCTGACGACTCTGCACGAAGCCTTCATCGCGCAGCTGCGCCAGCGCGCTGGCAATAGTGGTACGGCTGACGCCCAGCGCGCTGGCAAATTCACGCTCCCCCGGCAGGCGGGTATTGAGCGGCAGCCGGCCATCGAGGATCAGCAGCCGCAGCGCGTCGGTAAGCTGCCGCCAGAGCGGCGTCGATGAGGGATTTTCCTGCCACTGGCCGAGCAGGCGAACTAACGATTGGGTGGCGGAACGTCGACGCATCGGTGCAGTCCACTTTTTAAAAACTGGTCATTAATCATAATGCCATTTTTGTCGATGATGAAAGCATCAAAACGACAGGCAGAGGTATTTATGTTACGCCGACTGATTCAGCTTTATATCGGGTTAATTCTCTACGGCGTCTCGACCGCCGTGTACGTGCGCGCCAATCTGGGGGCCGATCCGTGGAACGTTTTTCACCTTGGCGTCGCCGGGCTGGCGTCGCTGGATATTGGCATGGTGATGATCCTCACCGGCGCGGCGGTGCTGCTGCTGTGGATCCCGCTGCGCCAGCGCCCCGGGCTGGGGACCATCAGCAACGTGATTGTGCTGGGGCTGGCGGCGGACGCGACGCTGTCGCTGATGCCGCCGCTGGAGACGCTATGGGTACGCGCCGTGCTGCTGCTGCTGGCGGTGGTTCTCAACGCGCTGGCCACCGGAATGTACATCGGCGCGGGGTTTGGCGCGGGCCCGCGCGACGGGCTGATGACTGGCATTCACGCGCGGACCGGCTGGCCGATCCGGCGGATTCGCACCACTATTGAAATTTCGGTTCTGCTGATAGGTATCGTGCTGGGCGGCGCGTTTGGCGTGGGGACCGTGCTGTACGCGCTGGCCATTGGCCCACTGATTCAGATTTGCCTGCCGTGGTTTCAACTGCCCCGCGCCGCGCCGCCGGTGCCGCTCCAGGCCGGGCAGCCCTCCTGAGCAAAACGGCATCAGACCAGCGCGCTGATGCCGTGTGCCATCATGTACAGCCCGACCAGAATAATCAGCGCGCCGGAAAACCACGGTGCTTTACGCGACAGTTCGCCAAACCCGCTCCAGCGTTTGCTGACGTGCTTGAGGCCGATGGCGGCAATTGCGCCGGACGCCACCAGCGTCAGCGCCAGCCCGACGCTGAAGCTCAATACCAGCGTGGCCCCCAGCGCAACGTGCTTGAGCTGCAGACAGATCAGCAGAATGGTGATTGATGCCGGGCAGGGGATCAGGCCGCCGGTCAGGCCAAACAGCACGATCTGCCCGGTGGTGACGTCCTGACCTTTAAAGCGACGGTTGATCTCTTCGGCGTGGGCGCGCTGATGCGCATCCTGCCAGTCGGCATCGACCAGATTAGCGTGGGTGTGATGATGGTCATGATGGTGATGGTCATGATCGTGATGTTCATGATGATGATCGTGCGCACCGTGCGACTCACGCCAGGTGCGCCACAGCATCCACAGGGCGATGGCAATAATGATTATCCCGGACAGCAGCTGAAACCACGGCTCGGCGGTTTGCGCGTCCCAGTCGCGGCCAAACCACATGCCCGCCATCGCGATAACCCAGACCACTACCGTGTGCGACAGCGTCGCCGCCAGCCCCAGCAGAACCGCCTGCTTTAACGTGCCGCGGATGGCGACGATAAAGGCCGCCATCATCGTTTTTGAGTGGCCCGGCTCCAGGCCGTGCAGCGCACCAAGCAGAATGGCGCCGGGAATAAAGAACCAGGCATTGCCCTGTTGTAAGAGTGTGGTGAAGTCGGTCATCGCGGTCAGGATCCTTGCAAAAAAGTGAATGCACTATACTCCCTCCCAGTAGGTGTATACTACCCCCAAGTATAAAAATACGCAGCGCAGGCCGCCCGTGGTATGCTTGCGCGGTGTAAAGAAAGGATCCCGCAATGTCACATACCGTTCGCCACAAGAAGATGTTATTGACGCGCCTGAAGAAAATTCAGGGGCAGAGCGCCGCGCTGGAAAAAATGCTCAACCGCGACCACGAGTGCGCCGAGGTGTTACAACAGCTGGCGGCGATTCGCGGGGCGGTTAACGGCATGATGATGCAGGTGATTCAGGGTCATCTCACCGATCACGTGGTGAAAGAGCCCGAAGAGACGCAGCGTGAAGCCGATCTCGAGGTGGTGATGCAGGTGATCAAGTCCTATCTGAAGTAGCGTGTTCCCGCAGATTGTTTTCCGCCCACAGAATAAACGCCTCTTTGGGTAAGGCTTTGCTATAAAGCCAGCCTTGCCCAAACTGGACGCCGTGCTCGTGCAGCCACTGCGCCTGACACGGCGTTTCAATACCTTCCGCCACCACGTTCAGCTGTAGCGTTTTCGCCATCTCAATGATGTACGGCGTCACCTGCGCGTATTCCAGCGCGTCAACGAAGGATTTATCCAGCTTTAAGGTATCGACCTCCAGATCCTGGAGATAGCGCAGGCTGGAGTAGCCGGTGCCGAAATCATCGATATAAATGGCGTGCCCGGCCTGACGGTAGGCGGTAATCGCCGGCAGCGTGGTTTTCGGGTCGGCAAAGCCGCGCTCGGTCAGCTCCAGCGCCACCTGCTGCGGCTGTACCTGCCAGACGCGCAGCTGCTGGTGCAGTAGGGTTTGCAGCACCACGGAATGAAAATCGGCGACCGACAGGTTAATGGATACGTGCAGCTCAGGGTGCAGGCTCAGCCATTTTCCCAGGTCACGAAACACCGTTTTCACTACGCTTTCGGTGAGGTCGGTAATCAGCCCGGACTGTTCGGCAAGGGGGATAAATATTTCCGGTGAGAGATAGCTGCCGTCCGGCTGCTTCCAGCGCGCCAGCGCCTCGCAGCCGACCACTTTTCCGTCGCTTATTGATACGATGGGTTGATAATAAACGGAAATATCGGCGTTATTCAGCGCGTCCTGCATTCGCTGGCGCGGCGATTGCAGCCGTTTGAGCACCCGCAAAATCAGCCAGCTGGCCAGCAGACTGAGCAGCATACCGACCGGCACCCAAATCATCAGCTGGTGGCGTAAACGCTCGGTCAGCGGCAGGGTGGAAGACCAGGTCATGATCGCGACCTGCAGGTCAGGGAACTGGCGCACGGTGTAGACGGTGTTGTTGTGGGTCAACGACTCCAGGTGCTCCTGTTTGATGCGTTGCCAGGCCTGATGATCCAGCGCCGCGCTGCTGGCGAGCACGCGGTTGTTGTGCGTGCTGATCAGCGCCACCTGGGTAGCCGAGTTGGAAAAGGGAATGACGTCGATAAACGAGATGGGGTCAATAATCACCATGTGGCGATCGGATGCGAAGGCTGCCATCGAACGGCGGATGCCTAAATCGTTATATTCGGTATACCAGGCACGGTATCCCGTGGGAATAATCCGGTCTGGTTGGGGAAAGGTAAAGTCGCGGCCGTTACTTTCCAGCGAGGAACATTTGACGGTGAGCCCGTCGAGGTACAGGACTTCCTGAATATAGCGCCAGGAGTAGGCGAGGCGACGCATTGCCTGCAGGTGCTCTGCGCCGCATCCGAACTCTTTCAGCGAGTCCATCTCCCGCAGCGCGCCTCTGGCCTGGTCCATCACCTGTTCCGTGCGCATAAATACACGGGAGGCGTAGGCCTCCTGCTCATCAATAAACTGATTGTGCGCTTCACGCTGGGCGAGCCAGATACTGAGCAGTATCGGCAGAAAAATGGCCACGATAAGCACGCCGGTTATCAGACCGACCAGATGTCGAGTTGTCACTGCCAGTCCTTATCCTGGGCTAATTACAGCAAGTATACCTGACAATCCATGCGCTTATTATGCGAAATCGCTTCGTTTGCCCGATTGGTGGGCTGTTAGCGCCGATGCGCCAGCGAACGGACCAGTCGATCGCCCCCCATCTGCACGCCCTGTACCATCAGCACCAGAATCAGCACCGTGCCGACCATAATCTGATCGTTAAATCGCTGATAGCCGTAGCGAATGGCTAAATCGCCCAGCCCGCCGCCGCCGATAACGCCGGCCATGGAGGAGAAGCCTATCAGCATCACGATCGTTAAGGTCGTCGCGGCCAGCAGTGCGGGCAGAGCTTCCGGCAGCAGCGCTTTGGCGATGACGTGCCAGGCGCTGCCGCCCATCGACAGCACCGCCTCAATTCGCCCGTAATCCACTTCATCCAGCGCGCTTTCGGTCAGGCGGGCGAAGAAGGGAAACGCGCCGATAGTGATGGGCACGATGGCGGCGGTGCTGCCGAGGGTGGTGCCCACCAGCAGGCGGGTGAAGGGGATCAGCGCAATCAACAGCACAATAAACGGCAGCGAGCGCCCGGTGTTGATGATGGCCCCCAGCACGGCGTTTAGACGCGGCATGGGCACCAGCCCCTGGCGGCGCGAGATAAACAGCAGCACGCCTAGCGGCAGACCGATCAATACGGTAAACAGCGCCGCCAGGCCGACCATATACAGCGTCTCCAGCGTACCGTTGACCAGCAGCGGCCATAAATCTTCCCAGCTCATGCGACTATGCATAATTGCCTCCTGTCCAGACCGTGACGCGCGAGGAACCGGCGCTCTTCGTCGCCGTCACCCAGTAAAATATCCCGCAGGCGCGACCAGGGAGAGGCGAGCAGGTCGGCGATTTTGCCGCTCTCCTGCAGCTCGCCGCCTTCCAGCAGCGCCGCGTGATCGCACAGATTTTTCACCACCTCCAGCTGGTGGGTGATGAGCACAATCGTCAGCCCGAGCTGTTGGTTAATGGTCTCCAGCAGCGCCAGCACGCTGGCGGTGGTTTCGGCGTCGAGCGCGCTGGTGGCTTCATCGCACAGCAGCACATCCGGTTCCGCCGCCAGCGCGCGGGCGATGCCGACGCGCTGCTTTTGGCCGCCGGATAGCTGGGATGGGAAGGCATCGGCTTTGTCGCTCAGCCCCACCAGCGCCAGCAGCTCTGCGACGCGCGCTTGCCGCAGCGCCTTTGCAACGCCCGCAATCTCCAGCGGCACTGCGACGTTATCCGCAACGCTGCGGGCGTGCAGCAGGTTGAAGTGCTGAAAAATCATGCCGGTTCGCAGACGATGGGCGCGAAGCTGTGCCTTGTCGTACTGGGCGATATCTTCGCCGTTGAACAGGATGCGGCCCGCGCTGGGCCGCTCCAGGAGGTTCAGACAGCGGATCAGGGTACTTTTTCCCGCGCCGCTGCGCCCGAGTATCCCGTAAATCGCCCCTTTCGGAACGTTAAACGACACGTTGTTGAGTGCCGGTTGGCCGCCTCCGGCATACTGCTTGCTCAGCCCTTCAATGACGATCATGACTGCGGCGCGCTAACCGGGATCACCGAGCCGTTGTAGCGCTGGCGAATAAACTCCGCCACCTGCGGCGAGGTCAGATCTTTGGCCAGCTCTTTGACACGCGGATCGTTTGCCAGCTGCGGGTTTGTCACCAGAATATTGGCATACGGGTTATGCTCCGCGCTCTCCAGCCCCAGCGCGTCTTTCGATGGCGTCAGCCCGGCTTCCAGCGCGTAGTTGCCGTTGATCACCGCCAGGTCGACATCATCCAGCGAGCGCGGGATCTGCGGCGATTCCACTTCGAGAATTTTCAGCTTATGCGGATTCTCAACGATATCTTTTGGCGTCGCCAGCGTGGTGGCCGGGTCGGTAAATTTGGCCGCCAGTTTAATCAGCCCTTTGCTTTGCAGCAGGAACAGGGCGCGGCTCAGGTTGGTGGTGTTGTTTGGCACCGCCACGGTTGCGCCTTCCGGCAGCGACTGGAGATCCTTATGTTTGTGCGAGTAGATGCCCAGCGGCTCAATATGCACGGTCGCGGCGACGGCAAAGGTTTTACCCAGCGCTTTTTCCTGATCTTTCAGATACGGCACGTGCTGGAAGTAGTTGGCGTCCACGTCGCCGTTGGCCAGCAGTTCGTTGGCGTTGACGCCGCTGGTCAGCTCGACGATTTTCAGATCCAGCTTCGTATCCTGTTTCTTAATAAAGTTGAGAATTTCCGCGTGCGGAACCGGGTCGGCGGCGATGCGCAGCGGTTCGGCGGAGGCGCTCCAGGCCAGAGAAAGAGACAGTGCAACTCCTGCCAGTTTGAATGCGGCATGTTTCATGGCGTGTTTCCTTATTGTTGTGTTATCAGGCAATCAGTTGTTCGCTGCGGGCGCGCAGCACGTCACGGTAATAGCGTTCCGCCACGTCCGGGTGGGATCGCAGGCGGCCTTTCAGGTAGTTCCAGCCCACGTCCCGTAACAGCGGGTTCTGCGGATCGCTCTGCGGCCCGCTCGCTTCCCGGGCCAGCGCCTCCGGCAGCGAGTAAACCGGCACCACGGCGTCCAGCTGAGCGCCGAGGAAGAAGGCGATCGACAGACGCTGCTTGTTGGCCGGCGGCGTGACCACGCGATGGACGGTGGCGCGCAGATAGCCGTTGGTCGCCAGCTCCAGCAGTTCGCCAATATTCACCACAAAGCTGCCGGGCAGCGGCGCGGCGTCGATCCACTGACCTTCGCTGACCTCTACCTGCAGGCCCTTCTGGTCGTCCTGCAGCAGGAAGCTCAGGAAGCCGGAATCTTTATGTGCGCCAACTCCCTGGGTGCTGTTCTGCGTCTCCTGCTGGCCCGGATAGCGGATCAGTTTGATATGTTCATTCGGTTTCTCACCGTACAGCGTATCGAACGCTTCGGCCGGCAGCTGGAGCGCCTCAGCAAAGGCGCGCAGCAGCGTCATCGCCATCCCGGTCATTGCCCGCTGCCACTGCAGCAGAACCGGGCGCAGCGAGGGTAACGCCTCCGGCCACAGGTTGGGGCCCTGTAATTGCAGCCAGCGCGGGTCGTGTTCACGTAGGGTAATGGCCTGCCGTTCGGCGCCAATATCAAACTGTTCGCGCCAGTCCGGCTGTCCGCGGGTCAGTTCGGCGGCGCTGCGGTTGTAGCCGCGAAAATGCGGGGAGTGAATCATCGCCACCTGCTGTTTTTGCTCGTCGGACAGGGCGAAAAAGCGGCGGGATTCTGACTGTAACGACTGCTGCAGGGCGTCGTTAATGCCATGGTCGGTCAGATAGAAAAAGCCAACGTCGCGCGCGGCGTGGCGCAGCTGTTGCAGAAACTCGGCGCGTTCAGAAGGCTGGTGGTAGCGTGCCAGGCTGAGGATCGGCAGGGTGGTCAGACTCATCGTGTTCTCCGTTGTGCAGATTAATGCCGTGGTATTCGGGTGGGGCAAATGCGGGATGACAACAACAGCGCTGCATGGGATATCTCCTGAGGGTTGATAACCACAGACTGCCTGATGGCGGAGGGGGCGACCAATAACGTTATTTTCTAATTTATGACGGCGTGGGGGTCTGAGCTTTTGCGAAATATTGCTAAAGCGCACGGCACAAGGCGCTATTGCACTATGCGATTCCCGCAGTAATGCCAGGGTTGCAATTATTTTTCTGACGGCGTATGGTAATTGTTATGTTATAACATATTAAGTAGAGGGCCAGATGAAAGCGAATATCCATCCCCATTACCGCACCGTGGTATTCCACGATACCAGCGCCAATGAGTACTTTAAGGTCGGTTCCACGATCAAAACGGACCGGGAAATTGAGCTGGAAGGTGTGACATATCCTTATGTCACAATTGATGTTTCCTCCAAATCGCACCCGTACTACACCGGGAAGCAGCGTAGCGTTTCCGCCGAGGGCAGCGTCGCGCGCTTTACCCAGCGCTTTGGCCGTTTTGTTGATGTGAAAAGAGGTTCATGATGCAGGTACTTAACTCATTGCGTAGCGCTAAACAGCGTCACCCGGACTGCCAGATCGTCAAACGCAAAGGGCGTCTTTACGTTATCTGCAAATCCAACCCCCGCTTTAAAGCCGTGCAGGGGCGTAAGAAACGTCGTTAACGGAACGATTCCAGGGACTGGCGCTGCCTGCCGTCGGCGGTAAAGTTGTCGGCGGCAAGCCAGGACTGGAAAGCGCGGTCCAGCGCGGGCCATTCGCCGTCGATAATTGAAAACCAGTCGGTATCGCGGTTGTGGCCTTTAATCACTAACGCCTGACGAAAATGCCCTTCAAATTGAAACCCTAAACGCAGCGCCGCGCGACGTGACGGTTCGTTAAAACTGTTGCACTTCCACTCATAGCGACGGTAGCCGAGCGTCTCGAAGGCGTAGCGCATCAGCAGCCACTGCGCTTCCGTTGATGCGGGCGTGCGGCTAAGCAGCGGCGAAAAGTGGACGTGCCCGACCTCCATCACGCCGTGATTCGGGTCGATACGCATTAAGGCCAGCGAGCCCACGGGCTGCTGAGTACGCGTATCCACTACCGCAAAATGCAGCGGATCCGCCAGGGATTCCACGCTCGCGACCCACTGACGGTATTCCTCCTCCGAGCTCTCCGGCTCACGCAGCAGCCACGTCCAGTTGCGGGTATCCACAGCCTGCTGATGGGCGGCAAATAGCGCATCCGCATGCCGCAGGCTTAGCGGTTCCAGGCGACAATACCGGCCTTCCAGCACCACGCGCTGTGGATGCGGGCGCGGCTGCCAGTCCGGCAGGGCATCGCCAATTAACTGACCAAATTGATTTAGCTGACTCATAACCTCTCCTGGGGGAATAAATAATACGCCGAGCGTAGGCGTTTACTGGTTCCATAAAAAGTGCCATCACGCTATCTTTTGATGGTGCCACAAGGAGCCACCATGAATATTCCCGACGATCCCTTCTTCAGACTGCTGGCCGATGCGCTTGCGGCACGCGGCGCAGAGACGCTACAGCGTAGCCTGTACGTGACGCTGAGAGACGCCATTCTGCACGGGCAGCTTCAGGCGCAAAGCTGGCTTCCCGGCTCGCGTACGCTGGCCCAGCGGCTGAGCATCTCACGCAATACGGTCAACGCCGCGCTGGAACAGCTGACGATGGAAGGCTACCTGCGCCGCGATCGCCGGGGATCCAGAGTGGCCTCGCTGCCGCAGACGGCGACTGACGCCGACTGCGTCCCGGTCGCTCTGCCGCAGCGGCTGTTGGCCCTGCCACAGGTACAGCCCCGCGATACGCCGCCGCTACTGTTCACCCCAGGCACGCCGGCCATTAACTATTTTCCTTTGCCGCTGTGGCGACGCCTGCTGGATCGCGCCCTGCGCGAAGAGGGCAGCAGCCTGCTCGGTTACGGGGATGCGGCGGGGGAGTGGGCGCTGCGGGCGGCGATAGCCCGCCATCTGGCGCTGTCGCGCGGGATTGATTGCGATGCGCGGCAGATTGTCATCACCGAAGGTGCGCTGGAGGGCGTGAGCCTCTGCACGCAGCTGCTGAGTGAACCAGGGCTGGGGGCGTGGGTAGAGGACCCGGGATATTTTGGCGCCAAAAGCGCGTTTCTGGCGGCGGGGCTGAAGCTGGAGGGCGTGCCGGTGGATCGCGAGGGAATGCGGATTGCCGCCGATTCGCCGCCGCCGAGGTTGATCTTTACTTCGCCTTCTCACCAGTACCCAACCGGCAGCGTGCTCAGCGCGGCGCGGCGGCTGGCGCTGCTGGAATATGCCCGCCAGCACGGTAGCTGGATTATTGAAGATGATTACGACAGTGAATTCCGCTTTAGCGGTGAGCCGATTCCGGCGATGCGCGGCATGGATGATAACGCGCCGGTGGTCTATCTCGGCACCTTCAGCAAGACGCTATTCCCGTCGCTGCGAATGGGGTTTATGGTGCTGCCGCCGATGCTGGCGGCGGCCGCACAGCCCGCGATTCGAGCGCTGTTGCGCGGTGGACATCGGGCGGAGCAGCGGGCGCTGGCGAGCTTTATTGAGGAAGGCCATTATGCCCGGCATCTGGCGGCGATGCGCCGTCTTTATCGCAAGCGTCAGGCGCAGCTGCGTACGGTACTGGCAGACGAGTTGACCGTGCCGCACGAAGTCATGGCGGGCGAGGGTGGGCTACATATGACGGTGGCGATTGAGGGGATTGATGATTTGGCGCTGGTACGTCAGGCGCGGGCGCATCAGATGACGCCCAGCGCGCTGAGTACTTTTTACCTTAACCGCCAGCACGCCCGCACGGGGCTGGTGCTGGGCTATGGTAATACGTCTGCCTCGCAGTTCGCACCGGCAATACGGACGCTCCAGCGGCTTATTGCGCCGCTTCGGCGCGGGCCAGAGTGAAGACGTCGTAGAACGACAGGTCGCCCTTGGTGGTGACCATTTTTTGCAGTTGCGTCTTGTACTGACCGTCGACGCGGCTGGAGTGCAGGATATTCTCAATCAGCTGCGGCGGCACGAAACGGGTGTTGTACCATTCGCCGTTGTAACACACGCGGAAATCGAGCACGTCGATATCTTCGTAGCGGTAGCGCGGGTAGACGTCGAAGAAGAAGAAGCCGTTCAGCAGAGCAAACAGCAGCCACAGCAGCCATACCGAATCGGCCAGCGTTTCGGAGCGCATCATGACCACCAGGGTGGCGAAGAAGGCGAGGTACATGGCGATAAACAGGCCGGGGTGGTTGCGAATAAAGCTGATGCTAAAGCGCGGCCGGTTGTCGCGCTTTTCGCGGGCGTTGAGTTCATCAATGGTTTGCGTGAGTAATCGCTGGATCTCTGACATCTTTTGCTCGGCAACGTAAGGCGGAATAGCCTATTGTATGTTGCGTTAATCCATACAGAAAGTAACAGATCGGTTGCAAAAAAGCATAACAGTCCGCTGCGGGTATCAGGCTAACATTTTGATGATTCGGGCCGGATTACCGCCAACCACCGCGTTGGTCGGGACATCTTTCACGACAACGGCGCCGGAAGCAATCACCGCGTTATCGCCAATCGTCACGCCGGGGTTAATCACCGCGCGTCCGCCAATCCACACGTTGTGGCCTATCGTCACCGGTTTACCGTACTCTATGCCGCTGTTGCGTTCGGCAGCATCCAGAGGATGGGTCGCGGTATAGATATGTACGCCCGGCGCCAGCATGCAGTTGTCGCCAATATGAATCGGGCAGACGTCGAGCATGACGCAGTCGAAGTTAGCGTAGAAGTTGGCACCAAGGACAATATTGTAGCCATAGTCACAGCGGAACGTCGGTTCGATGTAGGCATCGTCACCTTTGCCAAGCAGCTCATGGAGCAGGGCTGCGCGTTCGGCTTTTTCATCCGGGGCCGTATGGTTGTATTGGTGAATCAGCTGTCTGGCGCGGATCCTGTCCGCTTTTAGCGTCGCGTCGGACGGGCGATAAATTTCGCCAGCAATCATTTTACGTTTTTCATCGCTCATGGGCGTCTCCCTCTGACTGGAGCCAACACCTTAAAAGGTGACGGATGATTTGGGAACGTTCCCAATTCATCGATGTGACGCTATTCACACAATAAGGTCACATGAAGGAGAGAAGTCACGCATGAAAAAAGAAAATTAACGGATGTACTTCCACACGGTTGAAGGGATCTTGTCGTACAGTTTATTCATCGTCAATTCTGCGAGGCGATGGTCGGCCGCTGAGTAAAATACCGCCAGTTCATTATCGGAGAGTTCATATTTATTTTTTTCAATCACGCGTTCCAGCGTGTCAATTGACTGACAGCGTCGCAGGCGCATCAAATAATCGGTTTTAGTTAGTGGTTTATCAGACATAATTCACCCATTTGATTGTAATAATTTTAACAAGAAAGGCTAACGGGGTTAGCGCGGCTAGCATTGACAAAACAACGGAAGAGTTTGTTCCCTGACTTCCGCCATTTTTGCAGGTCGACGCTATTAATGCCGTAGTTACTGAATAACATGAAAGTATCATCCAGATATTCATCAATCTGTGCAATCAGTTTATTATCTTCGTCATACTTAATCTTATAATTAAGTGCGAAGGTTGCAATATGTTCTATCAGCTCATTAAGCTGCAGGTTGACCGCCGAGGTAGGGTCATTCACCCAGCCATGGTTACTCTCTTCGAGCGTGGCAAGACAATCATGATACAGGGTTTCACAAAGAAACTTAAGCTGTGCGATATCATGTCTTTTTGGTGAGTATTCGTCCATAACGCATCCCCCTGAATCGTAGTACAAACAACGAATAACAAATACCGGTGCGGGATGGTACTGCTGGCAAACCTGAAACGTGCCCGTGTTCCTGATCTGCTGTAACTATAATCTACTCCGCAAAAGATTTCACCGCGCTATTACGAAAAATTACAATTAAATCTCAGGGGGTTAAATTTTCTATCATCTCACCCATTGGCCTGAGCCTAAAAAACCTAAGGCCTTGTTTCTGCATAAGAAGATAGTATGGGTAATGTGAACTCATCTCCTGATACCGGCGTGCGGCAGGGGGCTTGCCCTCATCGTGATTAGGAATAATCTTAAACTATTTAAGTAAATACGCGTTTTACGGATTATTCGGAATAAATTAAAGATAAATCTCAAATTCTTAAATTGGTTGGATAGCGTTATTTTATTATTTGGGGCGCTTAAATGTTCAGACTTATTAATCACTGATTAAAAAACAGTCTGCACCCGAGGATTTGTAACGCAATAAAAAAAGGGCCGCTTGCGCGGCCCCTGTGATAACACTGTTTTAGTGATGCTCAACCTTGTGGCTGTGCTCAATGTCATCGCTCTTACGACTGAAGCGACGACGCACGACCACGAAGAACACCGGTACGAAGAAGATAGCCAGTACGGTCGCGGTGACCATCCCGCCCATTACGCCGGTACCTACGGCGTTCTGAGCGCCGGAGCCCGCGCCAGAGCTGATAACCAGCGGCATTACGCCGAGGATAAAGGCCAGCGAGGTCATCAGGATTGGACGCAGACGCATACGCACCGCTTCCAGCGTGGCCTCGATAAGACCTTTACCTTCTTTGTCCATCAGGTCTTTGGCGAACTCAACAATCAGGATGGCGTTCTTCGCCGATAGACCAATGGTGGTTAACAGGCCCACCTGGAAGTAAACGTCGTTGGTCAAACCGCGCAGCGTTGCCGCCAGCAGCGCACCAACAACCCCCAGCGGAACCACCAGCATAACCGAGAACGGAATCGACCAGCTCTCGTACAGCGCTGCCAGACAGAGGAAGACGACGATCAGTGAAATCGCGTACAGGGCAGGGGCCTGGTTACCGGACAGACGCTCCTGGTAGGACATCCCCGTCCAGTCGTAGCCGATACCCGCAGGCAGTTTACCCGCCAGCTCTTCCATCAGGTTCATGGCTTCACCGGTACTCTTACCTTCAGCCGCCTGACCCAGGATTTCCATGGATGGCAGACCGTTGTAACGTTCCAGACGCGGTGAACCGTACTCCCAGCGCGAGGTAGAGAAGGCCGAGAACGGCACCATCTGACCATCGCTGCCGCGAACGTACCAGTTACCGATATCTTCCGGCAGCATGCGGTATTTCGCTTCGGACATCAGGTACACCTTCTTCACACGACCACGGTCGATGAAGTCGTTGACGTAGCTACCGCCCCAGGCTGTGCCGAGAGTGGTATTGATGTCGCTGATAGAGACACCCAGCGCCTGCGCTTTTTCCTGATCGATATCGATCTTGAACTGCGGCGTATCTTCCAGACCGTTAGGACGCACGCCGGTCAGCACGTCAGGGTGCTGGGCGATCATCCCGAACAGCTGGTTACGCGCCTGGGTCAGTTTTTCGTGGCCCAGACCTGCCTGGTCGATCAGCTGGAAGTCGAAGCCGGTAGCGGTACCCAGTTCGACGATGGCCGGCAGGTTAAACGCGAACACCATCGCATCTTTAATCTGCGAGAAGTAGCCCATCGCACGGCCGGTAATCGCTTCAACCTTGTTTTCCGCGCCCGGACGTTGGCTCCAGTCTTTCAGCGACACGAACGCGATACCGGTGTTCTGGCCACGCCCCGCGAAGCCGAAGCCGTTTACGGCGAAGACGGATTCAACGTTGTCTTTCTCTTTGGTGAGATAGTAATCGGTCATCTCATCCAGCACTTTCTGCGTACGTTCCTGGGTCGCCCCGGCAGGCAGCTGCGCCATGCTCAGGAATACGCCCTGGTCTTCGTCCGGCAGGAACGAGCTTGGCAGACGCACGAACAGGAAGGCCATGCCGACCACGATGATCAGATACAGCAGCAGGTAACGACCGGTGCTGCGCAGAATGTTGCCTACGCTATCGGTGTAGTGGTGCGTGCTCTTCTCAAACATGCGGTTAAACCAACCGAAGAAACCGGTGGTCGCGCCGTGGCTACCCTTCTGGATAGGTTTGAGCATGGTGGCGCACAGCGCTGGCGTCAGAATCAATGCCACCAGTACCGACAGCGCCATCGCGGAAACGATGGTGATGGAGAACTGGCGATAGATGGCCCCGGTGGAACCCCCGAAGAAGGCCATCGGGATAAATACCGCTGACAGCACCATCGCGATACCGACCAGGGCGCCCTGAATCTGGCCCATGGACTTACGCGTCGCTTCTTTTGGCGGCAGACCCTCTTCGGCCATCACACGCTCAACGTTCTCGACCACCACGATGGCGTCATCCACCAACAGGCCGATGGCGAGCACCATCCCGAACATTGTCAGGGTGTTTATCGAGAAGCCGAACGCGGCAAGTACCGCAAAGGTCCCGAGCAGAACAACCGGTACCGCGATGGTTGGGATCAACGTCGCGCGGAAGTTTTGCAGGAACAGGTACATGACCAGGAACACCAGGATGATCGCTTCGACCAGCGTTTTCACTACTTCGTGAATCGAGATCTTAACGAACGGCGTGGTGTCGTACGGGTAAACAATTTTCAGACCTGACGGGAAGAACGGCTCCATTTTTTCCAGTTCAGCGCGAATGGCGTTCGCGGTGTCCAGAGCGTTGGCGCCGGTCGCCAGTTTAATCCCCAGACCGGAAGCCGGCTGGCCGTTAAACTTCGCTACCACGTCATAGTTTTCGCCGCCGAGTTCAATCTTCGCCACGTCACGCAGGCGAACCTGCGAACCGTCCTGATTCACCTTCAGCAGGATATTGCCGAACTGTTCGGTGTTGGTCAGACGGGTCTGCGCGATGATTGAGGCGTTCAGCTGCTGACCTTTCACCGGCGGCGTACCGCCTAACTGGCCGGCCGCGACCTGGGCGTTCTGCGCTTTCAGCGCGCTGATAACGTCAACCGGCGTCAGCTGGAAGTTATTCAGTTTGTTCGGATCCATCCAGATACGCATCGCGTACTGGGAACCGAACAGCTGAACGTCGCCCACGCCGCTGGTACGGCTGATGGCGTCCTTCATGTTGGCCGCCACGTAGTCGGAAATATCGTCCTGGTTCATGGTGCCGTTGGTGTTGATAACACCGACGACCATCAGGAAGCTGCTGGACGCTTTCTCAACGCTGATACCCTGCTGCTGAACTTCCTGCGGCAGAAGCGGCGTTGCCAGCGCGAGCTTGTTCTGTACCTGAACCTGAGCGATGTCCGGATCGGTACCGGATTCGAAGGTCAGCGTAATGGTTGCGGTACCGGTGGAGTCGCCGTTGGAGGACATGTACATCAGGTGATCGATACCGTTCATGTTCTGTTCGATAACCTGAGTAACAGTGTTCTGCACCGTTTCGGCGTCAGCCCCGGGGTACATGGCCGTGATCGAAATCGCAGGCGGCGCAATCGTCGGATATTGCGCTACCGGCAATTTGAGGATCGATAGCCCCCCAGCCAGCATGATTATGATGGCGATCACCCATGCAAATATCGGGCGATCGATAAAGAAATTAGGCATGTCTTAACGGCTCCTGTTTAAGTTAAGACTTGGATTGTTCTGACTGAGCAGCGCCTGCTGCGGCTTGCTGTTTATCGTCAGAAGTGACTTCCTGGGCTTTTACCTGCACACCAGGTTTCACTTTTTGCAGACCGGTGATGATGACGCGATCGCCATCTTTCAGGCCGTCGGTAACTAACCATTTATCGCCAATCGCCTGTGAAGCAACAATCTGGCGGGTTTCCACTTTGTCGCCTTCGCCGATCACCAGCGCGCTCGCATCGCCGCGCGGCGTACGGGTCACGCCCTGCTGAGGGACCAGCAGCGCCGTTGGATTGGTACCTTCTTCCAGACGCGCACGCACGAACATACCCGGCAGCAGCGTATGGTCAGGGTTCGGGAAGACCGCACGCAGCGTGATAGAACCGGTGGTCTGATCGACGGTGACGTCAGAGAACTCTAAGGTACCGCTCTGCGGATATTTGATGCCGTCGTTGGTCACCAGATCCACTTTTGCTTTACCGTTTTCCTGCTTCAGTTTGCCGTCGGCCAGCTCCTGCTTCAGGCGCAGGAAATCGTTGCTGGACTGGGTCACGTCAACGTAGATAGGGTCAAGCTGCTGTACGGTTGCCAGCGCGGTGGTCTGACCGTTCTGCACCAGTGCGCCTTCGGTGACCGACGATTTACCAATGCGGCCGCTGATAGGGGAGGTCACTTTGGTGTAAGCCAGGTTGATACGCGCAGTTTCTACCGCGGCCTTCGCCGCAACGACGGCTGCGTTCGCCTGCTGGGCATCCGCGACGGCAGAATCATAATCCTGACGGCTGATGTACTGGGTACCCAACAGTTTGGAGTAACGGTTGACGGTCAGCTTAGCAATGCTCGCTGCGGCTTCCGCTTTGGCGAGATCGCCTTTCGCGCTTTCATAAGACGCCTGATAGGTTGCTGGATCAATCTGATACAGCGACTCACCCGCTTTGATTTCGCCACCTTCGGTAAAGTTACGCTTCAGGATAATGCCGCTAACCTGCGGGCGAACTTCTGCGATGCGAAAGGCGCTGGTACGGCCAGGGAGTTCTGTCGTGATTACAAGAGGTTCAGATTTGAGCGTCACAACGCCCACTTCCGGCATTTGTTGTGCTCCTTGCTGAGCTGGTTTGTCGTCACATCCTGTTAGCGCTAAGCTGCCTGAGAGCATCAGAACGACCGCCAGAGGCGTTAACCCTCTGTTTTTGTTCATATGTAAACCTCGAGTGTCCGATTTCAAATTGATCAATGGAACAAGCGTCCACAAACCCATTGCTGCGTTTGTATTATCGTCATGCTATGGTACATACATTCATAAATGTATGTAAATCTAACCCCTGCAATTTCACTGACCTATGGCACGAAAAACCAAAGAACAAGCGCAAGCTACGCGTCAGCACATACTGGATGTTGCCCTACGGTTGTTCTCACAGCAGGGGGTATCATCTACTTCACTCGCCGAGATTGCAAAAGCGGCCGGGGTGACGCGCGGGGCAATCTACTGGCATTTTAAGGATAAGTCGGATCTCTTTAACGAAATCTGGGCGTTATCAGAGTCCAGCATCAGCGATCTTGAGATTGAGTATCGGGCAAAATTCCCGGGCGATCCACTCTCAGTTTTAAGGGAAATCCTGGTTTACATTCTGGAAGCCACCGTCATTGAAGAACGCCGACGCCTGATGATGGAAATCATTTTTCACAAATGTGAGTTTGTCGGCGAAATGGCCGTAGTGCAACAGGCACAGCGTAATTTATGTTTAGAAAGTTACGACCGGATTGAACAGACGTTAAATGACTGTGTCACCGCCAACGTATTACCGGCCAATCTGTTAAGCCGTCGGGCGGCCATTCTCACCCGCAGCTATATTTCCGGGCTGATGGAAAACTGGCTGTTTGCCCCGGCGTCCTTCGACCTCCGCGCTGAGGCGCGGGCTTACGTTGCTATTCTGCTCGAGATGTATCAATTTTGCCCGACGCTGCGCGGTGAAACCCCGGAATAAGCCTGCTTAAATTACCAGGAATAATCCTGGATTCTCTGGCTTTTCGCCTGTAACCAGAAGTGCTATTCTGCGCGGGCGTTTATCCCCGGTTTTTCACCGGCTTTAGCAACCACTCATGTTAAAATTATGCTGCATAATATCCGCCCTCGGGGCACGATTTCCGCATTCTTCATTATTGCTGTCTGCTTTCTTTTCACGATAGCGACGGCGCAGGCGCGCGCGCTCAACGGCAATGATATTCCGGACCGCGCCGATATTCAGGATCAGCTTAGTTCACTCAATAATAAAAAAGACCTGACGCCGCAGGAAAAGCTGGTGCAGCAGGATTTAACGGAAACCCTGCAGCTGCTGGATAAAATCGACAACGTGAAGGCGGAAACCGCCGCACTGCAAAAGCAGGTCGATCAGGCGCCGCTGAAGCTGCGTCAGGCCACCGATAATCTCAACGCCCTGAGCGATGTCGATAATGACGATGAAACGCGTAAAACGCTGAGCACGCTGTCGCTGCGCCAGCTGGAAGCTCGTGTCTCGCAGGCCGTTGACGATCTGCAAAATGCGCAAAACGATCTGGCCACTTACAACAGCCAGCTCGTGTCGCTGCAAACCCAGCCGGAGCGCGTGCAGAATGCCATGAACTCGGCATCACAGCAGCTTCTGCAGGTGCGCAATAGCCTCAACGCGAACACCGTTGGCGATGGGCTACGCCCCACCCAGCAGACGATGCTACAGGTCCAAAAAACGCTGCTCGACGCGGAGATTGAGCTGCAGCGTAAAAGCCTCGCCAGCAATACCTCTTTGCAGGATACCCTGCAAAAACAGCGCGACTACGTGACCGCCTACAGCACCCGCCTCGAGCACCAGCTTCAGCTGCTGCAGGAAGCGGTGAACAGCAAGCGCCTGACGCTGACGGAAAAAACCGCCGCCGAAAACGCCTCGCCGGAAGAGACCGCCCGCATCCAGGGCAATCCGCTGGTGAAGCAGGAGCTGGAGATTAACCATCAGCTAAGCCAGAAGCTGATTACCGCCACCGAAAGCGGCAATCAATTGGTGCAGCAGAATATCAGGGTCAAAACCTGGCTCGACCGCGCGCTGCAATCCGAGCGCAACGTTAAAGAGCAGATCGCCGTCCTGAAGGGCAGCCTGCTGCTGTCGCGCATCCTTTATCAACAGCAGCAGACGCTGCCGTCGGCGGACGAGCTGGAGGATATGACCACCCGCATTGCCGACCTGCGCCTCGAGCAGTTCGAGATTAACCAGCAGCGCGATGCCCTGTTCCAGAGCGATGAATTTGTCGCCAAACTGGAAGAAGGGCACAGCAGTGAGGTGGACAGTGAAGTCCACGATGCGCTGCTGCAAATTGTCGACGCGCGCCGTGAAATGCTCGATCTGATTAATAAACAGCTGGGCACCCAGCTGATGATGGCCATCAACCTGCAAATCAACCAGCAGCAGCTGATGAGCGTATCAAAAAGCCTGAAATCGATTCTTACTCAGCAAATCTTCTGGGTAAACAGCAACCGACCGATGGACTGGGACTGGATAAAATCGTTCCCGGGGGCGCTGAAAGATCAGTTTAAGTCGATGAAAATCACCGTGAACTGGGAGAAAGCGTGGCCGGCGGTGTTTGTCGCTTTCCTTGCTGGCCTACCGCTGCTGCTGATTGCCGGGCTGATTCGCTGGCGGCTGCAGTGGCTGCGTAACTACCAGGATAAACTGGGCGATCAGGTGGGCAATCTGCGTAACGACAGCCAGCTGCACACGCCGAAGGCTATCCTGATCGATCTCATCCGGGCGCTGCCGGTGGTACTGCTGATTCTGGCGGTGGGGCTGATTTTGCTCACCATGCAGCTCAACATCAGCCCGCTGCTGTGGGCGTTCAGTAAAAAGCTGGCGATTTTCTGGCTGGTGTTTGGTCTGTGCTGGAAAGTGCTGGAGAAAAACGGTGTCGCCGTCCGCCACTTCAATATGCCGGAGCAACTGACCAGCCACTGGCGTCGGCAGATTGTGCGCATCAGCCTGGCGCTGCTGCCGCTGCACTTCTGGTCGGTGGTATCCGAGCTTTCACCGCTGAATCTGATGGATGACGTGCTGGGGCAGTTTGTGATTATGCTCAACCTGCTGGTGATTGCGACGCTGATGTGGCCGATGTGCCGCGAAAGCTGGCGCGATAAGGAATCACACCGCCTGCGGCTGATCACCATGACCGTGCTGGCGCTGGTGCCGGTCGGCCTGATGGTGCTGACCGCCACCGGTTATTTCTATACCACGCTGCGCCTGTCCGGCCGCTGGATTGAAACCGTCTATCTGGTTATCTTCTGGAACCTGCTTTATCAGACCGTTCTGCGCGGGCTGAGCGTCGCGGCCCGCCGTATCGCCTACCGCCGTGCGGTCGCCCGTCGGCAGAATATGGTGAAAGAGGGGGCTGAAGGCGCCGAGCCGCAGGAAGAACCGGCCATTGCGCTGGAACAGATTAACCAGCAGACGCTGCGTATCACCATGCTGGTGATGGTGGCGCTGTTTGGCGTGATGTTCTGGGCCATCTGGTCGGACTTAATTACCGTCTTTAGCTATCTCGACAGCATCACCCTGTGGCACTACAACGGTACCGAAGCCGGGGCCAGCGTGGTGAAAAACGTCACCCTGGGCAGCATGCTGTTCGCCGTCATCGCTTCGATGGTGGCCTGGGCGCTGATCCGCAACTTGCCGGGGCTGCTGGAAGTGCTGGTGCTCTCGCGGCTGAACATGCGCCAGGGGGCCTCCTACGCCATCACCACCATTCTGAACTATGTGATTATCGCCGTCGGCGCGATGACCGTGTTCGGCTCGCTGGGCGTCTCGTGGGACAAACTGCAGTGGCTGGCCGCCGCGCTGTCGGTCGGCCTTGGTTTTGGTTTGCAGGAGATTTTCGGTAACTTTGTTTCCGGCCTGATTATTCTGTTCGAACGCCCGGTACGTATCGGCGATACGGTGACGATTGGCACCTACTCCGGCACGGTCAGCAAGATCCGCATCCGCGCGACCACCATCACCGACTTCGATCGTAAAGAGGTGATCATCCCGAACAAGGCGTTTGTCACCGAGCGTCTGATCAACTGGTCGCTCAGCGATACCATCACCCGCGTGGTGATCCGCCTCGGCGTTGCCTACGGATCGGATCTGGCCAAAGTGAAAGAGGTGCTGCTGAAAGCGGCGATGGAGCATCCGAAGGTGATGCACGATCCGGAACCGTCGGTGTTCTTTACCGCCTTTGGCGCCAGTACGCTGGATCACGAACTGCGTCTGTACGTGCGTGAACTGCGCGATCGCAGCTACACCGTCGATGAACTGAACCGCACTATCGATCGTCTGTGTCGCGAGAACGACATCAATATCGCCTTCAACCAGCTGGAAGTGCATCTGCATAATGAGAAGGGCGATGAGGTGACGGAAGTGAAGCGCGACGGTAAAAATGATGGCAAAGATATGATTGCCGATTAAGAGCAGAAAGGGCGACACGGGTCGCCCTGTTTTATTCTGCGGCGGTAGCCAGATCGTCGGCGCTTAAACCGGTTAGCTGGGTAATCAGCGTGATTGATAACCCGGCGTTCAACATATTGTGGGCAATTTTATACGCCTCCTCCCGACGACCCATGGCTTCGCCTTGTTCAATCCCTTGTTCAATTCCTTGCACGATCCCTTGCTTACGTCCTTTTCCGGCAAGCCATTCCGCAATCGTCATCAGCTGTTCCTCGTGCTGTGGCGAATATTCTCCCAGTGTCGACATGAGCTTTTCCTTGTGCTGTGAGTGGCCTGACTGCAGCATATAACTAATCAGCGCCTTTAACTGTGGTGCGGTTAACCAATTTTCAACCAGTAGCGCCCCCAGTTGCTCCTGTAAGGTCGCCAGATCGCGCTGGCGAATATGTTTTAACAGCAATTCCAGCATCGCCATTCTGCGGTGGGTCATAATTTCGCTATCCGGTACCACGGTAATATCAATCAGCGGGAAATCCTGCGTGTACAAGCGGGTCGCTATCTCGGGGTCGGCAAACAGCGCCAGCCAGTTCAGATGAAACGGCCAGGGGCTGGTGCTGCCGTGATAAAAGAGCATAGGGATGACCAGCGGTAAGGTATCGTGACCCGCGTCGAGATGCTGCTGCATGGCGGCGATGGCATAGCGCATCAGGCGAAAGGGCATCAGTTTATCCGTTGTACTCTGGTGTTCGATCAGCACATAGATATAGCCGGGGCCGTCGCAGGTCTGTAGCGAGTAGAGAATATCGGAATGGCTGGCACGCAGGCTCTCTTCCACGAAGCTGCTGGAAGTCAGCCGTAGCGTCGCCAGATTACAGCGCGATAAAAGCGCCTGAGGAAGATGCACCTGTAAAAAATCGAGCGCTATCGCTTTGTGACGTAAGAGCTGTTTAAAAATGGCGTCGTGCGGCGTTGTTGAAAAGATATCCATGATGTTCCGTCATCGTATTGCCCATCGATGGCGAGAAATCTGCCACAGACGATGACGGAGCCGCAGCTACCCGATCGCCGTTTTACGAGGCGTCTTCCGCGTTTTTTAACTTGTTGATGTAATCATTGCGCACCATCTCCAGCGCGCTTAGCACAATTTCCGGGGCGATTTGGTTGCTCTCCAGCAGCGCAATCAGATCGACCGCCAGCTTGACGTCATCGGGGGCGTTTTCCAGCGACATAGTTTCTCCTTTAGCGCGTGATGCGCGCCAGTACGCGTTCTATTTCTTCCAGCGCCTGACGACAGCGGGCAAGGCGGCCATCGAAGGCGGTAATTTCGCGCGCCAGACGCTGCTGATCGTCAAGCGTCGTCGCCTGCTGATACTGCTGCTGGCGCTGCTGCTTCATCTCCAGCAGGCGGCGCTCAAACTCCTGGGTTTCCAGCCGCTTACGCTGCCAGCGACGCAGGCCGGGCGAAGCGCTGTCCCACACGCGCAGCGACCAGGCTTCGCTTTCCCGATTGATTGCTTCAATTTGTGCCGCCAGACGCTCGGCAAGCCAGGCGACCTGCGGCAGCTGTTGCCGCTCGACGGCATGCTTTAGCTCCTGAAAATGGGCGTTCGCCTCATCAAGGTAGGCCTGCATTTGCGTGCTGCGCGTCTGGAACAGCTGGCGATCGAAGCGGGCGCTCAGCGTGGCGTGCGCGGAAAGCGGCGCGATACGCGCCTGTAGACGCGCAAGCTGTTGTTCCAGCGTTTGTAAAAGCAGGGCCGTTTTCACCGGATTCTTCCTTTTCTTGTTATCGGCTATGCTACAGTAGCAGACTCATTTGATAACGATTCGCATTATGCAGCGTACTATTTTAATCATTATTGGCTGGCTGGCGGTAGCCCTCGGCACCATTGGCGTGGTACTACCGCTGTTACCCACCACGCCGTTTATTCTGCTGGCCGCCTGGTGCTTTGCCCGCTCGTCACCGCGTTTTCACCACTGGCTGCTGTATCGCTCCTGGTTTGGTGGCTATCTGCGCCACTGGCAGCGTTATAAGGCGATGCCGCCGGGAGCAAAGCCGCGCGCCATCGCGGTGATTTTGCTGACCTTTGGCGTGTCGCTGTGGCTGGTGAATAGCCTGTGGGTGCGTTTGCTGCTGTTGGTCATCCTTTGTGGATTGTTGATTTTTCTGTGGCGAATTCCGGTGGTTGATGCAGCGCAACAAAAGTAGTGAACCGCATTAATGGTGTTGCAATTCTGCGAACTTGCCAGTAAATTCTGGCGTTTTCGAGCACAGGCGCGCCTGGTTAAAAGTTAAACAGTTGTAACTTTTAACCCATTTTGCTCGCCTTGAGTAACACAGTTTCAATCAGGCACAAACCTATGACCGCTACTGCACAGCAGCTTGAATTTCTGAAGAACAGCATCCAGAGCATCCAGGATTATCCGAAACCTGGCATTCTTTTCCGCGATGTCACCAGTTTACTGGAAGACCCGAAAGCCTACGCGCTCAGCATTGAACTGCTGGTTGAGAAGTACAAAGACGCCGGTATCACCAAAGTGGTGGGCACCGAAGCACGTGGTTTCCTGTTTGGCGCGCCGGTCGCGCTGGCGATGGGCGTAGGTTTTGTCCCGGTGCGTAAGCCGCGCAAACTGCCGCGTGAAACGATCGCCGAAAGCTACGAGCTGGAGTACGGCACCGATCAGCTGGAAATCCACGTTGACGCGATCAAACCGGGCGACAAAGTGCTGGTAGTCGACGATCTGCTGGCAACCGGCGGGACCATTGAAGCGACGGTGAAACTGATCCGTCGTCTGGGTGGCGAAGTGCACGATGCGGCCTTCATCATCAACCTGTTCGATCTGGGCGGCGAACAGCGCCTGGAAAAACAGGGCATCACCAGCTACAGCCTGGTGAATTTCCCGGGGCACTAAGCATTTCCCGATACATAGCCTCGCCGATCCGGCGGGGCTGTGGTAGCATTATCCCTTCGTGAATCCACCTTCCAGCGTTTCAGAGCCTGCCAAAGAGTTATCAGGTCTTATCCCGAAAATGGCGCCCACAAACCTTTGCTGACGTCGTCGGCCAGGAACATGTGCTGACCGCACTGGCGAACGGCTTATCGTTAGGGCGCATTCATCACGCATATCTCTTTTCCGGCACCCGTGGCGTCGGGAAAACCTCTATCGCCCGCTTGTTGGCGAAGGGGCTGAACTGCGAAACCGGCATTACCGCCACGCCTTGCGGCGTGTGTGATAACTGCCGCGAAATTGAGCAGGGGCGTTTCGTCGATTTAATTGAGATCGACGCCGCCTCGCGAACCAAAGTCGAAGATACCCGCGACCTGCTGGATAACGTCCAGTACGCGCCTGCGCGCGGTCGCTTTAAGGTCTATCTGATCGACGAAGTGCACATGCTCTCCCGCCACAGTTTCAACGCCCTGTTGAAGACGCTGGAGGAGCCGCCTGCGCACGTCAAATTCCTGCTGGCCACCACCGATCCGCAAAAATTGCCGGTGACCATTCTGTCGCGCTGCCTCCAGTTCCACCTGAAGGCGCTGGACGTTGAGCAGATTCGCCATCAGCTTGAGCATATCCTCGACGAAGAGCATATCGTTCACGAGCCTCGCGCCCTGCAGCTGCTGGCGCGCGCGGCGGACGGTAGCCTGCGCGATGCGTTAAGCCTCACCGATCAGGCGATTGCCAGCGGCGAAGGCCAGCTAACTACCGTCTCCGTCAGCGAGATGCTCGGCACGCTCGACGACGATCAGGCGCTGTCGCTGATTGAAGCGCTGGTGGCCGCCAACGGCGAGCGGACGATGGAGCTGGTTAACGATGCCGCGCTGCGCGGCGTCGACTGGGAAGCGCTGCTGATTGAAATGCAGAGCCTGCTGCACCGTATTGCCATGGTTCAGCTGTCGCCTGCGGCGCTGGGCAGCGATATGGCGGCGATTGAACAGCGGATGCGTAATCTGGCGCGTACCGTGCCGCCGACTGACGTGCAGCTGTACTATCAAACGCTGCTGATCGGCCGCAAAGAGCTGCCGTACGCGCCGGATCGCCGCATGGGCATTGAAATGACCCTGCTGCGCGCATTGGCATTTCATCCGAATGCGCCGCTGCCGGAGCCGGAAAGGCCGCAGCAGACGTTTGCGCCGGCCTATGCGCCGGTGACGCAACAGCCAGCGCCAATGCCTTCATCGGCACCGATGACGCCGCCGCCTGCAGCCGCGCCGCTGCCAGACTCCACCAATCAGGTGCTGGCCGCGCGACGTCAGCTGCAGCAAAGCAGTCAGGGAGCAACCACCCCAAAAAAGAGTGAACCGGCAGCCGCTTCCCGCGCGCGGCCGGTGAATAACGCTGCGCTGGAAAGACTGGCTTCGGTGTCCGAACGCGTTCAGGCGCGCCCGGCACCGTCCGCGTTGACCCCACCGGCGGCGAAAAAAGAGGCCTATCGCTGGAAAGCGACCACGCCGGTTGTAGAAGTCAAAAAAGAAGAAGTCGCCACGCCGAAAGCGTTGAAGAAAGCGCTGGAGCACGAAAAAACGCCGGAACTGTCGGCGAAGCTGGCGGCGGAATCATTAGCGCGTGACCCCTGGGCGGCGGAGGTGAGCCAGATGGCGCTGCCGAAACTGGTCGAGCAGGTGGCGCTCAACGCGTGGAAAGAGCAGGACGGCAATACGGTGTGCCTGCATCTGCGCCCCACCCAGCGGCACCTTAATTCACCCGGCGCGAAGCAAAAGCTGGCCGAAGCGATGGCCACTTTATACGGTTCGCCGGTTGAATTGACCATCGTGGAAGATGATAATCCGGCGGTGCGTACGCCGCTGGAGTGGCGACAGGCCATTTATGAAGAGAAGCTCGCGCAGGCGCGCGAGTCGATTATCGCGGATAATAATATCCAGGCCCTGCGCCGATTCTTCGACGCGGACCTGGATGAAGAAAGTATCCGCCCCATTTGACCGTAAGCCGCGCTTACGGTCGGTATTTTTTAACGTGACCTACTGAGAGAGAAGCCTATGTTTGGTAAAGGCGGTCTGGGTAACCTGATGAAACAGGCCCAGCAGATGCAAGACAAAATGCAGAAAATGCAGGAAGAAATCGCCCAACTGGAAGTTACCGGCGAATCTGGCGCTGGTCTGGTCAAAGTGACCATCAACGGCGCGCATAACTGCCGTCGCGTTGAAATCGACCCAAGCCTGCTGGAAGACGACAAAGAGATGCTGGAAGATCTCGTCGCTGCGGCGTTCAACGATGCGGCGCGCCGTATTGATGAAACCCAGAAAGAGAAAATGGCCTCTGTATCCTCCGGTATGCAGCTGCCGCCAGGCTTCAAGATGCCGTTCTGATGCAAACCAGTCCGCTGTTAACTCAGCTGATGGAAGCGCTGCGCTGTCTGCCGGGCGTTGGCCCGAAGTCGGCGCAGCGCATGGCGTTTACCCTGCTGCAGCGTGACCGCAGCGGCGGGATGCGCCTGGCGCAGTCGTTGACGCGCGCGATGTCAGAAATCGGCCACTGCGCCGATTGCCGCACCTTCACCGAGCAGGAGGTGTGTAACATCTGTGCGAACCCGCGTCGCCAGGAAAACGGCCAAATCTGCGTGGTGGAGAGTCCGGCGGACATCTACGCCATTGAGCAGACCGGGCAGTTTTCTGGCCGCTACTTCGTGCTGATGGGGCATCTGTCGCCGCTGGACGGCATTGGCCCGGACGATATTGGCCTCGACCGCCTTGAGCAGCGTCTGGAAACGGAGCAGCTCACGGAGATTATCCTCGCCACCAACCCGACGGTGGAAGGGGAGGCGACCGCTAACTATATCGCCGAGCTATGCGCGCAATATGGCGTTGAAGCCAGCCGAATCGCCCACGGTGTGCCGGTTGGCGGCGAGCTGGAGATGGTCGACGGCACCACGCTGTCGCACTCGCTGGCCGGGCGCCATAAGATTCGTTTTTAATCAAACGAGAGCAGGATTTTCTGCTCTCGCTTGAAATCCTCACACCCCATCCCCATTTTCCTCTCATCGCTTTTTTTTACCTTGTAATCACCATTGAGGTATTTTGCAATGAAAGGACAAGAAACACGTGGCTTTCAGTCAGAAGTAAAACAGCTTCTGCACCTGATGATCCATTCTCTGTATTCCAATAAAGAAATCTTCCTGCGTGAGCTTATCTCTAACGCTTCAGATGCCGCCGACAAGCTGCGCTTCCGCGCGCTGTCCAACCCGGATCTGTATGAGGGCGACGGCGAGCTGCGCGTACGCGTCTCCTTCGATAAAGATAAGCGTACGTTGACCATCGCCGACAACGGCATTGGTATGAATCGCGACGAGGTGATTGATCATCTCGGGACGATCGCCAAATCTGGCACCAAAGCATTCCTCGAATCTATGGGCTCTGACCAGGCGAAAGACAGCCAGCTGATCGGCCAGTTCGGCGTCGGCTTCTACTCGGCGTTTATCGTGGCGGATAAAGTCACCGTGCGCACCCGTGCGGCGGGCGATAGCGCAGAAAACGGCGTGTTCTGGGAATCCGAAGGCGCGGGCGAATACACCGTGGCGGATATCACCAAAGACGATCGCGGTACCGAAATCACCCTGCACCTGCGCGAAGGCGAAGATGAGTTCCTCGACGACTGGCGCGTGCGTTCGATCATCAGCAAATATTCCGACCATATCGCGCTGCCGGTAGAAATTGAAAAATCCGAAGAGAAAGACGGCGAAACCGTGGTTTCCTGGGAGAAAATCAACAAAGCACAGGCGCTGTGGACGCGCAACAAAGCCGAGTTGAACGACGACGAATACAAAGAATTCTACAAGCACATCGCCCACGACTTTACCGACCCGCTGACCTGGAGCCACAACCGCGTGGAAGGTAAGCAGGAGTACACCAGCCTGCTGTACATCCCGTCGCAGGCGCCGTGGGATATGTGGAACCGCGATCATAAACACGGCCTGAAGCTGTACGTGCAGCGCGTCTTTATCATGGACGACGCCGAGCAGTTTATGCCGAACTACCTGCGCTTCGTGCGCGGGCTGATCGATTCCAACGATCTGCCGCTGAACGTCTCCCGTGAAATCCTGCAGGACAGCACCGTCACCCGTAACCTGCGTAACGCCCTGACCAAGCGCGTGCTGCAGATGCTCGACAAGCTGGCGAAAGACGACGCTGAGAAGTACCTGACCTTCTGGAAACAGTTCGGTCTGGTGCTGAAAGAAGGCCCGGCGGAAGATAATGGCAACCAGGAAGCGATCGCCAAACTGCTGCGCTTCGCCTCTACCCACACCGACTCTTCCGAGCAAAACGTGTCGCTGGCCGACTATGTGTCGCGCATGAAAGAAGGGCAGGAGAAAATCTACTACATCACCGCCGACAGCTACGCCGCGGCGAAGAGCAGCCCGCACCTGGAGCTGCTGCGTAAGAAAGGCATCGAAGTGCTGCTGCTTTCCGACCGCATCGATGAGTGGATGATGAACTACCTGACCGAGTTCGACGGCAAGCCGTTCCAGTCCGTCGCTAAAGCTGACGAGTCTATCGACAAGCTGGCGGATGAAGTGGACGAGAGCGCCAAAGAAGCGGAAAAAGCGCTGACCCCGTTCGTTGAGCGCGTGAAAACCCTACTCGGCGACCGCGTGAAAGAGGTGCGTCTGACCCACCGTCTGACCGACACCCCGGCTATCGTCACCACCGACGCCGACGAAATGAGTACCCAGATGGCGAAACTGTTCGCCGCTGCGGGCCAGGCCGCGCCGGAAGTGAAATACATCTTTGAACTGAACCCGGACCACGTGCTGGTGAAACGCACCGCCGATACCCAGGACGAAGGGCAGTTTAAAGAGTGGGTTGAACTGCTGCTTGACCAGGCGCTGTTTGCTGAACGCGGGACGCTGGAAGATCCGAACCAGTTTATCCGCCGTATGAACCAGCTGCTGGTGTCATAAGTTTTACCCCATTCTTCCCGGCGTCGCGTTGCTCGGCCGGGCTACCACTGAAACGTAGCCCGGCCGAACGAAGTGACGCCGGGTTGTCGTCATACAGCCCTCCATACGCAAAATATCACACCATTAACCGTTTCAGCCTGGTCACCTTCCTTGAGCCATCGCCGTTCTGGTGGTATCTTTTAGCGCTTTTTTAAAAATATTGACAACCTTTGAGGGGATTTTCGCAATGCGTATCATTCTGCTTGGCGCACCTGGCGCGGGTAAAGGAACTCAGGCACAGTTCATCATGGAGAAATATGGCATTCCGCAAATTTCCACCGGTGATATGCTGCGCGCCGCCGTTAAATCCGGCAGCGAGCTGGGTAAACAGGCGAAAGACATCATGGACGCCGGCAAACTGGTGACCGATGAGCTGGTCATCGCGCTGGTCAAAGAGCGTATCGCTCAGGAAGACTGCCGTAACGGTTTCCTGCTGGACGGCTTCCCGCGCACTATTCCTCAGGCTGACGCCATGAAAGAAGCGGGCATCAACGTGGACTACGTGCTGGAATTCGACGTGCCGGACGAGCTGATCGTTGACCGTATCGTCGGTCGTCGCGTACACGCCGCTTCTGGCCGCGTTTACCACATCAAATTCAACCCGCCTAAGGTTGAAGGTAAAGACGACGTCACCGGCGAAGAGCTGACCACCCGGAAAGACGATCAGGAAGAGACCGTGCGTAAGCGCCTGGTGGAATACCATCAGATGACCGCGCCGCTGATCGGCTACTACTCCAAAGAAGCGCAGGCGGGTAACACCCAATACGCGAAAGTTGACGGCACTCAGGCCGTGGCTGACGTGCGCGCAGAGCTGGAAAAAATTCTCGGCTAATGTTGTGCCGCCATCCGATGCAGGATGGCGGCGTAAACGCCTTATCCGGCCTACACTCTCCCGTAGGCCTGATAAGCGCAGCGCCATCAGGCAAAATTCTCTCTCCACCTCTCACAGCAATTAGTTTTTCTTCCCCGCTTTTCCGCTACAATTATCAACAATTTGAATCGATAAGAGGCGGTAATGCATCATAAGAAACCCGGTATCCTGCTGGTTAACCTCGGCACGCCCGATGCACCCACGTCCGAAGCCATTAAACGCTATCTGAAACAGTTTTTGAGCGATAAGCGCGTCGTTGATACGCCTCGCCTGCTGTGGTGGCCGTTACTGCGCGGCGTGATTCTGCCCATTCGCGCCCCGAGGGTGGCGAAGCTGTATGCCTCCGTCTGGATGGAAGAGGGCTCACCGCTGATGGTCTATAGCCGCCGTCAGCAGCAGGCACTGGCCGCGCGTCTGCCGGACGTGCCGGTAGTGCTGGGCATGAGCTACGGTACGCCGTCGCTGCAAAGCGCGGTGGACGAGCTGCTGGCGCAGGGCGTTGACCAGCTCATCGTACTGCCGCTCTATCCGCAATATTCCTGCTCGACCGTCGCTGCGGTCTGGGATGAACTGGCGCGGATCCTGGCAACCAAACGCGCTATTCCGAGCGTATCGTTTATCCGCGATTACGCCACCGACCATGGCTATATTGAGGCGCTGGCCGCCAGCGCGCGCGCCTCGTTCGAGCGCCACGGTGAGCCGGAGCTGCTGCTGCTCTCGTACCACGGTATCCCTCAGCGCTACGCGCACGAAGGCGATGATTATCCGCAGCGCTGCCGCGACACCACGCGCGAGCTGGTCTCCGCGCTCGGCATTTCGCCGGATAAGGTGATGATGACCTTCCAGTCGCGCTTTGGCCGTGAACCTTGGCTCACGCCGTACACCGACGAAACGCTGAAAATGCTCGGCGAGAAGGGTGTGAAGCATATTCAGGTGATGTGCCCGGGCTTCTCGGCCGACTGTCTGGAGACGCTGGAAGAGATTGCGGTGCAGAACCGCGAGCTGTTCCTGGAAGCGGGCGGGCAGAAATATGAGTACATTCCGGCGCTCAATGACGATGCCGCGCATATCGAAATGATGGTGAATCTGACCGCGTCGTATCGCTAATCGCAAGCGGGCGGGGGAGTGTGCTACTATTCCCCGCCTGTTCATAGCCATCCAGAAATCACCATGAAATTTCCCGGTAAACGCAAATCTAAACATTACTTCCCCGTCAACGCGCGCGATCCGCTGCTCCAGCAGATTCAACCTGAAAGTGAAACCAGCACCGCGTGGGTTGTTGGTATCGACCAGACGCTGGTGGATATTGAAGCCAGAGTCGACGATGCGTTTATTCAGCGCTACGGTTTGAGCGCCGGGCATTCGCTGGTGATTGAGGACGATGTCGCGGAAGCGCTGTACCAGGAGCTGGTGCACGAAAATCTGATTACCCATCAGTTTGCCGGTGGCACCATCGGCAACACCATGCACAACTATTCGGTGCTGGCGGACGACCGTTCGGTGCTGCTGGGCGTCATGTGCAGCAACATTGAAATTGGCGGCTATGCCTACCGTTACCTGTGTAATACCTCCAGCCGTACCGATCTTAACCATTTACAGGGCGTTGATGGGCCGATTGGCCGCTGCTTCACGCTGATTAGCGACAGCGGCGAGCGTACTTTTGCCATTAGCCCGGGTCATATGAATAAGCTGCGCCCGGAAAGCGTACCGGAATCGGTGATTGCCGGCGCCTCCGCGCTGGTTTTGACCTCCTACCTGGTGCGCTGTAAGCCTGGCGAGCCGATGCCGGACGCCACCATGCAGGCCATTGCCTACGCGAAAAAACACGACGTACCGGTGGTGCTGACGCTGGGGACGAAGTTTGTGATCGCCGATAGCCCGGAATGGTGGCAGAGCTTTATCAAAGATCACGTGTCGATTCTGGCGATGAATGAAGAAGAGGCGGAAGCGCTGACCGGCCTGAGCGACCCGTTACAGGCGGCGGATAAAGCGCTGAACTGGGTGGATCTGGTGCTGTGCACCGCCGGGCCGACCGGGCTGTATATGGCGGGCTTTACCGAGGATGAAGCGAAGCGTAAAACCCAGCATCCGCTGCTGCCGGGGGCGATCGCCGAGTTTAACCAGTACGAATTCAGCCGCGCGGTGCGCTACAAGGATTGCCAGCAGCCGCTGCGCATCTACTCGCATATCGCGCCGTTTATGGGCGGGCCAGAGAAGATTATGAACACCAACGGCGCGGGTGACGGCGCGCTGGCAGCGCTGCTGCACGATATCACCGCCAACGCCTACCATCGCAGCAATGTGCCGAACTCCAGCAAGCATCAGCATAGCTGGCTGACCTACTCGTCGCTGGCGCAGGTGTGTAAGTATGCTAACCGCGTAAGTTATCAGGTGCTGAACCAGCATTCGCCGCGTCTGACGCGCGGCCTGCCGGAGAAGGAAGATAGCCTCGAAGAGGCGTACTGGGAGCGTTAATTCGCGCGTTGTGGTCCCGGGGTCGCTTGCGCTCGCCCGGGCTACGGTCTTCAAATGTGCGTGATGTAGCCCGGCCGAGCGTCGCGACGCCGGGATCTCGCCGGATTAGCCGCTAACCGCCTCTTTCAACGGCGGATCGCTCAACAACCCGAGCATGGTTTTTGCTATCTCACGCTCACCCATCACCACTTCGTTAGCGCCGCGCTCGCTGATATACGCCACTTCATCGTCGTAATGCGCGCGAGCGATAATCTCCAGATGCGGACACTTCTCGCGGGCGCTGGCGACGATTTCCCCGGCTTCATAGCCGTTTGGAATGGTCAGCAGCAGCCAGCGGGCGCAGTCGAGGTGCGCCAGCGCCATAATTTCTTCGTTGGCGGCGTTGCCCAGCACGGCGCGAATACCGCGCTCGCGCAGTTCATCCACGCGGGTGCGCGAGGTTTCAATCACCACCAGCGGGATACCCTGGGCCATCAGCTTCTCGCCCAGCAGGCTGCCTACCCGGCCATAGCCGACCAGCAGCGCGTGGTTGCAGATATCCACCGGAATTTGTTTCTCATCTTCCAGCGCCTCTTCCAGCGTCTGCTCCTCAAGGGTTTCCGTTCTCTCGAGGTATTTCTCCAGCAGGGTGAACAGCACCGGGTTAAGCATAATCGACAGGATTGCGCCAGCCAGCACCAGGTTTTGCCCGGCCTGTGGCAGCAGATCCAGCGCCATGCCCAGACCGGCCAGGATGAAGGCGAATTCACCAATCTGCGCGAGGCTGGTGGCGATGGTCAGCGCGGTGCGCTGGGAGTGGCCGAACAGGCGCACCAGGCCGAACGCCGCCAGCGACTTACCAAAGATGATAATCGCCAGCGTTGCCAGCACCGCCAGCGGCTGCTCGATTAGAATCAGCGGATCAAACAGCATCCCAACGGAGACAAAGAACAGTACCGCAAACGCATCGCGCAGCGGCAGGGTATCGTGCGCCGCGCGGTGGCTAAGTTCGGACTCGTTCAGCACCATTCCGGCGAAGAACGCGCCGAGCGCAAAGGAGACGTCAAACAGCTCCACCGCGCCGAAGGCGATGCCGAGCGCCAGCGCCAGCACCGACAGGGTAAACAGTTCACGCGAGCCGGTAGCGGCGCTGCGGGAGAGGATCCACGGCACCAGGCGGCGGCCAACCAGCATCATGATGGCAATAAACGCCACCACTTTACCGATGGTGATCGCCATATCGATGGCCAGCGAGGCGAAACCGATATTCTCTTTTTCCATCATGCCGGCGACGGCGGGCAGCAGGACCAGCGTCAGGACCATCACCAGATCTTCAACGATCAGCCAGCCAATGGCGATTTGCCCACGTTGACTATCAATAAGCTGCCGTTCTTCCAGCGCGCGCAGCAGCACCACGGTACTGGCGGTAGACAGACACAGGCCAAAGACGATGCCGGTCATCATTGACCAGCCTAAGAAGGTGGAGAGCAGCATCCCAAGCAGCGTGGCGACGGCTATCTGCGCTATCGCGCCGGGAATGGCGATCGACTTTACCGCCATCAGATCTTTCAATGAGAAATGCAGGCCTACGCCGAACATCAGCAGAATAACGCCGAGTTCCGCCAGTTCTGGCGCCAGTTTGGTATCAGCAACAAATCCTGGAGTAAACGGTCCGGCCAGTACGCCCGCTAATAAATAACCTACCAGTGGTGAAATTCTTAACTTATTGGCAATCATGCCAAGGAAAAAAGCGAGCACAAGGCCACCAACAATGGTGGTAATTAGCGGTGTGGCGTGATGCATTCCGTCTCCTTTCGTCGTTATGCGTGGTCCCATTTTTGGCGCAGAGTGCCGCAACAGACTGAAAACCAAAAAACCTCGTAATAGTTTATGACAATTTCCACTATTTTGTTTGTGAATAATTCTTGAATTTAGCTAAAAAATTGAATTTTTAAGAGTAAATGGCACAAAAATGAAAATTAGATCTAAGAAGTCAGAGAGGATGCGAGGTTGCAGGGAGAAGAGCGGCAGCCAAAACAGAGGTTTGGCTGCCCGGAACTTAGTGTTTTTGGCGGTTATCAGGTAAGAATATGGTCAACATCCCGATAAGTGGCAGGAAAGCACATATTTTATAAACCAGCTCGATACTGGTGTGGTCGGCAACCAGCCCCAGGACCGCAGCACCAAGGCCACCCATGCCGAAGGCGAAGCCGAAGAATAACCCAGAAACCATACCGATACGGCCCGGTAATAGCTCCTGCGCGTACACCAGAATGGCGGAAAACGCCGAGGCGAGGATAAATCCAATAATCACCGTCAAAATACCCGTCCACCACAGGGTTGCATAGGGTAAAAGAAGGGTGAATGGCGCAACGCCGAGGATAGAGCCCCAAATTACGTATTTACGACCAATCTTATCCCCAACAGGCCCACCAATAACCGTACCTGCGGCGACGGCAAACAGGAAGGCAAACAAGTGAATCTGCGCGTTTTGTACCGATAATCCGAATTTTTGCATCAGATAAAAGGTGTAATAGCTGCTAATGCTCGCCATATAGAAGTATTTCGAGAAAATCAGCATCAGCAGGATACAAACCGCGAGAACCACTTTGTTCTTTGGCAGCGGATTGATAATCGTTGCTTTAGGTTTCCCCTTTGCCAGACGATGCTGCGCTGCGTACCAGCGGCTGACCTGCGCCAGCACCACGATGGCCAGCAGCGCTGCCAGCACGAACCAGGCGACGTTGCCTTTACCGTACGGCGCAATGATGACCGCCGCCAGCAACGGCCCCAGCGAGCTGCCGAAGTTACCGCCGACCTGGAAGATTGACTGCGCCAGCCCGTGGCGGCCGCCGGAGGCCATCCGCGCCACGCGGGAGGATTCCGGGTGGAACACCGAGGAGCCGGTCCCGACCAGCGCGGCGGCCAGCAGCACCGTACCGAAGCTGCCCGCCAGCGCCAGCAGCACCAGCCCGCTCAGGGTAAAGCACATGCCCACCGGCAGCGACCACGGCATCGAACGCTTATCGGTGATATAGCCGATGACCGGCTGGAAGAGCGATGACGTGAGCTGGAAGGTGAGGGTAATCATCCCAATCTGCACGAAGGTCAGAGAGAATTCGGACTGCAGCAGCGGATAAATCGCCAGGATCAGCGACTGAATCATATCGTTGAGCAGGTGGGAGAGACTGATTGCTCCCAGGATTCCGAATGAGGTTCGGCCCTTTTGCGAAGACGCAGATGGGCCAGGCCGCGTAGGGCTGGTTTCAGAGATTGCCATAGGTTCCACTTATATTTGGTAGTGCGATGTTGGGGATAAACGCTTTAATAATAATTATCAGACTAAGATACCTGTCTAAGACGTTTGAAGGAAGTCTCATTTCTGAAAACAAATTAGACTAATATTTCAGAGCGTTGTAATTTCGGCGGTGTTATTCACTCAGGGAGAGAAACATGCGATTCGTTAAACGGGGCGTGGCGTTGGCGATGCTGGCTGCACTGTCGTTAGTCAGCCTGCCTTCACAGGCCTATCAGCAAGATAAAACGTATAAAATCACCATTCTGCATACCAACGATCACCACGGGCACTTCTGGCGCAGTGAATACGGCGAGTACGGCCTGGCCGCGCAAAAAACGCTGGTCGACGGCATTCGTAAAGAGGTGGCGGCAGAGGGTGGCAGCGTGCTGCTGCTGTCCGGCGGCGATATTAATACCGGGGTGCCGGAGTCGGACCTGCAGGACGCCGAGCCGGACTTCCGCGGCATGAACCTGGTGGGCTATGACGCGATGGCCGTCGGCAACCACGAGTTCGATAACCCGCTGAGCGTTTTACGTCAGCAGGAAAAGTGGGCCAAATTCCCGTTCCTTTCCGCCAATATTTATCAGAAAAGCACCGGCGAACGCCTGTTTAAACCGTGGGCAATCTTTAAACGCCAGGATCTGAAAATTGCCGTAATTGGTTTAACCACCGATGACACCGCTAAAATTGGCAATCCGGAATACTTCACCGATATTGAATTCCGCAAACCGGCGGAAGAAGCGAAGCTGGTGATTCAGGAATTACAGCAGAAAGAGAAGCCTGACCTGATTCTGGCGGCGACCCATATGGGCCACTACGATAACGGCGAACACGGCTCTAATGCGCCGGGTGACGTGGAGATGGCGCGCAGCCTGCCGGCCGGCGCGCTGGCGATGATTGTGGGTGGTCACTCACAGGACCCGGTGTGCATGGCCTCGGAGAATAAAAAGCAGGTCGACTACGTGCCGGGCACCCCGTGCGCGCCGGACAAACAGAACGGTATCTGGATTGTGCAGGCCCACGAGTGGGGCAAGTACGTCGGCCGCGCCGACTTTGAATTCCGCAACGGTGAGCTGAAGATGGTGCACTATCAGCTGATCCCGGTGAACCTGAAGAAGAAGGTCACCTACGATAACGGGCAGAGTGAGCGCGTACTTTACACCCCACAAATCCCGGAAAACGCGCAAATGCTCTCGCTGCTGACGCCGTTCCAGAGCAAAGGCAAGGCGCAGCTCGAGGTTAAAGTGGGCAGCGTGAACGGGCATCTGGAAGGTGACCGCAGCAAAGTGCGCTTCGTGCAGACCAATATGGGCCACCTGATTCTGGCGGCGCAGATGGCGCGTACCGGCGCAGACTTTGGCGTGATGAGCGGCGGCGGCATTCGTGATTCCATCGAAGCGGGCAATATCACCTACAAGAGCGTGCTGAAGGTGCAGCCGTTCGGCAACGTGGTGGTGTATGCCGACATGAGCGGCAAAGAGGTGGTGGAATACCTGACCGCCGTGGCGCAGATGAAGCCGGATTCCGGTGCTTATCCGCAGTTTGCCAACGTCAGCTTTGTAGCGAAGAACGGCCAGCTTCAGGACCTGAAAATCAAAGGCGAACCGGTCGACCCGGCGAAAACCTACCGTCTGGCGACGCTCAGCTTTAACGCCACCGGCGGTGACGGCTATCCGAAGATCGACGGTAAACCGGGCTATGTGAATACCGGGTTTATCGATGCCGAGGTGCTGAAACAGTATATCGAGCAGAATTCGCCGCTGGATGTGAATGCTTACGAACCGAAAGGGGAAGTGAGCTGGCAGTAAGCTCGGGCGTTGTCCAATACCCTCTCCCTTTGGGGAGAGGGTTTAGGTGAGGGGAGAACCGTCTGTTTAATCCCGTCGCGCAATATCCGCAAACGTCGCACCAAGAATTTTGGCCAAATCGCTGGCCGCCAGCTCGATATCCAGCCCGCGCTTGCCGCCGGAGACATAAATCGAAGAAAATTCCTGCGACGGCGCATCAATCACCGTCGGCAGCCGTTTTTTCTGCCCCAGCGGGCTAATACCGCCAACCAGATAGCCGGTGACGCGCTGGGCCACCATCGGATCGGCCATATCGACTTTTTTCGCCCCTAGCGCCTTTGCCACCTTTTTCAGATCCAGCTGCCCGGCGACTGGCGTAACCGCCACCGCCAGCTGTTTCATATCGCCATTGATGGCGACCAGCAGCGTTTTGTAAACCTGATCGGCATTGAGTCCTAATTTACGCACCACCTCATCACCAAAGTTAGTTTCATTCGGATCGTGATCGTAGGTATGAATGCTAAACGGGATCTTGTTCTTTTCGAGTAACTTAACTGCGGGAGTCATAGCGTTCCTTCTTACTACAAACAGGGTATGCCGCCAGCATACGCCCTGAAACGGACTAAAAAATAGTATAATCTTGCGCAATAGGTATTGGCAGTTGCAGCAACTTTGAGCGACAATCGGAAGATCCGGAGTGAATACTCCGGGATAATAATAATGATGAAATTCCTCTTTGACGGGCCAATAGAGATATTGGCCATTTTTTTATTTCAGCATTTGCGGCAGGTTACCTTCGCCGTACAGATGTAGCGCCCCCACGGCCACCACGTAGCGGCCCGGCGGCAGCGCCAGCAGCGCGTCGCGCCAGGCTTCATTACGTTTCACCATCAGCACATCATACAGCGACTGACTAAAGGTATTGGGCAGCGTCGTGCCGCCGTTGGTCGGCGGCTGCTCGAGCCACCAGCCGATCATCACCTGCAACAGCCGCGCGTTGGTATGCCAGTGCGTCAGCGTATCGTCGAGCAGCGCCATGCCGCCGTCGGGGAGATGGCAAAGCAGGCTGACCTGGCTGTCCGCGCCCTCCAGCTCCTGCACCGGTAGTGCAGCCTCGCGCGCGGCCTGCAGCAGCTGATAATCAATGCCGTAGTCCGGTCGCAGCCCCAGTCTTTGCGCCTGGGTAGCCTGTAGCACCATGGCTATCTGCCATAACGGCTGATTATCAATACGGGCCAGCGACATCCCCTGTTCCTCGAGCCGTTTTTCCAGTTCGCTGAGCTGCCCGGCGCTCAGGCGCTCGGCTAACGGCGGGTATTCTGGCAGATCGCTGAACGGCGTGTCGCTGCCGGAAATGTCGGCTTCCACAATCAATGCGTCGGCCTGACGCAGCTTCTGCAACAGTTTTGCCGGAAGCGGCGCCATATCACGCGTGCCCATGTGGATGCTGCCCACCAGATGCAGGTGGCGACCGCCGGGCAGCGAGATATCAAGCGCCGGCCAGCCGTAGGGCGAGCCGCGCAGGGTTCGCCATAGACGTTGTAGTTGATTTAACAGACTCATCCGCGCTCCCTGGAAGGAAAATGCCATGCTAGCGCGCCGGGGGGAAAGGTGCAAACGCGCCCCGTCCGAAAACGGGCGGGGCGGTAGGGCTAAGCTTTAGGTTTAAACCGCAGCAGGCGGTTGGCGTTGCTCACGACCGTAATGGAAGAAAGCGCCATCGCCGCCCCGGCAACCACCGGGTTGAGCAGCGTACCGGTTAACGGCCAGAGGATCCCCGCGGCAATCGGAATACCCAGCGAGTTATAGACGAAGGCGCCGAGCAGGTTCTGCTTCATGTTGCGCAACGTGGCGCGGGAAATTGCCAGCGCATCGGCTACGCCCACCAGGCTGTGGCGCATCAGCGTAATGGCGGCGGTTTCAATCGCCACGTCGCTGCCGCCGCCCATCGCGATACCGACGTCGGCCTGCGCCAGCGCCGGGGCGTCGTTGATACCGTCGCCGACCATCGCCACCTTCTGGCCCTGCGCCTGCAAATCTTTAATCGCCTGCGCTTTGCCGTCTGGCAGCACGCCGGCGATCACCTCATCAATACCGGCCTCTTTGGCAATCGCGTTGGCGGTTACCGGGTTATCGCCGGTCAGCATCACCAGACGGTAGCCTTCCTGATGCAGGCGCTGGAGTGCGGCGACGCTGTCGCTACGCAGCGGATCGCGTATGGCGAACAGCGCGGCGGCTTGACCATCAATGGCGAGCAGCACCGGCGTGGCCCCCTGAGCGGCCTGCTGTGCCAGCTCGTCGTCCAGTTCGCGAGTATCGATTTGCTGTTCGTGCATCAGCGCCTGGTTGCCCAGCAGCAGGCGGTGGCCGTCGCTCTCCCCGCTGACGCCCAGCCCGCGCAGGGTGCGGAAGGCGCTCACCTGCGGCAGCGCGTTATCGGCCGCTTTTTCCAGAATGGCGCGCGCCAGCGGGTGGTTCGAACCTTGTTCCAGCGCGGCGGCCAGGCGCAGCGCGGTCGGTTCGCTGATTGCCCCCAGCGTTTTCACGGCCACAACCTGCGGTTTACCTTCCGTCAGCGTACCGGTTTTATCAAACACCAGCGTGGTCAGTTCGCTGGCGCGCTGTAGCGCGTCGGCGTCGCGGACCAGCACGCCGTATTCGGCAGCGCGGCCCACCCCGGCAATAATCGACATCGGCGTTGCCAGACCTAGTGCACAAGGACAGGCGATGATCAGCACCGTGGTGGCAATCACTAGCGTGTAAACAATCTGCGGCGCCGGGCCGAAGACGTACCAGATCGCGGCGCTGAACAGGGCAATCGCCACCACCACCGGCACGAACACGGCGGAAATTTTATCCGCCAGCTGGCCGATTTCCGGTTTGCTGCTTTGCGCCTGACGCACCATTTTGATAATGCGCGACAGAGTGGTATGGCTACCGACGGCGCTGGCGCGGAACAATACCGAGCCGTCCTGCACCACCGTACCGGCGTGAATGCTGTCGCCGTCGCCTTTCTGCTGCGGAATCGGCTCGCCGGTGAGCATGGCCTCATCAAACCAGGCTTCGCCCTGGCTGATTTCACCGTCGACGGGAACCCGGTCGCCGGTGGCTAAGCGTAGGATCATCCCCGGCTGTACGTCGGCCAGCGGCACGGTTTTTTCACCGTCGTCGGTAACGACCCGCGCGGTCGGCGGCGTCAGGTCGAGTAATTTTTCCAGCGCCCGCGATGAACGCTGGCGCGCCCGCGCTTCCAGCATATGGCCGAGGTTAATGAGACCGATAATCATGGCGCTGGCTTCGTAATAGAGGTGGCGGGCTTCCATCGGGAACCACTGCGGCCACAGGTTGACGCTCATCGAGTACAGCCAGGCGACGCCGGTACCGAGCGCCACGAGGGTATCCATCGTCGCGGTGCGGTTCTTCAGGCTTTTCCACGCGCTGCTGTAAAAATGACCGCCGGCAAACACCATCACCGCCAGGGTGACGAGGCCGATCACCAGCCACAGCGAACGGTTATCAGCGGTGACCATCATATTGTCGCCGATCATTCCCCAGACCATCACCGGTACGCCGACCAGCAGGGCGACAATCGCCTGCCAGCGAAAACGTTTCATGGTGGCGAGGGCGGTTTCCTGCTGGCGTTCACGGCGTTTGAGGTCGTCTTCAATCGCTTCCGCGCCGTAGCCCGCTTTCTCGACGGCCTGGACTAAATCACCGGCGGAAGCGCTGCCCATCACCAGGGCCGTGCGCTCCGCCAGATTTACCCGTGCCTGTACCACGCCCGGTACCGCCTGCAAGGCGTTCTGTACGCGGGAAACGCAGCTGGCGCAGCTCATACCGTTGATCAGCAGCTGTTGGCTGTCATCCAGTTCCTGTGCTGCCGGAAGCTCAGGGGCGGCCGCTGTCAGTGCTTCCGACGGGAGTGATGACTCTGCCAGCGGTTTAGCCTTTGGGTGGCTGAGCTCCGCGCCGTAACCGGCTTGTTTAATGGTTTCAATCAGCGCCTCGGCGCTGGCGCTGCCGGTGACGTGGGCCGCTTCAATGGTGACGTCCGCATGGTCAACGTCAGGGCGCTGTTCCAGGCTCTCCTTCACGCGTTTGACGCAGTGGCCGCAGGACAGTCCGTCCAGCGCCAGATCGATAGTTTGAGACATATTCCTCTCCTCAATTGATGGGTGACCAAATTCATCTTTTGGTCTACAGTGAGAAAGGTTAAACCTTCCAGCAAGGGGAAGGTCAAGGGGGAAACGTGAATATCAGTGATGTTGCCAAAAAAACCGGCCTGACCAGCAAAGCCATTCGCTTTTATGAAGAGAAAGGGCTGGTGACGCCGCCGCTGCGCAGCGAGAACGGCTACCGCAGCTATACGCAAAAGCATCTGGATGAATTTACGCTGCTGCGCCAGGCGCGGCAGGTTGGCTTTAATCTGGAAGAGTGCGGCGAGCTGGTGAATCTGTTTAACGACCCGGAGCGCCACAGCGCCGACGTCAAAGCCTATACGCTACAGAAGGTGGCGGATATTGAGCGCCATATCAGCGACCTGCAGGCGATGCGCGATCAGCTGCTGTCGCTTGCCGCCGCCTGCCCGGGTGATGACAGCGCCGACTGCCCGATTATTGATAATCTCTCCGGCTGCTGCCATCGCAAATCCACGGCATAACGTTAGCGGGAAGGGGCGAGCCTGACGCGCAGCACGATCCCTTCCACCGCAATCACCTCCACTTTACTACCCGCGGGCAGATCATCGTCGGCCTGCACCGGCCATGAACTGTCGCCGACGCGCATATGACCACGGCCGTTAACCAGCGCGCTGTCGAGGGTAAAACGCTGGCCTAACAGCTGCTGGCCGCGCTGGTTTAGCCGGCCCTCCGCCGGGCGCTGCTTATCGCCCCGGCGGGTGAGCCACTTCCACCACAGCCAGGCCGCCAGCAGGGTCAGCACCGCAAACAGTACACCCTGCCACGCCCAGTCGACCGGCAGCGCCCAGGTAATCAGCCCGGTTGCCGCCGCGGCCACGCCGCTCCACAGCAAATAGCCGCTGCCGCCGAGCATTTCCGCCGCCAGCAGCAGGCCACCGAGGCTCAGCCAGAAGATATGTGGGGGCGCCAGCACCAGCGCGATCATGATGATTTCCGGTCGCGGCTGCTGTCTTTAATCAGCTCGGCAACCCCGGCGATAGACCCCATCAGGCTGCTGGCATCCAGCGGCATCATCACCACCTTGCTATTATTCGCCGAGCCAATCTGCTGGAGGGCATCGGTGTATTTTTGCGCCACAAAGTAGTTAATCGCCTGAATATCCCCGGCGGCAATCGCTTCAGAGACCATTTTGGTGGCGCGCGCTTCCGCTTCTGCGGAACGCTCGCGGGCTTCTGCCTGCAGGAACGCGGACTGACGCTCGCCCTCTGCGGTGAGAATCTGCGCCTGTTTTTCCCCTTCGGCTTTGACGATCTGCGCCTGGCGGATCCCTTCGGCTTCCAGAATGTAGGCGCGCTTGGTACGCTCGGCCTTCATCTGCGCGTTCATCGCGTCGATAAGCTCCGCCGGTGGGCGCACGTCGCGGATCTCAATACGGGTGATTTTAATCCCCCACGGATTGGTGGCTTCATCGACGATATGCAGCAGGCGGGTGTTGATGTTATCGCGCTGGGAAAGCATTTCGTCGAGCTCCATGGAGCCGAGCACGGTACGAATGTTGGTCATCGTCAGGTTGATGATCGCCAGCTCCAGGTTGCTGACCTCATACGCCGCTTTTGGCGCGTCGATCACCTGAATAAAGCACACGGCGTCGATGGCGACGTTGGCGTTGTCTTTAGAGATAACCTCCTGCGATGGGATGTCGAGAACCTGCTCCATCATATTGATTTTGCGGCCAATACGGTCCATAAACGGCACGACAAGACTTAAGCCAGGATGCAGGGTTTTGGTGTAGCGGCCAAAACGTTCAACCGTCCACTGATAGCCCTGCGGCACGATTTTGACACCCGCGGCAACCACCACCAGGGCGACGAAGATAAGAATAGGGATAAACACCAGCATAAAACCTCCTGTTTTACTGTCCATAACTTCAACAAGTATATCGGCTATGGCGGTGAAATTCGCCCCCTGAAATTAATTGGGGTTACACTAAACGGATAAAAGAAAAAAACGGGACAAAGAAAGGCAATGACGGAAAATAGCGCGATTTTACAGCTTAAGCAGGTGAGCTTTCATATTGGCGAGAAAACGGTCCTTGATAATATCAACCTCAGCGTGGCCCCCGGTGAATTTAAGCTGATTACCGGCCCGTCAGGCTGCGGCAAAAGCACCTTATTAAAAATCATCGCCTCGCTGCTTTCGCCGAGCAGCGGGCAGATTCTGTTTAGCGGGCAGGATATTAACAGCCTGACGCCGGAAGCCTATCGTCAGCAGGTTTCTTACTGCGCGCAAACCCCCGCGCTGTTTGGCGATACGGTCTATGACAACCTTATTTTTCCCTGGCAAATTCGCAACCAGCAGCCGGAACCGGATCGTTTTCTGGCCCAGCTGTCGCGCTTTGGGTTGACGGAAGACACGTTGTCAAAATCGATCAATGAGCTGTCGGGTGGAGAAAAGCAGCGCGTGTCGCTGATTCGCAATCTGCAATTTTTGCCGAAGGTTTTGTTGCTCGACGAAATTACCAGCGCGCTGGACGAGCAGAATAAAAACAACGTGAACGACATTATTCATCACTACGCGCGTGAGCAAAACGTTGCGGTGCTGTGGGTCACTCACGACCAGGATGAAATTCGCCATGCGGATGAGGTGATTACGCTGCCAGCCCACCCGCAGAGCGTCAGGGAGTCAGATCATGAATAACGAACACATCATTACGAACCAATCACTGGCGCTGTCGATGGTGCTGGTGCTGGTCGCCATTGTGGTGAGCTACCGGGAAAAGCTGGCGCTGGAAAAAGACATTATCTGGAGTATCTGCCGGGCGGTGGTGCAGCTGATTATTGTCGGCTACGTGCTGAAGTATATCTTCAACGTTAACCATGCGGTGCTGACGCTGTGCATGGTGTTGATTTTCGGTTGTTCCGGTAGGAACTCATAATCGCTTGGTCGTTGGTTCAAACCCAACAGGGGCCACCAAATTTAAGCAGTAAATACATACAGTTAGGCCACTCTCGCGAGTGGCCTTTTTGTTTCCTCGTTTTCGAGTGGCGATAGAATGGCGGTGGATTTTTTACCGCCACTTTGCTGAGGGCATAAAAAAACCCGCACGCGGCGGGCATTTAGCGGAAATTTATCAGAGCCACAATGGCCGCTGACCACCGACAGTCGGGTGCGGCGGTGCCGGGTCAATGGCCCCCGGAGTAACAATAAAGCGCTCTATCGTTTCCATTGTCATAAACGTGCAACTACAGTTGATGTTCTGGCACTGGTGGTAGCGCTCTTTCGTATTTTCGGTTAGATAGCGGCTTGTTCGCGCATGTGCGGCATGATGGCACTTCGGACAATGAAACATAACCCACCCCTTATTCTCAATTCGTGAAGCAATGATAATCATCAATTCACTTTTTGTGAATACATTTTATTCATCATCCGATTCCGCGCTGTACTCCACATCAGAGAGTTTAACCTCAAGCTCTAAGCCCGTCGTGAAGCCGCTATTATTTAGATTGTGAGTCACCTTACTGATTAACCAAGATTGCTCGTCTATGACACGCTTAAATCCTGACACGCGCACCGGCACCTCAGGGAATAAATCAGCCCTACCAAGCGCCAGCGTAATTGAAAACTCCGCAACGCCTCGCTGCAGCTTATCCCATTTAGCCTGAGCGGCGCGCATCGCCTGCGCCTTAGAAGCGTAGACAGTCGTCAGCGCCAGCACGTTATCGGCCTCCCCTGCCATATACTCACCCTCGCGCGCCTCCGGCTCTTTTTTGGCCTTTGTCTTTTTGCTAACCGGCTTTGCTTTCGGGTGCTCCAGTGCGCGCAGGTGCTTCTCTTTTGGCTTACGTTTCAGTGTTACTTTCTGTTTTTGCGGCTTCGGGTCTTTGGTGTGCAACCATTTTGCCGTTACGCCGGTATAAGCCCCACGGTCGGCAATGGCAAACTGGTGACGGTCGCCATCGCTGCGGGTCAGCGTCATTTGTGGGACGGGTTTACCGCTGGCCGTCATCGCACTACCGGCTTTCAGAAACAGGAGTTTCCCCGCTTTCACTGACACCGCAGCCCCATTTCGGTCAGCCAGCCGGGTCAGAAATACGGCGTCGGACTCCTGCGACTGGTCGATGTGCGGTACCGGTATTTTTTTCAGTGAATCCGCGACGCTGGCCGTCAGTTTATTGCGCTTTGCAATGGTGCTGACCAGCTCACCGAGGGTGGTGTCGTGCCATGATTCTTCACGCCGTGAATTGAGCGTTCCGCGAAAATCTGCACTACGCGCCCGGATGGTCAGGGTATCAGGCGCGCCCCGATGCTCAATCTCATCGACCGTGAAATCGCCCTTATTCAGAAGCGCCGAACCCTGCCAGCCAAGCCACAGCGTCAGCACCGCCCCGCGCAGGGGTAACTCGACTTTGCCGTCGGTGTCGTCGAGTTCAATGTCGAGCTGGTCAGCCTCAAAGCCCCGGTTGTCGGTCATGGTGAGAGAAATCAGCCGGTCGCTAAAATTGGTGGTAATGTCCTGGCTGTTCAGCGTCAGCATAAATGCCGGTGCAATACTGGCACCGGCGTCAATGGTCATGCCCGTAATCATGTGGTCAGCCCTCCGAGCGCGCCCTGCAGTTTATCGGTCAGATTACCGGCAGAGCCGAGAAGCTCGCTGGCCTGTTTATTCAGGTCGCCAAACATGGCCGTCAGTGATTCGTCGACCCGTTTCAGCGAAAGTGTGAATTCAATCTTTCTGGCTGCGCCGTCATCAAAAAACTCGGTGTGTGTTGTCGATACCTTATCGACGACATACATACCGAAAATCTCCCCCGTACCCTCAATCAGCGGCCACGCCTTACCCTCGTCAGCCATCAGCTCAACAGCTTTCAGGGAAATCCGACCACCGGTAATAGCAGGGTAAAGCGTACCGCCAAGCTGGCGGGATGTTTCCCCCTCGCCGAGAAACTGATACGCAGGCGGTTTACCGACCCGGTCATTAGACGCCCAGCGGTAATCCTTCGAGTGCTGCATCGACTGATAAGGCAGGGTGCGACGTTCAAACACAAACATTCCAAGCGCAAGCATCATCGTTTATTCCTCTCAGTCATGACCCATACTGGCACGCTGACGCGCACGCTTTTCGCGCTCAATCTGTTCGAGCGTGTCGCGTAGCTGTCTGTCAAGCTGATGCCCCGGCGCAACACCTCCCGGCAGAGTGATGTTGTATTCGCTTTTGCTCTGGTCGATGTAGGAGCGCCCCGCCGGTGCGGTAACTGGCTGATAAGCCTGATAGCCGCCATATGTGCTGGTTGCCGGGATGTAGGAATTACCCTGCGTGGCGGCGTTGGTTTTGGCGGCAGTCTGGTCGAGGCTGTCCGATTCTTTGTTGATGATGCCGAGTTTTTCGAGAAGCCAGTCGACACCGCTGCGCAGCTTGTTAAATACATTAAGCGGAGCCATCAAGGCAGAGGTCAGTGCCTGACCAAAAATAACGCCGACATTTTTGCAGCTATCAAGCGTCTCCTGTGTGGCCTTGACTGGTGCAATCAGGTCTTTAAACCATTGCCAGACGCCGCGCAGCTTCTCACCGAGGCCGTCAAAAATGGGTGCCAGTGGAGCGAACATTTCCCCGACCGGTGCAAAGGCGCTCATGATGCCCTCAATCACCCCCGAGAAAAATGCGCTGATGGGCTCCCAATATTTGCGGATGAGAAGCGCCCCGGCCACAATCGCCGCACCGACGGCCACAATCGGCCAGGTAATTGCACCGAGCGCTGTCACAATGGCACTACCGACAACAGTAAAGACCGTACCCAGCACGCCAGCAGCGGCGATAATGGCGTTAATCCCCATGACAACCGGCCACGCAACGAGACCAATGCCGCCGATGATACCAATCAGAGCAAGTGCGCCACCGGCGATAATGCCGATGGTTTCCGCTAACTCCTTGTTATCTTTGATCCAGTTGTCGAGTTTTAACACATACTGCGTGGCGGTTTGGGTGAGTTTGCGCAGCGAGTCCTCTTGCTGGTCAAAAAGGTCGGTACCGACTGCCTCATAAGCAGACTGGAACTCTTTAAAGTCGCCGCCGAGGTTATCCTGCATAACCTTAACCAGTTCCTCGGTTTTACCGTCCGAGGCTTTAAACGCGGCAGTGAGCCGGTCAAGTTTGCCGCTTGAGGCTGCTTCCATCAGTACCGCCGCCGCCGAGCTGGCCTCCTCGCCGAAAATGGTCTTCATGTACTCGCCGCGCTGGCTTGTCCCGAGGTTGTTTTTCTCAAAGCTGCGCTGCATTTCTTTCAGGATAGAGAATATCGGGCGCGTATTCCCCTTGCTGTCGGACGTTTTGACGCCGAGCTCCTTAATGGCCTCAAACGCTTTTCCGGTGGGAGCCTGCAAGCGGCTGAGAATGGCGCGGCTACCCGTACCTGCCATTGACCCGGTGATTTTGGCGTCGTGCAGCGCACCGACCATTGCGGCGGTTTGCTCGATGCTCACCCCGGCATTTTTCGCCACTGGCGCGGCATAGGTCAGTGCGTCGCTCAGTCCGTCAAAATCGGCGGCGGTTTTGTTCATCGTCATCGAGAGAACGTCGCCAATGTGAGCAATCTTGTCGTTTGAAAGTTGAAACGCTGATTTCATCCCGGTCAGCAGCGCAGCGTTTTCCTCCATAGAGCGCCTGTTTGACAGCGCCATATTCAGCGTGACCGGCGTCGCCGCCTGAAT
>NZ_JBKDZH010000110.1:0-10454 GCF_047971185.1 Kluyvera sp.
AGAGATTTATCGAAGTCGAATTCATCCCAACGCGCGAAACGTAACTCACTGGAACGCACAAAAGTTAGTAAGGAAAGCTCGACAGCGATCCGTGTCATTACACGGCCACGATAAGCAGCAAGCCGAGCAAGAAACTCAGGGAACCGGCTTGAGGGTAAAGCGGGGTAATGTCGCGCTTTGGTTGTCGATAGCGCACCGGCCATATCACTGGCTGGATTTGATTCGATGTAATCGTTCTGTACGGCATAACGCATGATCGCCGTGACGCGCTGTTGCAAGCGATGAGCGACGTCATGCTTTCCACTGGCATCAACTTTTTTAATCGGGGCTAACAGGTGGCTGGTTTTGAGCTGGCGAATGTCGGACGAACCAATATGAGGAAAAATATAAAGCTCAAGATATCGAAGAACGCGCGATCGATGGTCTTCACTCCATCGCTTGTTACATGCATGCCATTCACGAGCAATGGTTTCGAAAGTATATGCCCCTGAATTCTCGGCTTGAGCTTCTTTCTGCTCGGCTTTTGGGTCAATGCCCTGCACTAACAGCTTTTTAGCTTCATCGCGCTTTGCTCTTGCCTGAGCAAGAGTCACTGTAGGCCAAACACCAAAAGCAAGGCGATCCTCTTTTTTGTCTGAGGGGCGTCTGTATTTCATGCGCCAGTATTTAGAACCCTTGGCCGACACTTCAAGATACAACCCCCCGCCATCGGCCATTTTGTAGGTTTTGTCTTTCGGCTTTGCGGTCTCGACCTGTCTGGTGTTGAGCTTCATTTGGGGGCACATTTCTAATCGAAGTTAAGATGCCCCCAATTATGCCCCCAATGACATCCGGATTTCAACGGACTACCTCGGACAACTCGGGATAGAAAACTCTCTGCAAGCGTTGATTCTAAAGGGTTTGGTGGACTTACTCGGATGGTCTTGGAAGTACTAATGGTGCCGAAGGCCGGACTCGAACCGGCACGTATTTCTACGGTTGATTTTGAATCAACTGCGTCTACCGATTTCGCCACTCCGGCACGGAAAGGTATGCGGAAAACGTTGTGAATTATACCTGTCACACGCCACCATGCAAGCTTCAGCGCATGCCAATCTCGCTAAGTGTCGAAAAAAACAACACAACTTAACGGCGGTCACAATTGCCTTAATCCCCCGTTCTACCAGGCACCCCGCCCCCACATGCTCTACACTCTCAGTTCAACACCACACTGAGAGATACACGATGTCTATCATAAAAAGCTACGCCGCGAAAAACGCAGGTGGGGAACTGGAAGTCTGGGAGTACGATGCCGGAGAATTGCTGCCGGAAGACGTTGAGGTGAAGGTCGATTACTGCGGGATCTGCCACTCGGATCTGTCGATGATCGACAATGAATGGGGGTTCTCACAGTATCCGCTGGTTGCCGGTCATGAGGTGATTGGTCACGTGGTGGCGCTGGGCAGCGCGGCGCAGAATAAAGGGCTGAAGATTGGTCAACGCGTCGGCATTGGCTGGACGGCGCGTAGCTGCGGGCACTGCGATGCCTGTATCGATGGCAACCAGATAAACTGTACCGAAGGGTCGGTGCCGACCATCCTTAACCACGGCGGCTTTGCCGATAAACTGCGCGCCGACTGGCAGTGGGTGATCCCGCTACCGGATAACATTGATATCGAAACCGCGGGCCCGATGCTGTGCGGCGGTATCACCGTGTTTAAACCGCTGCTGATGCATCATGTCACCGCCACCAGCCGAGTTGGGGTCATTGGGATTGGCGGGCTGGGGCATATCGCGATTAAGCTGCTGCGCGCAATGGGCGCTGAAGTTACCGCGTTCAGCTCTAATCCTTCCAAAGAGCAGGAAGTGCGGGCGATGGGCGCTGACCACGTGGTCAACAGCCGCTCTCCGGAGGCGCTGAAAGAACTGGCTGGCCAGTTCGATCTGATCATCAACACCGTCAACGTTGACCTGAACTGGCAGCCGTACTTCGAAGCGCTGGCCTCCGGCGGTAACTTCCACACCGTGGGCGCGGTGCTGACGCCACTGCCGGTGCCGGCGTTCACGCTGATTGGCGGCGACCGCAGCGTCTCCGGTTCGGCGACGGGTAACCCGTTTGAGCTGCGCAAGCTGATGAAGTTTGCCGGGCGCAGCAAAGTGGCCCCGATTACCGAGCTGTTCCCGATGTCAAAAATCAATGACGCCATCCAGCACGTGCGTGACGGCAAAGCCCGTTACCGCGTGGTACTGAAAGCCGATTTTTGATGTTTATCCGGCGGCGCTCCGCCGCCGGTTCTTGCTTCAGAGCATTACCCTTTCGTGAAGGCCGCAAAGACTTCCGCCACCGCAACTGCGCCTGGGTCCGGCACGCCGTTGAGGTTGTCGCTGTTCACATACGATGCGCGCCCCGCTTTCGCCTTCTGCATGGTTGCCGTGCTGTCTGCCCCCTGCTGCGCTGCGGTAATGGCTTCCGCCAGCCCGTGATCGCGCAGCGCCTCCAGCGCCGGTTGCAGGGCGTCGATTAACGTGCGGTCGCCGGGTGCCGCACCACCGTAGAACTTCATCTGCTTTAACCCTGCCAGCAGCGCCGTCGCCAGCGGTTCTCCCTGCGCTAACGCTTGACCGGCGGCGGTAAAGAACAACGACATCAGTACGCCGCTGGAGCCGCCCATCACCGTGGCCAGCCGTTCACCGATGAGCTGTAGCAGCTGTGCCGGGTTGTTCAGCGGCAGCGCGTTCTGTTTCAGCAGCGTGGCAATATCCTGCGCCCCAAGCGCGAAGGTCGACCCGGTATCGCCATCGCCAACTTTGGCGTCCAGCGCGTTCAGGCTGTTCTCAAGCCCCAGCAGCGTTTGGGTGGCCTGCGACACCAGCTTATGCATCTGCGCGTTCTCCGAGGGCTGCACGTCCAGAGCATCGTGCACTTTGGCATGCGTATGGGTTCTAAGCGGCGCAAAAGCTACGGCTTTTACCCAGCCAGTGGTCTCAGCGTCGGCCAGCAGCGCGCCTTCAATGGCCTGATTCAGGATCATCAGCGACAGCGAGAAACCCTTCATATCCAGCGAGCTGACCAGCGTCGCCGGACCAATCAGATAAGCAATCTGCTCGCGCAGCGACGAGTGTGCGAGCTCTTTGGTGAGCAGCGCCATCTCCAGCTCCGACACGCCGCCGAGGTTGTTGATCAGCACCGCTACCCGGGCGTCACCCACTGCCGCTTTTAGCGTCTCAACCAGCGTTCCCACCAGCTGCTTACTGTTATGGCTGCTCACCGTCGAAGCGCCCGGCTCACCGTGAATGCCCAGCCCCAGCTCCACCTGCCCCGCTTTGATGCGGTCTTCCGTTTCCCCTCCGGGCAGGTTGCAGCTCTCCATCGCCAGCCCCAGGCTGAAGACGCTATCGCAGGCCTGCTGCGCTAACTCGCGCACTTCGCTGAGCGTTTTCCCCTGCTCCGCCGCATGGCCCGCCACCTTATGGACCAGCGCCGTACCCGCAATGCCGCGTGGCTGTTTGTTGTCCGGCAGCGCAACGTCGTCGGCGACAATCACCATCTCTACCTTCAGGCCGTAGCGTTTGGCCTTCTCTGCGGCGAGGCCAAAGTTCAGGCGGTCGCCGGTGTAGTTTTTGACAATCAGCAGGCAGCCGCGGTCGCCGGTGACCGCGACGATGGCGTTCAGTACCGCATCCACGCTTGGGGAGGCGAAGAGATCGCCGCAGACGGCGGCGGTGAGCATCCCTCTGCCCACAAAACCCGCGTGCGCTGGCTCATGGCCAGAACCGCCGCCGGAGATAATCGCCACCCGGCTTTTATCCCAGTCGCCGCGGGCCACTACGCGAATAGCGGGATCGATATCGAGACGCACCAGATTACCGTGGGGTGCGGATAACACTAACCCTTCAATGGCATCGTCGACCAGCTGTTTGCGATCGTTAAAGAAGAATCTGGACATAACCTTCCAAAAAAAAGAAAACCGTATGCAAAGCATAGTCCGCACTGGATAACGCGCCGCAAAACAGACAATTTAACGCGTCGGGATGCCGTTGTTTTGCCTATACTCGACGCAGAATAAATGGAGGATTACCCATGAGCGCACCTTTGCTGATTGCACGCACCCAGGACACGCAGCTTGAATTGCTGCCCAATATGGCCAACCGCCACGGGCTGATTACCGGTGCCACCGGCACCGGGAAAACCGTTACCCTGCAAAAGCTGGCCGAGTCGTTCTCAGAGATCGGCGTGCCGGTGTTTATGGCCGACGTAAAAGGTGACCTCACCGGCGTTGCCGAGGAAGGCCAGGCCTCCGAGAAGCTCACCGAGCGGTTGACGAAAATTGGTGTCACCGACTGGGAGCCTCATGCAAACCCGGTAGCGGTATGGGATATCTTCGGCGAAAAGGGCCACCCGGTGCGGGCCACCGTGTCTGACCTTGGCCCGCTGCTGCTGGCGCGTCTGCTCAACCTCAACGAGGTGCAGTCCGGCGTCTTGAACATCATCTTCCGTATTGCCGACGACCAGGGGCTGCTGTTGCTGGACTTCAAAGACCTGCGTGCGATAACCCAGTACATCGGCGATAACGCCAAATCCTTCCAGAATCAGTACGGTAATATCAGCAGCGCCTCGGTGGGTGCCATCCAGCGCGGGCTGCTGACGCTGGAACAGCAGGGCGCGGAACACTTCTTTGGTGAACCGATGCTCGATATCAAAGACTGGATGCGTACCGATAGCAGCGGTAAAGGCATTATCAACATTCTCAGCGCCGAGAAGCTGTACCAGATGCCGAAACTATACGCCGCCAGCCTGCTGTGGATGCTGTCCGAACTGTACGAGCAGCTACCGGAGGCGGGCGATCTGGAGAAACCCAAGCTGGTCTTCTTCTTTGACGAGGCGCACCTGCTGTTTAGCGATGCGCCGCAGGTGCTGCTGGATAAAATCGAGCAGGTGATCCGCCTGATTCGTTCGAAGGGCGTGGGCGTCTATTTTGTTTCGCAGAACCCGTCGGATATCCCCGATGCGGTGCTCGGGCAGCTTGGCAACCGCGTGCAGCACGCTCTGCGCGCCTTTACGCCGAAGGATCAGAAAGCGGTGAAAACCGCCGCGCAGACCATGCGCGCGAACCCGGCGTTCAGCACCGAGCAGGCGATTCAGGAGCTGGGGACCGGAGAAGCGCTTATCTCCTTCCTCGATGAAAAAGGCAGCCCGTCGGTGGTTGAGCGGGCAATGGTGATCGCCCCCTGCTCGCGAATGGGGCCGGTGACCGATGACGAGCGCAACGGCTTAATTAACAACTCGCCGCTGTACGGAAAATATGAGGATGAAGTCGACCGGGAATCGGCGTTCGAGATGCTGCAAAAAGGAGTGCAGAACAGCGCGGGCCAGGCGGACGCGCCGCCGGTGAAAGGCCAGCCGCAAAACGCCGACGATGGCCTACTGGGCGGGCTGAAAGATATCTTCTTTGGCACCACCGGGCCGCGCGGCGGTAAGCGCGATGGCATAGTGCAAACCGCGGCGAAAAGCGCCGTACGTCAGGTGACCAATCAGATTGTGCGTGGGATGTTGGGTAGCCTGCTGGGCGGGCGGCGGCGTTAGTTCATCATCGCCGGTTTGCCGGATGGCGGCGTAAACGCCTTATCTGGCCTACGATTCGTAGCCCGGGCGAGCGGCAGCGACCCCGGGGCTAACTCCAGCGTTGAAAACGTATTCCATCAAAATGCAGGCATAAAAAACCCGGCGTAGCTTTCGCCTGGCCGGGCTACAAGAGAGGTTACGCTTTTCGTATCATTAGCCAGAGGCTTATCAGGAAGAAGCTGGCGCTTGGCAACAGCGCGCCGATAATCGGCGGAATACCGTAGACCAGCGTCAGCGGGCCGAAGATCTGATCGAGCACGTAGAACACGAAGCCGAAGCTGATCCCGGTCACCACGCGTACGCCCATCGGGACGCTACGCAGCGGGCCAAAGATAAACGACAGCGCCATCAGCATCATCACCGCCACGGAAAGCGGCTGGAACACTTTGCTCCACATATTCAGCTGGTAGCGCCCGGCGTCCTGGCCGCTGGCGTGCAGGTACTTCACGTAGTTGTGCAGCCCGCTGATGGAGAGCGCATCCGGGTCCAGCGCCACAACGCCGAGCTTGTCCGGCGTCAGGGTGGTTTTCCAGGTGCCGCTCACCGTCTGCGAACCGGTAATCTGTTTCGGATCGCTGAGGTTAGATTCATCGACCTGCGACAGACGCCAGACCTTCTGTTCGGCATCAAATTTGGCGCTGGCCGCGTAGCGCACCGACTGCAAACGGCGCTCGGTGTTAAAGCTGTAGATGCTCACGCCGCCCAGCTCGTCGTTGCCCTTCACTCGCTCGATGTACACAAAGCTGTGGCCATCCTTCGCCCACATCCCCTGCTGGGTTGAGAGCAGCGAGCCGCCATACATCTGCTGCGCGCGGTAGTTACGCGCCATCTGCTCACCCTGCGGCGCGACCCATTCGCCCATCGCCATGGTCAGCAGCACCAGCGGGATGGCAGTTTTCATCACCGACAGCGCCACCTGCATACGGGTGAAGCCAGAGGCCTGCATCACCACCAGTTCGCTACGCTGGGCCAGCATCCCCAGCCCTAACAGCGCACCAAGCAGCGCGGCCATCGGGAAGAAGATCTGCACATCTTTCGGCATGCTGAGGAGAGTATAGATACCCGCCCCCAGCGCGTCGTAGCTCCCCTGCCCGGCCTTTTTCAGCTGGTCGACAAATTTGATAATGCCGGACAGCGACACCAGCATGAACAGCGTCATCATGATGGTGGTGAAAATGGTTTTGCCGATATAGCGGTCTAGTACACCAAATGGCTGCATTATACCGCTCCTTTATTGGTCAGGCGGGCGCGGAGGCGACGCATCGGGACGGTATCCCACAGGTTCAACGCCACGGCCAGCGCGATATACAGCAGGTTAACCGACCACATCCATACCGCCGGGTCGAGCTTGCCTTTGCCCGCATTCGACTTCAGCGAGGTTTGCAGCAGGAAGAACACCAGATACAGCAGCATCGCCGGCAGCATTGACAGCACGCGCCCCTGACGCGGGTTGACCACGCTCAGCGGCACCACCATCAGCGCCATGATAAACACCGTCAACACCAGCGTAAGACGCCAGTGCAGCTCCGCGCGGGCGCGGTCGGTATCGGTGTTCCACAGCGTGCGCATATTCATCTGTTCGGTATCGGTCGGGTCAGCCGTCACCGTCTGATGACCAATAATCGCCTGGTAGTTTTTGAAATCGGTGATCCGGAAATCGCGCAGCATGGCGGTACCTTCAAAGCGGGTTCCCTGATTTAAGGTCACCACCTGAGATCCGTCTTTGTTCTGCGAGAGATGACCGGTATCGGCCACCACCACGGAAGGGCGCGCGCTGCCTTTTGGCCGCAGCTGCGCCAGGAAAACGTCGTGGAAGCTAGCGCCATTCACGCCTTCAATAAATAACACCGAGTTACCGTCGGTAGACTGCTGAAACTGCCCCTGGGCCAGCGCCGCCATGCCCGGGTTCGCTTTGGCCTCCGCCAGCACCTCATCCTGATGGCGGGACGACCACGGCCCCACCCACATCACGTTGACTGCCGCCACGATACCGGTAAACAGCGCCAGCACCATCGCCGCTTTAATCAGCACCGCTTTACTCAGCCCGCAGGCATGCATCACCGTAATTTCACTTTCGGTGTACAATTTACCCAGCGTCATTAAGAGCCCAAGGAACAGGCTCAGCGGCAGAATAAGCTGCGCCATCTCGGGCACGCCGAGCCCCAGCAAAGAGAGGACCAGGTTTGTCGGAATATCGCCATCGACCGCCGCACCGAGGATCCTCACCAGTTTCTGACAAAAGAAGATCAAAAGCAGGATGAAGAGGATGGCAAGCTGGCTTTTTAGCGTCTCCCGCACCAGATATCGTATGATTATCACTATAAATACGCCCGTAAAAACCCGTCTTATTGCAGGAAAATAGCTTGTTTCATGGCTTAAACGTCATTTATTCTCTTGAGTCGTCGAAATCATCGCTAAGATTAAATGACTCAGCGGTTTCACGTTTCATGACCTGTTCTGACGTGCCAGGACCGTAATAACGTTAAGATTAACACGAAGTCACCGCAACAGCGGAAATGAGTTACGTAAGCTTGCAATTCTATCCGTAGCCACCGCCGTTGTCTTTAAGATTCAGGAGCGTAGTGCATGGAGTTCAGTGTAAAAAGTGGTAGCCCGGAGAAACAGCGGAGTGCCTGTATCGTCGTAGGCGTATTCGAACCACGTCGGCTCTCTCCCATCGCCGAACAGCTCGATAAAATCAGCGACGGTTATATCAGTGCGCTGCTGCGTCGCGGCGAACTGGAAGGCAAACCGGGGCAGACCTTATTGCTGCACCACGTACCCAACGTGCTGTCAGAGCGCATCCTGCTGATTGGCTGCGGGAAAGAGCGCGAACTTGACGAGCGCCAGTACAAGCAGGTCATTCAGAAAACCATCAACACCCTGAATGATACAGGTTCAATGGAAGCCGTCTGCTTCCTGACCGAGCTGCACGTCAAAGGCCGCAATAACTACTGGAAAGTGCGCCAGGCGGTTGAGACGGCGAAAGAGACGCTGTACAGCTTCGACCAGCTCAAAACCAACAAAAGCGAACCGCGTCGTCCGCTGCGCAAAATGGTCTTCAACGTGCCGACCCGTCGCGAGCTGACCAGCGGCGAGCGTGCGATTCAGCACGGCCTGGCCATTGCCGCCGGTATCAAAGCGGCGAAAGACCTCGGCAACATGCCGCCAAATATCTGTAACGCCGCCTATCTGGCCTCTCAGGCGCGTCAGCTGGCCGACAGCTACAGCAAAAACGTCATCACCCGCGTCATCGGTGAACAGCAGATGAAAGAACTGGGAATGCACTCTTACCTGGCGGTCGGCAACGGTTCGCAGAACGAATCCCTGATGTCGGTCATCGAGTATAAAGGCGTTGAATCGGCTGACGTTCGCCCGATTGTGCTGGTCGGTAAAGGCCTGACCTTCGACTCCGGCGGTATCTCCATCAAGCCGTCCGAAGGGATGGATGAGATGAAGTACGACATGTGCGGCGCGGCGGCGGTGTACGGCGTAATGCGCATGGTCGCCGAACTTCAGCTGCCGATTAACGTCATCGGCGTGCTGGCGGGCTGTGAAAACATGCCTGGTGGCCGCGCGTATCGCCCGGGCGACGTGCTGACCACCATGTCCGGCCAGACCGTTGAAGTGCTTAATACCGATGCCGAAGGCCGTCTGGTGCTGTGCGACGTGTTAACCTACGTTGAACGCTTCGAGCCGGAAGCGGTGATTGACGTGGCGACGCTGACCGGCGCCTGCGTGATTGCGCTGGGCCATCACATCACCGGCCTGATGTCGAACCACAATCCGCTGGCGCACGAACTGATCGGCGCGTCCGAGCAGGCGGGCGACCGCGCGTGGCGTCTGCCGCTGGGCGATGAGTTCCAGGAGCAGCTGGAGTCCAACTTTGCGGATATGGCCAACATTGGCGGCCGTCCCGGCGGCGCGATTACCGCAGGCTGCTTCCTGGCGCGCTTTACCCGTAAATACAACTGGGCACACCTCGATATCGCCGGTACCGCATGGCGCTCCGGTAAAGCCAAAGGCGCAACCGGTCGTCCGGTCGCGCTGCTGTCGCAGTTCCTGCTCAATCGTGCCGGTTTTAACGGCGAAGAGTGATGTAAAACGCCGGGTGGCGGCTTCGCCTTACCCGGCCTACAACGTCACTCAACCGTAGGCCGGGTAAGCGTAGCGCCACCCGGCTTTGCATTTAAATCCACAACAAGAAGCCCCATATCATGAGAAACGCAACGTTCTATATTCTGGACAATGACAACACCGTCGATGGCTTAAGCGCCGTTGAACAACTGGTGTGTGAAATTGCCGCAGAACGTTGGCGTGCTGGCAAGCGCGTGCTGATCGCCTGTGAAAACGAAAAGCAGGCTCTTCGACTGGATGAAGCTCTGTGGGCGAGACCAGCAGAAAGTTTTGTTCCGCATAATCTGGCGGGAGAAGGCCCCAGAGGCGGCGCGCCGGTAGAGATTGCCTGGCCGGAGAAACGCAATAGCAGCCCGCGCGACCTGCTCATCAGTTTGCGCGTTGGCTTTGCAGATTTTGCCACCGCTTTCACAGAAGTGATAGACTTCGTTCCTTACGAAGATTCTTTGAAACAATCGGCACGCGATCGCTACAAAGCTTACCGCGTGGCTGGTTTTAACCTGAATACGGCAACCTGGAAATAATGGAAAAGACATACAACCCACAAGATATCGAACAGCCGCTTTACGAGCACTGGGAAAAGCAGGGCTATTTCAAACCTAACGGCGATGAAAGCAAAGAGTCCTTCTGCATCATGATCCCGCCGCCGAACGTCACCGGCAGTTTGCATATGGGTCATGCTTTCCAGCAAACCATCATGGATACCATGATTCGC
>NZ_JBKDZH010000111.1:0-26987 GCF_047971185.1 Kluyvera sp.
AAAATTAAAGTACTGGACTATCCCGATGGCACCCTCGCCTTCCACTATGGACACCGGAGCCTTAAGTGCCAGGCATTTGATAAGCTGGCCTGTGTCGACCAGGGGCAGATTGTCGATAACAAACGTCTCGGGACTGTACTCAGACTGGCTCAGGTAAAACAAGATGAGCGGGAAAGCGAAGGCAAACGGGAACGAAGCAAAAAATCGCCCAGCCGTAAGGCTCAGGTGCGCGTCCAGGAACAGCTCCGGGCTATCAATCCCGTTTTGGCATACCCGAGCTTGTTTGTGGCAAGTTCAAAGCGATAGAATCGACCATCAGTGCTGCAAAGTACCGGAACAGTGAGCACCCAAAAGGATACTTGAGATGATTAAATTCCCGACTAAAAAGCGCGTTGATTTGTATAAAAATGCTGTCAGTTCTGAGCAATTACATCTGGATCTGGCTGCGGCTCAGGAGTTCATGTTCGATGCCTGGGAAGCTGATGACCTGGACGTTGTGCTGAAACTCATCAGAAAAGCGGTCAAGAAATCCCCGCTCTGTGCTGACGCATACTCATTCTACTGCGAGATATCTCAAGAACCTTCTGAGTCAAAAATCGGGAATCTGGAGACGGCTTTGTACGCAGCCAGCATTGCTCTGGGCGAGGATTTTCAGGAGTTCGCAGGACGTTTCTGGGGATTTGTCGAAACACGTCCATATATGAGAGCAAAAGCAGCTTTGGCTGATGCCTTATGGGAGTCAGGAAATTTCTACCCAGCCATGGCTCATTGCCGCGAAATGCTCAAGCTCAACCCGAACGACAACCAGGGGATTCGCCATTTATTAACTGGTTATTATCTCGAACTGGAAATGGTGGACGAGCTGACCTTACTACTGGATGATTATTCAGAAGATGTGCGCCCGTATCTTCAGTATACACGCGCCCTCCTCGCCTACAGACAGTCACCCCCTGATGCCGATGATATCGCTAGAACTGCGATTGATTCTAATAAACACATCCCCGGCTTGTTATCAAAGTGCAGATTGCAACCTAAGTCTAACAGTGGATATATTACGTTAGGTGGAATGGACGAGGCCATTGATTATGTTAATAACAACATGAAGCCTTGGATCCGCACTCCTGGAGCAATTGAGTGGATCGCCAAATTTTCTAAATGATGACGACCGATGTTATGGAGGCCTATGACATTAATCATGCCATAAATTACCTAATAATCATTCAAATATGCATCGATAGGATTGAGGTCACCAGTCCCTAGTCCTACAATTAAAATTGGATATTCCGTTGAGTCTATTGAAATGCTTAACAGCTTCCTGACCTCGTCATCATAAAAAGCTCCTGTTACCCAAGTTCTTATATTTAGTGCTGTCGCGAGCAAGTGAATTGTCTGGGATAAATGCCCTGCATCCAAAAGTGCAACTCTATAAGCATGCGAATGTTTATATTTCCACATTAATTTTTCAAAACGGCAAGTTATAACAATAAAGGCGCTCAGTCCATCGGCAAACTTCTGCCCGCTACAAAGAGTTCCAAAACTAAATTCCTGTCTCAATTTACTCATAAGACCTAGCGAACTAGTATGTGACCGGAAGTGATATACACCAGATTCAATAGATGAAACATTCTTGCTGATTAAATAAGCCTCACAACTTTGCAGAGACCCACCTGAAGGAGATGAACGTCTTTTGGTCGGCGTGTAAAGCCCTCTCCTGGCGTATTCTGTATGGTCATGCTCTCTATAACGAAAAGTTTCGTCTAAAATTTTCATAATGTATGAAAAGGACAGCTCTTCTTGCGAGAAACTTCTATTAGTTCTTCTGTTCTCCAGAAGTGCTTGCAGCGGCCCTATGTCCGGAAGCCCTTCTATATCATGAATTGATGTGAGAGTATCGCCTCGTTCAGTGTTGAAAAAATCGCGCCCCATTTCTTCGTTAATTGAATTGCAGTATTCAACGTATTCACGAGCTCTTTCGGTAGGAGATATAACATCATCTCTCTTGTCTTTAACCGTGCCAAGGTGAAAGATACGCGCAAGAATATCCCAGGACCATTGGTTACAATTTGATGGTGTTGATTTTTCAATTAGGATATTTGCATTAAATAATTCATTTTCGATATTTGGATTATCACGTCTAAAGTCACAATCAAGAATTGCTCTAACGCTACTAAAACTCAACCGATGTTGCTTGTGTTTAACATAGTCCCATGCAATGAAGCAACCATCCTTGTAAACAAAGAAAATATCTTCATTAAGGATCAATTCCATAGCGCACGCCCCACATTATTTCTACACGGCAAAATTAAATTTTATTTGTTATAGCACAGTGATAATTCACATATTTATCCGAACCTTGAATATTCTCTAGGGATACCTCTGATACATGCGCTATATTATGGCTGAAATCGTTTTCGTTATGAGAGTCATTAACATCTATATCATTAAGTGAATTTTCAAACTCAGACAACAATAAAGAATAAACAGGACGTGGGAGTTGGCAAACGTTAGCCCAATCATCAATTTTACCTGCTAATCTGTTATTGCATCGTAAGGTGTTATCTTTTGCAACTGCATACCAAATATCATCAATTTCTATAAGTTTACGCATGATATATTCCTCTAATGTTACATGACCTAACAGTCACACTAAAATCTAGTATAAGAATATAAAAATGTAAAACCTTGTATAATAATATACAAAACAAAGAATTGGTAATGACAATGTAATGTTCAGCACTAAAGTGCCACTTCTATCTTGCAGAACAGGGTGACACTTTAAAACTGCATTGACAAGGGTGAAGTCAGACCGAATCCGGAATTTTGTGGTCATGATTATCCTGCTTGCTATGTCGCTCAAATCCTCGCCATACCGTGTTGGCATCACCGAATCTGCACCCACGATTGCCTCTGTTATCCCTGACGTATAAATTAACGTTATGTCTTCATTGTTCACGGTCTCTTCAGGAGGAAGTTATGGTTCCAGATTTACCCGCTCTGAACGTTTTGTTTGTCGCCGGCTTTGGTCCTGTCACCCGCGATACACAAACCAGCAAATCATTTTATGTTGATGCGCTTAACCTGCCGTTAAAACATATGGATGGCAATAGCGATTATCTGCTAACGGATGTTGATGCATTAAATGGCGTGAAACATTTCGCGCTGTGGCCGCTGTCCCAGGCTGCTCAATCCTGCTTTGGTTCCGAAATATGGCCAGACGACATTCCCGTCCCTCAGGGTTGGATCGAATTTGAAGTCGAAAATATTGATGTCGCCACCGATGTTTTACAGCGTCAGGGTTATCGCCTGTTGGTGGAAAACCGTAAAGAACCCTGGGGCCAGACGGTGACCCGAATGCTCAGCCCCGAAGGACTGCTGGCTGGCGTCACTATAACGCCATGGCTACGCACAAAAGACTAATCGCCCAGGAGCCTGACACGACCAGGCTCGTCTTTTAGACGGAAGCTACAAATCTCCTTCCCTTATAAATGCATGTTTTATCTTGATCATGCACGAACGTGCCGTATATGATGGTTTTTCTACTATGGAGAAACCCCTGTGCACGATAAAAACGCAAAAGTACGCATTGTCAAGACCGACACCCTCTCAAACGATTGGTATGTGCTGAAAAAATATACCTTTGAACTACAGCGCCAGAACGGCGAATGGCAGCGACAAAACCGGGAAGTCTATGACCGGGGAAACGGCGCCACGATTCTGCTCTATAACCGCGACCGCCGCACGGTGATCCTCACCCGCCAGTTCCGCTTTCCAACCTACATGAACGGCTATCCGGGGTACCTGATCGAGACCGCCGCCGGCCTGCTGGACAATATGGATGCGGAAAACCGTATTAAGGCGGAAGCGGAGGAAGAGACTGGATTTCGCCTTGCCAACGTGCAGAAAGTCTTTGAAGCCTTTATGAGCCCCGGCTCGGTGACGGAAAAGCTGCATTTCTTTATTGCGGAATATAGCGCTGAGGATAAAGTTAGCAGCGGCGGCGGTGTCGAATCGGAAGGTGAAGATATTGAGGTTCTGGAAATGGCCTTCGATGATGCATTGGCCGCGATCGATCGCGGCGAGATTGTCGATGGCAAGACCATTATGCTGCTGTATCACGTGGCGCAAAAAGGCATTCTTTAACCTGTTAACGCAGGTCGTCCAGTACCCCTTCCAGCCATTGCGCAAACACCCTCACCTTATGGGATAAATGGCGGTGCGGATACATCAGCGACAGTTTGCGCGACGGGCACGGAAAATTCGGCAGCACTTCAACCAGCTGGCCGCTGTCGATATACGGTTGTAAGAAGAAATTCATCCCCTGAAGCAGGCCAAGCCCGGCAAGGCCTGCTGAAATATACACTTCGGAGTTATCAAGAATCAGCTTACCCGGCAACGTCATCTCTTCGATGCCCGTCGGCGTGACGAAGTGCCAGGGAATGACTTCGCGGTCGTTGCTGATTATCCAGTTCACAGCGTGATGATGACGTAGATCGGCCAGCGTTTCCGGCATGCCGTATTGCGCCAGATACTGCGGGCTGGCGCAGGTCATTCTTTTCACCGTGCCCAGCGGCCGGGCGACATAATCACCGTCGTCTAACTCACCCACGCGCAGCACGCAGTCAAGACCATCACGTAGCATATCGCGACGCACGTCGGTACTGCTGAGGATAATTTCCAGATCCGGATGCATTTCATAGAAGCTATGCAGCCTGGGGACCACCACCAGTCGCGCAAAGGCGATAGGCATATCGATGCGCAGCTGGCCGTGCAGCGGTCGGTCCGGCGAAAATGACTCGAGTAAATCATCAGCCTGAGACAGCAGCGGCTTGCTGCGTTGGTAAAACTCTTCGCCTTCCGGCGTCAGATAAATACGCCGCGTGGTGCGTTGCAGCAGCCGCACCCCGCTATGTTGTTCGAGCTGCTGTACGGCTTTAGTCACCGCGGGACGGTGAATTTGCAGGTTTTCCGCCGCCTGCGTGAAGCTGCCGGAATCGACGATCTCAATAAAAATTTTAATATTTTCAAATAGATTCATCTTTATAACGCCTTCCGGCTCCTCACGTCATTTCTATTGTTATTAATTTAATAACAGTGATGAACATTTTTCACTATTTTTCTGAATAATAAACCGCCCTACACTGCTCCTATTCCAGCAAATTCCTGCTGTAACAAGGAAATAACATCATGAAAACTAACCGTATCTGTCAGATTCTGGGTATTGAAAAACCGGTCATCCAGGGGCCGCTTTCCTGGCTGACCGACGCGCGCCTGGTGGCGGCCGTCAGTAATGCCGGCGGTCTTGGCGTTCTGGGGCCAAACGCCGGGCTGACCGCCGAAACCACCGTCTCGACGCCGGAAGAAACGGCAGAGAAAATGCGCGAAGAGATTCGAAAAACGAAGGAACTGACAGAAAAACCGTTTGCTGTGAACCTGATCCCCTCGCCGCAGAATGATATATGGACGCCCGGTATCCTGCAGGTAATGAAGGACGAAGCGGTGAAGGCCGTGGTCTACACCGGCTACGGTGACGGCGCGATTATTCCCGCCCTGTTTGACGAGCTGAAAGCCGCTGGCATCGCTATTATCTACCGCGACATTAACCCGACGCCCGCCAACAGCCGCGAAGCGGAACGCGCCGGAGCCGATATTATCGTCGCCACCGGGTTTGATGAAGGTGGTACCCTGCCAGGCACCGCGTTGGGCACCTTCTCTATCGTGCCAATGATTGTCGATGCGGTAGAAAATGTGCCCGTGCTTGCCGCCGGTGGCATTGTTGATAAGCGCACCGCCAGAGCGGCCCATGCGCTGGGCGCGGAAGGGGTTTTCGCCGGGTCAGTGTTTATCAGCACCGTAGAAAACCGTGTGCCGCAGTCGGTGAAGGACAAAATTGTGGCGGCCAACGGGCTCGATTTAAGCCTGTTCCGCACCCTGCCCGACTACTATCGTTCGCTACCGGGAAAGCTTACCGAGAAACTGGTGGCGATGGATAAAGCGGGCGCCAGTAATGAAGAGATCGGCGACGCGATGGGCGGCCTGCGCGGGTTACGCCTTGGTATGCTGGAAGGCAATACTGATGAAGGCTATATCTCGCTCGGCACCGGCATTGGTGGGATTAAAGCGATAGTCAGCGTAGCCGACGTCGTTGAGCAGCTCGCTGTGTAACAACCGCTACAGGCCCGGCGGATGCCGGGCCAAACCCAACTCAAGCAAATTTGAGATACACCTGCTCGCCCTCAACCTGAACCGGATAAATCGCGACCCCTTCGGTTAACGGGCTGCACATCGCCTTGCCGGTCTTGATGCAAAAACGCCCCTGATGCAGCGGACACTCAATTTCGCCGTCTTCCAGAAAACCATCGCTCAGGCGCGCATTACCATGGGAACAGAGGTTATCGCTGGCAAAAACGCCCTCATCGGTACGGTACAGCGCAATATCACGGCCGTTGACCTCCACGCCGATCACGTCATCTTCCGGCAGGTCGGCCAACTGTGCGGCTAAGATCCAGTTATCAGACATTATTTTCCCCTTAAATTGGATAGATCAGCGAGTTGGGCACCAGTTCGCTATCGAAAATGCACAAACGGCTGGCAAAACGCAGCCCGTCGGCGGTCTGGACTACCGTGTCGAGGTAATAGCCGACGTTAAACACTTCGCTATGGCCATCCGGTTTCGTGCGGAAGATGGCGTAGTTAGTGCGGGCGGTAATCGTGCCTTCGTCGATCGCCAGAATATGCGGTAGCCCCACCACATGGCGCTGGTAGTACGGATCGTGGAAAAGCGTTTCGGCCACGCCGTAGATGCGGTCCTTCAGCATGCCTTTGCTTTCGAGGTTAATGGTGGAAAGCGGCAGCTGGCGATCGTAGTTCTCGCGCGGGATGACCTTGTAACAGCAGTCATCGATGAACAGCGCCGTCCACTTCTCCCATTCTGCACGGTCGACTACGTCGCTATACTCGGTTTGCAGCGCCACCAGTTGCTGCCAGATTTCATTGTTAATCATCATCTTAAATCTCCAGTACGCCGCGCCAGTAGTGGTACATCCCGCGAATTAGGCTCTCTGAGACCATATGATCGGTATTTTCATAGCCGGTACCGTTCATCTCAGCGAGCGTGCGGCGATGATCGTTGTGATGGAATCCCTGCTGGGAGAACTCCACCACTTCACCGTCATCGGCTGACACAAAACCGGCCGGGCCGAACAGATTGGCCTGTTTAAGGCGGCGCTGGGTCATCTCGTCGTCGTCGTCGGCAAAGCCAAAGTGGGTCCAGACGAAGTCGAACTCGTTTGGCCCGCGCGGCTGAATATGGCGCACCGACATAGAGTTAACGTTCTGTTGAATCACCAGGCTTGGGAACAGCGTCATCATCACCACCGTTGGACCAGTCCACCAGGGCTCCTCCACCACATCCAGGAAGCTGGCGTCGTTAAGCTGCATCTGCTCCTTAAAACTGCTCACCCCTTGGGTTACCGCGCTTTTACCGCCGTTGCCCTTGCGGCTGATCATCGCCGCATGGCGATATTGCTCATCCATAATCAGCTGCGAACGGTTATCGGCGCGCCACAAACCAAAGGTGACAAACCAGGTGTGCAGCAGGCCCGCGTGGTACGGATCTTTAATGTTCTCCTGCATCAGCTTCCAGTTGCCCGGAATACGCTGCCGGTTATAGCCCAGTAGCTTCAGCTGACGGCCGCTAAATACGCGCTCGAAATAGGCCAGAATATCGGGCCCGAGATACTGCTCAAGCGGTTCGACGTCGGGCGAAAAAGAGGCGAACACCACGCCGTTGTGGCAGGCGACGTTGAGCTTCTTCAGCCCATGCTCAGCGGGGTTGAAATCTTTCGGCATCCCGCCGTTCACTTTGCCGTCCTGCTTGACGCCGCGGCGGAACGGCACGCCCTGCAAATTGCCGTCAAGATCGTAGTTCCACTGATGATACGGGCAGACAAAATCCGTCCGGTTACCTGATTTCTCGCGGCAAAAGCGCATGCCCCGGTGGGCGCAGACGTTCTCCACTACGTTGATTTCGCCCTGCTGATTGCGCACCGCAATCACCGAGCGCTCGCCGACCACGCTGCGCACGAAGTCGCCCGGCTCCGGGATCTCCGCTTCGAGCGCAACGTAGCACCAGTGTTTACCGTAGAAAATTTTCTCCAGCTCGCGCTGGTAGATATCGTCGCGGGTATAGGCCCAGTACGGGATGCGGCTGGTGCCATCGTCTGGCCAGAGTAAATTGCTATTGGGTGCAGAGGTGAAGTTCATCATGACTCCTTTTAGTTATCTATCCGGGGAACGACATTACGGTTGGTAATAAAACGCGTCGGCGTGAATATCTTCGGCCCTGGCTCCCAGCGCTCGCGCCTGGAGGGTCATGGCTTCAACCATCGCCGGCGGCCCTGCGGGGTAAATCTTCCAGCCGGCTAAGGTGGCGAGATCCTCGGCGACGGCGGCGGGCAGACGGCCTGTGCGGTGCGTCGCGCAGGCCGCTTCCTGACTCAGAACGACGTGGTAGCGGAAATTGCGGTACGTGCGGGCGAGCGATTCCAGCTGCTCCACGCCGTACAGATCGGCAGCCCAGCGGCAGCCGTAGTAAAGGTGGATCGGGTTAGTCATCCCGGCGGCCAGCGCGGCGCGAATAATAGAGAGCTGCGGCGCTAGCCCCGTTCCGCCGGCAACGCACAGCATCGGGCCGTCATGTTTTTGCCGCAGCCAGCTGCCGCCAAGCGGGCCGTTGAGCTTGACCATCGTGCCGGGCGTGAGCGCATCAACCAGACCTGGCGTGACTCGGCCGTCGGCGACAATGCGAATATGAAACTCCAGTTCGTCGTCCTGTGGGCATCCTGCCATCGAGTAGCTGCGCTGTCCGCCGCCGGGAAACGTCAGTCTGACAAACTGCCCGGCTGACCACGTAAAGGGTTTGGCAGGCTTCAGACGCAACTGCCAGACGTCGTGGCACAGCGGTGCAAAGGCCGTGACCGTGGTTTTTATCGTTCGCGCCGGATGCACCACAATCTCATCGGCAGGCGGCAGCTCAATGGTGCACGCCGAGTGCAGCGTGGTACAACAGGCCAGCACCTCGCCCGCCGCCATTTCCGGCACATCTTCCGGCAAAATTTGCTCGACGTTGCCGCTGAGCACCTTACAGCGACAGGTCTGGCAGCGCCCCGCCATGCAGCTGTAGGAGATCGGGATTTGTTGCTCACGTAAGACGTCCAGCAGGTTGCTGCCGGGGGTAACGGTGACCTGCCGGTTGACCGGAGTGAAATCCACTTGCATCACAGTTCCTCACCTTTAATGTTGTTATTTTGTTAACAAAGCGTATAAAAAAACGGAGCGGTGAGATATGCCGTACGGTTTATAGCGGTTATTAATCGGATTGATAACGATATCTATGTCACGTTTAAACGAAGTGGATCTCAACCTGCTGGTGATCTTCCGCCATATGTACAGCGAGCGTCATACCGGTCGCGTAGCGGAAATCATGGGGCTGACGCAGCCTTCGGTCAGCCATGCCATAAAGCGGCTGCGCCTCATGCTGGGTGATGAACTGTTTGAAAAAGCATCGCGCGGCATGCGCCCCACGCCGTATGCGGAAGCGATTGCCGGTGACGTCGATGAGGTGTTGAGCGCGCTGGAAAAAACGCTGAGCTACCGGAATACCTTCAATCCCTGGGACAGCCAGCGGGAATTTCGCGTGGCCATGACCGACCTCGGCGAAATCTATCTTCTGCCGCGACTGATGAATCTGCTGAGTAAAGAAGCGCCCGGCGTGCGCATTACCACCGTCCGCGACACGGCGGTGCCGTTGAAAATTGAGATGGAAAACGGCGGCGTCGACCTGGCCATTGGCCTGCTGCCGCAGCTGGAGGCGGGGTTTTATCAGCGTCGTCTTTTCGATCAGCGCTACGTCTGCCTGATGCGAAAAGATCATCCTTTAAGCGCCGTTCCGTTCGATGAGGCGGCGTTTCGCGCGGCGCAGCATATCAAAGTGATGGCCCAGGACTCCGGGCATAAGCGGATTTTTGAGCTGTTTGCCAAAGCGGGAATCAGTGACCAGAGCCTGCTCTGCGTACCGCATTTTATGGCGATCCCCTATATTCTTAGCGAAACGGATTTTATCGTCACGGTGACGGAGAAGCTGGCGCTGCAAACGGCGCAGCGCTTTGGCCTCGCCATCCGGCCGCTACCCTATGCGCTGCCGGGCATTCAGATTAACCTGTTCTGGCACAGCCACGTCCATCAGGATGCCGCCAATACCTGGCTGCGCCGCTGTTTTATGCGTCTATTTACCGAGTAATACCGGGCGTTGGTTCCGGGACCAGCATGATCATTTTTAACGCCCGGTTGCTCGCCAGCTGCCAGCTGAGCTGCCGGTAGGTCATGTCACCCTTCGTGGCATGGTGAAAAATACGCTCGCCCCCTTCCCGGATAATCACCTGCTGCTGTGACCAGAATTCGCGGAAATCACGGCTATTCTCGCTCATTTGCTGCACAAAGGCGTTCAGTACGCTGTCATTCGGGTAATGGATAGCATCGGAGCGCAGTTCGGCAACGATCCGTCGCGCACGCGCCTCCCAGTTATCGACCAGCGTTCGCGCCAGCGGGTGCTGGAACATAAACATCATCATATTGGGCGCGGGATCGGTATCCAGCCAGCCGCTAAATAGCGCCCCGGCGCCCTGGTTCCAGGCTAGCACCTGCCAGGTGAGATCCAGCAGATAGCAAGGTTCAGAGACGTGGTGCACGGTGGACAAAATCGTCTGCTCAACCGCCGGCACCTGCTCGCTCAGCGGGTCGCTCTTATGCGCCAGCAAAAAGAGATACTCCCGCTCTGCCGGTTTGAGCTGCAGCGCAACCGCAATGCCGGAGAGCGTTTGGGCGGAAACGGTAATATCGCGCCCCTGCTCCAGCCAGGTATACCAGGTGGTGCTGATACCGCTCATCTGCGCAACCTCTTCCCGGCGTAGCCCTTTCGTTCTGCGCCGGGAAAGTACGGGAATGCCCAGCATTTCCGGCGAGGTGTTTTCGCGCTTCACGCGTAAAAAGGTGCCTAATGCTTCTGGTCCCGTCAGCCCTGTCTTGTCCATAGTAGTAACTCGATGTACTAGTATAAATGCCCATATTGTACCCGTATTAATCCCGGCGTATAGTCCGTTTTAACAACAACATAACAACAGAGGAAGACGGGTATGAGCAACCATCATGAAGCATTGGTTAAGTCACAGTTTGGCGGCCAGGCGGCAGCCTATTTACAGAGCAACGTGCATGCCCAGGGGGCCGATTTACGTCGTTTGAGCGAGTGGTTAGCCGATGACGGCGAAGCCATGCTGCTGGATGTCGGCTGCGGCGCCGGGCACGCCAGCTTTACCGCGGCGCTCCAGGTCGCACAGGTTACGGCATACGATCTGTCCGACGGGATGCTGGCGGTGGTTGCCCAGGAAGCGGAAAAACGTGGCCTGAACAATATCACCTGTGCGCAAGGCCCTGCGGAAGTGCTGCCGTTTGGCGATAATCATTTTGATATCGTGATTAGCCGCTACTCTGCTCACCACTGGCACGATATGCAGGCGGCGCTGATGGAGATTCGCCGCGTCCTCAAACCGGGTGGCCGCTTTATTATGATGGACATCGCCTCGCCGGGGAAAGCGATCCTCGATGTGTGGTTGCAAACCATAGAGATGCTGCGCGACCCGTCGCATATTCGCAACTACTCGCAGGGGGAATGGCTGGCGATGGTGAATAGCCGGGGCATGATTGTCGATAAACTGGTAGGCGACACGCTGCACCTGGAGTTTTCCTCCTGGGTGGCGCGAATGAAGACGCCAGATAATATCGTGGAAGCAATCCGCTACCTGCAAAGTAAAGTCTCACAGGAGGTTCGCGAGCATTTCGCCATTACGGATGACGGCAGCTTCACCAGCGACACCATTATGTTCGAGGCTCGATAGTGCTGAGTAAGTGACAGTGTCACGAAGTGTGAATCATGGGCTCAATGGGAGCCCATGATTGATGATTATGCCTGCAGCGATGCCATATCAATCACAAAGCGATATTTCACATCGCTTTTCAGCATTCGCTCAAATGCGGCATTAATGTTTTGAATATCAATCAACTCTACATCTGCGGTAATACCGTGTTTGCCGCAGAAATCGAGCATTTCCTGAGTTTCAGCAATGCCGCCAATGCATGAACCGGCGATAGAACGACGGCCCAGCAACAGCGGCACGGTGCTGAATTCCGGGGCGTCACCCAGCAGGCCGACAAAGACCAGCGTACCGTCAAGCGTTAAGGTTGGAATATACGGGTTAACCTCGTGCACGTAAGGCACGGTATCAATGATCACATCGAACTGATTTTGCACGCTGGCCATTTGCGCGGAGTCTGTGGAAACCACGACATGACTGGCGCCCAGACGGCGAGCATCCGCTTCTTTACCTGGCGAGCGGGTAAACAGCGTCACCTCCGCGCCCAGCGCGCTGGCCAGTTTAATCGCCATGTGCCCTAGCCCGCCAAGGCCGATGACGGCCACTTTACTGCCCGCACCAACGTTCCAGTGGCGCAGCGGCGACCAGGTGGTGATACCCGCACACAGCAGCGGCGCGGCGCCCTGCAGATCCAGACTTTCCGGGATGTGCAGAACAAAATCCTCACTGGCAACGATGGTTTGCGAATAGCCGCCGTAAGTGGTTGAGTGATCGTGTCGATCCTGACCGTTATAGGTTTGTACGTTACCTTCTTCGCAGTACTGTTCAAGCCCGTGCTGACAAGGCTGACACACGCGGCAAGAGTCGACCATGCAGCCGATAGCCGCCAGATCGCCTGCTTTAAACTTGCTGACGCCGCTGCCAACGGCCCGCACGCGACCAACAATTTCATGCCCAGGCACAATGGGATAAGTGCTAAAGCCCCAGTCATTGCGCGCCTGATGCAGATCGGAGTGGCAGACGCCACAGTACAGAATATCGATAACCACGTCATCCGCGCGCGGTTCGCGGCGTTCAAAGGTGAATGGCGCTAACGGCGTCGATGGGGTTGTAGCAGCATAACCTAACACTTTCATGACGTTACCTCGCATTTCGTGTTTAACTTTCAGCCTGGATACAACCTACAGCACATCGTGCACTGAAACTATGCCCGCTGTCGGAATACCGTCATGAGCTTAGCTCATGAATGTCAGCCTACCGCCGGCATCGCACAAAGGGTTAATTGCCCAGCTTTTAGACAACTACCCGCTTTTTTGTGCCCTTTCCACCAATTTGTCACCATCATGTTAAGCGTTGCTCTATAATCTTGCGCGCCGCGCCCGCCGCTGGGTCTGGAGTGAAGATAACGGAGTTAAGCAAGATGTTACCAGGCAAAAAAAATCGTTCCCTGTATATCCCTTATGCAGGGCCGGTTCTGTTGGAATTTCCGCTGCTCAATAAAGGCAGCGCGTTCAGTATGGAAGAACGCAGCAACTTCAACCTGCTCGGGCTGCTGCCTGAAGTGGTTGAAAGTATTGAGGAGCAGGCCGAACGCGCCTGGATTCAATATCAGGGTTTCAAAACTGAAATCGACAAGCATATCTACCTACGCAACATTCAGGATACCAACGAAACGCTGTTCTACCGCCTGGTTGAGAACCATCTCGATGAGATGATGCCGGTTATCTACACCCCGACCGTCGGCGCGGCCTGTGAACGTTTTTCCGAAATTTACCGTCGCGCGCGCGGCGTGTTTATCTCTTATCAGAATCGTCACAATATGGACGATATCCTGCAAAACGTGCCGAACCACAACATCAAAGTGATTGTGGTCACCGACGGTGAACGCATCCTTGGCCTTGGCGACCAGGGCATCGGCGGCATGGGGATCCCGATCGGTAAGCTCTCGCTGTACACCGCCTGCGGCGGCATCAGCCCTGCTTATACGCTGCCGGTGGTGCTGGACGTCGGAACCAATAACCAGCAACTGCTGAATGACCCGCTGTATATGGGCTGCCGTAATCCGCGCATCACCGACGACGAGTACTATCAATTTGTCGATGACTTTATCCAGGCGGTGAAACAGCGTTGGCCGAACGTGCTGCTGCAGTTCGAAGACTTCGCCCAGAAAAACGCCATGCCGCTGTTGAACCGCTATCGCGATGAAATCTGCTGCTTCAACGACGATATCCAGGGAACCGCGGCGGTCACCGTCGGCACCTTGATTGCCGCAAGCCGCGCGGCGGGTAGCCAGCTGAACGAGCAGAAAGTGGTGTTCCTGGGTGCAGGCTCTGCTGGCTGTGGCATTGCTGAACAGATTATTTCGCAGATGCAGCGCGAAGGGCTGAGCGAAGAACAGGCGCGTAGCCGCGTGTTTATGGTCGACCGCTTCGGTCTGCTAACCGACCAGATGCCGAACCTGCTGGCGTTCCAGAGCAAGCTGGCGCAAAAACAGGAAAAAATTCAGGACTGGCAGCATGAAAACGAGCAGATTTCGCTGCTTGACGTGGTGCGCAACGTGAAGCCGAATATCCTGATTGGCGTATCCGGTCAGACTGGGCTGTTTACGGAAGAAATCATCCGTGAGATGCATAAACATTGCCCGCGCCCGATCGTGATGCCGCTGTCGAACCCCACTTCACGCGTCGAAGCCACGCCGCAGGACATTATCAGCTGGACCGACGGTCAGGCGCTGGTTGCCACCGGTAGCCCGTTCGCGCCGGTGTCGTGGAAAGATACGGTGTACCCCATTGCTCAGTGCAATAACTCCTATATCTTCCCGGGGATCGGCCTGGGCGTTATTGCCTCTGGCGCATCCCGGATTACCGACGAGATGTTGATGTCGGCGAGCGAAACGCTGGCAAAACACTCCCCGCTCGCCACCCACGGCGAAGGTCTGGTGCTGCCGGAGCTGAAAGATATTCACAAAGTGTCGCGCGCGATTGCTTTTGCCGTGGGTAAAATGGCGCAGCAGCAAGGTGTGGCCACCAATACCTCTGCCGATGCGCTGCAGGAAGCCATTGATGAGAATTTCTGGCTGCCGGAATATCGTAGCTATCGTCGTACATCAATCTAATCCTTCCCAGGCCCGGCCGAGCACAGCGACGCCGGGTTGTTTTGCCCTGATTTCACTACTGAAAATAAACGACGCGCACGTTGCTGAGATGTGCACTTTTTAAAAAGCATCATATGTATGTTGTAACTAATGTTTATTTGGTGACAAAGACCTCCTGCACCCGCTACACTGCTTTCACCGTTCAACCTGACGACATATAAAAGGAGGCTAATTATGCTGTACTGTGAAATTATTGATATTTCACATACATTTGGTGATCGCACCAGCTCAAGCGTTATCGGTTTCGTGCTGCGATAACTTCTGCTTGAGCGAAGACACCAACCCTTAAACCCTTCCCTCGGGCTTATCAAGTTATCGTCAGCGATGTATGACGAGGCATTCCCATGCCTGTAACACTTGAGTAAGCAAATGAGCACATTACTAACTGCACAATCTCTTCACGTTGAGACGGCATTCGGCCCTCTTTTCAACGCGCTCTCTTTCACCCTGAAGAAAGGCGACCGTATCGGCCTGATCGGTTACAACGGCTGCGGAAAAAGTACCTTATTACAGGTGCTTGACGGCACGATCCCCTCTTCATCCGGTAGCGTTTCTATCGCCAACCATTGCCTGATGGCGCGCGTAGAGCAGCATCTTCCTGATGAATTGCTGTTGCAATCGCTGCTTCAGTCGGTACTGGCACAGTTGCCAGCCGCCGCACGTGAAAGCCAGCGCTGGCAGGCCGAGCGTTTATTGATGGAAATGGGCTTTCACGCCGATGAGCTAGAGCATACGTCCGCGACCCTGAGCGGCGGCCAGCATACGCGGCTGCTGCTGTGGCTGGAAACGTTCCTGAATAGCTGGAGCGGTAGCTTCGTGCTGGTTTCACATGACAACTCGCTGCTGGATGCGGTGACCAATACCAGCTGGATTCTTCGCGATAACACGCTGCACGCGTTCGCACTCCCCTGCACCGCAGCCCGTCAGGCGCTGGCCGCGCAGGATGAGAGCGATGCCTTGCGGCATAAGGCAGAACAAAAAGAGATCGACCGCGTTACCGCCAGCGCTAAGCGGCTGGCCACCTGGGGACAGGTGTATGACAACGAAGATCTCTCGCGCAAAGCCAAACAGATGGAACGACAGGTCGCCCGGCTGAAAGCTTCGCAAACGGATCTGACGGCCGGAACGCCGTGGCAGCTGGAGCTACATGGCGATGCGGTACGGGCCGATAGGCTGCTGGAAATGGATCGGCTTGCCGTTCCGCCTGCGCCGGGGCTTGCGCCGCTGTTTACCACCGGAACTGCCCGTCTGCAAAGCGGCGACCGTGTCGCCATCATGGGCCGCAACGGCGGCGGTAAATCCTCGCTGCTGCGCCTGCTCTGGCGCCAGTTGCAGCAGGATGTTCCCGACGCGGGACTTAAGCTGCATCCGCGTCTGCACCCGGGCTATTACGACCAGACGTTACACCAGTTAGCGGATAACGCCACGCTGCTGGAGGCGCTGGAAACGTTTGAACCTTCCGGTGAAATTCGCAAACGCGCGCTCATTTCCGCCGGCTTTGGCTGGCTGCGTCATGGGCAAAAAGTGAGTACGCTGAGCGGCGGCGAACGCTCGCGCCTGCTGTTTATCGGGCTATCGCTTGCCCGCTACAGCCTGCTTCTGCTGGATGAACCGACCAACCATCTGGACATGGACGGTAAAGAAGCGCTGGCGCAAACGCTTTGCCGCTATCCCGGCGGCCTGCTGCTGGTGAGCCACGATCGCCAGCTTATCAGCCAGAGCTGTAATCGCTTCTGGCTGATTGACGAACGTGGGCTGAGCGAATGGCCGGACGCCGACGCGGTGTATGAGCAGCTACGACACCGTGCGGTTCTGGAGGCCGCTTCGCCTGGCGTAGTGTCAACGACGGAGGTGTTACCTGACGATGATGACCTGCTGGCGCGGCTAATCGAACTTGAGCAGCGCTTAGCCGACGATCTGGCGCGTAAACCCAAACATCAGAAGCCGCAAATGCAGCAGCGCTGGCGAGAGGAGATTGCCCTAATCAATGCGCAGTTAAACTAAACCCCTCACCCGGCCAGGCCATGCCCGGCCGGGTAACCCTTTCGTTTGCCAATGAACAATGAATGACCGTTTGAAGACAAAATGGTTAGCGCATTGTGCTATCAATATGAAAACCCACCAGATTCTTCTCCCCTTGCGCCTTGCGTTTTACGCCTTAATGACTAATCATTAATGAGTATTATTCTCGGATACAAAACAACCAGGAGTAAAATATGAAGGCTGCTGTTGTCACTCATGACCATCAGGTAAACGTCACCGATAAAAAGCTGCGTCCGCTACAGCACGGTGAAGCGCTGTTATCCATGGAATGCTGTGGGGTCTGTCACACCGATCTGCACGTCAAAAATGGCGATTTCGGTGACAAGACCGGGGTGATCCTCGGCCATGAAGGGATTGGTATCGTTAAAGAGATTGGCCCGGGCGTGACGTCGCTGAAAGTCGGCGATCGTGCGAGCGTGGCGTGGTTCTTCGAAGGCTGCGGCCACTGCGAGTACTGCAACAGCGGCAACGAAACCCTGTGCCGCTCGGTCAAAAATGCGGGCTACAGCGTCGATGGCGGCATGGCTGAAGAGTGCATCGTCACCGCTGATTACTCGGTAAAAGTGCCGGACGGCCTCGATTCCGCCGCGGCCAGCAGCATCACCTGCGCGGGCGTGACCACCTATAAAGCGGTAAAAGTCTCGCACATTAAACCGGGCCAGTGGATCGCCATTTATGGCCTCGGCGGCCTGGGTAACCTGGCGCTGCAGTATGCGAAAAACGTCTTTAACGCCAAAGTGATCGCGCTGGACGTTAACGATGAACAGCTGAAGCTGGCCGCCGAAATGGGCGCCGATCTGACCATCAACTCACGTAGCGAAGACGCGGCGAAAATCGTGCAGGAAAAAACCGGCGGAGCCCACGCTGCCGTGGTCACCGCGGTGGCGAAAGCCGCCTTTAACTCTGCGGTTGACGCGGTTCGCGCGGGTGGCCGCGTCGTCGCCGTTGGTCTGCCGCCGGAATCCATGAGCCTCGATATCCCTCGCCTGGTGCTGGACGGTATCGAAGTGGTCGGTTCGCTGGTCGGCACCCGTCAGGATCTGACCGAAGCCTTCCAGTTCGCCGCCGAAGGAAAAGTGGTACCGAAAGTCGCGCTGCGTCCGTTAACCGACATTAACGCCATCTTTAAAGAGATGGAACAAGGCCAGATTCGCGGCCGTATGGTGATTGATTTACGCCATTAATGCTCTCAGCCTCTCCCCTCCGGGAGAGGCTTATTCAGACAAGCGCCCTGCGCTGCTGATAACGAGCGTAAAGCAACAACGACGACATCGCGAGAAATGACAACGCTGCCGCCGGTAATGCCACGCTGTTCCAGCCGAAGTTCAGGGTAATCATCAGCCCGCCGAAAAACGCGCCAATCGCGCTCCCCAGATTAAAAGCAATTTGCCCACCAGCCGCTCCCAGCATTTCTCCACCCTTCGCGTTTTGCAGCAGCAGAATTTGTAGCGGCGCAGACAGCGCAAACAGTCCGGCACAGCAGATAAACGCCAGCGTCAACGAAGCGAACTTATAGCCGCCCAGCGCGAAGATCAGCAGCAACGCCACCACAATCACGAAATCAGTGGTTGCCGCAATGCGCAGCGGGCTATAGCGCCCTGAAAGCTTGCCGCTCAGCATATTGCCCAGCACCATGCCAAGGCCCACCAGCATCATAATGAACATCATCGCCCCCTCGGAGAACCCCGAGACGTTCATCATAAACGGCTTAATGTAGCTGAACCACGCAAACACCCCGGCGTTACCGAACATCGTCGCGGCAAAAATCAGCCACGGCGCGGGGCTTTTCAAAAAGTGAAACTGCTCGCGCAGCCGCGCGTCAGACTTGTCGAATAAGGTTGGAACCCAGGCGATTATCGCCACCAGCACCGCGACGTCAAACAGCGCAATCGCCAGGAAGGTATAGCGCCAGCTAAATTGATGCCCCAGCCAGGTTCCTGCCGGCACGCCCACCAGATTCGCCACCGTCATCCCGGCGATCATCCCCGCTACCGCCGCGGTGACCCGCCCGCGCGGCGCAATTTTCGACAGAATAATCGCCCCGACGCCAAAAAACGCGCCATGGGGAAAGCCCGATACCAGCCGCCCAAACGCCAGCATCACGTAGCTAGAGGAGACGGTGAAAATCACGTTACCGAGAATACAGAGCGCCGCCAGCAGCAGCATGATCGATTTCAGGGAGAAGCGCGTTGAGAACAGCGCAATAATCGGCGCGCCGATCACCACGCCAAAGGCGTACCACGAGATCATATTCCCCGCCGCCGGGATCGAGATCCCTACGTCGTGCGCCAGCTCGGGCAGCACGCCCATAATGCCAAATTCAGCCATTCCGAGGCCAAAAGTGCCAAGCGCCAGCGCAAAAATTGTCTTTTTCATCCCTCTAATCACTTGTTTATGTTGAGTTTGCGGGTCGGCATTATCGACCATTCACCGGGCGCAAACCAGACAAAAACGAGCAACGACGGTTTTATCCATAAAAACAGCGCGAATCGCGCATATTCATAGCGAGCACACAAAAAAAAGCGGCCTGACGCCCCATCCGGAAACATCAGACCGCTCGTTGTCATGTCGATGACGCGTTACTTCAGCCCTTCCTGGCTTTCTCTCTTCGCCTCTTCGCGCTCAACTTCACGATACCAGCGCGGATGGTGCTTCTGCGCCCAGCGGCGGCTAACTTTGCCTTCAATCATCCCCTTAATCGAGCCTTTTACCCAGAATGCCATATACATATGGATAAGGATCGCATGGATCAGAATGATGGCCGTTGCCGCGTGAATCAGCAGCGCATAGCGCACAACCTGAATCGGGAAATAGGAGGCAAAATACGGACGCCAGATAATCACGCCGGTCACCAGCAGCACAAAAATCATGCTCATGATGGTCCAGAACATCATCTTCTGCCCGGCGTTATATTTCCCCACCTTCGCGACTTTATGCTCATTGCCTTTCAGCACTTCGACAATCCCCAACAGCCACGGAATATCCTGCTTATCCGGAATGTTATGGTGTACGAAACGGGCAAACATAAACATCAGCACCACGAAAATCAGCACCCCGAAGAACGGGTGCAGAATACGCCCCATCTGCGGTGTACCGAAGGTTTCGGTCAGCCATTGCAGCGTCGGGAAGAAAAACGAAATCCCCGAGACCGCCACCAGGAAGAAACAGATAGCCACCGTCCAGTGACAGGCGCGATCGACAAACTTCGTGCGCACAATCATTTTCGACTTACTCATGGCCACCCTCCTCTTCGTCATCGTCCACTTCTTTGTTCGGGCCAATACCAATGTAGTGATAGATAAGCCCGGCAAAGGTGGCGATAAAACCGGCCGCAGACAGCGGTTTCAACGCGCCTTTCCACAGATTAATACTGGTATCAATCGCCGGATCCTTCGGCAACTTGTGATACAGCTCCGGCCGATCCGCGTGATGCAGTACGTACATCACGTGCGTGCCGCCCACGCCTTCCGGGTTATAGATACCGGCGTTCGGATAGCCGCGTTTCTTCAGCTTATCCACACGCTCCTGCGCCACATCCAGCATCTCTTTCTTGGTGCCGAAATGAATGGCCCCGGTCGGGCAGGTTTTCACGCAGGCAGGCTCCATCCCGACGCTGACGCGATCCACGCACAGGGTGCATTTATAGACGCGGTTATCCTCTTTATTGAGGCGCGGAATATTAAACGGACACCCGGCAATACAGTAGCCGCAGCCGATACAGTTATCCTGCTGGAAGTCAACGATACCGTTGGCATACTGAATAATCGCCCCGGCGGACGGGCACGCCTTCAGGCAGCCCGGATCCTCGCAGTGCATACAGCCGTCTTTACGAATCAGCCACTCCAGTTTGCCGTTCTGGTCGGTTTCGCTAAAACGCATTACCGTCCAGGACTTGGCGCTGAGATCCGCCGGGTTATCGTAAACCCCAACGCAGTGCCCCACTTCGTCACGAATATCGTTCCACTCGGAGCAAGCCACCTGGCAGGCTTTACAGCCCACGCAGGAAGAGACATCAATCAGCTTGGCCACTTCCGCCTTATAGTCCCGCGCGCGCGGCGCGGGGGTGATCGGGTTGGTGGCAGAGCGTTTAATAATGTCTTGTGTTTCCATCGCCATTTAAACGCTCCTTACGCTTTCTCGATGTTAACCAGAAACGCCTTATACTCCGGCGTTTGCGAGTTGGAATCGCCGACGTTCGGCGTCAGGGTATTGGCGATGTAGCCTTTACGCGCCACGCCTTCATAACCCCAGTGCAGCGGGATACCAATGGTTTCCACCTGCTGACCGTGAACGTTCAGGGTTTGCAGACGACGGGTCACCACCGCGACGGCGCGAATAAAGCCGCGCTGACTGCTGACGGTTACGCGATCGCCGTTGGCAATGCCCTTGGCCTTCGCCAGGCCTTCGCTAATCTCCACAAACTGCTCCGGCTGGGCAATGGCGTTCAGACGCGCATGCTTGGTCCAGGTATGGAAATGTTCGGTCAGACGATAGGTGGTACCCACGTACGGGAACTTGTCTTTCTTACCCAGACGCACGGCATCTTCTTCATACAGACGCACAACCGGGCTTGAAATCACGTTCGGGTGCAGCGGGTTGGTCCCCAGCGGGGTTTCCATCGGCTCGTAATGTTCCGGGAACGGCCCTTCAGCCAGCTTATCGAGGGCGAACAGACGTCCCAGCCCTTCCGGCTGCATAATGAACGGGTTGGTTTTGCTTCCCGGCGGCGCGGTATTAAAGTCCGGGATATCGTTCCCCGTCCATTTCGTGCCGTTCCACTGGATCAGCATCCGTTTCGCATCCCACGGCTTACCGTTAACGTCCGCCGAGGCGCGGTTGTACAGCACGCGGCGGTTCAGCGGCCATGCCCATGCCCAGCCGAGCGTATTGCCCAGACCGGACGGATCGGCGTTATCGCGGTTGGCCATCTGGTTGCCCTGCTCGGTCCAGCTGCCGGTGTAAATCCAGCAGGAGGACGATGTCGTCCCGTCATCGCGCAGCAGCGCAAAGCTGTTAAGCAACTGGCCTTTCTTCGCCACCAGTACGCCGTTGGCGTCGTAGATATCCGCCAGCGCATAGCCGTTGTTCTCTTTTGCCACTTCTTCTGATTCAGGATGATCCGGCTGTTTGTAGTGCCAGCCCATCTTCAGCAGCGGCTCCACGCCTTTACCGCCTTCGGTGCGATACATCTCGCGCAGACGATGGTAAATACCGGCCAGAATCTCGCCGTCGTTACGCGCTTCGCCCGGCGCTTCCTGGCCTTTCCAGTGCCACTGCAGCCAGCGTCCGGAGTTGGCGATAGAACCATCTTCTTCCGCAAAGCAGGTGGACGGCAGGCGGAACACTTCGGTCTGGATCGTCGACGGATCGACATCGTTAGACTCGCCGTGGTTCTGCCAGAAGGTGGAGGTTTCGGTCACTAACGGGTCGATCACCACCATGTACTTCAGCTTGCTCAGGCTGCGCACGACTTTGTTTTTGTCCGGGAAGGACGCCACCGGGTTAAAGCCCTGGCAGATGTAGCCGGTGACCTTGCCGTTATCCATCATGTTGAAATACTTGATAACGTCGTAAGCCTGGTCCCATTTCGGCAGCCAGTTGAAGCCCCAGTCGTTCTCTTTCTGCGCCGCGTCGCCGTAGAAGGCTTTCATCAGGCTGACATAGAACTTCGGATAGTTGCCCCAGTAGTTCACCTGATCCGCCAGCGTCGCTTTTGGCGTATTAGCCGCCAGATAGCTTTGCAAATCGGTCTGCTTATCCGACGGCAGCGTCAGATAGCCCGGCAGGCTGGTCGAAAGCAGGCCCAAATCGGTCAAGCCCTGAATGTTGGAGTGACCGCGCAACGCGTTCACGCCGCCGCCGGCCATCCCCATATTGCCGAGCAGCAGCTGGATCATCGCCATGGTGCGGATGTTCTGCGCCCCGACGGTGTGCTGAGTCCAGCCCAGCGCATACAGGAAGGTGGTGGTACGGTCGGCCGCGCTGGTAGAGGCCAGCACTTCACACACTTTCAGGAAGTCGGCTTTCGGCGTACCGCAGATGTTCTCCACCACGTCCGGCGTATAGCGGGAAACGTGCTGTTTCAGCAGGTTCCACACGCAGCGCGGATGGGTCAGGGTTTCATCGCGTCTGGCGTAGCCGTTGTCATCAAACTGATAGTTCCAGGAGGATTTATCGTACTGCCGTTTTTCCGCATCGTAGCCGCTGAACAAGCCATCTTCGAACGTAAAGTCGTCCCGCACCAGCAGGCTGGCGTTGGTATAGTGCTTCACGTATTCGGCGTTGATCTGATTGTTTTCGATCAGGTACAGCAGCACGCCCGACAGGAAGGTAATGTCGGTGCCGGAACGGATCGGCGCATAGATGTCCGCCACCGACGCCGTACGGGTAAAGCGCGGGTCGACGACAATCAGCGTCGCATCGTTGTTGTTTTTCGCTTCCATCGCCCAGCGGAAACCCACCGGATGGGCTTCAGCGGCGTTACCGCCCATCACCATCACGACGTTGGCGTTTTTGATATCAACCCAGTGGTTGGTCATCGCACCGCGACCAAATGTTGGAGCAAGACTTGCTACCGTTGGTCCGTGTCAGACGCGCGCCTGGTTATCAACCGCCAGCATGCCGAGCGAGCGCACAAACTTCTGCGTCAGCATGCCGGTTTCATTACTGGCCGCCGAGGCGCACAGCATCCCGGTCGACAGCCAGCGGTTCACCGTGACGCCCTGCTCATTCTTCTCAATAAAGTTGGCGTCGCGGTCGGCCTTCATCAGTTTTGCGATGCGATCGAAGGCCTCATTCCACGAAATACGTTGCCATTTATCTGAGCCAGGTGCGCGGTACTCCGGATAGCGCAGACGGTTTTCACTGTGCACATAGTCCAGCAGCCCCGCGCCTTTCGGGCACAGCGCACCGCGGCTCACCGGATGATCCGGATCGCCTTCAATGTGGTAAATCGATTCCCGGGTATTTTTCGCGCCATCACCCAGGCTGTACATTAAGAGCCCACAACCCACGGAGCAGTATGTGCAGGTATTACGAACTTCTTTGGCGCGCAGTAATTTGAAATTACGCGCCTGTGCCAGCGCCATTTTAGGAGCAAATCCTAATGCCGCTGCCGTCGTCCCGGCCATACCGCCCGCGCAGATTTTAAAAAACTTTCTGCGACTGACGTCCATTGTTTTCCTCATTGTATGGATCTACTTCGGGAGGAAAACTAACAGCAATACCCCTGATTTATTTGCGTCAAATCAATGTCGAAAACTGAGCCCCCCTTAATAGTCAGGGGGCCTGGGTTTTATTAATCCTTTAGGATTAGGTGAGCTGTAAAAATATCCCTGTTTGCCGCCAAAAAATGCTATAAACCCAGACTTCGTTAGTCAAAGCATCAGATCAGTCATGGATAAAAAAAGAGCGACGCTTATCGGCCTCAGCGCCATCGTATTATGGAGCACCATGGTGGGGTTAATTCGCGGCGTCAGCGAGGGGCTCGGGCCGGTTGGCGGCGCGGCGATGATCTACAGCCTCAGCGGCATTCTGTTGATCTTTACCGTTGGCTTTCCCCAGCTCCGTCAGATACCTGGCCGCTACCTGCTGGCGGGCAGCGTGCTGTTCGTCAGCTATGAAATCTGCCTGGCGCTGTCATTAGGCTATGCGGGGACACGCCAGCAGGCGATTGAAGTGGGCATGGTCAATTATCTGTGGCCCAGCCTGACCATTCTGTTTGCTATTTTGTTTAACGGCCAGAAAAGCAGCTGGCTGGTGATCCCCGGTTTACTGCTGGCGCTATTTGGCGTCACCTGGGTATTAGGCGGTGAACGCGGTCTGGATATTGCTGAAATAACCCGCAACGTTATCTCCAGCCCGCTGAGCTATATTCTGGCGTTTGTCGGTGCGTTTATCTGGGCGGCCTACTGTACGGTCACCGCTAAATATGCCAAAGGCAAAAACGGTATCACGCTTTTTGTTTTATTAACCGCGCTGATGCTGTGGTTGAAGTTCCTGCTGAGCGAGCAGCCGCCGATGGTATTCAGCTGGCCGGTAGTGATAAAAATGGTGATGTGCGCGCTGTCGTTAGGGTTGGCCTACGCGGCGTGGAACGTCGGCATTCTCCACGGCAACGTCAGCCTGCTGGCCGCCGCCTCCTACTTCACGCCGGTGCTCTCCTCCGCGCTGGCCGCCGTGCTGCTCAGCGCGGCGCTGTCGTGGTCATTCTGGCAGGGCGCGGCGATGGTGTGCGTGGGTTCACTGCTCTGCTGGCAGGCAACCCGGCGCTAAACTCACTTATTCCGCCCCGTACAGCTTAATGCTCAGAATGTTGTTAATCGAGTTGCCGTTCCAGTGATATTCCAGGTGCTCAGCTTGCAGCACCTTTGTCACCAGACAGGGCCGATACAGCACATAGCAGGTATGGCCGATATGGCGTACCGAACAATAGACGATACCGTCGCTGTTTTGCATTTTTTGCGTTTGCGCGAAGGCCTTTGACTGACTGTAGTCGGTGGCGTGATACAGCGGCGAAGAGACAAAAGGTTCGTGGGTGATGTCGGCCAGCTCCGCGTCAAATTCGGTAAACAGTACCCGCATCTGGACCTTTTGCGCCGGCTCGTTGGTATAGCCGAAGATACGCTCCTGATGGTACACCGTCTCTTTAATGGCGGTGTCCAGTTGCGGCGCGCAATAGTAGCCGCCAAAATCACCGGTGGTGAATCGCGCCCCTTCAGGGTTAATGTGCGTAAAGGCGGCCATCACATAGCTGCTGCCATTCAGCCCCACCAGCCAGTCGGCTTTTGGCACCCGCATCAGTTCACCCGCCGCCTCCATCAGACGCTCATTGGTCAGCGCTTCAACGGCCCAGACCGCTTCCAGCTCATCGCTGCTGGCGACATCTTCAAACAGGTCAATGGTCGGATAGCGGCTGGGAATAATGCGGTAGGCCGACGCGCCTTTGAAAGCCACGCGTGGTGGCGTTTCCGTTATCACGCCATGCCCCCTCGCCAGGATTGCAGACGCGTCGCCACTTCGTAGAGATCGGCGACTCGCCCACCGTTCATCACGTCCATCGCCGAGCGTCCGGCAAAAAACGGATGGGAATTCGGTTTGCGCACCCAGCCATAGATGCTGTCATCGGCGGTAAACAGCAAACGCAGGCATTTATGGATATTCAGGATGTAGCTCATCCGCTCCTGAATATCCAGACTTAAACGAATGCCGCCCTTCGACTCTTTGTATTTGTTCAATGTTGAACGTGAACTAATACCCAGAAGCCGAAGCTGTTCATCTGTGTTGCAGTGCCATTTTTCCAGGATCCGGAACACCACCGGCAGCGCCTTGCTGGTGTCAACGTTACCGTTTACATGGCTTTCTTGTACTGTGGCCATATGCCCTCCCGTGCGTAATTTCGCGACACTCCGGAAATTCCGGCGCGTACATTTAATCACAATTGTAGCTTAACTGTTCAATAATGTACATAGCCACAGAGAAAGACACCATGGCGTTACGGGGCATTAAACCGGGTCTGGGATCTTAGCCAGACTGCGCCAGATCCCCGCGGCCAGCAGCAGAAGCAGCACGCCAGCGGTCGCCAGCACGATGCTATGCGAATTGATAAACGCCATTTTCGCCGCCGCAGGTTGAGCGGCTGTTCCCGCCGTGCTGGCTGACGGGGAACCACTCTGGCATTAATGGCGATGACCACCAGCACAATCGGCACGTTGATCAGGAATACCGAGCCCCAATAGAAGTGTTCAAGCAGCATTCCGCCCACCAGCGGGCCAAACGCTGCACCACCGGAGCCGACGGCCGCCCACAGCCCAAGCGCCATATTACGGTGACGCGCTTGCGCAAAGGTGGTGCGGATCCCGGCTAGC
>NZ_JBKDZH010000112.1:0-13474 GCF_047971185.1 Kluyvera sp.
GCCGGGTTCCACGCCGATTTCACGCAGGACCGCCATCGAGGCGTTACGCATCACCTGATACTCTTTGTCGGTCAGGGTTTGCGCCGGCGCCACGGTGATGGAGTCACCGGTGTGAATCCCCATGGCGTCGAAGTTTTCGATGGAGCAGACGATTATGCAGTTGTCATTCTTATCGCGCACCACCTCCATTTCGTACTCTTTCCAGCCGATCAGCGATTCATCAATCAGCAGCTCGTTGGTCGGAGAGAGATCCAGACCGCGGGTACAAATTTCTTCGAACTCTTCGCGGTTGTAGGCGATACCGCCGCCGGTGCCGCCCATGGTGAAGCTCGGGCGAATGATGCACGGGTAGCCCACATCGGCAGCAACGGCCAGCGCTTCTTCCATCGTGTGCGCACTCCCGGAACGCGCGGTATCAAGACCGATTTTCTGCATCGCCACATCAAAGCGACGGCGGTCTTCTGCTTTATCAATCGCATCAGCGGTGGCGCCAATCATGGTCACGCCGAATTCTTCCAGCACGCCCTGACGTTCCAGCTCCAGCGCACAGTTCAGCGCCGTCTGGCCGCCCATGGTCGGCAGAACCGCGTCCGGACGCTCTTTTTCAATGATTTTACGAACCACTTCCCAGTGAATCGGCTCAATGTAGGTCGCATCGGCCATTTCCGGGTCGGTCATGATGGTGGCCGGGTTAGAGTTCACCAGGATGACGCGGTAACCTTCTTCGCGCAGGGCTTTACAAGCCTGAGCGCCAGAGTAGTCAAATTCACAAGCCTGGCCGATAACGATCGGGCCAGCGCCAAGAATCAGGATGCTTTTTATGTCTGTACGTTTTGGCATGGCTTTTTTCTCCTGATTATTTCGCGGACTGGCGGTACTGCTCAATTAACTCGATAAAATGGTCGAACAACGGCGCGGCATCATGCGGGCCAGGGCTCGCTTCCGGGTGTCCCTGGAAGCTGAACGCCGGTTTGTCAGTGCGGTGGATGCCCTGCAGGGTACCATCGAACAGTGACTTGTGGGTCACGCGCAGGTTAGCCGGCATGGATGCTTCGTCGACCGCAAAACCGTGGTTCTGTGCGGTAATCATGACCACGTCGTTATCGATATCTTTGACCGGGTGGTTGCCGCCGTGGTGGCCGAACTTCATCTTCACGGTCTTCGCTCCGCTTGCCAGCGCCAGCAGCTGATGACCGAGGCAGATGCCGAATACCGGAACATCGGTCTCGAGGAATTTCTCAATCGCGTCGATAGCGTAATCGCACGGCGCCGGGTCACCAGGACCGTTGGACAGGAAGATCCCGTCCGGATTCATCTTCAGCACCTCTTCTGCAGAGGTTTGCGCCGGTACGACGGTCAGGCGGCAGCCGCGGTCGACCAGCATGCGCAGAATGTTGCGTTTGGCACCGAAATCGTAGGCCACAACGTGGAACGGCAGTTCGCTTTCCGCTTTCGCTTCCGGCAGGTCGCCCGCCAGCGTCCAGCTTCCTTGCGTCCAGGTGTAGGTTTCTGAAGTGGTGACTTCTTTTGCCAGGTCCATGCCGTTCAGGCCAGGGAACGCTTTGGCTTTTTCCAGCGCCAGCTGTGCATCCAGGTTATCCCCTACGATGATGCAGCCGTTCTGTGCGCCCTTTTCGCGCAGCAAACGAGTCAGCTTACGGGTATCGATATCGGCAATCGCCACGATGTTATGGCGCTTCAGGTAAGAAGAGAGGTCTTCGGTATTGCGGAAGTTGCTGGCAATCAGCGGCAGGTCGCGAATGACCAGACCCTGAGCGTGTACCTGAGAAGACTCTTCATCGGCGGCGTTGGTGCCGACATTACCAATATGAGGATAAGTAAGAGTGACGATTTGGCGAGAATAGGAAGGATCAGTGAGGATTTCTTGATAACCGGTCATTGAAGTATTGAAAACGACTTCCCCAACCGCCGAACCTGTTGCCCCTATGGCCCGACCGTGAAACTGGGTTCCGTCTTCCAGAACCAATAGCGCTGACTTAATCAAAACACCCTCCAGAGAATATTTACTCGCTTTATTTGCATATTAATTCATAACAAAGGCACAAATCAATGCAAATCTGCTTACCGATGAATTTCTGGCAAACGGCGGCATTCTAGTGACAGCCTCGGCAAAAGTCTACCTTAAAGGGGATTTTTTATTATTATTTTACGCCACTGGCGAATCATGCCGCCTCCAGGCATCAAAAAGATCAACTAACTCAGGGGAGAAAACGCTTGCGGAGCCGGAAGAGTGTTAAATCTCGGCAGAGAACACAAAAAAGTAGACCAGATGGTCAAAATTTACATTTAACCAACACATTTAAGCAACAAGACCAATAAAAATGAGCACTTCATACTATAAATGCATAATGAAAAGATAAAATAAAGGGCAATAAAATATTGCCCTGTGTAATCAAGTAATTATGACTACAATAACCACATCACGATGGGTAATAAATACTTATAGTTCATTCAAATTCAGCACATCACGCATATCAAAAAGACCGTTTTGCTTTGATTTAAGCCACAGTGCCGATCTTACCGCGCCGTTAGCAAACGTCATGCGGCTGGAGGCCTTATGCGTTATCTCCACGCGCTCGCCAATATCGGCAAACATCGCGGTATGCTCACCGACAATGTCACCGGCGCGAACGGTGGCGAAACCAATCGTACCCGGCACGCGTTCGCCGGTATAACCTTCGCGCGAGTAGACCGCGCAGTCCTTCAGATCTTTATCCAGCGCCCCGGCGATCGCCTCGCCCATCGCCAGCGCCGTTCCCGATGGCGCATCCACTTTGTGGCGGTGGTGCGCTTCGATAATCTCAATATCGGTATAGTCACCCATCACTTTCGCCGCTTTCTCCAGCAGCTTAAGCATCACGTTAACGCCAACGCTGAAGTTGGCGGCAAACACGATAGCAATGTCCTGCGAAGCGTCGCGAATGGCCTGTTTACCGGCATCATCAAACCCGGTGGTGCCAATCACCATCCCTTTACCGTGCTGGCGACAAAACGCCAGGTGCGCCAGCGTGCCTTCCGGACGGGTAAAATCGATAAAGACGTCAAAATCCTCTTTTACCGCTTCGAGGCTGGACTGAACGGTCACGCCAGCGTTGCCTGCGCCTGCCAGTTCACCGGCATCGCTGCCGAGTAAAGAAGAGCCTTCACGCTCCAGCGCGGCGCCCAGTTGTACCCCATCCATCGCCATCGTGGCCTGGATTAACTGCCGTCCCATGCGGCCACCGGCGCCGGCAATGGCGACGCGGATTTGTGCATCATGCATAGCTATTCTCTTTTGTTAAAATTGCGTAAATCGTTTTCAGAGTAACCAGCGCACAACAGGGTCGCCAGCCGAAAACGCCGATAATTAGAATTTAATGATAAACAGAGAGGAATATCAGTAAAAGACATGATTCACCCCACAGGATGAATCATTGCCGCAGCACAGGAAAGAAGTCAAACTCGCTCAGTAAGCGGTAAGCCACTGGAAAAACGACGGGAAAACCGAACAAAATTCAGTCAATCTGTATAGCTACTTTCGTGAGCCCGGTTTTACGAAACAAGCGTATAGTTAACGATCATCTGCCCTTTTTTCATCTTCACCTGGGTAATTGTCACCTGCCCGATGTCGGATAAACGCGCAACATGCGTCCCGCCGCAAGGGTAAGCGGGCAGCTCGCCGAACCCGACTTCGCGCAAACCGCCGTCGAATGTCACCCGGCGAGGAAGATCCTCCGCCTGCCAGGCGCTGATTTTCGCCAGCAGCGAAGCGCCATCCGGCAGCGAACTGCGGCCTGTTGCGGAAAACGTAATGCGCCCTTCGCCAGGCCAGTGGTGCGCTTTCACCGGTTGCCATCCGTACTCGGTACCCGCCAGGCCGATAAGATGCCCCGCCGAGTGCAGCCGCGCATGCTGCTGACGCTGTGCCGCATCAACCCTCAGGCTGACCACGCCAGGCGCAATCGGTGTTGCCACGATATGCAGCACGTCGTCATCATGTGCGGTCACCGTCTCGACGGGGATCCCATCAATCCAGCCAGCATCCGCCGGTTGCCCACCGCCCTGTGGGTGAAAGAGCGTGCCGTCCAGCACCACCGCATAGCCTCCCTCCGCTCGCGCCGTGCAGCTCATCACCGTGGCCAGGCCTTCGGTGTTATCACAGGTGTAATAAAGACGTTCGGTCATGGTTGTTCTCCTCTTGATGAGAAGAGTATATTCACTTTACTCGCAGCGATAATCCCACGTCTGCTCAATGCATCTTTGCCTGGTACGCACAAATGAACCCTAACCTTCTTCCCGACCTTGCCACCTTTGTGTTGATTATTGAGCAGGGGAATTTCTCCGCCGCGGCGAAAGCCTCAGGCTCTACACCCTCTGCGATTAGCCGCAGCGTTACGCGTCTGGAGCAGGCGCTGGGCAGCAAACTGTTGCATCGCACCACGCGCAAACTGGCGCTCAGCGAAACCGGCAAAATGGTGTATGAACACGCGCTGGAGATGCTGCATGCGGCGCAAATGGCCGTCGACTCGGGCAGCAGCCGACAAAGCATCGCGCAGGGGAAGCTGACCGTCAGCGTGCCCAAGGCGGTGGGTCGGTTTGTCATTCATCCACTGATGGCCGAATTCTTTGCCCGCTACCCGCAGGTGGACGTCTGTCTGCGGCTGGAAGACCGTTATATGGATTTAATCGACGATGGCGTCGACCTTGCGCTGCGCATCAGCCAGTCCCCTTCGCCGGGCCTGTACGGCAAGCCGCTGATGCCGGTAAGCCACGTGATCTGCGCCACCCCGGCGTATTTATGCGAACGCGGTACACCCGAGCACCCGCAGGCACTGCGCGAGCATAGCTGTATCAGCCTTGGCGAGACGCCTGCGGATTCACGCTGGAAGTTTCGCCGCGGTGAGCGTGTGGAGACCATTCAGACTCGCGGTCGCTACGCCGCCAACCACACCGGCGTGCGTCTGGATGCGGTGAAAAATAACCTCGGAATCGGCAGCCTGCCGCTCTTTACCGCTCGCGAAGCGCTGGCGAGCGGAGAGATTGTCCAGGTGCTGCCAGAATGGGAATTTATTAGCGACTACAGCGGCGAGCTGTGGCTGCTATGGACGCGCAATCAACATATGCCCGCCAGAATGCGGGCGATGATTGATTATCTTAGCGAGAAATTGAGGAGCGTCGCTGAGCAGCGTTGACTTATTGTCAACCGGCGTTAGTATTGTTGACAGATTGGCAATGGACAAAGCGCAATGCATCTGATTTCAATGAAGGCAATCAGTGAGGGATGCGACAACTACCCGCAGCACAAGAGAGAAATTTTGCTGTTTGCCCGCACAATAGAAAAGGCCAACTGCCCGACACCGGAAGCGTTAAGGCAGTTTTACCCGTCGTTTGATAACTTTAAATACCTTGATAAACACTATGTTATCAACGTTTCAAACAACAACCTACGCGTCATTGCGCTGATATTTTTTGAAAGTCAGAAGTTTTACATTCGGCATATTTTCAACCATACGGAGTATGACAAGTTCGCAGCACAGCACCGGACAAAGGGGAAGAAATGATGATTGCAACTGAAGCACTGAAAGCAACACAAGCCCTTATCGCAGCCGTTCCCCTGCTGGGGGATAGCCCCAGCGAAAAGGATTACAACGATGCACTGGAGCTGGTGGAGGAGTTGTTGATGGAAAACCCATCGAGCCCATTGGTAGATATTGTATGCACCCGTATCAGTGAGTACGAACGCCAGCAGCCAGAGATTCAGGCATTACGTGCAGAAATGGAAGCCATCCCGGCAGGTGTGGCCGTACTGCGTACACTGATGGACCAACACCGGTTAACCATTTCTGATTTTGTTGATGAAATTGGCAGTAAATCTATGGTTTCACGCGTGTTGAATGGTGAGCGACAACTGAACGTTAACCACATCAGAAAGCTGTCCGCACGTTTCAACATCTCGCCTGCGGTCTTCATCTGACCGACTACAAATAAAGCCAGACCCGGCCACCGCACCGGGTTTTGGTCTCTTCCTCCGGCATTGCCACTACACCCACGTTTCAAATCCGGAACCTGATTACGTATCCTGCCAGCCAGGAAGACCGCAGCACCTAACCGGCCAACCCGCTTTACTCCGAATAGATAGCCCCTGCCGGAAAGTGACTTAAAAACCAGCATACCGCCAGTAAATCAGCGCTGCCGCCAGGGCTAAGATTGCGAGCAATCAGATCATCATCCAACCGCTGGAGCGCTTCAATGCCACCGTCAGCCAGTACACCACCCTGCCATAATAGTTTTTGCGCCTGCTGCTGAACGTAATTGAGCCCTTCCAGCCCGCCACGGGAAACCAGGTTGGTATCATCGTTCCAGGCCATCAGATGCAAGAGCGTTTGCAGCAATGCCAGATAAGTATCACCTTGCTCCTGTAACACGCGCTGATAAACCGGTAGCGCCTGAGTTCTGACGGTACGAAAACCACTTTCCGCCTCGCCCCGCGCGCCGGTTAAACCAAAGCGCAGGAACTGGACTTCGCTTTTACTCGCTTCGCCGCCTTTTTGGCCGGAAAGCTCGCGGGCAACAATATTGCGGCAAAAACGCGCCACGCAATCGCAGATTCGGTTTTGCTCCAGCGGTATGTCCAGCGCCATCAGTCGCCCGATGGCGGCGCTTAACAGCCCGAAGGCAAACACCGCGCCGCGGTGCGTGTTCACGCCGCCAGTCACCTCAAGCATGTCGTTTTCACACGCCATACCCAGCGGGCGCAGCATGGCTAAAACGGCTCCCGCCTCCAGTCGCGCCGTGCTGTTGCCCATAATGAAAAACTTTTCCATCCACGGCGCGATGGCGGCCGTACTGCCTTCAAAAGACAGCAGATCCATATCCCTGTGCGCCCCGGCATTACGGATATCCACCAGCCCCGGCTTCGGCGTGAGCTGAACCTCGGTCAGCAACGCCCGCGCCACCAGCCCCGGCAAATCGGAGGCTTTCATTTTCTGAACGCTCTGTACGCGCGTATCAATTACAATCGTGTCGCTCATAGCCTGCAATCCTTCGTGCGATGTCATCTAAAAGGTGCTCAAGCGTGTGCTGTCGGCTGCGGGCGCAAACATGCGCTTCCTGCGGGCAAACTAAACAACGTCGTGCAGGAAGGCCCAGTTCGCGACGCGATAGCTGCCGACCGTCGCTATCAATAATGTCGATATCCCACAGTCGGCCAAGAGGGTGTTGCTCCTCCAGCATCGACATGTGCTGTTTAAGCGCTTTTGCGGGGGCGCAGACCGCCGCCATCCACTCCGGCCCGCTCCGCGCATCGCACTGTTTTTCCCATACGCAGACCCACTCCTGCTGCTGGCAGAGGGCGAGGATTTCACGCTGCGCGTAGTGAGCGACGCGTTGCCAGACCGGCGAGTTTTTTACCGCTCCCGGCGCGACTAACAAGAAAGAGATAAGCGGTAGCCGATAACAGTCCAGCGCCTGACGCTGCCGGGAGGCGCGTTTTTCCCGCGCCAGCAGCATCTCCTCAAGCGTCACGGGCTGACCGTTGGCGAGCAGGTCTGCGCCGTTCATTAGAGTTTGACCTGGCGAATCACATCAATTACCGAACCATCGCGATAGCGCACCACCGCCACCACGCGATCGGTAAAGGCGATCGGTTCCGGTTCGCCGGTCAGCTGCTCGGCGCGCTGCTGAAGCTGCTCGATAGTCATCAGCGCAATCCCTGCATTGCTCAGGCTTTCAATCAAATCCTGACGCGCCGGATTGACGGCGATGCCGTGATCGGTAACCAGCACATCGACGCTCGCGCCCGGGGTGACGGTCGTCAGCACGTTTTTCACCACGCAAGGAATACGTCCGCGCACCAGCGGGGCGGTGATAATGGTCAGATCCGCCCCGGCCGCCGTATCGCTATGCCCGCCGGACGCGCCGCGCAGCACGCCGTTTGAGCCGGTCATCACGTTGACGTTGAAATTCACGTCAATCTCCAGCGCGCTCAGCATCACCACGTTCAGACGTTCGCATGACGCCCCTTTAGAACCAGGATTAGCGTACTGGTTGGTTGAGATTTCAATATGATGCGGGTTTTGCGCCAGCGATCGCGCCGCGTCGCCGTCGAAGGATTGGGTATCGAGCAGCGCCTTGATCAGCCCTTTTTCATGCAGATCCACCATCGTGCCGGTGATCCCGCCGAGGCCAAAGCTGGCGGTAATATTCTGCCGACGCATTTTATCTTCCAGAAAACGGGTCACCGCCAGCGACGCGCCGCCGGTGCCGGTTTGCAGAGAAAAGCCGTCTTTAAAATAACCGGAATGCTCAATGACGTTTGCCGCCTGACGCGCGATCAGCAGTTCACGCGGGTTGCTCGACAAACGGATCGCCCCGGCGGTGATCTTCGCCGGATCGCCGACTTCGTCCACCTGGACAATATAATCCACCCGATCCTGCGCAATGCTCGCCGGATAGTTGGGGTAATCGACCCACTCTTCCGTCAGCAGCACCACGCATTTCGCGTATTGCGCATCAACCTGAGCGTAGCCGAGTGAACCGCAGCGTGATTTGCCGCTAAAGCCGTTGGCGTTGCCCAACTCATCGCAGCACGGCACGCCAAGGAAGGCGACGTCAATGTTCAGCTCACCGCTCTGAATCAGCTTGACGCGGCCGCCGTGGGAGTGGATCTGCACCGGATTTTCCATCAGCCCCGCCGAAATGGCTTCGCCCAGTTCGCCGCGCAGACCGGAGGTGTAGATCTGGCGAACTACGCCGTTTTTAATGTGCTCAATCAGCGGCCAGTGCGCGTCAATCAGCGAACTGGAGGCTAACGTCAGATCGCGAAAGCCCATCTCCGCGAGCTTCGCCATGACCATATTGACCACCTTATCGCCGCCGCGGAAAGCGTGGTGGAACGAGATGGTCATCCCATTTTTTAGCCCGGAGCGGCGAATCGCCTCTTCCAGCGAATCACACACTTTACGATGGCGCTTTTCGGTCTCGTCGGCCAGCCACGGGCTGTGGGTGGTGATGTCGGCGTACGGCTGCAATCCTTCTGGTACTACGTATTGCTGATTCAGCATAGTCAGAGTGTCTTTCATGGTTCCTTCCTTAATCACGAATACCAGAAGCCGACAGCGCCACCACTTTGCGCGCCTGGTCGATAATCGGGCCATCAATCATTTTGCCGTTGAGCGATACCACGCCCAGCCCGCGCGACTCCGCCTCTTCCGCTGCCGCAATCACCTCAATCGCATGCGCAACCTCTTTGCGCGTCGGCGAATAGGCCTGGTGTAGCAGCTCAATCTGGCGCGGATTGACCAGCGATTTGCCGTTAAAGCCAAGCCCTTTCGCCAGCTGTACTTCTTTCAGGAAGCCCTCTTCATCGTTAATGTCCGACCACACCACGTCATACGCGGCAATCTTGCCGACTCGGGCCGCGTGCAGTACCGCGCAGCGGGCGTAAAAAAGCTCGCTGCCGTCGCCGCGACTGGTGCCCATATCCATCACGTAGTCGAACGCCGCCAGCGCAATGGCAACCATTCTTGGGCTGGAGGTGGCAATCTCAACGGCGTTGACGACGCCCATCGCCGACTCAATCGCCGCCATCAGTTTGGTACTGCCCACTTCGCGCCCGCATTCGCGCTCAATGCGCTCGACGTGCGCTTCCAGCGCCAGCACATCTTCTTTACTGTCGGTTTTCGGCAGGCGAACAATATCCACGCCGCCGCGCACCACGGCTTCCAGATCGGCGAGGCCGAACGGCGTGTTCAATGGGTTGATACGCACCACCTTTTCCACATCCTGATAAAACGGATGCTGCAACGCGTGGTGCACTAACAGACGAGCGCTGTCTTTTTCACGCAGCGCAACGGCGTCTTCAAGGTCGAACATGACCGCATCCGCACCATAGACAAACGAGGTGCTCAACATCGCCGCATTGGCGCCGGGGATAAACAACATACTGCGACGAGGTTTCATAACGCACTCCATTGAATATCAGCCTGTTCTGCGCCACGCAGCGCCGCTGCCTGCACTCGGGCGCGTAAAATGCATTCCAGCGCCCCTTTATCATCGACGCTGACCTGCGCCTGCTCGACCCCGAGCTTTGCCAGCGTTTCGCGCACCACGCGTTCAATGGCGGCGCCAAACTGCTGCTTCACCAGGCTCTCCAGCTCCAGATGAATCCCCGGCTCCGTCGATGGCCCAATGCGGACCATCACATCGCTGGACTCCAGCGTGCCGGCCAGGGCATCTTTAATGATTTCCATAAGTTATGTTCCTTGTTAACGGTGATACGTCATACGGTCTCGGTATGCTCCGCAGCCTGATGCTGCAAGAAAGCGAAGGTGTCATAGGGGACCAGCTCGCGAATGGCCGACCAGTCGCGCTCGGCATAGCGCCGCCGCACGCGGCTGGCCGACACCGGCTCGCCGTTGATTTCCATTCGCGGCAATTCCACAACCTCAATCGGCGGCCCGCTGCCGTCGGGCGCGCCGAGGATCTCGTGCATACGTTGGTTGTAGCTGCGGGTTAAAGGGCAATACGGTTCGTCGCCGACAAAGCGATGGGTGATAGCCAGCGCCGGGGCCAGATGTTCACGAAACAGCTGGAGGTCTATCTGGCTATGGCAATCATCAGTCACGCCCCGATCTTTGAGGAAATAACCGGGAAAGGTGGCGCGAGAAATCAGATAGGCAGACCCCGGGTGAAGCATCACGTTGTCGAGGCCGCGAATCCCCTGCTCAATCAGGGTCCAGCGATCGGTATAGCTGAACTGCGAGGCATCTTCTTTCACCACAAACAGATGCAGCCAGTCGCAGCGGGCCGCCGCCTGCTCAATCAGGTAGCGGTGGCCCAGCGTGAACGGATTCGCATTCATCACGATCGCGCCGATGGTTTTTCCCGGTTGGCGATGCAGCGCGAGCTGACGACAGTAACGCGCCAGCCGTTCGCTGCTGTTTTCCATCAGTACCGCCAGCCCGTCCGCTTCCGCGATTGGCCAGAAGCCAGCCCCGGAAAACAGCGCCTTATTTTGCGGTTTGGTAAAGAGGAAAAGTTCACTGCGCCGTAATTCATAGGCCAGCGTTAACAGTTCCGTCAGCAGCTTCAGGCTGAGCCCTTCCCCCTGAAAATCAGGCGATACGGCGATACATTTCAGGACGTTCCCGGCAATGGCGCCGCAACCGACAATCGTTCCCTGCACCTCAGCGCAGACAACGCTTTCACAGTCCGCCTCCAGCGTCAGGCCAGCGCTTTGCAGGAAAAGCGCGATGGCTTTCTTCCCGGCTTCATTCTTCTGCGGTGATATACGTTTAAAAATCAGATTCATTATTCCGCATCCCTCAGCAAATAACGCCGCATATTTCGCCAGTGTTTATATTATTGGTCTGCAATAGAAATCACATTTCGCACCATGGCTTTATTTGCTTTATGTTTTTTATGTTGTTAATTAACTGAGCAAATTAAAATAATTAAATTAATTAAAAACACGACTATTCGGTGAAGGGAATCACATCTCATGGCTAATTGAATTTATTAATATGCGCCGGTCTTGCCACTTCTCTAAACACAGGATGATGTTTATGACTAACATGACCCAAGCTCCGGCGACGGAGAAATCGGGCGTACGTGACTTACTGGGATTTAAAATCTTCGGCATGTCGCTACCGCTGTACGCCTTCGCGTTAATTACAATATTACTTTCACACTTTTATAATGCCTTACCCGATGACCTTGTCGGCGGCCTCGCCATTATGTTTACCATTGGCGCCATTTTTGGTGAAATAGGTAAAAGACTGCCTGTTTTCAATAAATATATTGGCGGCGCGCCGGTCATGATATTTCTGGTGGCGGCTTATTTTGTGTATGCCGGCATACTTACGCAAAAAGAGATTGATGCCATCAGCAACGTAATGGATAAGAGTAATTTTCTTAATCTGTTTATCGCGGTACTGATTACCGGCGCGATTCTGTCGGTTAACCGTAAACTGCTGCTGAAATCGCTGCTGGGCTATATTCCTACCATTCTGACGGGGATCGCGGGCGCCGCCATTTGTGGGATCGCCATTGGCCTGTGCTTCGGCATTCCCGTTGACCGCATTATGATGCTGTACGTGCTGCCGATTATGGGCGGCGGCAACGGCGCGGGCGCGGTGCCACTTTCCGAAATTTATCACTCGGTCACCGGTCGTTCGCGGGAAGAATATTACTCCACCGCGATTGCCATTCTGACTATCGCCAATATCTTCGCCATTATCTTCGCGGCCGTGCTGGATATTATCGGCAAAAAATACACCTGGCTCAGCGGCGAAGGCGAGCTGGTGCGTAAAGCCTCGTTTAAAACGGAAGATGATGAAAAAGCCGGCCAGATTACCCATCGCGAAACCGCGATTGGCCTGGTGCTCTCCACCACCTGTTTCCTGCTGGCGTATGTGATTGCGAAGAAGATCCTGCCAAGCATTGGCGGCGTCTCTATTCACTATTTCGCGTGGATGGTGCTGATTGTCGCGGCGCTCAACGCGTCCGGCCTGTGCTCGCCGGAAATTAAAGCCGGGGCAAAACGCCTGTCTGACTTCTTCTCCAAACAGCTGCTATGGGTGCTGATGGTGGGCGTCGGCGTGTGCTACACCGACCTCCAGGAAATCATCGACGCCCTGACGTTCACCAACGTCATTATCTCGGCGGTGATCGTGATTGGCGCGGTGATTGGCGCTGCCGTTGGCGGCTGGCTGATTGGCTTCTATCCGATTGAGTCCTCCATCACCGCGGGCCTGTGCATGGCGAACCGCGGCGGTTCCGGCGACCTGGAAGTGCTTTCCGCCTGTAACCGAATGAACCTGATCTCTTACGCACAAATCTCCTCCCGTCTGGGCGGCGGCATTGTGCTGGTTATCGCCAGTATCGTTTTCAGCATGCTGGTGTAGTCAATACGCACGGTGGTGTGGTTTGCAGTACAGCGGGAAGCGCAACGTAGAGGCCAGAGCCGGGGGCGGCCGAGGGAAATCCACTCTACTCCTTAGCCGGATGTGCCGACAGCGTGACTGCCAATACACCACCGTGCACCTGATTTGGATATCGATTTATGACTGATGCTGTACTGCTGGGTGAAGGCCTCACGCTGATGTGCCTGGGCATGGGATTTGTACTGATCTTCCTGTTCCTGCTCATCTTCGCCATCCGCGTGATGTCTGCCGCCATTACCCGCTTTTTCCCGGAGCCCGTCGCCGCGCCCGCGCCGCGCCCCGCGCCCGTCGTGGACGATTTCACCCGCTTAAAGCCGGTGATTGCCGCCGCCATTCACCATCACCGTCTTCATGTTTAATTCACGGAGGAACCCATGACCGTTGCCATTACCGATGTCGTCCTGCGCGACGCCCACCAGTCCCTGTTTGCCACCCGCCTGCGTCTTGATGACATGCTGCCCATCGCCGCACAGCTCGACGACGTCGGCTACGGCTCGCTCGAGTGCTGGGGCGGCGCCACCTTTGACGCC
>NZ_JBKDZH010000113.1:0-24570 GCF_047971185.1 Kluyvera sp.
GCGCTGGGTACCTCTATCGAGCGTCTGTCTTCCGGCCTGCGTATCAACAGCGCCAAGGACGATGCCGCTGGCCAGGCTATCAGCAACCGTTTCACCGCTAACATCACCGGTCTGACCCAGGCGTCCCGTAACGCCAACGACGGTATCTCCATCGCGCAGACCACCGAAGGCGCGCTGAACGAAGTGAACGACAACCTGCAGAACATCCGTCGTCTGACCGTACAGGCACAGAACGGCACCAACTCCGAGTCCGACCGTAAGTCCATCCAGGACGAAATCAACGCTCGTCTGCAGGAAATCAACCGTATCTCTGAACAGACCGAGTTCAACGGCGTGAAGGTTCTGAGCGCTGACCAGACTCTGGGTATTCAGGTGGGTTCTAACGACGGCCAGACCATCGATATCAACCTGAACAAAGTTGACTCCTCTACTCTCGGCATGACCGGCTTTGACGTGACCAGCGTGGCGACCAAAGTGGGTGTTGGCGCAAGCATTACCGATGCCAATGGTGAGACCCTGAAGCTCGACAGCAAAGCGCTTGAGGAACTGCAAACCGCTGCTGGCGGCGAGTTGTACTCCACCACCGATGCCAGCGGCGAGACTTCTTACTTTGCCGTGGCAGCTGACGGCACAGTGAACACCATTACTATTGATGATATCAATGAAGATGCCGTTGCCGATAAATACACCGTCACGGCAGCCACGGGAGATGCAGCAGACAAAATGAAAGCGCTGACCACCCAGCTGGATACCATCGACAAAGCAATGGCTCAGGTTGACGAACTGCGCTCTTCCCTGGGTGCGACGCAGAACCGTTTCGATTCTGTTATCAGCAACCTGAACAGCACCGTTAACAACCTGTCCGAGTCCCGTTCCCGTATCCTCGACGCCGACTTCGCTTCCGAAGTCTCCGAGATGAGCCGCGCGAACATCCTGCAGTCCGCCGGTATCTCCGTGCTGTCTCAGGCAAACCAGGTTCCGCAGAACGTTCTGTCTCTGCTGCGTTAATCGCCCGGGAATCATTGATAAACCCCAGGGCGGCAACGCTCTGGGATTTTAATTGATAGTGAAATAAGGCGCATCCCAACATTTCTGGATATAAGCCATGTTAAATCGAATCAAAATCGCCACCAGTTTAATCGTTCTGTTTGTTCTTCTATTGACCTTCCAGTTAGTCTCCGCCGGGCTCTCCTACAAAGCACAAAAGATGAGTGATGATGCGTTACAGACCGTCATGACGCTGAATACGCGTGCCGATTTCCTGGAGTCAGCGTGGAGTGCGATGCTGGAATCACGTATTTCCATTAACCGCGCCTCACGATTTTTAGCAAACAGCGGTGAAGATGGCACAGCTACCCAGGACAACGCACTGGCGCAGGAGTTGCTTTCAAAAGCAGACAGTGAATTAAATTCGGCCCAGCGCTACTGGACCGAATTTAATAATGTTCCGCGCAACCCTCACGTCGATGACAATATCGTCTATGCCATCACCAAGAATTACGAGACCTACTCCAAAGGGCTTGCCGAGCTCATCCAGATTTTACGTGCGCATGATTTAGAAGGTTTTGCGACCTATCCGACGCAGGATCATCACGACGGGCTGCAGGCCGCTTTCTTTGATTACCGCAAAGAGATCGATCGCGTATCTGACTATCTTTCTGCGGAAACGCGTAACTCATCGGACACCGCGCTGTGGACCATTCTGTGCGTCTTCCTGGTCACGTTATCCATTTTCATCGCCAGCCTGTACGGCATCAAAAACGTGCTGATGACGCCAATGAACAAGATTCTTGCGAGCATCAAAAACATCTCTGACGGCGACCTGGTGACGCCTGTCGGCGTGGAAGGCACCAATGAAATGGGGCAAATTGCCAGCGCATTAAACAGCATGCAGAAAGCGTTAGCCAAAACCGTCGGTGAAGTCCGCAGCGGCGCCAATGCGATTTATACCGGCGCCAGCGAAATTGCTAACGGCAATAACGATCTTTCCGCGCGTACCGAACAGCAGGCCGCGTCCCTGGAAGAGACCGCCGCCAGCATGGAAGAGCTGACCGCAACGGTTAAACAGAATGCGGAAAACGCCCAGCAGGCCAGCCATCTGGCACACAGCGCCTCTGAAACCGCCGGTCAGGGCGGCAAAGTGGTCGAAAACGTGGTGATGACGATGAACGACATCGCCGATAGCTCGCAGAAAATTGCCGAGATCACCAGCGTTATCGACGGAATTGCCTTCCAGACCAACATCCTGGCGCTGAACGCCGCCGTAGAAGCCGCGCGAGCCGGTGAACAAGGCCGTGGCTTCGCCGTGGTCGCCAGTGAAGTTCGCAGCCTGGCACAGCGTAGCGCGCAGGCCGCCAAAGAGATTAAAACCCTGATCGATGAATCGGTGAATAAGATCTCTTCCGGTGCGAAATATGCCGAAAACGCGGGTCAGACGATGGGCGACATCATCAGCTCAATCAGCAATGTCACCGACATTATGAATGAAATTGCCTGTGCCTCTGAAGAGCAAAGCAATGGCATACAGCAGGTGGGCATTGCCGTCGCGGAAATGGATCGCGTGACGCAGCAAAACACCTCGCTGGTAGAAGAGTCTGCCGCCGCATCCGCGGAACTGGAAGCACAGGCGAGCCGCCTGAATCAGGCCGTCGCGCTATTCCGCATTGAGCAGGACAGCCACGCAAGCTATAAGCGGGAACCGCTCAGACCAGCCATGGTTAAAAAGTCCGCGGCCAAAAATGAAGGCCAGGAATCTCACACCTCGGGAGCGTCATTAACAACCGAAAACGATCGCTGGGAACAGTTCTGATAATCCCACCGCAATAATTTAACCAGACCAGGCCCCTCATATAAATATATGAGGGGCTTTTTTATACCCTCGGCACGAGCGTTATTAACAATAGAGACAATATAGTCACCCAATGGAAATATCAGTTCAGATATTTAATAAATTCACTACCAAAAAAGGTACACCGCCTGACAATAATGGCGTTTATTCACTCAATTGAATACGTGTTGGGAATATTCTTATGATATATAATCAACAGGTTGTCTAGAAGTATTGCCCGGAGTGTAATCTCTCCATAGCCCATACTCCGGGCCTTTTTCTTCCCGTCTTAATATTTCCCCTGCACTATTGTCCTATATTGACAGCCATTATCTGGCCATCAATATAGGCAGCAATAAATTCAAACTGAGAGGCAACGTTAGCGGCCGCTAAACATCAGGATAATATTTGACAGATGATCAAAGATATTGGTCATCAGGTTTTCGAAGAACGGGGCCAGCGTATACATCTCGATAGTCAGCGCGGTCATCCCCACGGTCAGGGTCAGCGGGAAGCCCACCACAAAGATGGAGAGCTGAGGCGTCAGACGGTTCAACAGGCCGAGGGTAAAGTTAATCGATAACAGCAGCGTGATAATCGGCAGACCAAGCATCAGGCCACTGCGAAACACCAGGCCGGCAACGTGCGCCAGATAATAAAACCCGCTGGTATCGATAGATTCGCTATTGATCGGCACCACCACAAAGCTCTCGCTTAAAATAGTCAGGAACCACAGGTGCCCATTAAACGTTAGAAAGAGTAACGTCGCCAGCAGGTTGAGTATCCTGGCGATCACCGGCATATTCCCGCCGCCGGAAGGATCAAAGAACGTCGCAAAGGAAAGCCCCATCTGCAGCCCCATAATTTCACCGGCGGTACGTACCGCCACAAAAATGAGCTGGACGGTGAGGCCCATGGCCGCGCCAATAATCAGCTGCTGCGCGGCAACCCAGAGCCCCTGATACGAAATCATCACCAGATTGCTGTCGGGTAAATTACGGCTGATTAAAAACGCGATAATCAGCGCAAGGCCGATCTTCACTTTCTTCGGAATTTCGCTTTCGTTGAAAATGGGGGCCGTAGTGAAAATGGCCAGCACGCGAAGCGCTGGCCAAAAAACATGGCTGATTTGCTGGTACAGGCTTTCGACTGGCAGAGTAAGCATGGCTAGCCGATCATATAAGGTAGGTTGCTATACAAGGTACGCATGTAGTCAAGAAACAGGCTCATCATCCATGGGCCCAGACAAATCGCTACCGCGAGGATCATCAGGATCTTCGGAATAAACGACAGGGTCATTTCATTAATTTGCGTTGAGGCCTGCAGGATACTGATCGTCAGACCCGTCAGCAGCGCCGCAATTAACAGCGGGGTTGCGATCATCAGGCCAACCTTAACCGCCTGAAACCCCATCGCCATTACACTTTCTGGTGTCATTTGTATTCTGCCTAACTAAAGAAACTTTGAGCTAACGAGCCCATTAATAATTGCCAGCCATCCACCAGCACAAACAGCATCAGTTTGAACGGCAGGGAAATCGTTGCCGGCGGCACCATCATCATACCGAGCGCCATCAGCACGCTCGCCACCACCAGATCGATAATCAGGAACGGAATAAACACCGTAAAGCCAATCTGGAAGCCGGTTTTCAGCTCGCTGGTCACAAACGCCGGCAGCAAAATATTCAGCGGCACGTCATCCGGCGTGTCAAAATTCTCCGCCTTTGCCATCCGCGTATACAGCGCCAGATCCGCTTCACGCGTCTGCGCCATCATGAACGATTTCATCGGCACGACCGCGCGGTCGAGCGCCGTTTCCAGCGAGATTTTATCTTCGGTCAGCGGTATCCAGGCATCGCGGTGAATCTCGTTAAATACCGGTGACATCACGTAAAAGGTCAAAAACAGCGCCAGCCCAAGCAGCACCTGGTTCGGCGGGGTCGACGGCGTACCTAATGCGTTACGTAAAAGCCCAAGCACGATAATGACGCGGGTAAAACCGGTCATCATCAGCAGGATAGCGGGCAAAAAGGTAATCGAGGTCAGCAGTACCAGCGTTTGCACCGGCAGCGACCAGGTTTCACCGCTATCGGAACGCGTCAGCATAAAGTCGCTGTTTGCCGCCAGCGCTGAGCCGGTCGGCAGTAGCCAGCCTGCGCCGAGCAATATCAGCAGCAGGAATCCGCTTTTGTGGCGATGCCATAACGCGCTCATTCCGCCCGCTCCGTTTTACGCTTTTTCAGCATCGTTCCCAGCACCGACTGGAAATCGAGAGTTCGGGAAGCCGCTTCCGTCTCCATCACCGCATCCTGCTTTTTATCCATCGTCGCCAGGCAGGTAATATTGGATGGGGTGACGCCCAGAAGCAGCCACTTATCGTCAACTTCAACAATGACCACGCGTTCGCGCTGGCCGAGCGACTGGCTGCTCTTCACGGTAAGCAGTTTATTGCCGCGCACGGCATGCGGCGCGAAGCCCGCGCGGCGGGCAATCCAGGCAATACCAGCAATGAAGAACAGAATGAGACATAACGCGCCTCCAACATTAAAAAGGACCGAGCCTGGAGTGCTGTTATCAATTATCGGAGATGAAGTTTGAATTTCGGTTGTGGTATGACTCTTCATTATCTACTCAAGCGGTGCATACGCTCCGAGGGAGTAATAATATCAGTGATACGAATGCCGAATTTATCGGACACCACCACAACTTCTCCCTGGGCGATTAAATAACCATTAATTAAAATATCCAGCGGTTCCCCGGCGAGCCCTTCCAGAGCAACGACCGAGCCCTGGCTCAGGCTTAACAACTCCTTGACGGTCATTTTTGTCCGACCTAATTCCACGGTCATTTTGACGGGGATATCAAGGATCAAATCCAGATCCTGGGAAAAATGCGCTGCCAGATTGTCCTTCGCCGAAAGCGGTGCCGCAGCGCTGCTCTCCACGGACAGCTGCTCGCTCATGGCGTCTCCCCACAGATCGTCAATGGATTTGTTGTCATCATCAGAAGGTGTCGTGGTGTTACTCATCGGTAACTACTCCTTTTTAAAAGTTCCTAAACCTGGATTCATCATCTGCTCAACTTTCAGAGCATATTGGTTGTTCACACAGCCATATTTACCTGACAACACCGGGACTCCGCCGACCAGCGCCAGAATACTTTCTGGTTTATCGACAGGAATAATATCCCCCTGTTTCAGCTTCATAATGTGCGAGAGGCGCGAATCAATTTCCGAGAAATTCGCCACCAGCTCCACTTCCGTTGAACGCACCTGCGAAGCCATTTTTTGTCGCCACTGCGCATTTTCCTGCTTCGAATTTTCCATCGGCGGATTCGTCAGCAATTCACGCAGCGGTTCAATAATGCTAAACGGGATACAAATCTCAAACTCACCCCGATGAGCACCAATCTCAACGTAGAATGGCGTGGTGACGACAATGTCGTTCGGTGAAGAGGTAATATTGGTGAACTTCACCTGCACTTCTGAACGAACATAATCGGTCTTCAGCTTATAGATAGAGCTCCAGCCATAGTCATAGGCCTCCAGCGCCATCGCCATAATGCGTTGAATAATGCGTTGCTCGGTGGGTGTGAACTCTCGCCCATCCGCTTTCGTCGGGAAGCGTCCATCGCCGCCAAACAGGTTATCCACCGCCATAAAGACCAGGTTCGGTGAAAACGCAAATAGCGCCGTACCGCGTAACGGGTTCATATGGACCAGATTCAGGTTGGTCGGCACCGGTAAATTACGCGCAAACTCATGGTACGGCTGGATTTTAATATTCCCTGCGGTAACGTCCGGACTGCGACGCAGCAGATTAAATAAACCAATACGAAACTGACGCGCAAAACGTTCGTTAATAATTTCCAGCGAATGCAAACGCTCACGAACAACACGGCGCTGAATATTCGGATCGTAAGGTTTAACCCCTTCGTCCAGTACCGTATTTGACATCTCCGCTTCGCTATCAGCGCTGCTCCCGCCATTCAACAGGCGATCAATTTCAGCCTGAGATAAACTGCTGTCAGACATGGCAATTACCGTAAGATGAATGCATTAAACAATACGTCAGTCACAATCGCACTTTGTTCAGCCGCTAAAGGTTTATTCATGACCGACTTAATAGCCTCCACCAGCTGATATTTTCCATCGTCGGTGGATAATTCTTCTGCCGTTTGCTTAGAGAATAAGACAAGCAGGCGGCTGCGCACTTCTGGTAGAAATTTTTCAATCAACTGCTGAGACTGCTCATCTCGTACGCGCAGCGTCAGACCGATGTACAGAATCCGGTCATTCTCACGCTGCGTCGGCTTCAGGCTCACGGTAAACGTATCCATCGGAATATAGACCGGAACCACCGACTCAACGGCTCGCGGCTGATCGGATGCGCCCTCTGCGGCCAGCATTTTGATATTCTTCATTTCATATAATGTATAACCAGCAATTGCACACGTGCCGAGCGCGATTAACAGGAGAAGAATAACGATAAGCGGTTTTTTCTTTTCTCCAGCTGAATTTTGATTCTTTTTTGGCATTATGTGAAAACCTTGTTATAAATTACTGAGAGTATCTGGTAAGACTTCTCTAAAAGAGCCACGTATTCTATTACAGACCCTTGCGCAAACAATTCAGCGATGAGGTCGAATTAGTGTCCGTAACTTGAGTGTTAGCTATTTCCATCACGCGAAGGTATTTATCCCATGAGGGCGGATGGATCTCTGTAAAACATGCGCTTCAGCATCAGCCTGGTCTGCTGAAATATCCCCGTTTTCCTCTTCGCTAGCGCCATGCGCGGCGTAATGTCCGGCCTGGGCATGGTCTTCCCATGACGACGACGACTCGGCCCCTACGCTACTTTCGCCGAGCTGAATCCCGGACTCCGCCAGCGAGGTACGCAGCTGCGGCATCGCGGCTTCCAGCGCGGCGCGCACCTGATGGTTCTCGGAAACAAAGTGCAGCGTGGCCTGGTCGCTGTTCAGCTGCATATTGATGCGGATAACCCCCAGCTCCTGCGGGTTCAGGCGGATCTCCGCATTCTGAATCCCGTTGCGGCTATAGAGACTGATCTGCTGATTTAACGACTGCCGCCACGCCTCGGTTCCCAGCTCCTGGCTTATCGTCGCGGTCGGCACCGGTGCCGCCACGGTCTGGGCGGTCTGTGCCGGCGGCGTCAGCGGCGGCGTGGACAGGCTAGCGTGGGCCAGAGGCAGCGTCGGTCCCTCCTGAATTGACGGCACGTTTGCGCTCATTTCAGGCGTTGAAGAAACGGCTGTAATTCGGCTATTGACGGCGTCGGCAGACTGCAGCAGGTATTCAGGCGTCTGGGCACCCTGCGGATTATCGCGCTTCTCTGCAACGTCCATTGGCAGCGAGGCCTGGGCTGCGGCGGTCGGGCCATTGGCCGCCGTCGTCGTCAGCGTCACGGCGCCATCACGTTGGCCGCTACGGTTTTGCACCATCGCCAGCGGCAGTCCCTCGCCTTCCGCCTCGCCTTCCGCCTCGCCATCGGCCTCCGCCACGGCATCCGGCGCCAGCGCCTGGGCGACCTTATCAACCTGGATCATCAGCTGCGGCAACACAGGTACCGCCGTACGTTCCATCGCCGACTGCTGCTCGGATAAGGCCTCTTCCAGGGCCATCACATTGTCCGGCTGGACGGCGGCGAATTCCGGCGGATATCCATCAACGCTGCTCGCCGGCTGCGCCGCAGCGAATTTTTCATCCAGCACCGCCGCGAAGGTATTGGCCTCATCCTGCGGCGCAATGGTCGATAACGGGCCGTTCTGCGCCGCGATTGGGGTGGTGATTACATTCATAAAAGCTCCTTGCCCGCGCTGGCTCGCTGGGCGAATTCATCCATCATTTTCTGTTCCTGGCGGCTCTCACGATGCGCCCTGACCTCTTCCGCACGGCTTTTCAACGTATCGAAGGCGTTAAGCCGCTGCTTATCGTGACGCCAGGTGCTCAATACTTGATTGACCGATTGCAGGCAGGCTTCAACGTGCGTCGCGTGCTGACGCACCACGCCCCCCAGCGAATCGATAAACGACTGCTGATTGACGAGGTCGGCGATCAGAATGCCTTTCTCCGCCACGTTGCTGCGCAGCTGCTGCTGATATTCCTGCTGATACGATTTCAGCTGTTCAAGCTGCATAACCGCCTGAGAGTGGCTCTGCTGCGCTTTGCCCAGGTTAATGGTGGTATCGTCGAGTTTCTGTTGCGCCAGATCGCGCAGCACGTCCATCGGTGAGTTGCTCATTTCGGGTTTTAACCTTAGTGACCGCCGTTGTTGTCAAAAATCGCATCCAGCCGCTGCATAGAGGCTTCAAAGTCGCAGCTTTCATGAATGGCCTGCTGTAAAAAGCCTTCCAGCTGCGGATAAATAGCAATCGCGCGATCCAGCATCGGATCGCTCCCCGCCGCATACGCGCCGACGCTGATCAGATCGCGGTTACGCTGATAGGAAGAGAGCAGCTGCTTAAAGTTGCGCACCTTCGTATAGTGTTCTTTATCAATCAGTTCCGTCATGGCTCTGCTGATCGACGCTTCAATATCGATGGCGGGATAGTGCCCCGCCTCTGCCAGCCGTCGCGACAGCACCACGTGGCCATCAAGAATGGCGCGCGCGGAATCGGCGATCGGATCCTGCTGATCGTCCCCTTCGGTAAGCACGGTATAGAACGCGGTAATCGATCCGCCGCCTTTGATACCGTTACCGGCGCGTTCCACCAGCGCGGGCAGCTTGGCAAACACCGAAGGCGGGTAGCCTTTGGTCGCCGGCGGTTCGCCGATCGCCAGCGCGATTTCACGCTGGGCCATGGCATAGCGGGTGAGTGAATCCATAATGAGCAGTACGTCCATACCGCGGTCGCGGAAATCTTCTGCGATACGCGTGGCGTACACGGCGCCCTGCATGCGCAGGATCGGCGAAACATCCGCCGGGGCGGCGATCACCACCGAGCGGCTCAGCCCCTCTTTACCGAGAATATTTTCAATGAAGTCTTTAACTTCCCTGCCGCGCTCGCCAATCAGGCCGACTACGATGACATCCGCTTTGGTAAAGCGCGCCATCATGCCCAGCAGCACGCTTTTACCCACGCCGGAACCGGCAAAAAGCCCCATACGCTGGCCGCGACCGACCGTCAGCAGGCCGTTGATCGCCCGGACGCCGACGTCGAGCACGTCTTTAATCTGGTTACGCAAAAGCGGGTTAAAGGGCTGGGTAAACAGCGTATTACGGTCATGACGACTGGGGGGAGGCAGGCCGTCCAGCGGCCGGGCGCTGGCATCCAGCACCCGGCCCAGCAGCTCCGGGCCCAGGGGCAGCTGTTTGCCCTCTTCGCTTTCAATCGCGTAGACCCGCGCGCCGGGCAAAATACCGTCGACGTTTTCCAGCGGCATCAGGTACAGCGTCTCGCCGTTAAAGCCGACGACTTCACTTTCAACACGATAGAGCTTCTCGCCCTGCTTGCGCTCGACGATGCACAGGGTCCCGATAGGCAGCTTCAGGCCGATAGCTTCCATCACCAGCCCGGTTGCGCGGGTCAGTTTTCCGTACTGACGATAGGGGCGCAAAGAGGCGATCTGCGACTCCCGGGCGTTAATTTCTCCCAGCCAGTCCGTAAGCCGGTTCATCATCAGAGGTAATCCTCGCGGCTGAGGTTGCACAGTTCCTGCCAGCGCGTCTCCAGCGTGGCATCAATCTCACCGTCCTGGGAGGTGATCCGGCATCCGCCGGGCAGCATGGCGGCATCGCCGCGCAGCTCCCAGCCTAATGACGCCAGCGTGGTCCCCAGATGCTCTTCAACGATCGCCACATCCCCCTGGTTAACCCACAGCTGCGCGTCGCCTTTAAACATCGTGTCCTCTTCAACCAGTTGCTGAATCTTCTCCAGCAGCAGCGCGTTATCCGGGACAAAGTTTTTACCCAGCATGGAGCGCACCGCCATCAATGAGAGCTGCACCAGACGTGACGGAATAACGCAATCGAGGCTGTCGAGCGCCGATTTAAACTCGGTGAACAGCTTATTGAGCCGCTCAATGCTTTCATCCTGCTTTGCCTGCGCCTCCGCCAGTCCGTTCGCCAGCCCTTCTTTCTTGCCCTGTAACAGCCCCTCTTCATAACCGCGCTGCTTCCCTTCCTCAAGGCCGCGCGCTTCGCCCTGGGCAAAGCCTTTTTTTTCCGCCTGCTGGCGAATGCGCGTGAGTTCAGCCTGCAGCAGCTCATCAGATTCATAGTGAGTGGCCGGGTTAGCGGCGGAGACCGACGACATGACCTCCATCTCACTCTGGTTTTCGTCAGCCAGCAGATCCTGCGGCTGCCAGTTTTGCCAGCCATTATCAGACATAGACATCCTCGCTACCGCCAATGACCACTTCGCCGGTTTCCGCTAAGCGGCGAACAATAAGCAGAATACTTTTCTGATCGGCTTCCACCTGAGACATACGGACAGGCGCGCGCGAGTTGAGATCTTCGAGCATGATTTCGGACTGACGACGCGACATGTTGCGGAAGAATTTGTCGCGCAGCGGCGCTTCGGAGCCTTTGAGCGCGATGATGAGCGACTCGTTGTCCACTTCCTGCAGAATGCGCTGGATGCTGCGGTCTTCCATTTCGACCAGGTTCTCGAACAGGAACATCTCGTCGATAATTTTCTGCGCCAGCTCGTGGTCGTATTCGCGAACCGCCTCGATAGCGGCCTCTTCCTGCTGAGATTTCATCAGATTCAGAATCTCCGCCGCAGGACGAACACCGCCCATCTTGCTGCGTTTGAGGTTCTGACCGTGCAGCAGGCCGTTGAGCACTTCGGTCAGCTCCTGCAGCGCGGCTGGCTGAACGCCGCCGAAGGTGGCAATACGCAGCATGATGTCGTTACGCTCGCGCTCGTCGAATTTCGCCAGCACATCGGCCGCCTGAGAACGCTTCAGGTGCACCAGGATGGTGGCGATAATCTGCGGATGCTCGTCGCGGATAAGATCGTAAACGGTCGCCGGCTCCATAAAGTTGAGCGTTTCAATACCGTTATTGCCGCTCTGCGAATCGAGCAGGTCTTCCAGCAGGCTGGAGGCGCGTTCTTCGCCCATCGCCTTGACCAGTACGCTGCGCAGGTAATCGCTGGTGTTAACGCTAAGCACCGCAAATTCGGTGGCATCGTGCTGAAACTCTTTCAGCACGCCCGCCAGCTCTTCATGGGTGAAACCGCTCATGCTGACCATCGCGGAGCTGATTTGGGTGACTTCATGCGTATTGAGATGCTTAAACACTTCCGCAGCGCGCTCGTCGCCCAGCGTTAGCATCACGACGGCGCTTTTTTCATAAGCATTCATGACTGTGGGTGCTCCTTGTTCATCCACTGGCGAAGAACAAGCGCAATAACCTGAGGCTCCTGCTCTGCCATATCACGCAGCTGCTGCGTGTGCATTTCGGTATCCACGCGCTGCTGGGCCTTCGCGCGGGCGTTACTTTCTTTTTCCTGCTTACGCGCATTCAGCTCGGCTTCACGGGCCTCTTTTTCCAGCTCAAGGCGCTGCAGAATCAGTTCCTGATGGCGCATCCACGCTGGCTGAACGGCTTTACGCCAGAGGATAAAGGCGACGATCGCAATCAGCAGATAGCGTGCGGCGGACATCATCAAATCGATGAATTCCGGCTGCTTCCACAGCGGCGGCATCACCTCGTCATCCGCGGTGCTGAACGGCGAGTTAACGATGTTGACGGTATCGCCGCGCGCTTCGGAATAGCCCACGGCCTCTTTCACCAACGCATTGATCTGCGCCATCTGCTCCGGGGTCAGCGCTTCAACCTCGCCCTCTTTACCCGGCAGATGGTTAATCACCACCGCCACGGAGAGACGTTCGATAGAGCCGGTGCTGCGCTTGATATGGGTCAGCGTGCGATCGAGCTCATAGTTGGTAGTTTCGCCCGTATTGCTGTTGTACGGCACCAGCGGCGGATTTCCGGCGTTATTATCGCCTTGACCGCCTTCAGCATTGGCCACCGGCTGGGTAATCGGCGCCGTCGCCGGTGCCGGAGGCTGGTTGCTCAGCGCGCCCGGCACGCCGCCGTTGATATTGCGCCCGCCCTGCTGGGAGTCGGTGCTCTGACGGCTGCGGATCGACATCTTGTCCGGCGCGGTATTCGGCTGGTACTGCTCTGCGGTTTGCTCGTGCTGGGTAAAGTCAATCTGCGCGGTCACCTGCGCCTTCACGTTCTGGCGGCCGACAATCGGCGCCAGGATCGACTGAATGCGGTGCTGGTAGTCCGCTTCCACTTCGCCGGTATATTTCAGCTGGGAGGTCTGCTGCCCCTGAGCGCCGTTCTGCGTCAGCAGTCGTCCGGTCTGATCGACCACCGTCACCCCATCCGCATTCAGCCCCGGTACGGCGCTGGCGATCAGATAGGAGATTGAGCTGACCTGCCCGGCATCCATCGTCCGGCCAGGGTAGAGGTTCAGCGTCACCGAGGCGGTGGGCTGCTTTTGTTCCCGAATGAACAAGGAAGGCTTCGGCACGGCCAGATGGACGCGGGCGGTTTGTACCGGCCCCAGCGATTCAATGGTTCGCGACAGCTCGCCTTCCAGCGCGCGCTGGTAGTTGACCTGCTCGCTGAACTGGCTAATCCCGAACTTCTCCTGATCGAGCAGCTCAAAGCCCACGGCCCCCCTCTTCGGCAGCCCCTGCTGGGCCAGCTGAAGACGGGCTTCATGCACCTTATCGGCCGGGACCATAATGGCGCCGCCGCGCTCGTTGAAGCGGTAAGGGATATTCAACTGCGACAGCTGGGACACAATAGCGCCGCCGTCCTGATCGCTGATGTTGCTGTACAGCACGCGATAGTCAGGCGACTTTGCCCATAGCAGAAGCGCGACAATCACCGAAACCGCCGCCGCTGACGCGATTAACAGAAGGAGCTTTGGGCTGGCGCGCAGGCGATCAAGCGCGGCCATCACGCTGGCGATGTTATTGTTTTTTGTTCCGTTTGTTGTGGCATTCATGCCGTAGTCCTGTAGAAAAATAAGTGACGCAATCTGGACGCAATATTGCGCATCAGTACTCCTGTAAGGGTAAACAGAAAACGAAGCGGGCTATCCACTGACAGAATTCCATGGCGAGTATTATCTTCTAAATAAGATTTTTTTAAGTGCTGATAAGCTGAAACTTCTGTCAGCTTATCGAATTATTCTGAGTGGCTGGTGATATGTTAATCTTTAGACAATAAAAGAGGCATTCCCTCTTTTCCATTTTTCGAAATAGAAGGTTGAAATAATGGCTATTCAGTCAATGGGCAGCGTACTGGAGCAAATTCAGTTTCAGACCCAGCAAATATCCAGTGCACCAAGAGCCAGTGCGTTTGTATCCGACTTCGGCAATGACAAGACCGCGTCTTTCTCAGAGCTGCTGTTCAACAGTGTAAATAATATTAATCAAACGCAAGTTACTGCAAAGACACAGTCAGAAGCTTATCTTTCAGGGGCTTCCGACATTGGCTTAAATGACGTGATGGTCTCTCTGCAAAAGTCGTCAATTGCACTAAATATGGGTATCCAGGTCAGAAATAAGATGGTCAGCGCCTATCAGGAAATTATGAACATGGGTGTGTAATCGCCATGATTAACACTAATAACGTTCACAATATAATTAACAAAGACTCAACAAAGGCCAAATAATACTATTCTTTACGGTTCTTCTCTGTAAGGCGACAGAATTATAAATTTTCTTTTTACTTATTTTACATCGTAGGAGTGTTTTTGTGGGCAACGATTACGATGTCATTAACATGAATGTCATAAAATTGAATATTGAACCTAGCATTGCCGATCGTGAACTGGAAAAAATTAGCGAGCTAATATATCAACGTGCAGGTATTGTTTTAACCAACCAAAAGCGAGACATGGTCTATAACCGCCTGTCTCGTCGCTTACGTGAATTACGGCTTACGCGATTTGCGGACTACCTCGGCATGCTGGAGAACAACCCCAACAGCGACGAATGGCAGTCGTTCATCAACGCGCTGACCACCAACCTGACATCGTTCTTCCGCGAGGCCTATCACTTCCCGCTGCTGGCCGAGCATGCGCGCCAGCGCCGGGGAAATTACACCGTCTGGTGTACGGCCTCCTCGACGGGGGAAGAGCCCTGCTCCGTCGCCATTACCCTCGATGAGACGCTGGGAAGTTCCAGCGCCGGCCCGCGCGTATGGGCAACGGATATCGACACCGAAGTGCTGTCCACCGCGGCGGCGGGCGTCTATCGCCTGAACGATCTCGACAGCCTGTCGCTTGAGCAGAAGCGGAGCTATTTCCTGCGCGGAACCGGCACCCAGCAGCGCCTGGTAAAGGTGCGCAAAGACCTGCTGGAAACCATTCACTACCAGCACTTAAACCTGCTCGACCAGAAGTGGGATATCCCCGCGCCGTTTGACGCCATCTTTTGCCGCAACGTGATGATCTACTTCGATCATAAAACGCAGCTGCAGCTGCTGAACCGCTTTTCCCGCCTGCTGAAGCCCGGTGGGCTTCTGTTCGTCGGCCACTCAGAGCACTTCAGCAATATCAACGGGCCGTTTCGTCTACGCGGTCAGTCGGTTTATACCCTGGCCAAGGAGCAACGATGAGTAAGATTAAAGTCCTTTGCGTCGATGATTCTGCGTTAATCCGCAACATCATGACCGATATCGTGAACGAGCATGATGATATGGAAATGATCGCCACCGCGCCCGATCCGATTATCGCTCGCGATCTGATTAAACGCTTTAATCCCGATGTCCTGACCCTGGACGTCGAAATGCCGCGCATGGACGGGCTGGATTTTCTCGAGCGCCTGATGCGCCTGCGCCCGATGCCGGTGGTGATGGTGTCATCCCTGACCAGCAAAGGCTCCGAGATTACGCTGAGCGCCCTCGAACTGGGCGCGGTCGATTTCGTTACCAAGCCGCAGATGGGCCTGAAAGACGGCATGCACAGCTACAGCGAAGCGATTGCGGAGAAAATCCGCACCGCCGCGCGCGCCGTGGTGCATCGTCGCGACCAGCGTACAACGCCGCCGGGCGTGATTTCCGCCCCACTGCTCAGCAGTGAAAAAATCTTCGCCATCGGCTCTTCGACCGGCGGTACGGAAGCGTTACGTCAGGTGTTAACGCTGCTGCCAAGAAACTGCCCGGGGCTGGTCATCGCTCAGCATATGCCGCCGGGATTTACCCGCTCATTCGCCGAACGGCTGGACAAACTTTGCCAGATCTCCGTCAAAGAGGCCGAAGATGGCGATCGTGTACTGCCGGGGCATGCCTATATCGCCCCCGGCGCGCTGCATATGGAAATGGTGCGCAGCGGCGCGAACTACCACATCAGGCTGAATGAATCCGCGCCGGTTAACCGTCATCGGCCTTCGGTCGACGTGTTATTCAACTCCGTCGCCGCCTGCGCGGGCAAAAACGCCGTTGGCGTGATCCTCACCGGTATGGGTAACGATGGGGCCCGCGGCCTGCTGGCGATGCGCAATGCCGGTGCCCACACCTTCGCGCAAAGCGAGAAAAGCTGCGTGGTGTTCGGTATGCCGCGCGAAGCAATCGCCATAAACGCCGCCTGCGAAGTCGTCGATCTCGCCGACATGAGCCAGCAGATGCTGAACAGCGTGGTTGGCCAGGCGCGTCGAATTTAAGCACGTTTATTCACTCACTCCCCTACGGGGCTAATCACTATCAGGAAAGAAAATGGCAGATAAAAACTTACGTTTCTTAGTCGTTGACGATTTCGCCACCATGCGACGCATCGTTCGCAACCTCTTAAAAGATCTGGGGTTTAACAACGTTGATGAAGCGGAAGACGGCCAGGATGCGCTTGCCCGACTGCGCGAGTCAAAATTCGATTTCGTCATCAGCGACTGGAACATGCCGAACATGGATGGCCTGGAGCTGCTCTCCGAAATCCGCAAATCCAGCGAACTGAGCCACCTGCCGGTGCTAATGGTCACCGCGGAAGCGAAAAAAGAGAACATCATTGCCGCCGCCCAGGCGGGCGCCAGCGGCTATGTCGTTAAACCATTCACTGCCGCAACGCTGGAAGAAAAACTCGGCAAGATTTTTGAAAAACTTGGGTGGTAAGGATGGACTCACAGATCAACGCTGTCGGCCAGGACAGCTACAAAGATATCTTCTCCCGCATCGGCCACCTGACCCGACTGCTGCGCGATAGCCTGACCAACCTCGGCCTGGATCGCGCCATCATGGATGCCGCGGAGGCGATTCCGGACGCTCGCGACCGTCTGTGCTATGTGGTGGGTAAAACCTCTCAGGCCGCAGAGTGTGCGCTGACCTGCGTGGAAAACGCCCGTCCGCTTCAGGATGAGCTGGATGCGCGGTCAAAAGCGCTGACCGAACGCTGGGACGCGTGGTTCGCCAATCCCATCGAACTGCCGATGGCGAAAGATCTGGTCAACGATACGCGCCAGTTCCTCGCCGATACGCCGAAGCTTGCCAGCGAAACCAACGATCAGCTGATGCAAATCATGATGGCTCAGGATTTCCAGGATCTGACCGGTCAGGTCATCCAGCGCATGATGAGCCTGATTGAGAACGTGGAAAAAGAGCTGATCCAGGTGCTGCTGGAGAATATCCCGGAACGCCAGGAAGAAGTGGTTGAGAGCCAGAATCTGAAAAATGGCCCGCAAATCGACCAGTCCAAAGTGGGCGTTGTCGCCTCACAGGATCAGGTGGACGACCTGCTTGAAAGCCTTGGTTTCTAATCATAAAAACGCTGCCAGCGTCCGTATGGCACGGCAGCGTTTAACCCTGTCTGACTGTTGCAATAAGTGCCCGTGTTATGTCGCAAGATAGTGATGTAGAAAAAACAGAAGAACCCACACCCCAGCGAAAAGAGAAAGCGCGAAAAGACGGTAACGTTCCGCGATCGAAAGAGCTGACGTCGCTGCTGATGCTGCTGATGGGCTGGGGTCTGATTCTGTTGGGCGGCGATATCGCCGTGCGCAAGCTGCTATTGCTGCTGCAAAACGGGCTCAGTTTTGACCGCATGATGCTCCTTGATGCGACGTCGATGATTCGTCAGCTCAAGCAGCTGTTCACCATGGGCGCCACCTCCGTGTTGCCTATTTTGCTGGGGCTGTTCCTGACCGGTATCGCCTCGCCGATGCTGCTGGGAGGGCTGAACTTTAGCGGTAAATCGCTGAAGTTTGATATCAAGCGTATCAACCCGCTGTCCGGGCTTAAGCGCATGGTGTCGATGCAGGTTGTTTCAGAGTTACTGAAAAGTATTTTAAAGGTCACGCTGGTTGGCATCGCGGCCGGGCTGTTTATCTACGGCAACAAAATGCAAATGATGCAGCTGGGGACCGGCTCCGTTGCCGATGCGCTGAATGATTCGCGCAAACTGATCACCGGATGCCTGCTGATGGTGATCCTCGCGTTGATCCCGATGGTGGGATACGACGTGTTCTATCAGATTTTCAGCAATCTTAAAAAGCTGCGTATGAGTCGCCAGGAAATTCGCGACGAATTTAAACAAAGCGAAGGCGATCCGCACGTTAAAGGACGCATCAAGCAGCTACAGCGCGCCGCGGCGCGTTCGCGCATGATGTCCGACGTGCCGAAAGCGGACGTGATCGTGAATAACCCCACCCACTATTCCGTGGCCCTGAGCTACAAGGAAGGCGGGACGGGCGCCCCAATAGTCCTGGCGAAAGGCGCAGGTGAGGTGGCACTACGTATTCGGGAAGCAGGGATGGAGCACAAGATTCCAATGCTGGAAGCGCCGCCGCTGGCGCGCGCGCTCTATCGCCACTGCGACATTGGCAGCCCCATTCCCGCCGAGCTTTATAGCGCGGTAGCGGAAGTCCTGGCCTGGGTTTACGGCCTGCGACGCTGGCGCCAGACGGGCGGCGTGGCCCCGATGAAACCGAAGAGTTTGCCGGTACCTGCGGCAATGGATTTTGCACAAGAGAGTAAAGAGTGATGGCTGGTTACGCCGAAAAACTACGATTACCTAACCTGAAAGAAACCCAGTGGCAGATCATGGCCGGGCCGGTATTGATCCTGATGATCCTGGCGATGATGGTGCTGCCGCTGCCGGCGTTTATGCTGGATTTGTTCTTCACCTTTAACATCGTGCTGTCGCTGATGATCCTGTTAGTGGCGATGTTCACCCAAAAAACGCTGGATTTCTCGGCATTTCCAACCGTGTTGCTGTTCGCCACGCTGCTACGCCTGGCGCTGAATATCGCCTCAACCCGTATCATCCTGATGGAAGGCCATACCGGCTCCAATGCCGCGGGCCGCGTCGTTGAGGCCTTCGGCCACTTCCTGGTGGGCGGTAACTTTGCGATCGGTATCGTGGTCTTTGCCATCCTGATCATCATTAACTTTATGGTTATCACCAAAGGTGCGGGGCGTATCGCCGAAGTTGGCGCCCGCTTCGTGCTGGATGGGATGCCGGGTAAGCAGATGGCGATTGATGCCGATCTCAACGCCGGTCTTATCGGTGAAGAAGAAGCCAAGCGCCGTCGTGCGGACGTGACCCAGGAGTCTGATTTCTATGGCTCAATGGACGGGGCCAGTAAGTTCGTCCGCGGTGACGCCATCGCCGGCCTGATCATCATGGCGGTGACGATTATTGGCGGCCTGATGATCGGCATTATGCAGCACGACATGACGCTGTCGCAGGCGGGTGAAACCTACACCATTCTGACCATCGGCGACGGCCTGGTCGGCCAGATTCCGGCGCTGGTGATCTCCACGGCGGCGGGCGTTATCGTGACCCGCGTCGCGACGGATGAAGACGTGGGCGAGCAGATGATTGGCCAGCTGTTCAGCAACCCGCGCGTGATGGTGCTGACGGCGGGGATCGTCGGTTTACTGGGGATGATCCCGGGCATGCCGAACTTCGTCTTCCTGCTGTTTACCGCCTCGCTGCTCGGGGTGGCCTGGTGGATGCGCGGTCGCGAAATGGCAAACAAAGGTGGCAGCGCGGCGCAGCAAAAAGAGGATAAAGCGGTAGCAAAAGCGCAGGCGGAAGCCTCACGCGTGGCCGAAGCGTCCTGGTCTGACGTCCAGATCGAAGATGTGCTCGGTCTGGAAGTCGGCTATCGCCTGATCCCGATCGTAGATAACGATCAGAATGGTCAGCTGCTCACCCGTATTCGCGGTATTCGTAAGAAATTCGCGCAGGAGATGGGCTTTTTACCGCCGGCGGTTCACATTCGCGATAACCTCGACCTCTCGCCGACGGAATACCGAATTCTGCTCAAGGGCGTTGAGATTGGTCGCGGCGAAGCGCTGCCGGAACGCTGGATGGCAATCAACCCGGGCTGCGCCGAAGGTGAACTGCAGGGGACGCCGTGCCAGGAACCGGCGTTTGGTCTCCCGGCGGTGTGGATCGATGAAGTGATGCGCGAACATGCGCAGACCTTGGGTTACACCGTGGTCGATCCGAGTTCGGTTATCGCCACGCACCTCAACCACCTGATCGCGACCCATACCGATGAGCTGTTTGGCCGTCAGGAAACGCAGCTGCTGCTCGACAGGCTGACCAAAGAGATGCCGAAGCTGGTTGAAGACCTGATCCCGGGCGTCATCTCACTGACCAACTTCCATAAGGTGCTGCAAAACCTGCTGGCTGAGCGCATTTCGATCCGCGATATGCGCACGATTATCGATACGCTGGCCGAGTTCTCCGAACTGCAAGGCAACACCGACGAGCTGACCGCGCAGGTCCGTATCCGTCTGGGACGCGCCATCACCCAGCAGTGGTTCCCGGGTAACGGCGAGATTCAGGTTATCGGCCTTGATTTAAACCTCGAGCGTCTGCTGATTCAGGCCAGCCAGAGCGGCAGCGCCATCGAACCGGGGATTGCCGAGAATCTGATGCGCCAGACGGAGAAATCCATCATGCAGCAAGAGGCGATCGGCGCGCCGGTGGTGCTGCTGGTCAATCAGCCGCTGCGCTTTATGCTTTCGCGCTTCCTGCGCCGGGTATTCCCCCAGCTGGCGGTGCTTTCCAACCTGGAAATCTCCAACAACCGCACCGTGCGGATGACCTACATTATTGGCGGGAAAGAGTGACGCCCTTCCCTCTGGCGCTGCTCCTGATGTTCAGCGCCCCGCTGGCGGCCCACGCCGCCAGCGGGGCCTGGACGCAAAAAACGGCGGGCGGCTCGATAAGCGTCGGCCAGCAAATCCTCTCCTCCCGCCCCCTCACTCCACCCGCCGGTATTCCTGAGCAGGCCACGGCCACCGTGATCAGCTGGCAGGTGACGCTCCTTTCCCCGCCGCCGCCGGGGCTGGACATCAAGCTGTGTACCCCTCAGCGCTGCGTGCGCCTGCCTTCTCTACGCGGTACCCAAACCCTGACGGTTCCGCTGCTTGCCCACGAATCCTATCGTTTTGTGTATGTCGTTAATCGCCGCGGAGCGCTGACTCCGCCGCTGAATGTGGTCAGCAACCAGCTCACCGTTAACTACCGCTAAACGTAAAAGGCGCCCTCTCCCGAATGGGAAGAGGACGCCTTTTACTTGCGTCTTCATTTTCTGGAATTCCTCACAGCGGCGAGGTCGGTCACGAAGGGATAACCCAGGACTATTTCCAGCGAGCTTAAAACAGCCTGGTTTTAGATTACTGTAGCGTTGAGGTAAAACTGGAGGCGTATGCCTGATTACATTTCCTGCCGAGATTCAGCGTCGACATATCCCGACGCAGCACGTCAAGACGTCCCTGCAGCGCCCGAATAATAATGGTTTCATTATCAATCAGGTTTTGCAAAATCGCTTTAAGCTGCTCTTTTTCAAACGCGCTCAGGTTATCCGCCTGACCGTCCAGAATATTCTGCAACGTCACCACGTAATCAGCGGCAAGCTCAATAAAGTTTTGCCACTCCCCCTGTTTTGCCATTTCCAGCAAAACTAAATTCTGTTGATAGACATTTTCATAACTGGCTGTAATGGATTTATCCATGGCACACCTATTTCTGCGAAGGTTCAATTTCTTTCCAGGTATTGGCAAGATTCATAAGTAACTCATCAACATGAGTCAGTTTTTCCGGATTGTTGCGCAGATTGCACTCCAGCAGCGTGCGCGACATATATTCGTATAACATCTCAAGTTCCTGAGCGATTTCTTTACCTTGCTCATGATCGAGGGCCGAGCGTAATCCGTTATCAATAATATTGATAGCTTTCGAAATCATTTCACCGCGCTTAGCGATGTTGCCATTTTCGAAATAGATTTTGGCGCGCAAAATTGCATTATGAGCGCCATCGAAAAGCATGCTGATCAATTGATGCGGCGTTGCGCCCGCCAGCTGGCTCTCCAGGTCAACCTGTGCGTAAGCTTTTATTCCTCGACCGTACATAACGAGCTCCGTTTCAAATAGGCAAAGTCATCTCCCCTTTGCCTGAAAATATCTATAGCAACAAAAAATATCAGAGCGTCAGCAACAACGCAGAAAGCTGTGAACTCATGCTGTTTAATTTCGCCATGGTGGTGTCCAGCTGCTGGAACTGAACGCGATAGCGCTCCACGGAGGCATCAATCAAACGCTGAGTCTTATCGATTTGGGTTTGCAGAATATCGACCTGAGAGTTCAGGCTATCGGTGGAATTTTTGATAATGCCATCGACTTTATTTTCTGAATCGCCAACGTACTTGGTGATAATGCCGTCCAGCGTCGCCGCCAGGCCAGGGTTGCTTTCGGTGCCAATAAACATCGAGGCAATACCGTCGGCGTCATCGGCAATCGCCTGATTCAGCTTGTCTTCATCCAGCGTCATCTGCCCGGTAGAGGAATCAATTTTAATGCCGATATCCGCCAGCGAACGGTAGGGCGAACCGGGTTCACCGTAGACGCCATTGACCGCCGAGCGCAGCTCGCTCACCATGCCACGCAGCGTCGCGTCGCCCATCAGCGCGCCGTTCTCTGAGTTGGTGGTGGCCAAATCCGTATTCGACAGGCTGGAGGAATCGTAAGGCACATACTTACTGGAGCTGCTGGTCAGCCCCATCAGCGAATTGTACTGGGTGACAAAATCCTTCACGCTGGAGGCAATCGCCGAGTTGTCTTTATTCAGCGTCAGCTGCTCCGGCTCACCGGCTTCGGTGACCGACTTCAGCGTGAGCGTCACGCCATCCAGGATGTCGGAGATAGTGTTGCTGCTGCGCGTATAGTTACTGCCGTCGACCGTCAGCTTCGCGTCCTGCGCCGCCGAGACAACCTTCATGCCGGTGCCCGGGCTGTCATCTTCGCCGGTATCACCGCCGCCGGTGGTGTTCAGAATGCCCGCCAGCGACTCATCGCCGTCAACGTTGACGCTCATCTGGCCGTCGGTGCCCGACGTTTTTGAGCTCAGAACCAGCTGATAGCCTTCATCCGTACGCTGCACGGATGCCTGTACGTCGCCATTTTCGCGGTTGATCGCCTTCGCGACCTGCGCCAGCGACGTTTCGTCATCCGCCAGCTCAATTTTCATTTCGCTGCCGTCTTCCTGGGTGATGGTCAGGGTACGCGTACCGCCCACCTTATCGCCCAACAGCTCATCCTGGCTCTCGTAAGCGTCGGTTTTAATCTTATGGTTCGTCGCCAGCTGATGCACCGTTACCGAGTGCGTATCGGCCAGCGCATCCGAGGTTGCCGTTGCCGAGAACGAGGTATTATTGCTGACCGTGAGGGTATTAAACGCCTCGCCGTTCAGCTTTTTCACGTTGGTCTGTAACGCCGACATGGAATTAGAGATCAGCCCCCAGGCTGAAATTTTAGACTTATAGCTTGTCTGTAAACTGGTATAGGGCGTCAGGCGTGACTGCTCCCCCAGCTTAATAGACTCAAGCATGCTTGCTGTATCTATACCCGAACCGATACCTAATGATGATATTGAAGCCATCAGACTCTCCTTATAGAGTGGTGTAGCTTTATCTTTTTGTGATTTTATCAATACTCAATTAGATATCGGTGTTGACAAAATAAAGTTTAATTTTTTGTCCCCGAACAGGCAACAGGGAGAACCCGCAAAACACAGAGTTAAGCGCTTTTTAGGACATTAACCAGGAAATTTCAGGAATAGTCTCTGTGCTTAATTTATTTAAGCTGCAAATTGGCGACAGATTTGGCGCCATTTCAGGTAATAGCTAATTAGCCCTTTTATGGCATTTCCCAGGCATCTTAAGAACGCAATAAAAAAACCAAAAACAAATTCATCAATTAACGCCAGGTTTGCCCGTAATTCATCAAATCAGATAATGAAGCCAATCGTTTATGTAAAGTTAATTTCAACTTTTTATGAAAATGTCAGCCTGATACAAGAAAGCAAAATAGCGCTATTGGCACTTCAAAATCCGCTCATTTCTTAGCCAAACAAATCCTTTTTACGAAAAATGTTTTTAGAGAATTTTTGCCACGCCGATGTTTTTAGTATGCGACCGAAATTCTCGAATAACCAATTTCGCCACGCGTCTTAGCTAATTAATCTTATTTAAGAGGACACACTATGTCACAGGTCATCAACACTAACGCCCTTAGCCTGGTTGCACAGAACAACCTGAACAAATCCCAGTCCGCGCTGGGTACCTCTATCGAGCGTCTGTCTTCCGGCCTGCGTATCAACAGCGCCAAGGACGATGCCGCTGGCCAGGCTATCAGCAACCGTTTCACCGCTAACATCACCGGTCTGACCCAGGCGTCCCGTAACGCCAACGACGGTATCTCCATCGCGCAGACCACCGAAGGCGCGCTGAACGAAGTGAACGACAA
>NZ_JBKDZH010000114.1:0-64511 GCF_047971185.1 Kluyvera sp.
AGTACACACCACCGCGAACACCATCCGTCCGCCGCTGCAGCTGATCAAAACGGCGCCGGGCAGCTCGCTGGTGTCTTCCGTGTTCTTCATGCTGCTGCCGGAACAGGTTTACGTTTACGGTGACTGCGCGATCAACCCGGATCCGACTGCTGAACAGCTGGCAGAAATCGCTATTCAGTCCGCTGAATCCGCGATTGCCTTCGGTATCGAACCGCGCGTTGCGATGCTCTCCTACTCCACCGGTACCTCTGGTGCAGGTAGCGACGTAGAGAAAGTGCGTGAAGCGACTCGTCTGGCGCAGGAAAAACGTCCTGACCTGATGATCGACGGCCCGCTGCAGTACGACGCCGCGGTTATGGCTGACGTAGCGAAATCCAAAGCGCCGAACTCTCCGGTTGCCGGTCGCGCTACCGTGTTCATCTTCCCGGATCTGAACACCGGTAACACCACCTACAAAGCGGTACAGCGTTCTGCCGACCTGATCTCCATCGGGCCGATGCTGCAGGGTATGCGCAAGCCGGTGAACGACCTGTCCCGTGGCGCGCTGGTAGACGATATCGTCTACACCATCGCTCTGACCGCGATTCAGTCTGCACAGCAGCAGTAATTCTGCCGTTATAAAAAAAGCCCCGCACAGCAATGTACGGGGCTTTTTATTTAAGCGAACGAATTAAATATCATCCACCTCAATTTCACCACTCAGATACAGGTCTTTTTCCGTGCCTTCAAAAAGCACGTAGCTTTCGCCGGTATTATCATCAATCGCCTTCAGCACAAATACGCTATTAATATCCATGCTGTCGGTATCATAAATAACGCTGGCTTTAACCTGCGGATAATCTTTAATCATTACACCATCACGATACAGCTGATAGTGCTGAGTATTTGAATTCGCGCGCGACTTGAATTCAAAAACCTCGGTCCCATCAACCTGGTCGACCAATTTCACCCATTGCGGGGCATGGCACTCAAATTCAGTTTCCAGCAGCTTAACATTATCAACATCAACCGGTGCGCTCGCCGAATTCCATGGGACCTGGATGTGCAAACGTACGCTGAGGGTTCCTTCGAAATCAGTGGTCTTGAAACCATAGGATTCGGTATGCCATGCGGTGTTTTTATCCGGGTTAATATCCCATTCAATCATCGTCTGCAGGTCAAGCAACGTCACAATCGCCAGGGTACCCGTGGCGCCACCGCAGCAATCCAGCATCACTTGATACTTTTTATTCGGCTTCAGCTTGACGGTTTGCATAATCGAGGCCGTTGGATTGATTTCGCAGTAATGGTTCTCTGAATCACCTTCATATTCAATCTGAGATGCACCAGAAAGGGTCCATACTTTATCCGTCGTGTTTTCGAAATCGCCATTCACAATTAAATTAGTGCTGATAATCATATTATTTTCTCCAAAAAATGAGTTTTGCGTTAGTGCCAGAAAATAATAATCAGGAAGGGACGGCGAAAGCACATCACAAAAAACGACGTGAGTTATATTGATAAGATAGAAATATATCACCAGTGGTATATATTCGAAGATGAGGGCTGGTGATGGTAAGGCCATCTATGTTCAGATAAAAAATAGCCGCGATGGCTATCGCGGCTATTATTGGCAGGGGTAAGATGAGGTCGTTAATCGTCAGTCGCGCTATTGTTGTTAGCGTTACGACTGATCCACAGCGACAGCGCTTTCAGCGAATCATCGGTGAATTCATCGCAGCGGGCGGTGATCTCATCCGGCGTCATCCAGCACACTTCGCTCACCTCTTCTTCCTGTAAGGCAAACGGCCCGTGAGAGACGCAGCTGAACAGGCTTCCCCAGACGCGGCAGTTCTTGTCTTCAAAGTAGAACTGCCCGTGGTCGGCGAACGGCACGCCGGCAATACCTAGCTCTTCTTCCGCCTCGCGGCGAGCGGAGTCCAGCAGCGGTTCATCAGCCTGAACGACACCCCCAGCGGTGGCGTCCAGCATACCCGGCTGGTAGTCTTTCGTTTCGGTGCGGCGTTGTACCAGGATTTTGCCCATACCGTCGTGGACGACGATGTAGGTAGCCCGGTGACGCAGGCACTGCGCGCGCATCTGTTCACGGCTCGCTTGCGCGATGACCTCATTGTCTTCGCTGACAATATCGACCCATTCCGTGCTTGCCAAATGATTCTGCTCGACCATCCGAAAACCTTACCTTGAAAGCGCTCTTTACGGCGCGTTTTGTGATTGATGGGTAACTTACGGGTTAATAGCAACCTCTGCAATAACCTGTTGATCATTGAGTGCTAAAACTTGCAGTTTATGCCCGTCAAGCAGCCCATAGCTGGCAGCAAAACCGCCCTTGGGAATGCTAACTGAACCGGGGTTAAATAAAAATATCCGATCGCGTTTTTCTGCCACCGGAAGATGCGTATGTCCGTAAACCAACACATCACCCTCGGCGAGCGACGGAAGATGCTCAGGACTATAAAGATGCCCGTGGGTCAAAAACAGGCGCTGATGTTCGGTGAGCACCTGCTGCCAGGGGGCAGTAATCGGAAATTGCAGCAGCATCTGGTCGACTTCGCTGTCGCAGTTGCCGCGCACGGCGATGATGCGGTCCGCCACGCTATTGAGGCGCTCGGCGACCTGCGCCGGCGCGTAGCCTTCCGGTAGCGCGTTACGCGGCCCGTGGTTGAGCACATCACCCAGAATCACCAGCCAGCGCGCCCCGCTCTCGGCGAACAGCGCCAGCACGCGTTCGGCTGCCGGTAAGGAGCCATGAATATCCGATGCAAACATCAGCTTCATTAATCAAATCCCCACAATGATAAACCCTGATATCATAATGGATTTCATCAACTTTTTCAGCCTGCGCGTTTTGCCGATAGCGCCACATAACGCTGTACCGACGCCCGCTGCCACTGGAAGGCGGCGTAATCAGCCAGCGCCTCCGGGACATCATCACCGTTGAGTACCAGACGGTTGAGCATCAAGGCCAGGTCCGTATCGGCCAGACACCATTCGCCGAACAGGTTGGGTCGTCCATGGGCCAGTAGCGCACCGGCGGTGTCAAACAGTTTAGCCGCGCTTTTACGTCCTGCGTCGGACAGCGACGCTTTTTTCTCTCCGGCAAAAATGACCGACGTTGGCCGCTCTTCGCGAATCGGCATCAGGTCGCTGCGCAGCCACGCCTGAATTTGCCGGGCGCGGGCGCGCTTTTGCAGGTCGTGCGGGTACAGGCGCTCCCACTCCGGCGGGGCGAAGCGCTCATCCAGGAACTCGGTAATCGCGGAGGATTCGCTCAGCTCAAAGCTATCAACCTCCAGCAGCGGCACGCGACGGGTCGCCGAATAGCCTCGCCAGCCCGGCTGTAAATGTTCGCCAAGATCGAGATTGACGGTTTTCAGGGTGAAGGGCAGCCCCTTCTCCTGCAAAGCGACATAGACAGACATCACGTAGGGCGAGAAGAAATCGGCATCGGACCAAAGCGTAAGAGTGGGCTGGCTCATAGTTTCCTCAATGGCGGGCAGGAGAGATGTGAACGATGGACGCCGCAGCGGGTGTCCATCAGACCTGACTGCCAACATAGCCTGTCTTTTCAGCGATGTCACTTGCCCGCGACATGAGGATTTTGCAATCAGCAATGACCGACACCAGACCTTGCGGCGTGACTGACGCTTTCGTGTATGATGGATGAGAAAACAATAATTAGGGAGAACACCTGCAATGTCTCACTCAGACGCGATCATCCGCATCAAAAACCTGCGCCTGCGCACCTTCATCGGCATTAAGGATGAGGAGATCGCCAACCGCCAGGACATCGTGATTAACCTGGAAATTCGCTACCCGGCGGAGAAGTCGCGCAACAGCGAAGATATCAACGATGCGCTGAACTACCGCACCATCACCAAAAGCATTATTCACCACGTGGAGAATAACCGTTTCTCTTTGCTGGAAAAATTAACTCAGGATGTGCTCGATATCGCACGCGAACATCACTGGGTCACTTATGCTGAAGTGGAGGTCGATAAACTTCACGCGCTGCGCTACGCCGATTCGGTGTCAATTACCCTGAACTGGCAACGCTAGGCGCTCCCTGCGGGAGGTCGCATGAAAATTCTGCTTACCGGCGGTACCGGGCTGATTGGTCGCCATTTAATTCCGCGTCTGCTGGCGCTGGGCCACGCGGTTTGCGTCGTGACGCGTTCACCGGAGAAAGCCCGGCAGCGGCTCGACGCCAGCGTCGAGATCTGGCCGGACTTACAGCATGTGTCCAGCCTTGACGGCATCGACGCGGTGATTAACCTCGCCGGCGAGCCGATTGCCGACAAGCGCTGGACCGCCGCGCAAAAGCAGAAGCTGTGCGACAGCCGCTGGACAATCACCCAGCGCATCAGCGACCTGATTCAGGCCAGCCAGACGCCGCCGGCGGTGCTGATTTCCGGTTCCGCCATTGGCTACTATGGCGATCTGGGCGAAGTGGTGGTCACCGAAGAAGAGCCGCCGCATAACGAATTTACCCACAAGCTGTGCGCTCGCTGGGAGCAGATTGCCTGCTCCGCGCAGAGCGAGCGCACCCGCGTCTGTTTGCTGCGCACCGGCGTCGTGCTGTCATCCAAAGGCGGCATTCTGGGCAAAATGGTGCCGCCGTTTAAGCTCGGCCTCGGCGGCCCAATCGGCAACGGCAGGCAGTACCTGGCGTGGATTCATATCGACGATATGGTCAACGGTATCCTGTGGCTGCTGGATAACGACCTGCGCGGGCCGTTTAATATGGTGGCGCCTTACCCGGTGCGTAACGAACAGTTTTCCCACGCGCTGGGCCATGCGCTAAACCGCCCGGCCATTCTCCGTGTCCCCGCGACCGCCATCCGCCTGCTGATGGGGGAATCATCTGTACTGGTGCTCGGCGGCCAGCGCGCGCTGCCTAAACGGCTGGAAGCCGCCGGTTTTACCTTCCGCTGGTACGATTTAGAAGAAGCGCTGGGCAATATTCTGGCTTAGCGTCATTCGTGTCTATCCGGTGATAGCGTTTGGCTATCACCGGCCCTCCTCATCTGGAAGCCGACTCGCATTTGCAGCAAGTATTAGCGCTGCGCGACACAAACCGTGAAGCCCATTCCAACGAGCTTTACCATGCTTTGTCATAACGGTCTGCGCACAGCGGCCCGCGGTTAATAGGCTGTTATCACTCGTTTTCTGGTGCTAAGGTTATCCCTTACGATTTCGCGCAATGGCACTCTTATGGCAATCATCACCACTTCACGGCTACAGCTTTCCCCCTTCAATGAACACGACTGGCCCTTCTTTTTACAGCTGCGACAAAACCGCGAGGTGATGCGCTATATGGGCGAAGTGCTGGATGAAGCGGCGATACGGACGGTGTTTAATGCGCGCTGCCGGGAAGCGGGGATTTTCGTGATCCGCGATGCCGAGGGAACGCCGCTGGGTGATATTGGCCTGCGCGTCAGCAGCAAAAACCCGCATGAGGCCGATGTTGGCTACGCGCTATTACCGCAGGCGCAGGGCAAAGGCTATGCCAGCGAGGCGCTGGCGGCAATTTGCGACTACGGTTTTCAGCAGCTCTCGCTGTGGGCGATTAATGCCTGGGTACTGGGTGATAATCAGAGTTCGGCGCATCTGCTGGAAAAGCACGGTTTCACGCGCACGCAGGTGCTGGAAAAAGCCTATCAGCTTAACGGCGAGTACTTTGACGACTGGGTGTACCGGCGGGAAAACGCCCTCACTCATTCGTGAGGGCGAGCGTAATTATTTCAGCGCGCCGCTGAGGAACTGCTGCAAGCGCGGGCTTTTCGGGTTGCCAAATACCGCTTCCGGGTTTCCTTCCTCTTCAATTTTCCCCTGATGGAGGAAGATAACGTGCGAAGAGACGTGGCGCGCAAAGCCCATTTCGTGGGTCACCACCACCATGGTTTTGCCCTCTTCCGCCAGCTGCTGCATGATGCGCAGCACTTCACCCACCAGCTCAGGATCGAGCGCGGAAGTCGGCTCGTCAAACAGCAGCACTTCCGGCTCCATCGCCAAAGCGCGGGCAATAGAAACGCGCTGCTGCTGACCGCCGGACAGATGCACCGGATACTTACCCTGCTGGCGCTCGTCGATACCCACCTTCGCCAGATACTTCACCGCCCGCTCCCGCGCCTCCTGCTTGCTCAGGCCCAGCACCTGAATCGGCGCTTCCATCACGTTTTCCAGCACCGTCATGTGGCTCCACAGATTGAAGTGCTGGAAGACCATGGTCAGGCGCGTACGCAGCAGACGCAGCTGGTTCTTATCGGCCACCTTCAGCTGGCCGTCATTATCGCGCACCAGGCCAATATTTTGCCCGTTGACGATAATCGTGCCTTCACTCGGCTTTTCCAGAAAGTTAATGCAGCGCAGGAAGGTACTTTTACCCGAGCCCGACGAACCGATAATGCTGATGACGTCACCAGCGGACGCCTTCAGCGACACGCCCTTCAGCACCTCGTGCTCGCCGTAGCGTTTGTGCAGGTCGATTACGTTAAGTTTTTTATCAGCCATCATGTTCTCAGTGCGTAGAAGTCGGTTTCATATGCTGTAGCCAGCGCTTTTCCGCTTTGCGGAACAGGCGAATCAGCACATAAGAGATAATCAAATAAAGCACCGCCGCAATGCCGAAGGCGGTAAACGGCTGATAGGTTGCCGAGTTGATATCGCGGGCAATCTTCAGCAGATCGGGGACGGTGGCGGTGAACGCCAGCGCCGTCGAGTGCAGCATCAGGATCACCTCATTGCTGTAGGCGGGCAGCGCGATGCGCAGCGCCGACGGTAAAATAATACAGCGATAGAGCTTAAACGATGAGAAGCCGTAGGCGCGCGCCGCTTCAATTTCCCCCGCCGGTACCGAGCGAATCGCCCCGGCGAAAATCTCGGTGGTGTAGGCGCAGGTGTTGAGCGTTAAGGCCAGCACCGTGCAGTTCAGGCCGCTGCGGAAAAAGGCGTTCAGCAGCTCGGTGCCCTTAACGATTTCCAGCGTATACATGCCGGAGTAGAACACAAGCAGCTGTACATACAGCGGCGTACCGCGAAAAATATAGGTGAACAGCCACACCGGAAACTTAATGTATTTGTTGCTCGAGACGCGGGCAATGGCCAGAAACAGCGCCATGATGCCGCCCATCACCACCGACAGCACCAGCAGCCACAGGGTGATCGCCACGCCGGTAAAGCGGTAGCCGTCGCTCCACAGCAGCGCTTTCCAGTATTCCTGAATAATCTCAATCACAGGTCAGCCCTCTTAACGCCCACGGAATAGCGGCGTTCGAGCAGCAGCAACACGCCATTGGAAACGGTAGTAAACAGGAGATAAATCAAGCCACAGACGATGGCAAAATAGAACGGTTCCCAGGTGCTTTTCCCGGCAAGCTGGGTCGCTTTAACGACATCTTCCAACCCCAGCAGCGACACCAGCGCGGTGGCTTTGAGGATCACCTGCCAGTTATTGCCGATCCCCGGCAGCGCGTAGCGCATCATGGCCGGAAACAGAATGCGGCGGAAGGTTTGCCCGCCGGTAAAACCGAAGGCGGTGGCGGCTTCAATATGCCCTTTAGGCACCGCCATAAACGCGCCGCGGAAGGTTTCGGTGAAGTACGCGCCGTAGATAAAACCCAGGGTGATGATCCCGGCGATCATCGGGTCGATATCGAACTGCCCGATGCCGAGCGAGTCCGTGATAACGTTGAGCGCCATCTGCAGACCATAAAAGATCAGCAGCATCAGCACTAAGTCGGGCACCCCGCGAATCAGCGTGGTGTAGCCCTCAAAAATTAACGCCAGTACGCGATTTCGGGAGAGCTTGGCTCCCGCGCCGACCAGACCAATAAGCACGGCCAGAACCACTGAGCTGACGGCCAGCTCAAGGGTGACAAGGGCGCCCTGAAAAATTACCTGTGAAAACCCGTACAGCATGCTGCCAGTCCTGTCTTTGCGCCCATCGCCTCGTGCGTGCGAAGCGATGGGTTACTCGTGATGATTATTCGCCGTAAACGTTAAAATCGAAGTACTTCTTCGCCAGCTTGTCGTAGGTGCCGTCAGCACGCATTTCCGCAAACGCCTTGTTCAGCGCGTTCAGCAGTTCAGTGTCGTCTTTACGCAGGCCCATACCGGTGCCCACGCCAAACAGCTTCTCGTCTTTAATCGACGGGCCGCCGAACTGGTAGTCTTTACCGATAGGCTGCTTCAGGAAACCTTCGCTCGCCGCCACTTCGTCCTGGAACGCCGCGTCGATACGACCGGCGGTCAGGTCGGAGTAGATATTGTCCTGGCCCTGATAGGAGACAATTTCAATTCCTTTCGGCGCCCAGTGCTCGTTACCGTAGGTTTCCTGCGTGGTGCCCTGCAGCACGCCCACGCGCTTGCCTTTCAGCGTAGCGAGATCCGGCGTAACCGGGGAACCTTTTCTCACCACCAGACGCGAGTCGGCGGCGTACAGTTTGTCGGTAAAGGCGATTTCCTGCTGACGTTTTTCGGTGATCGACAGCGATGACATGATGGCATCGATTTTCTTCGCTTTCAGCGAGGGGATCAGGGCGTCCAGCGGGTTCTCCACGAAGGTACATTGTGCCTGGATGCGCTTACACAGCTCTTTTGCCAGATCAATGTCAAAACCCACTAATTCACCCTGGGCATTTTTCGACTCGAACGGCGCGTACGTTGGGTCAGTACCGATACGCACTTTTTGCGGGATTGCTGCAAATGCGCTTGAAGCAGAAGCAAGCGCTAAGACCAGAGAAAGCGACAACGCCAGTTTTTTCATAATCATCCTCAACAGACCGAAATTCTTGTGGGTTTTTAGAAATTATCTGAGCAGTTATCGTGCCATCTTTCGGCCCATCAAGGCAAAGTATTCTGCCCTTCCGGCTGGCTTTTTTCTCATTAAAAATGCTTAATTATGCAACCATGCGCAACTTTCGAGCAAAAAACGCACCATCATGGTGCATCGCAACATTCATGCACCATGATGATACCTCTGCCGGTTTAGTCGCCGTAGACGTTAAAGTTGAAATACTTCTTCGCCATCTTGTCGTAGGTGCCGTCGGCACGCAACTCCGCCAGCGCTTTATCCAGCGCCGCCTTCAGCTCGACGTCGTCTTTGCGCAGGCCCACGCCCGTGCCGTCGCCGAAGTATTTTTTGTCTTTCACCGACGGGCCGGCAAAGTCAAAATCTTTCCCGGCGGGCTGCTTCAGGAAGCCTTCGCTGGCGGCGACTTCGTCCTGGAACGCGGCATCAAGACGCCCGGCGGCCATATCCGAGTAGATCAGGTCCTGGTTCTGATAGGCGACAACGTCAACGCCTTTGCTGCGCCAGTTTTCATTGGCATAGGCTTCCTGCGTAGAGCCCTGCAGCACGCCGATATGCTTGCCTTTCAGCCCGTCCAGCGTCGGCTTAATTGCCGAGCCCTTTGCGGCGATCAGCCGTGAATCCGCGGCATACAGCTTGTCGGAGAAGGCGATCTCCTGCTGGCGTTTTTCGGTAATGGACAATGAAGAGATAATGGCATCGATTTTCTTCGCTTTCAGCGAAGGGATCAGCGCGTCAAAGTCGCTCCCCACCCAGGTACACTTGATGCTGGCGCGTTTACACATTTCGTTGCCCAGATCGATATCAAAGCCAATAAAATCGCCTTTGGCATCTTTCGATGAGAACGGTGCGTAGGTGGTATCGGTACCGATGCGAATGCTCTGCGGCAGTGCGGCAAAAACGCTGGCGGCGCTGCTGAGACCCAGCAGTAAAGAGAGAGCAAGAACCGTCTTCTTCATACGTTCCCCTATGAAATCGTGATGTTGTGAACTGCGATATCGTTATGTTGTGTTGTGCTTGCCAGCCTTGTACTGCATCTTCTGTGCCATATTTTCCGTCTTACCGCTAAACGACGTTAAATATGTTAATAAGAAGATAACAAAAGGTGAGCAAGAGGAAAGATATCAGCGGCAGCGTATAAATCGAGCACAAAACCACAATCGGGATGATTAAATAGCGAGGATTTGATCGGCGTTGCAGATTTGCCCTGAAACAGGGCAAAAGATACATAACGTGCGCTTTTGCTACCCGGTCAGGCGCCTGACCAGCGGGTGAACAGATCGTCCGGCAGCGCGATATCAAACTGATCGAGCACCCGGTTGACGGTCTGGTTGATCACGTCATCCAGCGTCTGCGGGCGATGATAGAAGGCCGGGACCGGCGGCATGATAACCGCGCCCATTTCCGCCGCCTGGGTCATCAGCCGCAGATGCCCCAGATGCAGCGGCGTTTCCCGCACGCACAGCACCAGCGGGCGGCGTTCTTTCAGCACCACGTCGGCAGCGCGCGTCAGCAGGCCGTCGGTGTAGCTGTTCACGATGCCGGAAAGGGTTTTGATGGAACAAGGTAAAATCGCCATGCCTGCGGTTTTGAACGAGCCGGAGGAGATGCTGGCGGCGATATCGCGCGCATCGTGCACCACATCGGCCAGCGCCTGCACTTCACGCAGCGAGAGGTCGGTTTCCAGCGCCAGCGTCTGCCGCGCCGCCTGGCTCAACACCAGGTGCGTTTCGACATCCGCTACAGATTGCAGCACCTCAAGCAGACGTACGCCGTAAATGGCGCCGCTGGCGCCGGAGATTCCAATGATGAGTCGTTTCACGCAGACCGCCCTGTTGCCCTAATGGCGCCAACTTTGCCGGATTATGGTGCCAGACGCAACCGTGATGCGCTGGCGTCGGTTACCGAGCTTTCGCGCGCCACCAGACGAACCGGCAGCAGCAGGTTTCTTTCGCTCTCTTCGTTGAGCAGCAGCTGGAAGGCATCGCGCCCCAGCTCGCGTTTATCGACCGCCACCGTCGAAAGCGGCGGATGCGCCCAGGCCGCGGCATCGATATCATCGAAACCGACAATCGCCACGTCTTCCGGCACGCGAATTCCCCGGCGTGCGCATTCACGCATCGCCACCAGCGCCGCCACGTCGTTGTAGGCAAAAATCGCATCCGGCGGCTGCGCCAGCGCCAGCAGCTGCGACATCCCTTCCACCAGCGCCTGCTCGATATCTTTCACCGGCGGCACCTCAATACGGTAGGCCTCAGGCAGAGCCAGTCCGGCATCGAATAACGCCTGCTGGTAGCCCTCGACGCGCTGGCGAATACTGTAGTGGCGCTGAGACGTGCCCAGAAACGCGATGCGCGTTCTCCCCTGCTCCAGCAGATGGCGCGTTGCCACAAAGCCGCCGTGGTAGTTGTCCGGGTTCACGCAGGGAAAGTCGGCCGCCCACAGGTCGACCAGCGCCACCGGCAGCGCCGCCTGACGCAGCTCGGCCAGCACCTCCGGCTCCAGATATCCCGCGCAGATCAGCGCGTCCGGCTGGTGCAGATTAATCAGATCCGCCACCGCGTCTTCCGGGCCAATCGGCTGGAAGCTCATCGCAATGTCGTTCTCGCGGCAGGCGTCCGCCACGCCCAACATCACCGTAGAGTAGAACGGCAAAGCGCTGGCGATATTGTGCTCGCGGTGTAGCAAAAACAGCAGCCGCTTGATACGCCCGCTGCGCAGCCGGCTGAAGTCATAGCCCTCGGCCTGAGCAATCGCCAGAATACGCTGCCGCGTGTCATCGCTCAGCCCTGGCTGCCCCTTCAGCGCACGAGAGACCGCCGCAATCGAGACGCCGCATGCGCTGGCAATGTCTTTGATTCGGGTTTTCTTCGCCATTCTTTCGCTTTACCTCATTCATCGCCTGACGGGACAAAGAGTATCACGAGCGGTCGATCTCCTCGCAATATTAAGTTTAATTTTTACTAAACATTTTAATAAAAAGACAGACAACTGCTCTTGCCTCGCCTGTATCGCCATTATAACCGCCTTTATTGTGACGCATATCACTATTATTATTTTATTTATAGTAAAAACAAGATCAAATTCACTCTTTAAAAAGTACGCTATATACCCGCATTTCGCTCAGGATCTATCCTCACAGCCGTTAGTTATTTACTAAAAATTCGTCAGAGATACGCCGTAATGACTTTTTGAATCATCACCCCTGTCCGAGGATTGGTTATGACCGTTGCTGATAACCTGAACACTGATGTACAGAACGTTGATGCGGGAGAGACGCTCTCTACCCGCGAAAAAATAGGCTATGGACTAGGCGATGCCGGCGGGCATTGCATCTCCGATTTGATAAGCGGTTTTTTGCTCTTTTTCTACACCGACGTCTTTGGCCTGAGCCCGGCTATCGTCGGCGCGATGTTCTTCACGCTGAGGATTTTCGACGCCGTCTCCGACCCGGTGATGGGCGTCATCGCTGACCGTACCCGCAGCCGCTGGGGGCGCTTTCGCCCATGGCAGCTGTGGACGGCGGTGCCGCTGGGGATCATCGGCATTCTGACGTTTACCGTGCCGGATATGGGCCCTAACGCCAAAATCGCCTGGGCCTTCGGCACCTACTTCCTGCTCTCCATCGGCTATACCGCCAACAACGTTCCGTACTGCGCGCTGATTAACGCCATCACCAACCGCCACGACCAGGTGATGTCCTGCCAGTCCTGGCGCTTCGTGCTCAGCGGCGTTGCCGGTTTCCTCGTCTCCGTGGGGCTGCCGTGGATGGTCGAATACTTCGGTAACGGCAATCTGGCGAAAGGCTATCAGTACGGTGTCACCGTGCTGTGCACCATCGGGATGGTGATGTTCCTGCTGTGCTTCTTCTGGGTCAAAGAGCGCGTGCCGCTGTCGCTGGCGGGCAATTTCACCCTACGCGAACACCTGAAAGGGCTGCGTAAAAACGATCAGCTGCTGATGATGCTGGTGATGTCCTTCCTGCTGGTGAACATCCTGTGCATTCGCGGCGGCTATATGTACTTTATCTCCTACGTCCTGCAGGGCGGCGCCGCCTATATGTCGCTGTTCTTCGGCGTTCTGACGATTGCCGGGATCGCCGGCGCGGTGATCGTTAACCCGCTCTCGCGCCGCGTGGACATGGTACGCCTCTACTACTGGACCAACCTGGTGCTGGTCGCTTTCGGGCTGGGCATGTACTTCCTGCCAACCGGCCCGCAGTATCAGACGCTGTGGCTGGTTTGCATCGCCGTGAACAGCGTGATTCAGGGCTTCACCCTGCCGCTGCACTTCTCGATTATGGCCTTCGCCGACGACTACGGCGAATGGAAAACCGGCGTGCGCTCCTCCGGCATGAACTTCGCCTTTAACCTGTTTTTCATCAAGCTCTCCTGGGCCTCTTCCGGCGGCATTATCAGCCTGATCCTGATTATGGTGGCCTACCAGCCGGGGCTGGAAAACCAGACCGCCGCGTCAATTCAGGGCATTACCCTGCTACAAAGCGTGGTACCGGCGCTGTTCCACCTCGCGCTGGCGCTATGCCTGCTGAAGTGCCGTCTCAACGGCCCGATGATGAAGCGTATTTCTACCGATCTTCACCAAAGACATTCACACATTTCCTGAGGTAAACATGATGCAGTCTGATGTGATTGAAGCCGATCTCAAGCGTATTACCGTCACCGACCCGTTCCTGGGCGAATACCAGCGGCTGATCCGCGAGGTGGTGATCCCTTATCAGTGGGAAGCGTTAAACGACAACATTCCTGAAGCCGAGCCGAGCCACGCGCTGGCCAACTACCGTATCGCCGCCGGGCTTGAGCCAGGCGAGTTTTACGGGATGGTCTTCCAGGACAGCGATGTGACTAAATGGCTGGAGGCGGTTGCCTGGTCGCTGAGCCAGAAGCCGGATGCGCAGCTTGAACAGACCGCCGACGAAGTGATTGAGCTGCTGGCGCAAGCGCAGTGCGAAGATGGCTATCTCAATACCTGGTACACCGTTAAAGAGCCGGGCCAGCGCTGGACTAACGTCGCCGAGTGCCACGAAATGTACTGCGCCGGGCACCTGTTTGAAGCGGCAGTGGCGTTTTTCAACGCCACCGGTAAGCGCCGTCTGCTGGATATTGCCTGCCGGTTCGCCGACCATATCGACACCGTTTTTGGTCCGAGCGACGGCCAACTGCGCGGTTACCCTGGGCACCCGGAAATCGAGCTGGCGCTGATGCGGCTGTATGAAGTCACACGTGAGCCACGCTATCAGGCGCTAGCCAGTTTCTTCGTCGAAGAGCGCGGTAAGCAGCCGTACTATTACGATATTGAGTTTGAAAAACGTGGCGGTACCCGGCACTGGATCGGCTGGGGCGATGCCTGGCCGGGCATGATCAAAGATAAAAGCTACACCCATGCGCACAAGCCGCTGTCAGAGCAGAACGAAGCGGTCGGCCACGCGGTGCGTTCGGTGTACCTGATGACCGGCCTGGCGCACATTGCGCGCATGACCCAGGATGAAGAGAAGCGTCAGACCTGCCTGCGTATCTGGAACAATATGGTGCAGCGCCGCATGTACATCACCGGCGGCATCGGTTCGCAGGGTATCGGCGAAGCCTTCACCAGCGATTACGACCTGCCGAACGACACCGCCTACGGCGAGAGCTGCGCCTCCATTGGCCTGATGATGTTTGCCCGCCGCATGCTGGAGATGGAGGGCGATGCCCACTACGCCGACGTGATGGAGCGCGCGTTCTACAACACGGTTCTCGGCGGCATGGCGCTGGACGGCAAGCACTTTTTCTACGTTAACCCGCTGGAGACGCACCCGAAAAGCATTCCGCATAACCATATTTACGACCACATCAAGCCGGTACGTCAGCGCTGGTTCGGCTGCGCCTGCTGCCCGCCGAACATCGCGCGCACGCTGGTCGCCATCGGCCACTACCTCTTCACGCCGCGCCCGGATGCGCTGTTTATCAACTTCTACGCCGGTAGCGAAGCGCAGTTTACGGTGAACGATCGGACGCTGGCGCTGAAAATTGAGGGCAACTATCCGTGGGATGAGCAGGTCACAATTCGCTTTAACCACCCGCGGGCGGTCGAGCATACGCTGGCGCTGCGCCTGCCGGAATGGTGTGAAGCACCGCGCGTACAGGTGAACGGTGAGGCCGCGCAGGGTGAGATCATCAAAGGGTATCTGCACCTGCACCGTCAATGGCAGGAAGGCGACGTGGTTACGCTGCATCTGCCGATGACCATCCACCGGGTTTACGCTAACCCGCTGGTGCGTCACGCCGCCGGGAAAGTGGCGATTCAGCGCGGGCCGCTGGTCTACTGCCTGGAGGAGGCGGATAACGGCACCGAGCTGCACAACCTGTCGCTGCCAAAAACAAGCGCGTTCCGTGAGATTCAGGGCGTGGGCGTGCTGAAGGGGAAAGTGTTGCTACAAGCGGAAGGGCTGCGCGTGCAGACCGCCGAGGGCGATAAGCCGCTGTACAGCTTCGATAACCGCCAGACGGCAGCCGAAAAGCAGACCTTAACCTTTATTCCGTGGTTTAGCTGGGCCAACCGCGGCGAGGGCGAAATGCGGATTTGGGTGGACGAGGCATAATCCGTCCTGAAGAGTAAAGCGTTCTCGCGATGCGGGAACGCTTTTTCCTATTTCAACGCGGGCCTGAAGCAAAACCATGATGCGATAATGCAGGCCATCAACAGCAGTTCGATCAACATAATCAACAGCCCCTGCTTGCTAAACCAGGTGCCAATAATAATCGCGATATTGGTGACCACCACAAAACCTGCCACCCAGGGAAATAACGGCGATCGGTAACGCAGTAAGCTGCGCGAATACACTCCCTGATTGACCGCACGTCGAAAGCGATACTGGCACCAGCCAATCACAATCCACGCCAGACACCCGACCTGCCCGGTACTCGCTATCAGATAGAGATAAAACTGCTGTGCAGAAATATAACGCGTCAACATTGAGACCAGCGCCAGAACGACGGTCAACATAATGGCGTTTACCGGCACGCCATTGCAACTGACTCGACTAAAACACGCCGGGGCAAAACGGTCGCCCGCCATCGACCATAGCATGCGCGAGCTGGCATAAATGGCCGAGTTTGCCGCCGATACCGCAGCAGAAAAAATAACCAATGTCATTAATACCTCAGCCCCGGGGATCCCCGCATGAGAAAATACCCAGACAAAGGGACTTTGCCCATTGGGGATACTGTCTCGGGGATACACCAGTGCCAGAATGGCGATAGCCAGGCCATAGAATAAGATGATCCTCATACCAATGCCAAGAATCACTTTCGGTAAAATAGTCTGTGGTGACTCAGTTTCCCCCGCAGCATTCCCCACTAACTCAACGCCCTGAAAAGAGTAGATAACAACGGTCATACAGACCAGAATTTGCCACCAGCCGTGTGGAAACCATCCGGCAGATGTTTTCAGCGTCGGATGCCAATGGGCTTGTCCGGCCAATGAATAGATCATTACGGCCCCCGCCACAATAAACAGTACGATGGCAAAAACTTTAATGGCTGAAAGCCAATACTCACATTCACCGAAACTTTTCGCCGAACAGAGATTAATGAGCGTTAACGTAACAAGGATAATAAGGCAAAAATAATGTACAGGAATGGAGGGGAAATAGTGATGCGCGATAAAACCTGCGGCGGTTAAATCGGCAGCCAGAGAAAAGACCCAGCTGAACCAGTAAAGCCAGCCGATAGTATAGCTCCACAGCGGATGAGGAATAAAAATCAAGGCATAGTGCTGGAAAGAACCTGAATGGGGAAACGCGCACGACAGCTCCCCCAGACACATCATGGTCGCCAGCATAATTCCGCCGGCCAGAAGATAGGCCAGCAGCGTACCCGCTGGACCAACGTTATACAACGGTTCGGCAATACCGATAAATAATCCCGTGCCGATGGTGCCACCTAAGGACATCATCAACAGATGACGTTTTTTTAAGTTACGACGAAGCTTGCCCTTATGCTCAATAAGAGAGGGCTCTTGCAGGGTACTCATGGTTTCTCCCTGTCTTTTCCAGGATTCGGAATGACGCTACGGGCCCTGCCCGTAGCGTGCTTCTTATCGAGTAAATCGCATGGCAACACCTTTGGTCTGACAAGCCATTAGCAGCCCGGTGTAATCCAGCTCAAAGCGAATCACATCCCCCACCCGTAACGGCTGGGTACACGCCTCAATATCCACAAGCGTATGGTCGCTGGTTTGTCCCAGAATGCTGATCCCATCATCACAGGGAACACAGTTATCCGATGGAACATCCTGGCGGCCAAATGCCAGCAGCGCCCGTTTGCGTACGCCGCTATCGACAAACGTTTTACTTTGCAAAAAGGCATCAACCCCCAGTTCGCCAACGGGAACCGTCGGTTTACTATTCAGCTCAATAATTTCTGCCTCTAGCACGTACATATCCGAGCAGGCCTTATCGACCGGTTTTATCGAGTGGTGAAACTCATCCAGATATTTCATCTCGACGTATTCGATGCCAAACTCATGCAGTCCGCCAATACGGAGATGGTTCAGCCCGCGCGGCCAGATGCCCTTATCTAATAGGTGATAGCTGGTACAGTTACCTGCGGAGAGACGGCGAATGGTAACGCCGCTGTCCTGTTCGAGCCGCGCGGCAAGCGCCAGGAAATCCTCGCCGTTTTTGACGGTTGGCAGGACGGTGCCATAGCAATTGAAGTTAGTCCCAAGACCGTAGAGATCCAGACAAGGTAATTCTTTAATCAAAGAAATTGTGGAGAGAATTTTTTGATATTCGCTAAACCAGATACCTTCGCGTAAATCGCCCATATCAACCATCAGTAAAACCTGATGTGTTTTTTGCTGACGCTGCGCTTCCTGCGAGAGCGCGCGCAGAATAACAGGCTCGCTATTTAAACTGATATCGGCATAACGAACTACATCTTCAATTTCACTAAGACAAGGACTACGTAGCAGGCAGGTGGTACAACCAATATCACGTATTTTTTTCAGGTTATAGGTTCGGGACTCCGCAATAACCTTGATCCCACCATCAAAAACAGCCTGTGCAGTTTCAACGCAGCCGTCGAAAACTTTATTTACCGCCATCACTTCAATACCGCTGCTTGCTAAGAGTGCTTTTTCGGTACGCGCATTCTCTTCAAGCTTCCGTAAATTGATGTGCAGAGTTGGCATATACACTTTACTTTCCCTCAACCACGTTCAGACGTGCATTACGTTTCATTGCCCGATGGTAAATCCATTCAGCGACCAGCACTGCTAACAGCGCACCACCAATAATTTTGCCGGCATATTGAAAGTAGCCGCCCATATCAATTTGTGACGGTGGAATAAACAGAAGAGCTACAGCAAAGGCGATGGAAATAAAGCCCAACGCAGGCAGCAAAGCGGGAAGGATTGTTCCTGGAATTTTAAAGCTTCTTGGGGTATCTGGCTGAGTCTTACGCAAGCGCCAGAACGCAGGGAACATCACCAGATAAGGGATAAAATAAGTTATGGTTGTCAGCGCAGTTAACATCCAGTATGCCGCGGCAACGCTCGGGGAGATAAAGGTTGAGAAGCACAGGACGGTGACAATAATTGCCTGTACGACAAGCGCAAAGGCAGGTGTTTTCCATACCGGATGCAATTGCGCAATTTTATCGCCTAACAGATTATCCTCACGGGAAGCTTCCTGAAGCATATAGATAGGGCCAACAAGCCAGGAGTTAATCTGACCAAGCGCCCCAAAAAACATGCAGATCGCCATCACAGGAATCAGCCATGGCATATGCAGCGTATCGGCAGCGGAATGCATGGCTTGCATCACCCCGGCCACAATATCAGTTTTACCCGCAGGCAGCAGGGTGTTTAGCGCCCACGTACCGACCATGTAAATGCCCACAATCACTGCGGCGGACACGGCCATCGCGCGCGGGAAATCACGCTGTGGATTACGTGTGCGTCCGGCAATCATCGGCGCCACTTCCAGCCCTGCAAACGCGAACATCATGCTGGATAGGAACACTATCGTATCCCAATGACTCAGATCTGGCACCCAGTTTGCCGCTGTTGCATAGTCCGTTTGCATCGGATGCCCGGTGGCTAACCAGACAATGGCCAGAATAATCAAAATAGCAGACGGAATAAATACGCCGCACCAGGCGCTCACGCTATTAATGATTTTAGTCCATTCCATACCGCGAATATTCATCAGCGTCAGCAACCAAAATATAACGGCTGATCCGATGCCAATAAAGGCTTTATTCTCCGCCAGACCATTACCAATCATGTAGCCCAGGGCAGTAAAACCAAATTGCAGCATGAGTGGGAAGAACAGTACGCATGAAAAAAGGAAGCAAACCACGACTATCCACGCAATACGTTTACCAAACGCTTCTTTAATCCAGACAAAAATACCGCCATCTTTCGGCCAGCCGGTAGAAAGCTCACCACACACCATTGCCAGTGGGAAAAACAGACAAAATGCCGCAATAACCCATAACAGCATTGCTGAAGCGCCGTAAGGGGCAACGTTGGGTATTTGTCGTAGACTTAGTATGGCAATGACATTCATAAAAACAATGTCCTTAATGCCAAGTAAGCCAGAACTGTTGTTACTCATGGCCATCTCCTGTTATTCGTACGGAACTTGTCGCACCGTCAGAATCGTTATATCCAGGGGCTTTAGACGCGTGCTAAAGCCCGACAAACCAGAATTAGTAAATATCGTACTTGACCATATCGTCGTAGGTATCTTCCCGGCGGATTAAGCGGTCATTACCCTCTTTATCTATCATCACAACGGCTGAACGTGGGCGGTTGTTATAAACGGTCTGACTTTCAATGGTATAAGCACCTGCATCCAGGAATGCCACAATATCGCCCGGCACGGTGGTTTCCGGCATCAGAAACTCTTCACCTTTTACCCCCATATGGAAATAGTCACCACCATCACATAATGGGCCGGCAAGCTTAATCCATGCATCGTGCGCTTGCGTAATGCGTGAGGCGTTATAAACGTAGAAGAACCAGTCGAAGTGCTGGCTATCGGAAAGAATGCTGTATCCGGCATCAACAAATTTCCATTCAACATGGCACTCTACATTGCCGTTGAGATCGTAATTGGTTTTCCGTTTTTCGCAGGCGACTTCCGTTAGCAGGACCGCGGCTGAACCGGTCACTTTACGTCCCGGTTCAATACAGATCTCCACATCCGTGCGCCATTTATGGACTTCGCTAATCACCGCATCGGCAAAATCCTGTGCAGTAATCCCGGCGTACATATTATCTTTCAGCGGATCGCCGTTTTCTTCATCATATTTATAAGGAACCGGAATCCCGCCGCCGACATTAATCAGATCAAACTTAATGCCCAGCACCTCTTCCAGGCGACGAGACTCATCGACCAGCACTTTGGTGGCTTTTGCAAACGGTTCAGATTCCGGAACCTGATCGCCTACGTGCATGTGCAAACCGCGTAAGTGGACATAAGGCATCTCAAGGATGCGCCGACAGGTTTCTTCCGCCTGTTCCAGATCCAGCCCTGATTTGGCATGGAAAGCCGTCACCAGCTCGGCATGCGTGGCGGATGGAACATTGGGTTCTACGCGCACACAAACATTAGCGACCTTCTTCAGCTTTCTGGAAATAGCATCGATATGGTCCAGTTCATACAGGCTATCGACGTTAATCAGATAGAGATCGTTGGCAATTGCATATTCCAGGTCGGCCGGTTTTTTCACTACGCCGTTAAACACAATCTGGTCGCCACGAAAGCCAATTTCCAGGCATTTACGCACTTCGTACTGCGAGTTAGCTTCCGCGCAGATACCCGCGTCGTGGATCGCCTTTAAAACCCCCATGACGGAACAGGTTTTTGATGCAAAGAACGTTTTCGTTTTTTTATGCGCAGCAAAAGCCTGCTGAATTTCGCTGATATTGCGAATGATCTCAGGTTCAGAGAAAACATAGAACGGCGTGGGATACTTCTGTGCAAGGGCATCCAGATCCACCCCTTCGAAACAAAGATGCCCATCTTTTTGCTGAAAGCGGCGATCGCCCTCCACGACTTTGCTACGTAATTGATTGTAATTTTCAATGTTCATGTCAGTCATAACATCCTCTGCTTTATGTTCACCATAAAAACCCACACTTTGATGATGGATATAAAGCAACAACCGTGCCACATGATTTATACAGTAAAATCAATTAGTTATTTTTTAACGCGTTTTATTATTTTCGTCATTGAGTGTGTTATTCATCACAACGACGAAAATTTGTCACTTATAAAATAGGGTTATTTATTAGGGAGGGAATAAAATTTCACATGGCATCCACTAACGAAGAGCTAGCGACTGCACTCAAGATGTTTTCCCGATTTTTCGACCTGATACACCAGCCACTGGCAGTGATTAATGAGCGAGGGGAATACATCTACTACAACCAGGAAAGCGCGGATCTGGACGGGTACAGCATTAAACAGGCGATGGGTAAGCATATGCTGGATGTGTACCCGAATATGAAAGAGAACCAGAGCACCATGCTTTCCTCGCTGAAAGAGGGGGTGGAATACATTGGTCACTACCAGATTTATTACAATGCTCGTGGCCAGGCCGTCGATTACCAGCACACCACCGCCCCGCTCTATTCCAGCCAGGGCGATATGATAGGCGTCATCGAAATTGGGCGAAATATGTCTGGCGTCAGGCGCCTACAGGAGCAGGTCGTTGAGCTAAACCATCTTCTTTATTCCGATAATCACGAAAAACAGCACGCGATTATTACCGAAAGCCCAGAGATGCTGAGTAATATCGCCAAAGCAAAACGGCTGGCAGTGAGCAATATTCCCGTGACCATTGTCGGGGAAACGGGAACAGGCAAAGAGCTCTTTTCACGCCTGATTCACCAATGCAGCACGCGTGCTGACAAACCCTTCATCGCCCTGAACTGCGGTGCTCTGCCGCCTACTCTGGTTGAAAGCACCCTTTTCGGCACCCTGCGCGGTGCCTACACCGGCGCAGAAAATAGCCAGGGTTATCTAGAGCTCGCCAACGGAGGTACACTGTTCCTCGATGAACTGAACGCGATGCCCATTGAGATGCAAAGCAAGCTCCTGCGCTTTTTACAGGACAAGACTTTCTGGCGACTCGGTGGCCAGCAGCCGATTCATTCTGACGTCCGGATTATTGCGGCAATGAATGAAGCACCCATGCAGTTAATTCAGCAGGGGCGTTTGCGCGCAGACCTCTTTTATCGGCTGAACGTCGGCATGCTCACCCTACCGCCGCTACGTACACGTCCAGAAGACATCCCGTTGCTCGCGAACTATTTCATCGATAAGTATCGACGCGAGGTACCGCAAGATATTCATGGCCTCAGCGAATCCGCACGTATCGCACTTCTTGGACACGCATGGCCGGGTAACGTCAGGATGCTGGAGAATGCGATTGTCCGCAGCATGATCATGCAGGAAACCGATGGTATGCTGAAAAAAATTGTCTTTGAAGAAGAAGAACTTAATTTAGGTATAACGGATAATCCCGCAACCGTTAACCACATCCCTCCTATCGAACAGGGCAATGAGGGCTCTCTGGAGGAGCGGGTTGCAAGCTACGAAAGGGGGCTGATTGAAACGGCACTCGATACTTATCAGGGAAATATCGCGGCGGCGGCGCGTCACCTTAATGTTTCGCGGACAACGCTCAACTATAAGGTACAAAAATATGGGATCCGTTTTGGTGTGATACGGCAATAAAACAAGCCAGCGGCGAGACACCGCTGGCTACAGGACTTACCCTTCGTTATGCATCTCTAAATTCTCTACTTCATTCTGCAGCTGAACGGCTTTCGCATCGTCGTTACGCAGTGAGTCGAGGAAATCGAGATACGCCTGGTCAACGTCTTTGGTCACGTACACACCGTTAAACACCGAGCATTCAAACTGCTGAATGTCCGGGTTTTCCGCACGCACCGCGTCAATCAGATCGTCGAGATCCTGGAAGATAAGACCGTCGGCGCCGATGATCTGGCGAATCTCATCCACTTCACGCCCGTGAGCGATCAGTTCGTTGGCGGTCGGCATGTCGATACCGTAAACGTTCGGGAAACGAATTTCCGGTGCCGCAGAGGCCAGGTAAACCTTCTTCGCCCCGGCTTCGCGCGCCATCTCGATAATCTGCTCGGAGGTGGTGCCGCGCACGATGGAATCGTCCACCAGCAGTACGTTCTTATCACGAAACTCCGCGCGGTTGGCGTTCAGCTTGCGGCGCACGGATTTACGGCGCAGCTGCTGGCCCGGCATGATAAAGGTGCGGCCAACGTAGCGGTTTTTCACGAAGCCCTGGCGGTACGGTTTACCCAGAATACGGGCGATTTCCAGTGCGATATCGCAGGAGGTTTCCGGAATCGGGATCACCACGTCGATATCCAGATCTTCCCACTCGCGCGCAATCTTCTCGCCCAGCCTGGTGCCCATGTTCACACGGGCGCTGTAGACGGAGATTTTGTCGATAAAGGAGTCCGGACGCGCAAAGTAGACGTATTCGAACAGGCACGGGTTGCTGACCGGGTTATCGGCGCACTGACGCGTAAACAGCTGCCCTTTCTCGGTGATGTAAATTGCTTCGCCCGGCGCCACGTCGCGCAGGAACTCAAAGCCCAGGGTATCCAGCGCGACGCTTTCGGAAGCGACCATATACTCGGTACGGCCATCGCCCACGTCGCGTTTACCCAGCACCAGCGGACGGATACCGTTCGGGTCGCGGAAGGCGACCATGCCGTGGCCGATAATCATCGCCACGCAGGCGTACGCACCGCGAATCTGGCGGTTAGTCGCGGCGATAGCGGCGAAGATGTTGTCGGCTTCCAGCGGATAATGGCGGAAGTTATCCAGCTCGCTGGCGAAGATATTGAGCAGGATTTCTGAATCAGAGGTGGTGTTGATGTGGCGGCGTTTTTCTTCAAACAGCTTCTGACGTAACTCATGCGCATTGGTCAGGTTACCGTTATGCGCCAGCGTAATGCCGTACGGGGAGTTCACGTAGAAAGGCTGAGCCTCAGAGGCGCTGGAGCTGCCCGCCGTTGGGTAACGCACGTGGCCAATACCCATATTGCCCTGCATACGCTGCATGTGGCGGGCTTCAAAGACATCGCTCACCAGGCCGTTGGCCTTGCGCAACCGGAAGCAGTTGTTGGCATCAATGGTGATGATGCCAGCGGCATCCTGTCCACGGTGCTGCAGCACCGTTAGCGCATCATAAATCGACTGGTTTACCGGCATGACACCGGCGATACCGACAATACCGCACATACGTCTTTTCCTCGTTAAGCAACGACCCAAAGCTTATACTTTGGGCAAGAAACTTGACGAGCTTTGAAGGTATTCAAAAAACCATCTGATAACCGGCGAAAAATAGGGAATAAACTGCGACTGCTGCCAGTCTTCGCTTTTTGCCATGCCGGTAAAGGTGTCGAGGAAAAACAGGATAGCGGCGATAATCAGCACCCCGCGCAGCGCGCCGAAGCAGACCCCCAATACCCTGTCGGTACCTGACAAACCGGTCTTCTCCACCAGTTGGCCTATCACGTAGTTGACGATAGCGCCGACGATGAGCGTCACGATAAACAGCGCCGCAATAGCAATCCCATTTCGAACCCGTTCGTCTTCAAAGCCCGTAAACCAGACAGACAGGTCGGTGTAGTAATGGCTGGCCACGTAAAAAGCACAACCCCACGTTACCAACGATAGCGCTTCACGAACGAAGCCACGGATAAGGCTCACTAAGCAAGAAAAGCCCAGCACCGCGATAATGGCGTAATCAATCCAGACCATAAATGTCCCACGATTCTACGCCCTGTCATCCAGTTCGGGCGCATTCTAACAGAAAAAGAAAACGTTTGCGTAGGGATTTCCTTCCCTGGCATAAATAAAAAATGGCGCTGAAAAAATGTTCAACGCCATCGTTTTTCTGGTCGCTTTTGGCGTTGTCTGGGCCCCTCACCCTAACCCTCTCCCCAGAGGGGAGAGGGGACCTTAGGGAGCCGTCGATGAGCTTCGCGCCGACTTGCTCCCTCGCCCCTTTGGGGAGAGGCCGGGGTGAGGGGAAAACCCCACGCCTTAGTTTGGCGTATACCCCATCACCACGCCGCTCAGCCCCGACAGCTGCTTCAGCTCGCCAAGCGAACCTTTCAGCTTATCTTTCGAGGCATCCGGACCAACCAGAATACGGGTAATTTTACCCTGAACCGGCGTCGAAGGCGACGTGAAAGCGTGATAGCCCGCACCGCGCAGGTTAGCCACGATCTCGTTAACCTTGTCGGCGTTCTTCAGCGCGCCGAGCTGCACTACGTAGGCTTTACCCACCGGCGCCGGCTTCTCTTCCGGCGCGGCTTTTGGCGGCGGCGTTGTGGCGGCAACCTGTTCGGTCACCGGCTGCGGTTTCGGCTTCGGTTTTTCAACCGGCTTCGGTTTCGGCGGCTCGGCGGTCGGCGGGATCTGCTCCAGATCGCCGTTGCCGTTCACTGCCAGACGGCTGGAGTCGAGCGACGGTGCGGCGGCATCGCCGGCCCGAATTTCTTCCGCCGCGCCTTCCGGCGGCTGCGCAGGCAGCGCCTGCGTCGCCGTCGGCAGCATATCAGGCTCGTCACGGTCGCCAGGCTTCGGCACCAGCGGGATCGCCGCAAACTCATCCTGATAATGTTTTTTTTGCCCATCAAGCAGCCCTGGCAGCACGATAACCCCCAGCGCAACTAACACTATCGTCCCGACAAGACGGTTCTGAAACTTACTTGCCACCGGCTCTCCCCGCGTCCAGCTCTTCCATCACATGCGCTACCGTGTGGAAGGACCCACACACCAGCACCGTATCTTCCGGCGCGGCGTCCGCCATCGCGGCATGCCACGCCTGCGCCACGCTGTCGTACACCGCGCCCGCGCGCAGATGTTCGTGCAGCTGCTCTGCCGTCGCACCGCGCGGCCCTTCAAGAGGGGCACAGTACCAGCTGTCGACAACGCTTTCCAGACACGCCAGCGTACCGGCGATGTCCTTATCATGCAGCATACCAATAACCGCCAGCACTCGCCCGGTTTTCGGCAATGATTTGAGACGCCCGGCAAGGTAGCCTGCGGCATGCGGATTATGCGCCACGTCGAGAATCACCCGCGGTTGCTGCTGGATGGTCTGGAAACGGCCTGGCAGAATCGCGCTGGCGATGCCCTCGCGAATGGCCTCTTCGCTCACCTTCAGCTTGCTGGCGCGCAGCGCAGCCAGCGCGGTGGCGGCATTCGGCTGCGGAACGTTTGGTAAGGGCAGATCGCGTAGTTCGCCCTGAGCGTCGCTGAAGGTCCAGCTCTGGGCCTCAACCGTATAGCGCCAGTCGACGTCGCGCTGCATCAGCTGCGCGCCTTTTTCCCGCGCCACGTCGGCGATAGTGTGCGGCATATCCGGCTCACCGACAACTGCCGGTCGGCCACCGCGGAAGACGCCCGCTTTTTCGCGGCCAATACTTTCCCGATCCGGGCCGAGCCAGTCGGTGTGGTCCAGCGCGATGCTGGTCACCACCGCGACGCTGGCATCGACAATATTGGTCGCGTCCAGCCGTCCGCCGAGGCCAACTTCCAGAATCGCCACGTCAACCTGCTGCTGCTTAAACAGCCACAGCGCCGAGAGCGTACCGTATTCAAAATAGGTCAGCGAGGTGTCGCCACGCGCGGCTTCAATCGCGGCAAACGACGCGGTATGCGCGCTTTCCGCCAGCTCTTCCCCCTGCACACGCACGCGCTCGGTGTAGCGCACCAGGTGCGGCGAGCTGTACACGCCAACCTTATAACCGGCGGCCATCAGAATGGTTTCCAGCGTGCGGCAGGTGGTACCTTTGCCGTTGGTGCCCGCAACGGTAAACACAAACGGCGCCGGTTGCAGTACGTCGAGCGCCCCGGCGACCAGGCTGACGCGCGCCAGCCCCAGATCGATGGTTTTTGAATGGAGGTTTTCCAGATAAGAAAGCCACGTAGCCAGGGGCGACGTGGCCTGAGGAATAAGATGTTTGTCCATGGTGCCCGCAACTTTCAACGGTGAATACAATAAAAGCAAAAGGGCAGAGCCAGCTGGCCCTGCCCTCGATATTATCAGGCCTCTGGTTCCTGATCCGGTACCGGCGGTACCACCACGCTTTCGCGCGGCGCGTCCGGATTCGGTGCCGGGAGATTCATCAGCTTCGCCAGAATGCTGGCCAGCTTGAGACGCATTTCCGGGCGGCGAACGATCATGTCGATCGCCCCTTTTTCGATGAGGAACTCACTGCGCTGGAAGCCCGGCGGCAGTTTCTCACGCACGGTCTGTTCGATAACGCGTGGGCCGGCAAAGCCGATCAGCGCTTTCGGTTCCGCGATGTTCAGGTCGCCCAGCATCGCGAAGCTGGCGGAGACGCCGCCCATGGTTGGGTCGGTCAGCACGGAAATATACGGTAAACCGCGTTCCTGCATTTTCGCCAGCGCAGCGGAGGTTTTTGCCATCTGCATCAGAGACATCAGCGCTTCCTGCATGCGCGCGCCGCCGGAGGCGGAGAAGCAGATCAGCGGGCAGTTGTCTTCCAGCGCCTGCTCAACGGCACGGACGAAGCGCGCGCCGACGACAGAACCCATCGAGCCGCCCATAAAGGAAAACTCGAAGGCCGCCGCGACAACCGGCATCTCATGCAGGGTACCCTTCATGACTACCAGCGCGTCTTTCTCACCCGTCTCTTTCTGAGCGGAAGCCAGACGATCTTTATACTTTTTAGAGTCACGGAACTTCAGCACGTCTTTCGGCTCAAGTTCGCTACCCAGTTCTACCAGGGACCCTTCATCCAACAGGCTATGCAGGCGATTACGCGCTGACATACGCATGTGGTGATCGCACTTCGGGCAAACCTCGAGGTTACGCTCCAGCTCGGCGCGATACAAAACCTGACCACAGCTATCGCACTTGGTCCATACCCCTTCCGGGATGCTCGCCTTGCGGGTAGGTGTGATGTTGCTTTTAATTCGTTCAATCCAGCTCATTGATAACCTTTCTGCCTGAACCTGGTCGATGCCAGTTTTGCCATTAAGGGGCCGCGCATAATGCCACTTTTCCCCTTCATAGACCATGAATGTTGCACATTAAAACATAACAGCCCGAAACTTGGCATAAAAAAGTGGTCGAACCGCGAAACATGTCGTAACAGGGCACGGCTGAATCGTGCCCCGTGTGCAGGGTTTATTTTGCCTGTTTCGCCGCCTTGCGACGGTGGCGAATCACTTCGATTACCCCCGGCAGCACCGACAGAACGATGATAGCCACAATCAGCAGCTTCAGGTTCTCTTGCACCACCGGCAGGTCGCCGAACAGATAGCCTGCGTAGGTGAACAACAGCACCCACAGCAGCGCGCCCGCGACGTTATAGAGCGCAAAATGACGATAGGACATGTGGCCCATTCCCGCCACAAAGGGCGCAAATGTTCTGACGATGGGGACAAATCGCGCCAGAATAATGGTTTTCCCACCATGTTTATCGTAGAAGGCGTGAGTCTTATCCAGGTAGCTGCGCCGGAAAATTTTCGAATCCGGATTGCTGAACAGCTTCTCGCCGAACAGCTTGCCGATGGTGTAGTTCACCGCATCGCCAATAATCGCCGCGATCACCATCAGCACCACCATCAGGTGCACGTTGATGTCGTTGGTCGGCAGCGCGGAGAGCGCACCGGCCACAAACAGCAGCGAATCGCCCGGCAGAAACGGTGTCACCACCAGCCCCGTTTCACAGAACAAAATCAGGAACAGAATGGCATACACCCAGACGCCATACTGCGCGACCAGCTCCGCCAGATGCACATCAATGTGCAGAATGAAATCAATTAAAAAACGGATAAGATCCATATTGTTTAGCCCCAAATGACTACGTTAGTCCGCCAGGAAAAGCGGGCCCATCGGCACGGAAGGCAGCGCAAAGTGCGCGGGGTAGTCCACCGCCACCAGATACAGCCCTTCCGCTTTCGCCGTTGCGGCGGCAAGCGTCCTGTCTTTTGCCGCCAACAGTTCTGCAATCCAGCTCTCCGGCTGGTTTCCTGCGCCAACTTCCATCAGGCTGCCAACAATATTCCTTACCATGTGGTGTACAAAGGCGTTCGCCTTGATATCCACAACAATATAAGCACCGTAACGGGTCACGTTAATGTGCATGAGATTACGCCACGGCGTACGCGACTGGCACTGCACCGCGCGAAACGAAGTGAAGTCGTTTTCGCCCAGCAGGCTTTGCGCCGCGCGGTGCATGCGCTCGGCGTCCAGCGGCTGGTGATAGTGCGTCACCCCCTGACTCAGCACCGCCGGACGCAGCCGGTGGTTATAAATCACGTAGCGGTAGCGGCGCGCCGTCGCGCTGAAGCGCGCGTGAAAATCGTCGGGAACAGCTTTCACCCAACGCACCGCAATGTCACCAGGTAAATTCGCATTTACGCCGAGCGTCCACGCCGCATCTTTACGCGCCGCGTGGGTTTCGAAGTGCACAACCTGCCCCGTGCCGTGAACGCCCGCGTCGGTACGACCGGCGCAGAAGACGTTAATCGGCTCGTTGGCCACCTGCGAGAGCGCCTTTTCCAGCTTCTCCTGCACGCTGCGCACTTCATTTTGCCGCTGCCAGCCATAGTATTTGCTGCCGTCGTACTCAATGCCCAGCGCAATTCGATAGACCGGCAGTTGCTCCATCTCAGACATCAGTACAGATACTCCTGCACCAGCTTCTCGGCGACTTTCACCGCCATCAGCGCGCCGCCAAAGCGGACGTTATCGGCAACCGACCAGAACTGAACCTGCTCCGGCATGCCGTAATCGTTACGCACGCAGCCTACGGAAAGATGCGCGCTGCCGGTAGCATCGCCGACCTGAGTTGGGAACTCGCTCTCTTCGGAGAGCACGATATCTTCGCCGCGCGCAAAGGCGTCACGCGCTTCTTCCGCCGACAGCGGGCGCATCGCTTCGAAGGTCACCATCTGCGCATGGCCGTAGAACACCGGCGACTGAATGCAGCTGGCGGAGATCATCAGCCCGTCGTCCTGCATGATTTTGCGCACCTGATCAACGATACGGCGCTCGTCGCGCACCGCGCCTTCGCGGTCCGGCAGCATCGGCAGCATGTTGAAAGCCAGCTGGCGACCGAAGAAATCGTCTTCGTCGATCGGCATACCGTTGAGCAATTTGGCGCTCTGCCCGGCCAGCGCGTCGACGGCCTTTTTACCGTGAGCGGAGGCGGAGATCAGGCTGGTGACGTTGATGCGCGACAGGCCGCCGTCATCAATCAGCGGCTTCAGCGCGGCCAGCAGCTGGCTGGTCTGGCTGTCCGGCACGGCAATCACGTTACGGTTGCGGTAGTCGGCCAGCACAAACGGGTTCACTTCCGGTACCACCAGCGGTACGTCCGGCTCCAGCGCAAACAGGCCGCTGAGGTCGATAACCAGGCAGCCGGAGTTGGTGGCTTCTTCTACATAGGTGGCGCTGGCTTCCGCACCGGCGGCAAAGAACGCCAGCTGCGCCTGCGTCCAGTCAAATTCCGCCGCGTCCTGCACTCTTACCGATTTACCGTTAAAACGCAGATGTTCACCCGCGCTCTCATTGCGCGCCAGCGCGTAGATATCACCCACCGGGAACTGACGTTCAGCTAGGGTTTCAAGCAGGGCTTCGCCTACGGCGCCGGTTGCGCCCAGGATGGCAATATTCCAGCCTTCAGACATGGTGATTTACTCCAGAAAAAAGCGGCTCTGCCGGCGTATCCGGCAGAGGCATTAAGAAGACATTAACAGCGTACGGCGTTAAACCCGAGTTTTTGCAGCAGCGCGGCCGCCTCGGCGTCATCACACTCGACGGTCAGCGATGACCATTCGCGACGCTCAAGGTAATTCTTGCGCAGCTTGTCGAATTCGCCCGGGATCCCCGCCACTTTTCGCAGTGGCGCGTCATCGCGGCGCACATCATACACTAAATGGACCAGTCTTTTCAGCGTAGGCTGATCGAGCGGGCCATGCAGGCTGATACGCCCGAACTCCGGCGCGGGCAGCAGCGATGAAAGCGCCACCTCCTGCGGCTGGCCGATAAACTGGCTATAGGCTTCAAACACCTGGGTGGTGCCGCGCGCTTTCCCTTCCAGGGTGTAGCCCGCAATGTGCGAGGTACCGAGATCCACTTTCTCCAGCAGCGCCAGGTTGAGATCCGGCTCCGGCTCCCAGACGTCGAGTACCACGCTCAGCGCCTGCCCTTCTTGCAGGCACTTCAGCAGCGCGGCGTTATCCACCACCGGGCCGCGGCAGGCGTTGATCAGAATCGCGCCCGGCTTCAGGCGACGAATCAGCGCCTCGTCGGCCAGATGCAGCGACTTATACGGGCCGTCTTTATACAGCGGGGTGTGGAAGGTCAGCACGTCGGCCTCGGCAACCAGCTCGTCCAGCGAGCGGAAATCGCCCTCTTCTCCGTTGTCGGCACGCGGCGGATCGCACAGCAGCGTTTTGATGCCCAGCGCCTCCAGGCGTTTTTGCAGACGGCCGCCAACGTTACCCACGCCGACGATACCCACCGTGCGATCGGCCAGCGCAAAACCGTCGCGCTCGGCCAGCATCAGCAGCGCCGAGAACACATATTCCACCACCGCAATCGCGTTACAGCCCGGCGCGGCGGAGAAACCAATCCCTGCTTGTTGCAGCCACGCCCGATCGACGTGATCGGTGCCCGCCGTCGCGGTGCCGACAAACTTAATCGCCTTATCGCCGAGCAGCGCTTCATTCACCTTCGTGACTGAACGGACCATCAGCGCATCGGCATCGGTTAACGCATCGGTCGGGATCGGGCGGCCAGGAACAGCCTTGACTTCACCCAGGCGGCTAAAAAGTTCGCGGGCGTAGGGCATATTTTCATCAACAAGGATTTTCACGGTTCAGTACCTGTCTGAGAACGAGAGTAAACCGGGGAAGTGTGCCATAATCTGGCCGCCAGGCATACTTGCGCCGGGCATGAGTATTCGGTTTGGAAAGGATGAATCATGACGCAACCCATTTCAGGTATGCCCGCGCGCCCTCCGGGGACAGGCACCCCTCCGCTCTCCACCGCCGGAGAACAGCCGCTTAGTACCCAGCAGCGCACGGTGCTGGAACGACTGATCACGCGCTTAATTGCGATGACCTCACAGCAAAATGCTGAGGTGTGGGCAGGCGTAAAGCACGATCTGGGGCTGAAAAATGATACGCCGCTGCTGGCGCGTCACTTTCCCGCCGCCGAGCAAAACCTGAATCAGCGCATTGGCACCGCCGAGCAAAATCTCAGCACCCGCCAGACGCTGTCGCAGCTGACCGAGCTGCTGAGCCAGGGCAACAACCGCCAGGCCGTCAGCGACTACATCCGTCAGCAGTTTGGGCAAACCGCCCTTAGCCAGCTGACGCCGCAACAGTTGAAAAACGTGCTGCTGCTGCTCCAGCAGGGGCAGCTATCGATTCCACAGCCGCAGCAGCGCCCGGCGACCGACAGGCCGCTGCTGCCCGCCGAACACAATACGCTGAACCAGCTGGTGACCAAGGTTTCCGCCGCCACCGGCGACTCCAACAAGCTAATCTGGCAGTCGTTGCTCGAGCTTTCCGGCGTGAAGTCGGGCGATCCGCTACCGGCAAAGCACTTTAACGCGCTGGTCACGCTGCTGCAGGCGCGTCTGACCCTCAGCACGCATCCGGCGCCGACGCTCAACGTGCTGCAGGCGGCGCTGAAACAGCCGCTGGAGCCGCAGGAGGCCCAAACCCTGCGCGATTTCGCCCAGCAGAACTGGAACGCCACGCCGCAAACGGTGCTCACGCAGGTACAGGTGCAAGAGTTGCTGAACCTGCTGTTCCTCAAACGCATCGAGCGCGAACGCGTCGCCCACGCCCAGACGCTGGAAGCGCGCGATATCCAGCCGATTTATGCGCCGTTCGTGCCGGTCATCACCACGCTAAAATCGCTGTCGGCGCGTCCGGGGCTGGCCTTTGTGGTGCTGCTCGCGGTGATGCTGCTGCTGTGGCTGCTGCTGTAGTCCTCTCCTTATCCCGTTCTTATTATTCAATAAAAAAACCCGGCCGTTACGTCTAAGATCGCGAACGGCCGGGTCTGTCAGAAAGAACGTATTCCCATTTTTCTATTTCCCCCGCCGATTACAGACAGGGGAAATAGCGCTGACAGAATATTATGAATTCTGTTCTGCTGCGGCTGACATATTGACCTTGTTAGCGGCAATGACGAACGGCAGATAGATAAGCGTCGCCACCGCCAGGCACAGGATGCCAACAAACAGCGCCATCCAGTTACCGCCGGTGCCAAAGAAGGCGATGAGCGGCCCCGGCGTTGTCCACGGCACGGCGTAGGCAATGGGCGGAATAATTTCCAGAGTGATGAAGAAATAGCCAATCAATGCGTTCACGAATGGCACCAGAATAAAGGGAATCACCAGAATCGGGTTCAGCACGATCGGCAGGCCAAACATCACCGGTTCATTAATGTTAAACAGCCCCGGCACAAAGGCCATTTTCGCTAAGTCGCGGTAGTCTTTACGGCGGGAGGCGATAAAAATAGCCAGCAGCAGGCCCAGCGTCATGCCTGAACCGCCACAGTTGGCGAAGGCATCGTTGATGCCGGTCCAGGTAATCGGATACGGCGCACCCCAGGTCGAACCGTGGGAGGCCGCATACGATAGATTCTCCAGGTTGGCTTCCGAGAAGATGGTTTCACGAATGGCCGCCACGGTATTCGGCCCATGAATCCCCAGGATCCACAGGAAGTTAGCCACCAGCCCCAGAATCAGCACCGTCACGATATTGGTGCCCATGTCCTTCATCGGTGCCTGAATCAGGGTATAAATGAGATCGTTCAGGCCGTTGGGCGAGACTTTCGACAGCAGGAAGTTCAGCACCGAGAAAAAGATCATCACGAAGAAGATCGGCAGCAGGACCTTGAAGGAGCGCGCCACCGCTGGCGGTACCGCATCAGGCATGGAGATAGCCACCTTAGGGTTTCGCGCCAGACGGCAGAAAATTTCGCTGGAGAGCAGCGCCACAATTACCGCGACAAACAGTCCCTGCGGCCCAAGATATTTAGTGGTGAGATAGGCCTGACCATCAATAATCACGTATGGGGTATACACCACGAAGAACGCGCCAATCGCCGTCAGGCCACACAGCAGGTCGTCCTGCTGGTAGCTAATCGCCACATTGCGCGCCACCAGGAAGGTAATCAGCACCGCCATAATATTGACCGAACCGTTCATCACTGGTGTAAATATTTGCTGTGCGTCGGCGAGATTAGGGAATAGCGTACCCAAATGCAGAATACTGGCGATAAAGCCGTCCGGCGACAGGATAGCAAAGTTGATAAGAATAATAAGCGAGCTTGCCATAACTATCGGGAATGACAAAATAAAAGCATCGCGAATGGCCGAAACGTGTATCTGCGAGTTTAATTTAATAGCAACCGGAACGAGGATTTTTTCCATTCCCCGTTCAAATGAATTCATTAACCCCATAGTGATCCCTTAGATTTTAAGCAAAACGATTTTTAATTAATTCGCTAACCGCACTCTCAGAAATAAAATCCAGTCCATCCCTGCGGATATCATTTCTCCTGTTTCTTATTCCTCGCGTTAAATAGGTCATTAATTGACGACCACTTTAATTATTGTTAATTTTCGTAACCCGTGGTCCGATCACAGTTAACCATACTTAAGTTGTTCAATAATCATGAAGTTTATGAACATGTCATCCCACTTTTGCGAAAATGAATTCATAACCAATTGTTTAAAAAGGATTTAAGGAGGTTCAAAAGTGGTGTATCAGAACATCGTTAATTTGCTGAAAAACCGATTAAACAGCCCCATTTACAACGTCGGCGATCTGCTGCCATCGGAAAAAGCGCTGGCAGAGCTTTATGACGTTTCGCGTAATACGTTACGCAAAGCGCTTAAAGCGCTGGAAGAAGAAGGGATGATTGAACGGCGGCACGGGTCGGGAACCTACCTGCGCAACAAACAGTTTCAGGCATCGGTGACGCATCTCGATAGCTTTACCGAAATCGCCAAAAATGAAGGGAAAACCCCGACCAGCCAAATTCTGAAATTTGAGCTGCAGAAGGCATCAGAAGAAATAGCGGCGAGCCTGCGCGTTGCCTATGGCGAGCCGGTCTATTACGCCAAACGGCTGCGCTTTATCGACAATATCGCCATGCAGGTTGAAGAGACCTGGCTGTCGGCCAGCCGCTTTCCTGACCTGACCATTGCTCATATGAAGAACTCAAAATTCTCATACATTGAGAACGAATGTGGAGTGAAGATACTCGGCTGCTATGAGTCTATTCAGCCCATCCTGCCGTCGCCGGAGGTGGCGAAACTGCTACATATCAGCGCGCTGGATCCCATCATTCGTATGCAAACCCAGGCCATTGACGAGCAAAAGAATCCCATCGATTATTCGATTCTCTACACCAATATGTTCGAGTTTCAGGTGAAATATTTTCTGCCGCGCAAAACCCTTTCCGGCCCTCATGCACTGAGAGCCGGACAGTAGCATTTACTTGCGGAATGACCAGAGAGTAACGCCAATTCCCAGTACGGCGGAGATGGCGCCACCGAGGAACACGGACGGATAGCCGAACGAGGTCGCCAGCATGCCCGCCAGCGGCCCGGAGACGCCGAGCGCGATATCCTGGAACGCCGCATAGCCGCCGAGCGCCGTGCCGCGCACCTGCTGGGGCACGCGTTTGACCACTTCCACGCCCAGCGCCGGAAAGATCAGCGAGCAGCCCGCCCCGGTTAACGCCGCGCCGGCCAGCGCAAACCACGCGTCAGGCGCCTGCCACAGCAGCAGCAGCCCTACGGTTTCCACCAGCAGCGAACCGACCGCAACCTTCACACCGCCATACCGGTCCGGCATCCAGCCAAACAGAATACGTACCAGCACGAAGGTGCCGCCGAAGGCCGTCAGGGTAAAGCCCGCCATCGACCAGCCTTTGCTGACGAAATAGAGCGAGACGAAGGTGCCAATCACCGCAAAGCCCACGCCCTGCAGCGCCAGCCCCAATCCCGGCTTCCAGATAAGGCCAATCACGCTGAACAAGGACGGCCGCTCCCCGGCCATCGCCGCGACCTTACGCACCGAACCGTTAAACGCCCACGCCAGCAGCGGCAGCATCATCGTCACCCCGGCCAGCACGGCAAAACCGTAGCGGCTGTTGATGAACAGCCCCAGCGGCGCACCGGCCGCCAGCGCGCCGAAAATCGCCATTCCGTTCCACGACATCACTTTGCCGGAGCGCTTCGGGCCAACCAGCCCCATGCCCCAGGTGAGGGTGCCGGTCAGCAGCTGGCTTTCACCAAAACCGAGGATTAAACGCCCGACGATCAGCAGGCCAAATTTAACCATGGCATCCACCGGCAGCAGCGCCGCGCCAAGCCACGCCGCCCCGGCAAAGGCACAAGCAAACATGCCCTGTAGGGCAGAACGCTTGCCGCCGTACTGATCGGCAAGACGGCCCGCATAGCCGCGGGTTAATACGGTGGCGAAGAACTGAATGCCCACCGCGATACCGACCATGGTGTTGCCGTATCCCAGCTCCTGGTGCACAAATAGCGGAATGACCGGCAGCGGAATGCCGACGGTTAAATAGGTCAAAAATACCGCGAACGCGATGCGAAATAGCGGCCAGTTTGAAGAAGATGTTGCTTCAGTTTGAGTTACTGCGGTCATGCTTTACTCCGAATGCTGAGTAAGGCGAGGATCTGTAGCCACGCCCCCTCTACCTGGTAATCAGGATTAAGGTGCGTTGGATGACGTTAAACGCTTACGCACTATCATGATGATAATGTTGAGCCGGGAGTTTGCCTGTTCTCTCAGGCCGTTGTCAACGCATAAAAAAAGGAGCCAGAAGGCTCCTTTTTTCGTCAGCCGTCAAATTACAGCTTACGCATCACCAGCGTGGCGTTGGTGCCGCCGAAGCCGAAGCTGTTGGACATCACGGTGTTCAGCTCGCGCTCGGTCGGTTCGGTCACGATGTTCAGGCCAGCCGCCTGCTCGTCCATCTCGTCAATGTTGATGCTCGGGGCGATAAAGCCATGTTCCAGCATCAGCAGCGAGTAGATAGCTTCCTGTACGCCCGCGGCGCCCAGAGAGTGGCCGGTCATCGCTTTGGTGGCGGAGATAGCCGGGCTGTTGTCGCCGAAGACTTCACGGATCGCGCCCAGTTCTTTCACGTCGCCAACCGGCGTAGAGGTGCCATGGGAGTTCAGGTAGTCGATTGGGGTATCAACGCCGTGCATCGCCATCTTCATGCAGCGTACCGCGCCTTCGCCAGATGGAGCAACCATGTCTGCGCCATCGGAAGTTGCGCCGTAGCCAACGATCTCTGCATAGATATGCGCGCCGCGTGCCAGAGCGTGTTCCAGCTCTTCCACGACGACCATACCGCCGCCGCCAGCAATGATGAAGCCATCGCGGTGCGCGTCATAGGTACGGGACGCTTTTTCCGGCGTTTCGTTATATTTGGTGGACAGTGCGCCCATCGCGTCGAATTCGCAGGCCATTTCCCAGCCCAGCTCTTCGCCGCCGCCGGCAAACACGATGTCCTGTTTGCCCAGCTGAATTTGCTCTACCGCGTTACCGATGCAGTGTGCGGAGGTTGCGCAGGCGGAGCTGATAGAGTAGTTAACGCCGTGGATTTTGAAGGGTGTCGCCAGGCACGCGGAAACCGCAGAACCCATCGCTTTAGTCACCACGTACGGGCCAACCGCTTTCAGGCCACGCGGGCTACGCATAGCGTCAGCGCCGAACACCTGCGCTTTGGAAGAACCGCCGGAACCGGCAATCAGGCCGACGCGCGGGTTATTCTGGTAGTCTTCTGCTTTCAGGCCAGAGTCTTCCACCGCCTGCTGCATGGAGAGATAAGCGTAGATAGAGGCATCGTTCATGAAACGGACCACTTTACGGTCGATAAGACCCGTGGTGTCCAGTTTGACGTTACCCCATACGTGGCTACGCATACCAGAATCTTTGAACTCTTGAGAGAAAGTGATCCCAGAGCGTCCTTCACGCAGGGATGCCAGGACTTCCTGCTGGTTGCTACCGATGCTGGAAACGATACCCAGGCCAGTAATCACTGCACGTTTCATTCAATACCTCTGTAAGTCATCACTATTTTAAAGTTTCGAGTCGCAAGATAGCGTACACTTGTACGCCGAACAAGTCCGATCAGCAATTTTATGCAGAAATTTGCGCCAGCGGGCACGCATCGTTAAGATCGGCTGACTCCTTGCCGCACGAGTAACTTACGTGAAACATAACGCCATACAATCCGCCAACCTCGAATTTAACAGTGAGGGTACACCTGTTTCCCGAGATTTTGACGACGTCTATTTCTCCAACGACAACGGTCTGGAAGAGACCCGCTACGTCTTTCTCGGCGGTAACCACATCGAGGTACGCTTCCCTCGCCACCCGCATCCGCTTTTCGTGGTCGCAGAGAGCGGCTTTGGCACCGGTCTCAACTTCCTGACGCTGTGGCAAGCTTTCGACGCCTTTCGCCGCCAGCATCCTGACGCTACGCTACAAAGATTGCATTTCGTCAGTTTTGAAAAATTCCCGCTGAAGGCCGAAGACCTGCGGCTGGCCCACCAGCACTGGCCGGAGCTGGCGCCCTGGGCCGAGCAGCTACAGGCGCAGTGGCCGCTGCCGCTGGCGGGCTGCCATCGTCTGCTGCTCAATGAAGGGCGCGTCACGCTGGATCTGTGGTTCGGCGATATCAATGAGCTGACCGATAAGCTCGACGATACCTTTAATCAGCAGGTTGATGCCTGGTTCCTCGACGGCTTCGCCCCGGCTAAAAACCCGGATATGTGGACGCCGGCGCTGTTTTCTGCGATGGCGCGGACCGCGCGCCCGGGCGGCACGCTGGCCACCTTCACCTCGGCGGGCTTTGTGCGCCGGGGGCTGCAGGAGGCCGGGTTCACCATGCGCAAAAGCAAAGGTTTTGGCCGTAAGCGCGAAATGCTGACCGGCGAAATGATTGAACCTCAGCCAGACGCCACCCGCGCACCGTGGTTCGCCCGTACCGGTAGCCAGGCGCGGGAAGCGGCGATTATCGGCGGCGGCGTCGCCAGCGCTCTGCTGTCGCTGGCGCTGCTGCGCCGCGGCTGGTCGGTCACCCTCTACTGCGCCGATGCGGAGCCCGCGCAGGGCGCATCCGGCAACCGCCAGGGCGCGCTGTACCCGTTATTAAGCGCGCATGACGCGGCGCTGGCGCAGTTCTTCCCGGCGGCCTATCTCTACGCCCGTCGCCTGTATGACACGCTGCCGGTCGCCTTCGATCATCAGTGGTGCGGCGTCACGCAGCTTGGCTGGGATGAAAAAAGCGCGCAGAAGATTGCGCAGATGCTGACGCTGGGCCTGCCCGAAGAGGTAGCCCACGCTGTGACGGCCGAGGAGGTGTGCGACAGCATTGGCCTCGACACCGGCTGCGGCGGCATTCAGTACCCGCTCGGCGGCTGGCTATGCCCGGCGCAGCTCACCGCCAGCGCGTTTGAACGGGCGCGCCAGCAGGGGCTACAGGCGCGCTGGGGGAAAACGCTGACCGCTCTCACCCGCCAGGACGACGGCTGGCAGCTGACCTTTAGCGACGGTGATACCGCCATCGCACCGTGCGTGGTGCTGGCGAACGGCCACAATATCAACCAGTTCGCGCAAACCGAGGCGCTGCCGGTGTATGCCGTTGGCGGCCAGGTCAGCCATATCCCGACGACCGAAAGTCTCGCTCAGCTCAAGCAGGTGCTGTGCTACGACGGCTATCTCACGCCGCAGAACCCGCAAAATCAGCAGCACTGCATCGGGGCCAGCTATCATCGCGGCGAGCGCGAGATGACGTTCAACGCGCAGGACCAGCAGCATAACCGCCAGAGATTGCTGGACTGCTTCCCGCAGGCAGCCTGGCCGCAGGAGGTTGACGTCAGCGCTAACGACGCCCGCTGCGGCGTGCGCTGCGCCACGCGCGATCATCTGCCGATGGTCGGCAACGTGCCGGACTATGCCGCGACGCTCGCCGGGTACGCCACGCTGAACGACAGCCCGGAAACGGCGATGTCGTCACCGGTTTATCCCGAGCTGTTTATGCTGGGTGGGCTGGGTTCGCGTGGGCTGTGCACCGCGCCGTTAACCGCAGAAGTGCTGGCGGCGCAGATGAGCAACGAGCCGCTGCCGCTGGACGCGCAAACGCTGGCAGGCCTGAATCCAAACCGTTTGTGGGTACGAAAACTGCTGAAGGGAAAAGCGGTGAAGTAGCGGAGGAAACTTGCCCGGCAGCGATACCGGGCAAGTAAACTTAGCGGGAGGCCTGCTGGTAGAGGTTGTCCCACATGTCTTTGACCAGCGCCTGGTCGCGCGGCGACAGCTCGCCCGCGCCGATAGCCGTTTCCAGGCTTCGCGTGACGTTGCGATACAGCGTTTCAGCAGAGTGCGCTTCGCCATCGCCCAACTCGGCGACCGCCAGCGTCAGGTGACCGCGCAGATAACCGCTGGCAAACAGCTCATCATCACTGGCGTGTTCCACCATGTCATCAATTAACGCCAGGATGCGTTCTTCAAACTCCGCGATCATCGTCTTTCCTCTTTCTGTAACATGGCTTAGAGATCCTCCGGCCATGGGAAGTGTTCCGCCGTTAGGGTCGGCGTCTGGTAATAATTCTGTAGGGCCTGGATAAATTTGGCCGGGCGCGGCGGAATGCCTTCGTTAAGATAGGCCATCACCTGCGCGTGCACGCGTCGCTGAAAGACGATGCGGTCCGGCTCAAAGTCGCCTTCGAGGTTGTCGCAGCTGACGTTAAACGGGAAACCCGCCGCCACGCAGAACAGCCAGTCAAAGGCCTGCGGTTTTACCTCAACGTCTTCAAACTGCCCCTGGGTTTTAGCATCGCGCCCATCCGGGCAGTACCAGTAGCCAAAATCGACCTGCTCCCGGCGCGCCTTGCCGGCAATGCACCAGTGGGAGATTTCGTGCAGCGCGCTGGCATAAAAACCGTGGGCGAAAACGATGCGGTTGTACGGCACCTCGTCATCTGCCGGAAGATAGATCGGTTCGTCGTCGCCTTTAATCAGACGAGTATTAAACTCATCGGCAAAGCAGCTATCGAAGATGGCAATCAGCTGCTGATAATCATGTTTAGCGGTCATCAATTCATCCCTAACCATTGCAAAATTTCCTGTCCGTGGCTGTCATACAGCAGTTTGGCGCTCATCACCGCCGAAACCACCACAATCATCGGGCGGATCAGCGACTGGCCCTTACTGAGCACCAGACGGGAGCCCATGCGCGCGCCGAAAAACTGCCCGACCATCATCACAAAGCCGGTGGCCCAGATAACCTTGCCGCCGATAATAAACAGCAACAAGCCGCCGACGTTAGAAGTCGCGTTCAGCACCTTGGCGTGCGCGGTGGATTTAGCAAGGTTAAAGCCCATCAGCGTAACGAAGGCCAGGGCGTAAAATGACCCCGCGCCGGGGCCGAAGAAGCCGTCGTAAAACCCGACGCAGCCGCCGGCAACCAGCGCGAACGGCAGACCATACAGACGCTGCTGGCGATCGGCTTCGCCAAGCTTCGGCGTGAGCAGAAAATAGAGGCCAATGCCGATCACCAGAATCGGCAGAATCTGCCGCAGGATATCGGACTGCACGTGCTGCACCAGCAGCGCGCCGCTCATCGAGCCGATAAAGGTCATCAGGATATTGAGCTTCTGGTCGGCCAGATTCACCACTTTGCGGCGAATAAAATAGAGCGAGGCGGAAAGCGAGCCGCCGCAGGCCTGTAGCTTGTTGGTCGCCAGCGCCTGCGCGGGCGGCATGCCCGCCGCCAGCAGCGCCGGGACGGTCAGCAAACCGCCGCCGCCCGCCAGAGAGTCAATAAAACCCGCCAGAATGGCAATGAAAAACAGCGCCACCAGCATCAGCGGCTCAACCATAAATAACGCGGAGAAACTGTCCATCAGAGTACGTGTTCATCCAGTAGCGCCTGGCAGGAAGGCGGCAACGGTGGCGGCGTCTTCTTCACAGGTTTGGTGGTGCCAGGTTTTGGCGGTTCGAACCAGCTTTGCAGCTCAGCGCCGCAGCCGTCGCCCGCAGGCGGTGGCGCCTGCTCTTCACATTCGAAGCTGTTGGCCGGGCACTTCAGCCGCACGTGCATATGCGCACGGTGCTGGAACCACGGGCGCACTTTGCGCAGCCAGTCACGATCGCTGCCGGCTTCCAGGCACAGCTGTTGTTTGATTGCCGGGTTGACGAAAATGCGCGTCACTTCGCTGTCCTGCGCCGCCAGCTTGATTAACTGGCCGATTTCCGGTTTCCACAGCGCAGGCGTTACGCCTTTGCCGTCGACGCGGACTAAATCCAGCGCCTGCGGCTTCAGCAGCTGCGCCGAGCTCCAGCGCGTTTTCGGTAATTGCAGGAAAATATCGACATCCAGCCCGCTCTGGTGGCTGGCGTGTCCGCCGTTAAAGCGCCCGCCAGCGGGCATCCCCATGTCGCCAATCAGCATCGTCCCCATTCCGTGCTGCTGCACGCTGCGGCCCAGACGCTGGATAAACTGCACCAGATCCGGGTGGCCGAAATAGCGGCGCTGATCGGTCCGCATCACCTGGTAGGTTTCGGACTGCAGCGGCAGCGCTTCGGCGCCGACGATGCAGCCGTTGGCAAACGCGCCGATAGACTGGGCGCTGCCGCTGATAGGCTGGGTGATTTTTTGCCACGGCGTTGCCGCCAGCGCGGTGCTGCTGGCCACCAGAGCCAGCAGCGCAATAACGGTTTTTTTCATGTTTACCAGCGTGGAATTGACGTCGTCACATCGGCATTCTGCGCCCGTTGGCGCATAAAGTGATCCATCAGCACGATCGCCAGCATCGCTTCGGCAATCGGTACCGCGCGGATGCCCACGCAAGGATCGTGACGACCTTTGGTGATCATCTCAACTTCTTCGCCAAAACGGTCGATCGTTTTTCCCGGAACGGTAATGCTCGAGGTCGGCTTCAGCGCAATATTGGCCACGATCTGCTGGCCGCTGCTGATACCGCCCAGAATCCCGCCGGCGTGGTTGCTCTGGAAACCGGCTTTGGTAATTTCATCGCGGTTTTCGCTGCCGCGCAGTTTAACCACCTCAAAACCGTCGCCAATTTCCACGCCTTTCACCGCATTGATGCTCATCAGCGCGTGGGCAATGTCCGCATCCAGACGGTCAAACACCGGCTCGCCAAGGCCCGCCGGAACGCCGTCGGCCACCACGGTCACCTTCGCGCCGATGGAGTCGCCCTCTTTCTTGAGGCCGCGCATCAGCTCGTCCAGCGCCTCGATTTTGTCCGGATCCGGGCAGAAGAACGGGTTCTGTTCAACCTGATCCCAGTCTTTAATCGCCAGCGGAATATCGCCCATCTGGCTCAGACAGCCGCGAATCACGATACCGAACTTCGCCGCGAGGAATTTCTTGGCAATGGCCCCTGCCGCCACGCGCATCGCGGTTTCACGGGCGGAAGAACGACCGCCGCCGCGATAGTCGCGAAGGCCGTATTTCTGCTCGTAGGTATAGTCCGCATGGCCTGGACGGAAGACGTCTTTAATGGCACCGTAGTCCTGCGAACGCTGATCGGTATTTTCAATCAGCAGGCCGATGCTGGTGCCGGTGGTCACCCCTTCGAACACGCCGGAGAGGATTTTCACCTGGTCCGGTTCGCGGCGTTGGGTGGTGTAGCGCGACGTGCCCGGGCGACGACGGTCGAGGTCGTGCTGGAGGTCCGCCTCGGTTAACGGAATGCCGGGCGGCACGCCGTCAACGATGCAGCCCAGCGCCAGGCCGTGCGACTCGCCAAAGGTGGTTACGCGAAAGAGTTGTCCAATTGTGTTTCCTGCCATCACGGCTCCGTTATCGTTGTTCTGTTGTTGCGTGCTGGATAAATCAGTCTTTGTACTGCCCGAAGTGGTTCTGCGCGGCAACCAGCTGCGCTTTGGTCAGCATAAAGACGCCGTCACCGCCGTTATCAAACTCAAGCCAGGTGAACGGAACATCCGGATATTGGTCCATCAGATGTACCATGCTGTTACCCACTTCACAAATCAGAATACCGTCGTCGGTCAGATAATCCGGCGCGCAGCCGAGGATGCGGCGGGTCAGGTGCAGACCATCGGAACCGGAGGCCAGTCCCAGCTCCGGCTCGTGGCGATATTCTGACGGCAGGTCAGACATATCTTCTTCATCGACATACGGCGGGTTGGTGACGATCAGATCGTACTGCAGCTGCGGCGCGTCGCGGAACAGATCGGAGCGGATCGGCGTGACGTTGTGGATCATGCCGTGCTCTTCAATATTGTATTCGGTAACGGCCAGCGCGTCGGTGGAAACATCAATGGCGTCGACTTCCGCTTCCGGGAAGGCATAAGCACAGGCAATCGCGATGCAGCCGCTGCCGGTACACATATCGAGAATATGCTCAGGGCGATGGTTAATCAGCCCGGCGAAACGGTTGTTGATCAGTTCGCCAATCGGCGAACGCGGCACCAGCACGCGCTCGTCAACGTAGAATTCATGACCGCAGAACCAGGCTTTATTGGTCAGGTAGGCCACCGGAATACGCTCGTTCACGCGACGGATCACGCGTTCAACAATCAGCTGCTTTTCACTGGTGGTCAGGCGCGCGTTGCGCATGTCTTCAGGGATATCCAGCGGCAGGTACAGCGTAGGCAGCACCAGCTGGACGGCTTCGTCCCACGGGTTATCGGTGCCGTGTCCGTACCAGATTTCAGCCGCGCTAAAACGGCTCACCGCCCAGCGCAGCATGTCCTGAATGGTGTGCAGCTCATTGACTGCTTCTTCAACAAAAATCTTATCCACGTTGTCCTCCAGGGCATGCGTCGGGGTAAATTCGGCGGCTAGTTTGCCATGAAGGCGGCGATAAATCAGCATTCTTGCGTAGGCCACGGGGAAAAAAGCGTTTTCGCTGCAGGAAGTACGATGAAAAGGTAAACTAGGGGAAAATGCGAATTTGAGAAGAATCGATGAAAAACAAAAACTCACTGAGCGAGGAGGATCAGGCGCTCTTCCAGCAGCTGATGACGGGCACGCGAAAAATCAAGCAGGACACCATTGTCCACCGCCCGCAGCGTAAGAAAATCAGCGAAGTGCCGCCCAAGCGTTTATTGCAGGAGCAGGCGGACAACAGCCACTACTTTTCCGACGAATTCCAGCCGCTGCTGAATACCAACGGGCCGGTGAAATACGTGCGCCAGGACGTCAGCCATTTTGAACTGAAAAAGCTGCGTCGCGGCGATTACTCGCCGGAGCTGTTCCTCGACCTGCATGGTTTAACACAGATGCAGGCCAAGCAGGAGCTGGGGGCGCTGATCGCCGCCTGTCGTCGCGAACATGTGTTCTGCGCCTGCGTGATGCACGGCCACGGTAAACATATTCTCAAACAGCAAACGCCGCTGTGGCTGGCACAGCATCCGCACGTGATGGCGTTTCATCAGGCATCGAAGGAGTACGGCGGCGACGCCGCGCTGCTGGTGCTGATTGAAGTAGAAGAGTGGCTGCCGCCAGAGCTGCCTTAAGTCAGCGTAGGCCGGATAAGCGCAGCGTCATCCGGCAATGTGCGCTGGATGCCTGATGGCGCTGTGCTTATCAGGCCTACAGAAGGACGTAAGCCGCGATCGCGTTAAATTGCTTTCGCCATTTTGAGATTGCAGGGGCTCATTTGCCAGTTCAGGGTCCCTTTCCCATTAGCGTCGAGCGTGACGCTGGCAATGGCAGACGTGGTGAACATCGGCGGAACTTCACCAGGACAGAGTTCAGCGACCAGATAGCCGACCAGCGGCAGGTGGGAAATCACCAGTACCGACTCGATGCCTTCGTTCGCCAACGCCTGCAGATAGGCGCTCACCAGCCCGATATCGCCGCACGGCGTCAACTCGGGCAGAACATCGACCTCTTTTGGCAGGTTCATACACTCCCCTACCACTTCCAGCGTCTGTTCCGCACGCAGATAGGGGCTCACCAGAACGCGACCGATATCCACTTTTTGGTCTTTCAACCAGCTTGCCATCTGACGAGATTCATCACAACCGCAGCCGGTAAGAGGACGAACCGAGTCACTGGCTGCATCGAGGGCAGCGTCGCCGTGACGCATAATAAACACTTGCATATTGCACCGCTTTTGTTAACCAGAAGCACCAGCGTCACCCTGAAGGTGACGCGGTGGCCGGGCATTGTGCCTTATCCATTCACTGAATGAAACGCTGATTTTTACCTTACTGGCGTAAGTATAGTCAACATCTGTTTACAAAATAGCCAGAAACCTTGCGATTCATCAGGGTTCACCTACTTTGACCATGATTCAGCGAATCTGTTTCATCCACAGGCCAAAAGGTTTCACCCCGCTCCGCCCGCTGCACAAGCGCATCGCACGGCGTGAAGCGCGGGCCGTACTGACTGGCCAATCGTTGCAGCCTGGCAACCACTTCACCCGCCCCCAGCACATCCATATAGCGGAGCGGGCCACCAAGGAACGGCGGGAACCCAATGCCAAACACCGCGCCGATGTCGCCATCGCGCGCGCTACGGACGATGCCTTCATCGACACAACGCGCCGCTTCGTTAAGCATCAGCAGCACGCAGCGCTCGGCAATCTGTTCCGCCGAGCAGCGACGATTCCGCGCCGACATCCCCGGCAGGGCGTAGACGGCGGCATCAACCTGTTTCTTGCTTGTACGCCCTTTTGCAGCATAAAGATAGAAACCGCGGCCATTTTTTCTGCCTTTGCGATCGTCATTCAAAATTGCCTGAATCAACGTTGCGGGCGCGCTAAAACGTTCGCCGTAGGCCGCTTCCAGCACCGGCAAAATTTTGGTACCGGTATCGATGCCGACTTCATCCAGCAGTTGAATAGGACCAACCGGAAAACCAAATTTAACTAATGCATTATCAATATCTTCCACCCGCTCGCCGTCAACCAGCATCCGCATCGCTTCCGCGATGTACGGCGCCAGAATGCGGTTTACGTAGAATCCAGCCTTGTCAGCAACCACAATCGGCGTTTTACCCTGTTTCTTCGCCAGCTTGACGGTTGTCGCGATGGTCTGTTCGGACGTGCCCGCGTGCGGAATCACTTCCACCAGCGGCATCTTTTCTACCGGACTGAAAAAGTGTAAACCGATCACCTGTTCAGGGCGCTGGGCATGAGCCGCGATGTCACTAATGGGTAAAGAAGAGGTATTCGACGCAAAAATGGTATTAGGTGAACAATATTGCTCAATCTCCCCGACCATCTTCTGCTTCAGCGTGAGATCTTCAAAAACAGCTTCAATCACCAGGTCCCGATGGGCAAAACCCCGGTAGTCAGTGCTGCCGGAAATCAGCGCCAGCTGCGCATCACGCTCGGCGGGTTTCAGGTGGCGGCGACGGACTTTTTGCTCCAGCTGATCCCAGCTGTATTTCAGCGCATGATTAATGCCGTTGGCGTTGATATCTTTAATGCGTACCGGCAGCCTGCCCTTAATGGCGGTAACGTAGGCGATCCCTCCGCCCATCAGGCCACCGCCCAGCACGCCGACCGAGCGCAGCGGCCCTGCCTCAACGCTGGCGCCGGGATCTTTTTTGATATCGATACTGGCAAAGAAAATACTGCGCAGCGCACGTGACTGCGGGGTCATCGCCAGCTCGCCAAAGGCGCGGGCCTCCGCCTCGTAGCCGCTGCTGGCGCCGTGCGACAGCCCGGTTTCGATCACCTGGAGAATCTTATCGGTCGCCGGATAGTTGCCCTGGGTCTTCTGCGCGGTTTTCTTTGCCGCCATGCTGAACAACAGGTTGCGCCCCAGCGGGCCTGCGAGGATACGTTCACGTACCGGCAGGCGGCGCTGTTCATGACGCGGTTTTCGCGCGTATTCCGCAGCGGCGTCCAGCAGAATCGCGCGCGGCACGACTTCATCCACCAGCCCCGCTTTCAGCGCCTGACGCGCGCGCAGCTGTTTACCGGTCAGAATCATATCCAGCGCGGTACTGACGCCAATCAGGCGCGGTAAACGCTGGGTACCGCCCGAGCCGGGCAGCAGGCCAAGCTGAACTTCCGGTAGCCCCAGCACCGTTCGCGGGTCGTCGGAGCAGATACGCGCATGACAGGCCAGCGCCAGCTCCAACCCACCGCCAAGACACGCTCCGTGAATCGCCGCCACTACCGGAATCGACAGGCTTTGAATTTCCGCCATCACCTGCTGCCCCTGACGCGCCAGCGACTCGGCTTCCTGAACGCTTTGGCAGCGGCCAATCATATTGATGTCGGCACCGGCGATAAAGTTATCGGGCTTGGCGGAGATAAACACGACGCCCAGCAACGCTTTGTTATCCCGGATCTGCTTCAGGATGGCGCGCACCTGGCCGCCAAACTCCGCTTTCAGGGTATTCATTTTTTCATCGGGTACGTCGATAGTCACCACCGCCACGTTGTCCGGGCGAACGGTGAAGGTAAATGCCGATTTCATCGCGTCCATTACTCCGCCTCCAGAACCATCGCCGCACCTAATCCACCCGCCGCACAGGCGGTCACCAGCCCGAAGCCGCCGCCGCGACGGCGCAGCTCGTTAAGGGTCTGGGTTATCATGCGCGCGCCGGTCGCGGCAAACGGGTGACCGTAGGCTATAGAACCGCCCAGCACGTTAAATTTACTCTCTTCAATTTCGCCGGTGGCCTGACTGCGCCCCAGCACCTCACGGGCAAATTTATCGCTGGCCAGGCACTGGATGTTCGCCAGCGTCTGCGCGGCAAAGGCTTCGTGCATGTCGATAAGCGTCAGGTCGGAAAAGCTTAGCCCGGCACGGTCCAGAGCCAGCGGCGTAGACCAGGCTGGCCCCAGCAGCATGTCCTGCCAGACGTCAATGGCGGTGAACGCGTAGCTGCGCAGATAGCCCAGCGGCGTCAGCCCCAGTTCTTTCGCGCGAGATTCGGTCATCAGAATCACTGCCGCCGCGCCGTCGGTGAGCGGCGTACTGTTGGCCGCCGTAACGGTGCCGTGCTGCCTGTCAAAGGCCGGGCGCAGTTTGGCGTAGTCCGCCAGCGTGGAGTTGCTGCGAATATTATTGTCCTGCTCAAGCGGGTGGCGATACGGCGGCGCGTAGGCCGTCATCACTTCATCATTCAGTTTGCCCGCCGCCCAGGCCTGCGCGGCCAGCTGATGTGAGCGATTGGCCAGCGCATCCTGCTGCTCGCGGGTTATGCCGTAGGTTTTCGCCATCTGTTCTGCGGTATCGCCCATGCGCAGCCCGGTGGAGTACTCGGCCACCGCGGGCGGTACCGGCAGCAGATCGCGCAGGCGCAGCCGGGAAAATAGCTTGAGCTTCTGGCCGATCGTGCGCGCCTTGTTAGCATCAACCAGCGTGCGCGCCAGCTTTTTACTGACGCCAATCGGCAGGACGGAAGAGGAGTCGGCCCCACCGGCGATGCCCGCGCGGATGGTGCCCGCCATCAGGCTTTCCGCCACGTTGGCCACCGCCTGGAAGCTGGTTGCGCAGGCGCGGCTAACGCTGTAGGCGTCGGTGTGTACGTTCATGCCGGTTCCCAGCACGATCTCACGGGCGATATTGGGCGCAGCGGGCATCTGGACAACCTGACCAAAAACCAGCTGTTCGATAACCTCAGGAGGGATTTCGCTGCGCGCCAGCATTTCGCCCACCACCATTTTGCCTAAATCTACCGCCGGAACGCCATGAAAAGCCGTCGCCTGTCGGGCAAAAGGGGTACGTAACCCACTGACAATTGCAATGCGATCGCCCTGGCGGGTGATTAGCGGTAACGCCTGACTCATAACTCTCCCCTGTTATCGGAAATCGACCAAGTGGTCTGACCTGATAACATTCTTAACTAATTTTTTACACTTAGCCAATCGGCGAGAGGAAAAATTGCGAGCCAAAACACACTGAGGAGCAAAGAAAACGCCCCCGTGGCATCCGCAACGGGGGCGTCAAGAGACAGGGCGTTCGCGAGAGGTGATTAACGCAGGCCGAGCTGGAAAATCAGCGTTTCCGCTTCACAGGCGAAGACAAAGTCGATATCCAGCTGTACGCCGCCTTCGACCTCTTTGAAATCTGCAGTGATTTTGCACGGATCGGATTCTACGCCACGGGCTTTTGCCGTCAGCGCAGTCAGGGTTTCTTCCGCTTCAGCGCGGTTAGCAAACACGCGGCTGTAAGATGCGGTGCAGTCGGAGTTGTCCATAATGGTTCCAACATCCATGCAGCAGCATACCGGGGTTTCATCAGCACTACATTTACTCATCGTAGATTTCCTCTGTTTGGCGCACTTTGGGTGCCAGATAAACTATGTGCCTATTTTACGCCCGCCCGTTGCACGCCTCCAGTTGAGAATGTGATCCACGCCGATAAGTGACCGAAATCACAATTAAAAATGATCTAAAACAAATTCTGGCATTCATGCACTATGAGCTACCCCGCAATTTTGCCAACCAGATCTCGTTTCAAACAACATCCTGGAAAAATCCAATAAACAATATTGCAACATACCAGCTGGTCAGACCTATACTCTCGTCACTGGTCTGATTTCTCTGTCGTAGTCCAGCCCCTACACTTCGCGCTTCTGTTACTACATGTAACATTGTTTGTATAAAAATAACTCAATGAGGTTATGGTCATGAGCCAGAAAACCCGTTACACGAAGTCCGCTCTTGCTGTCGCAGTGGCACTTGTTTCATCCCAAGCCTGGTCAGCGGGCTTCCAGCTTAATGAATTTTCATCCTCTGGTCTGGGCCGTGCCTATTCTGGTGAAGGCGCTATCGCCGATGATGCAGGTAACGTTAGCCGTAACCCGGCGCTGATTATGATGTTCGATCGCCCGACGCTCTCTGCGGGTGCAATTTTTGTCGACCCGGATGTCAACATCACGGGCAGATCGGCATTGAATGATGCCAGCCAGGACAATATTGCGCCTACCGCCTGGGTACCTAACTTCCACTACGTTGCCCCAATTAACGATCAGTTTGGTTGGGGGGCTTCCGTAACCTCTAACTATGGTCTGGCGACGGAGTTCAATAACAGCTACGCCGCGGGTTCCATGGGCGGGAAAACCGACCTTGAAACCATCAACCTGAATTTAAGCGGTGCCTACCGTTTAAATAACCACTTCAGCTTCGGTTTAGGCTTTAACGCCGTGTATGCCAAAGCGAAGCTCGAACGCTACGCGGGCGATTTGGGTCAGTTGATTGCCGGCCAGATTAGCCAGACCCCGGGCTATGCCCAGAGCCCGGCGCTGCAAGGCGCGGCCGGGTATGCCAATAGTATTCAGCCGGATACGCAAATTGCCCGTCTGAAAGGCGATGAGTGGGGCTTCGGCTGGAACGCCGGTCTGTTGTATGAAGTGGACAAAGATAACCGCTACGGCTTCACCTACCGTTCTGAAGTCAAAATTGACTTCGACGGCGACTACCGTAGCTCACTGCCATCATCACAATCGCTGCCAGCCGCGTTCCGTCCGCTGTTCGCCAGCCTGCCGCTGCCAGCGGGCACCGATGGCAGAACTATCGATGGTTCTCTGGACCTGAACCTGCCGGAAATGTGGGAAATTTCAGGTTACAACCGCGTTGCGCCGCAGTGGGCTATCCACTACAGCATGGCGTACACCAGCTGGAGCCAGTTCCAGGAGCTGAAAGCGAAAAACAGCAACGGCGAGACGCTCTTCTATAAAGAAGAAGGCTTTAAAGATTCTTACCGCATTGCGCTGGGTACCACATATTACTACGACGATAACTGGACCTTCCGTACCGGTATCGCTTTCGATGACAGCCCGGTTCCAGCTAACCGCCGCTCCATCTCGATTCCGGATCAGGACCGTTTCTGGCTGAGCGCCGGTACAACCTATGCGTTTAATAAAGATGCCTCTGTCGACGTCGGCGTGTCTTATATGCATGGTCAGAAAGTGAAGTTCGAAGAAGGCCCGTATAGCTTCGAATCTGAAGGTAAAGCCTGGCTCTACGGCGTGAACCTGAACTACGCGTTTTAATTCTTAAGACGTGAAGACAAAAAAGGGTGAACCTTGCGGTTCACCCTTTTTTTATTCCGAATCGATATCTTTCAAATCGTCCTGAATCGCCTGCGCGTTCGGGTTCTCTTCCTGCTTCAGCTTGCCGCCGTTGGCGATAAAGTCGTGCTGCTGGAAGTAGGCTTCGCGTACCATAATATACGGGTCGGAAGACTGGCGCAGCAGACCATCGGAGTCGAGCAGCTGGGCACGCGTTTCTACGCCTTCAACCATCCACTTGCCGATAGACATCGGCCAGGTCAGCCATGAGAGCACCGGATAGGTGGTATCGACCATATCACCGCCTTCGTCGCGCAGGGTGAAGCTGCCATAGAACGGAAGCTGCAGATACGGGCCATAACCCACGCCGTAATGCCCCAGCGTGCTGCCGAAACGGTGCGGTTGAACGCGCTGGAGTTTCGGGTTCGCCATCCCGGCGACGTCAATAAAGCCGCCCATACCCAGCACAGTGTTCAGGAAGAAGCGGGTGAAGTGCACCATCCCCGTGTACGGGTCGCCCTGCAGGAAGGAGTTGACCATAATGGCCGGTTCTTCCAGGTTGCTGGTAAAGTTGCCAAGGCCATTACGCGCAGGTTGCGGAACGTAGTCGCGCCATGCGACGGCAACCGGGCGAACGATGTACGGATCCAGCACGTCAAAGTTGAAGCTGTACATCGTGCGGTTGAAACCTTCGAAGGGGTCGGAGCGCCCCTGCTGTTCTGTTCCGGAACCTGCACAGCCCACCAGCAGTGTTGTTCCGAGGGCAAGCGCCGACAGGCGAAGCTTCATAAATGTCTCCCTGGTGATTATGGCTATCACTGATTGCCATCCATGACGGACCTCAATCGTATCCGCCTGTTTAGGTGTAAGTGATTGTAACAGCACGCCGACGATGTCTATATAGCCAATTTTGTTGATCTGATCATAGCCTGGTAAAGGTCACACCGCGGCGCTTATATTCTAACGACGAGAAAAAAACAAATATTACCATTTTTGCACTTTCAGAATATATCTACCTCTCCCCCGCGCCAACAGCCGCTACGCTTTAGCCATATCCCTTTATTTCAGGATCAGTGCGATGGATGACACCAAAGTAGAAAGCGAAGAGAAACTTAGCGGCGAAAAAATCGAAGTGGATGAAGAGCGGCTCCCCTCTCGCGCCATGGCGATTCATGAGCATATTCGCCAGGAAGGTGAAAAGGAGATGGAGCGCGATGCGATGGCACTGCTGTGGTCGGCGATTGCCGCCGGGCTATCGATGGGGGCATCGCTGCTCGCCAAGGGCATTTTTCATGTTGAACTGGCGGGCATTCCGGGCGGTTTTTTGCTTGAAAACCTCGGCTATACCTTCGGTTTTATTATCGTCATTATGGCTCGCCAGCAGCTGTTCACCGAAAATACCGTCACCGCCGTCCTGCCGGTCATGCAAAACCTGACGCTGGGCAATTTTGGCCTGTTAATGCGCCTATGGGGCGTGGTTCTGCTCGGCAATCTTATCGGTACCGGCGTGGCGGCGTGGGCATTCGAGTACATGCCGATCTTTAATGAAGAGACCCGCGACGCGTTTATCACGATTGGCCAGGACGTCATGAAGAACAGCCCCACGGAGATGTTCGCCAACGCCATTATTTCCGGCTGGCTGATTGCGACCATGGTGTGGATGTTTCCCTCCGCCGGCGCCGCGAAGATTGTGGTTATCATCCTGATGACCTGGCTCATCGCGCTCAGCGAGACTACCCATATCGTGGTGGGGTCGGTAGAGATACTCTATCTGGTGTTCAACGGCACGCTGCACTGGAGCGACTTTATCTGGCCCTTTGCTCTGCCGACGCTGGCCGGCAACATTTTTGGCGGCACGTTTATCTTTGCCTTAATGAGCCACGCCCAAATTCGCAACGATATGAGCAATAAGCGCAAAGAAGAGGCGCGGCTACAGGCACAACGAGAAGCCAAAGCGCAGAAACGTGAGCAAAAACAGCTCTGAATGGCGACTGTTTGAGCAGTCAGGCGGCGGCGTACTTACCCGGCAGGGCAAAAAACGCTATACTCGTGCCGCTTCGTCCCCTTAGTTAAATGGATATAACGAGCCCCTCCTAAGGGCTAGTTGCAGGTTCGATTCCTGCAGGGGACACCATTTGCCTCTCATGCACGTGCCTCTTCCTTATTTATCACCAATCCATCGTCGTTTTTCCCTTGGTGGTCTGCACAATCTCGCTGGTATTTATCACCCGCTGATAGCCGAAGGTATCCGCGTACGTCGTCAGGCCGGTGGCGGCGTCAGCGACCGGCTTTCCCTGTGTGTCGATGGTTTTTCCCGTGCGGGTAGTCATGGTGTAGGCCGTGGTGCAGCCAGAAAGCAGCGTCGTCAGCAGGATAAGCGCAAGGTGATGGCGTTTTAGCATGTTGAATTCCCATTCAAAATCTTAAAGCGCGGACGCTACCGGAATTTGGGCAAACGGGATGGATATTTGATGCGCAATATCGTGGCGAAGTCTGATTACGGAATTTCGCTGCGGGCTCCCGCTGGGCAGCGGGAGCTATGAGCGGCTTCTGGAGCGTCAGACGTCGAGCGCGGTACAGCCGTGGTTAAAACACCACGGCTCTGCTAATGACCTATGTCCTCACTAGGATATCCGTTCAACGTCACGTTGTGTAGGTAGAACAGCTTGCCCGCGACGGCTATAAAAATACGTGGCGACTAATAATAAAGTAAACGGAATGCCAAACCACAGCGTCATCCGGAAGAAATCGGTAAAAGCAGTCGAGACTAATAAAGCGAGCATCAAGCCAGCGCCAAGCAGCGTCGTGAATGGGTATCCCCATAAGCGAAACTTTAACGCCGTAGAGGTATGCTGACGTCTGAAAAACAGATGCGTAATGAAAATCATCAGCCAGGTAAAACAGGCACCGTACACTGAGATGGACATCATTGCCGCAAAAGATTGTTCAGGCCAAAATATACTTAATATGATGGACACCATGATACCTACGCAGGAAATCACCAACGCATTCACCGGGATCCCTCGACGGCTCACGCGCCCGAACATCGTCGGGGCCTGACCTGCACGTGACAATGAAAACATCATTCGGGTGGTGATATAGAGCTGGCTGTTCATCGCCGACAGGGCCGCAATCAATACGATGAAATTAAATATACTTCCGGCATAGGGCAAATGAATCACATTCATAGCGACCAGGAACGGACTTTCCTCAGTTCCTGATTGCTGCCATGGAACAATAGCCAGCATTAGCGCAATGGATAACATATAGAAGATAAAGAGCCGCAAAATGGTGCCTTTAAACGCGGTTCTTACAGCTACAACCGGATTTTTAGCTTCCCCTGCCGCAACCGCAATCATTTCGATACTCAGGTAGCTAAAGATCGACACAATCGTTGCAAACCACATTCCACTTATCCCAAACGGCATAAATCCACCACCGCTGGTAAAATTATGCACGCCATAGGCTGGGTTAGCAGAAAAGGCTAAAATACCGACCCCAATAACAATAAATGCGACAATCGCTAAGACTTTTATCGTCGATAGCGTATATTCCACCTGACCAAACCATTTCACGCCAATAATATTGATCGCCACCACCATGGCCGAGAACATTAATACCCACGGCCAGGCTGCGGATCCCGGAAACCAGTACTGCATATACATGCCGATCGCTGTGACTTCGGTTCCTACGGCCAGAACCACGCAAGACCAGTAGGAGTAACGCACCAGATATCCACATAATGGGCTCAGGTAAAACTCTGCGTAATCTCCAAACGAACCCGATGTGGGATGCTCCGATGTCATCTCAGCAAGGCAGCCCATTAACAGTAAGGCAATAACGCCGCCAATCAAGTAGCTGAGTAATACCGAGGGGCCCGCCATCTGAATGGCATAGGCGCTTCCCAGAAATAAGCCGGTGCCTATCGCCCCACCAATCGCTAACATCGACATCTGCCCAGCGGTGAGCTGTTGCTTTAATCCGCCCTGACGTTGGGCGATTTTTGCAAAATATTTAGGATCTTTCATCTCAACCTGCCTTAGCGACGGGAAGCGGTCACATCCAGAATGGCGGTAGTGACATAATCAATATTGTGACTATTCAGCCCTGGTAAACACATTCTTCCCGGGGTCACCAGATAGATAGCGTAACGCTGGCGCAGATCGTTAAGCTGTTGTTCATTCAAACCGGTATAGCTAAACATGCCGCGCTGATCGCGTATGCGCCGGTAGTCCAGCGTAGAGCCCCCTTCCTCCAGACCCGCAGCCAATCGCTGGCGCATCTGTTTGATACGCTGGCGCATATTGTTGAGCTCATCTCGCCACAGCTGGTTAAGCGTTTGGTCGGTGAGTAACAGTTCGACAATTCGGCTGCCATAGGTCGGTGGGCAGGAGTAACTACGGCGAATCAGCGTTTTCAGCGCGCCCAATACATTGTCGGCAATTCCTTTGTTAGCGCAGCGCACGGTTAAACCGCCGACTCGCTGGCCATAGAGTGAAACGTTTTTTGAAAATGAGTTCGCAATAATGAACTGCAAATCGCTTTCCTGCGCCAACCGCAGCGCATAGCTGTCCTCATCCAGCCCTTCGCCGAATCCCTGATAGGCGATATCAAATAGCGGTAACAGACGCTGCCTCTGCATCAGGGCAATGACTTCTCGCCACTGTTCCGGAGTCAGATCGGTTCCGGTAGGGTTATGACAGCAGGGGTGCAATAACACGACGCTTCCCTCAGGTAATGATTGCAGCGTGTCAATCATCTCGGCATAGCGCAGCTCGCCGCTCGCATTATCGAACCAGGGATAATAATTCACGTCCAGGCCGGCACCGGAAAAAATGGCCTGATGATTGGCCCACGTAGGGTCAGAAACCCAGATAGCCCGGCATTGCAGGAAGCCAACCAGAAAATCTGCCGCGAGTTTAAGCGCGCCGGAGCCACCGATGGTTTGTACCGTAGCCAAAGCGTGTTGCTGCGCCATCTCGCCCAGAAGGAGAGTTTGCACGCCTTTTGCAAAGCCGATGCTACCTTCTATGGGCGGATAACCGTGGGGCTGCTGCGCGGCAATGAAGTGCTGCTCCGCCTGCCTTACGGCAGCCATTAATGGAATTCGACCTTGTTCGTCATAATACAAACCGATACCTAAATTCACTTTCTGTGGGTGACTATCCTGTAAATAAGCCTCCATCAACGACATAATTGGGTCCGGTTGCGAAGGTTTGATTTCAGTAAACATAGTTATCCTTAGCGATCGTTATTCATTGCGAGCAGGTGAGATTTTAATTATCAGCAGCAGTTACGGTAATTTCTATTTTCATTCCCGGCACCACCAGCTTATCGACAATAACCGTTGAGCGGTTCGGGTAAGGCGCATTAAAATAGCGCCGATAGATTTCATCGAGAAGGGGAACATTATTAACATCAGTCAAATAAACAATAATTTGCAATACGTTGTCACTATGGCTATTCGCAGCCTGCAAGGTATGCATCAGATTATTAAATGTTAAACTGATTTGTTTTTCCGCCGCGCCGGTTTCAATTGTGCCATCAGCGAGAACCGGGCCATGGGCAGTAAATAAAAGCCCACCGCCACGCGTGGCCCATGAAAAGGGCTGCCCTAATTCCGGCAAGCCAGTATTAATTACATTGCGCATGGTACCTACCTGTTATTAAGAATAGATTTCAAAATTAACCCGTCGGTGGAAAATAATGCATCAAGAATAGTGTAATGATTAGCTCCCGCTACCGCGACGCATTCAACGAGTACACTATGTTGCGAAAGCACCTGCGCATACCTCTCGCTCTGGGCAATAAGTTCAGGCAATTCATCGGTGCCATAATACAACGTTATTGCTGATGGAGATGCCGGGGGATGCCGCAGTGGGCTCAACTGACTGACGTCTTCTGCCGTCAATTGAAGTTGTTGATTTATCGTTGTTGCTAATAGCGGCGATAGCTCAAAAATTCCGCTGATAGCCAGCGTTGCTGTAACTAAGGGATGTGTTTGCCAGCAGGCGGCAAGATGCCCTCCCGCCGAATGGCCGCTAAGATAAACGGGCATTTTTATATCCACTAATGAATAAATAACATCCAGGGCAGCGCCAATTTGTTGATGTATTTTTTGTAACGGGACCAATGGTGCCAGGCTATACTCAATCAGCATCACATCAAATCCCGCGTGCAATGGGGCCGTGACAATAAAAGCAAAATCCTCTTTATTACAGGATTGCCAATAACCGCCATGAATAAATATAATGGTTCCACGCAAAGGCTGTGAAGAAATAAACCAATCAATTTTTTCTCGTGCATCTTCACCATAAAAAATATGGCGTACGGAATTATTAGACTGATATACCTGCTGACTACGGGACTGGAACCCAACAAGTATTTCCGTCTCATCCCTCACGGTTTTAGCATTATTATAACTCCCACCATCGAGTTTCATATATTAAACTTTGTTTATTATTTAAGATATGGATTAACTATTAGCAATGGCGAATGGCCTTGTCAAGCATACCAAACATGAAATGCGTGACAGGCAAAATAAAATAGAACCAACGCGGAATAAGTTTTACCTATGAAACTTTTTGCTAGCGGAATTGGGATAAGCAGGAAGGAATTGATGTGCAATATCGCGGCGAAATCTAACGATGGCATTTCGCCGCGACGTCATCAACTGCGCCCCCGCAGAATAGCGGGAGCAGCACATTATTTCTGAATCAAATAACGGATCGTCGGCCCATCCTGCTGGATATCAAGCACGGTGTAGCCATGGTTGCGCGCATCTAGCGGAATGTTGTTAATCGACTGCGGGCAGTCGCTGACCACTTCCAGGATTTCACCCTTTTTCAGCTGCGGCATCGCTTCCAGCGTCGCCACCGCCGGGTACGGGCAGGGTTCACCCACCATATCCAGACGATAATCAGGCACGATAGCGTTCATGCGTTCTCCTTAGTGACCACATCCGAGGCGGTCGCGGTTAACTCGCGGCGGAAGAAGCGCTTCTCCCAGCCAATAATCAGCAGCAGCGCAGCCAGCAGCAGCACGTAGGTGAGCAGCAGGCCGCCCAGCGGGCCAAAGGTGGTCAGCAGGTTGACCTTGTCCCAGCTGGTCGCCAGCGACGGCGCAAGGTCGTCCCAGTAGTAGGCCAGAATCGTCGAGCCGATCACGTTGCCCAGCCCAACCCACCAGTAGTGCACCTGCCCTTCTACCGCGCGGTACATCCAGCCGGTTTCACAACCGCCGGCCAGCACAATGCCAAAGCCGAACAGCAGGCCGCCAATTACCGCGTTCGGGCCTGCCCACATGATTTTGGGGGCGACGCCGAGCTGGACGTAGCTGAAAATACCGATGGCGCTCACCGCCATGCCAAAAATAATCGCTTTGGCCATTTGGGTTCGGCCGATGATCCACAGGTCGCGGAAGGCGGAGGTAAAGCAGATTTGCGCCCGCTCAATCAGCAGACCAAAACCGACGCCGAACAGCATCGCCAGACCGAGCTTAGGGCGATCGAACGCGGTCAGCAGCGCCCAGCCGAGCATCCCAATAAATACCAGCATCCCGAGACGAAAACGGCGACGTGCCTGATCCGGCTTCTGGGTGAGCGGCGAAGCGGCGGAAACTTTTTTAATATTCACCGGAATACGGAACAGCGGCAGCAGCGTGAAACGTGCGCCAAACCACGAGCCGAGCGCGGTTGCCAGCGCGAAGAACCAGGCGTGCAGAGAAAACTGCGGGATCCCGGTGAAGAAGGCCGCGAGGTTACAGCCCATCGCCAGGCGCGCGCCGAAGCCCGCAATCATCCCGCCTACGATAGCCTGAAAAATACGAATACGGCTGCGGGGAAAACGCAGCTTCACGTTGTTGGCCCACAGCGCCGCGGCAAAACAGCCGCCGAACATGCCGATGATCATCATGCCATCAATACGCGTCAGCGGCGTCCCTTCAAGGCTAATCAGCTTGTAATAGCCCCAGGTTTCACTGTGTACGCCCACCAGCTGTAAAAGCTGGCCGCCCCAGCGCGTAAATTCGCCGGTGACCGCCCAAAAGGTGCCGGTGATGCCAAAATAGTAGGTGGAGAGAATACCGGCAGCGATAACGGCCGGAACAGGCGACCAGAATTTGATTAAATAAGCCTGCTTAAATTGTTGCCATGTCATAAAGGTTAGCCTCTGAACTCAGAAGGTGTTTGTGCGCGGGAAGTGGCACAGGAGCGAAAGAGTATAGCGACAATAACAGAGGTAATAATTGAAATGATGACAAAAGGTCGACTGGATCAAATAGCAACTCAGACATACAACAACGCTGGTTAATATTCGGTGGCACCCCACCAGAAAATACTCAGTTGGGGTTATGTACTCACTAATTAACTGGCCTTCCACATTTCTACACAGTTACGCCCGCGTTTTTTGGCGATATACAGCGCCTCATCCGCCAGCTGAATTAAGCGTTCATAGTCCGGATGGCCGCTGAACATCGCCGCACCGATCGACAGTGATAACAAAATGTCTTCACCGTTGGGGGCTTTCACTTTAGTTTTTTCAACACGGCTGCGGATGCGTTCCGCGGTACGCAGCGTATCGTGGGCGGTGGATTCCGTCAGGACAATAATAAATTCATCACCACCATAGCGAAAAATGTAGTCACTGCTGCGCACATTATCGTAAAACACCTGCGACACCCGTCGCAGTATCTCATCGCCGGTATTGTGCCCCCATGTGTCATTGATTTGTTTGAATTTATCGACATCAATCACCAGGATAGACAGCGGCGTGCCAACGCGGTTGGCATGGGCGATTTCACGTTTAAAGATGGTCGGCAGAAAGCGGCGATTAAGCAGTTTGGTCAGAACGTCCATCCCCACTTCATGGCGGGAGACTTCCTCAAATAGCTCGCGCAGCAGCGTCGCAATCTGCGAAACCGTGCTTCTGAGCTGTAATAAAAACTTATTGCGGTGAGTCTTACTGTCGAGCGGTTTGGTGGTATCGTTGATGACCGAGAGAATACCGTCGAAATCCTGTAGCAGGCGAGAAATATGACCCACCTCGGCGATACCGCTAAAATAGTGGCGGCCCTTATGATTAAACCACAGGCCAAAATCAGACTGACTCAATGGCAGGGTATTACCCAGATCGCCATCGAGTACCACCTTGTAAATAACTTCCAGCTCCCACGACAATAACGTGGCAATCTGACGTTCCTTCTCCTCTTCCGCATTTTCCAGCAGCGAGAAGATGCGATAATTCTCATCCTCTTTGGCCATACTGCTTTCACTAAAGGAGAAGGCGCGCGACATTACTTCCATCGCTAAATCAATGCTATTAATAGCATAATGATAAATTTGCAGCTTGTCCGCCGACGCCTGCGGCCCATAAATAATGACCGGATAGAGCAGTTTTTTTAATACCCGAAAGCCCATTTCCACCAGTTCAACCGGGATACCGATACGGGCGTGAACTTCCGCGACGGTATGCTGGGCGGCCATCAAGGTGTCGATATCTTCAGGCTGGCAGGAAAGAATATCGATAATCCATTTCTCCAGCGCGGTCTTAAGCTGTTTCTCAACCTGCTCGTTGCTGAGAAATTCTTCGGCATGCGAGTCCGCCAGCACCACCTTATAAAACTCAACGCTCAGCGCATGCGCGTTAGCGACCGCGATATCGGCAGCCTGCTGTCTGATGTGAAGTTCCGTTTGCTCCAGGAGCGTTACCCACTCGCTTTTCATTCGTTTCAGATACATCTCCACGGTCCACATCCTCACAAAATAGAAAACGAGTTGTTAGTAACTATGGTTCCAGATGCGGTAAGACACAAGAAAACGCACCACAGATACCGTCTGCGGTGCGTTCAAGCGGGGCCTATTTCAGGAGCGTCATTTATCGGTTAGCGTAGGCCAAGCTGTTCTTTATTCCTTTGCACAATATATTCTTCCGTGGCGGCCAGGCCGTGGAGACGCCCAAAGGCCGCTAATAAATAGACAACGGCCGACTGACGCAGCGTCTTTTTATCCGCCTCTTCCTGCATTTCACTGGACAACAGCCAGGTATTTGCCGCCTGCTGACAGAGCGTGGTGACCGATTCCGGATACTCACCGGCTTCTATCTCGCTTAACAGTCTGCGGAACGCCGCGTCGCGTCGCGCCTCCTCACCGTCGTTAAAAATGAGCCCCATCAGGGTGTCCATAATGATGCGCAATTCTTCAGCGTAAATATTCATAGCGATCTCGATACCACAGCACATCAAATATCAACGAAACCGTTGGCTGGTAAAATGAGTACCGGCCAACGGTCCAGACCATCAGAATGCGTATTTAACCCCCAGCATGCCCTGCGTATCGCTGTAGCCTTTATCGCCAACCTGCTGCGCGACGTTACCCCAGATGTGCAGATTTTTGCCTATCTGGCCTTCTACGCCGGCCTTCAGCTCGCCAATGTTGCGCGTTCCCGCCTGATAGTTCGTGACGCCGTTCATGGCCACGCCGTAGGATTGACTGTTATAGATCCAGTTAGCTTCAACAAACGGCTGGAACTCGCGCTCTTTTCCCTCATCCAGCGCGCTGTGGCCTTTGATAAAGGCTTTCAGACCCAGCCGCGTTTGCAGATTACCGTCGCCTTTTCCTTCCACTCGGGAACCATTGGCCTCCGTATGCGTATCGGCTTTCACACCCATCCACGTCAACTGTGCTTTCGGCTGAAGCCAGTAGGTTGAACGCCCGTCGCTACGCTCGCCCATCAGGAAGCTGTAGCCTCCTTCAACGGACGCGGTGATCCCGTCAGAATCATACTCTTCACCGGCGAGTCCCTGGCCGTTCACCTTGTTGTTGAACCAGTTATAGAGGATCCAGCTGTCCAGATAAGTGCCTGTTTTATCGGCCTCATTAGCATACCAGGTACCATATAACCCGGCGCTGTATCCCGTCACCTGCCCACGGGAGTGATAGCGACTGACGTCAGATCGCGTGTTGCTCTGGCTGTTACCGTAACCCGCCATCAAACCCAGATGCCAACGGTCAAGACCGTTCGTGCTCCACTGCGCCAGATCGCCGCCCAGCTGCAAAACATAGCGATTACTTTGTGTACTCAACTGCCCGCTGGAATCGTTAAATCGCGTATGCCCCCCGACGTTACGCATCCACAGGCTGGTGGTCTTACGCTCGCCGGTCAGCCTATCGATATACTGCGTCTCACCGAGGCGATCGTGCAGCCGGGTATTAAATAGGGTGTTGGCAGCGGCCAGGTTCGCAATATAGGAGCCACTTTCTGGACGCAGCGTTGGCTGCTCTGGCACGGGTTGAGGTTGAGATGGAGATGGAGGTACCGGTAGCTCAGACGCCGGTTTTTCAGGCGCCGCCTCGGCGTTCATCAAGTACCAGTGGCTGTACTGGTCCCCTTCCCCCCGACGCAGCGAATATTCATAGCTGCCGGCAACAATACGCCCGGACTGCACGAAATCGCCGTCAGACGCGCCGTCAACGTGGATCACTTCAATACCGTTAACCGTCTTACCGCCGCTGCCGCCCGCATTCGTCACGGCGACGCGGGTCGTCCCGGAGGTATCGCCCTGAACCACCAGTTTATCGCTCACTGAATTATCATCACCAAGCACCGTATTCAGCTTCAGCAGGCCATTATTACCGTGATAGTTCCCGGCAACGGTCAGGATATTCCCCGCCGTGGCGCCCGACCAGGCGACCGTGCCATTGTTCAGCGTCAGCGATGACAGCACCGAATCACCGGTCATCGTCCAGAGGCTGCTATTGCCATCAATCGTCAGAGCGACAACCCCGGCATCCACAGTGGACGTCGCCAGCTGATTGGAGTTGGTGATACCGGTAAACCGGCTGCCGTCCGCCATATGCAGCTGAACCTGCCCGTCCTTATCCGCGACGATATTGCCGTTAATTTCATAGATCCCTGCCGTCTCGCTTGCCGTGCTGACGTCATAGGATTTCACCCGCGCTTCGGCGCCTGTGGCGTAGACGGCCGAGCCGGTGGCAACGTTAATGGTGGCGTTTTTGGCAAGGAAAATGGCGGCCTGCTGGTCAGTCGTTGTCGAAGAGGCAAACAGCCCGTTAGCCGTCTCTCCGCTCGCCGAAATATTCACATTCCCCAGAGAAATAGCGCCCGACGCGCGAGCATAAACGGCGTGGGCGTTCTTACCCACCGTTTTAATCGTACTATCGCCGTTGAGATAAATTTCCGCTTTGCCTTTCACCGCCGTGGAGTTCGCTTCGGTATCCTGCCCGGCATACACCGCATAGCCCGCCACGTTAGAGCCTGCCGAGGTTGTTTCGATGGTCGTCGGGCCGTTAAGGGTAATCGTCGCTACCGCATTGGCATTATTAATCGAGGCGTTGGCGCGCACGCCCATGCCCGCCGCTTTAATATTGGTTTCATTATTCACCGTAACCCGCGAATAGTTTGCCGAGAGTTCCCGTCCCAGGTTGATGCCATCGGAACTGTAGGCGCTGGTTGTCGCCTTGTAATTTTCAATGACAATATTACCGCCACCGTTTTTGGTATGGATGCCATCGGATAACATCCCGGCAGTGTTAACGGTGAGATCGTTAAACTTGTAATTTTCACCGTTCATATAGATAG
>NZ_JBKDZH010000115.1:0-10744 GCF_047971185.1 Kluyvera sp.
ACTACAGTTTCAGCTTCTTCGTAAGCTTTTTCCAGCGTGATCCAAGCTTCGTGACGTTTAGCTTTCTCACGGGACAGCAGGGTTTCACCGAAGCCGTCTTCTACTGCATCCAGAGCAACGTCAACTTCGTCACCAACCTGGATTTCCAGCTCGCCCTGGGCGTTTTTGAACTGCTCTGCCGGAATGGCGGACTCAGATTTCAGACCGGCGTCAACCAGTACTACGTCTTTGTCGATAGCAACAACAACACCACGAACGATGGAACCCGGGCGGGTTTCGATTTCTTTTAAGGATTCTTCAAACAGTTGAGCAAAAGATTCAGTCATGTTTAATCTTCAGGTTAATATTAACGTCCACCTGACACCATGTCGGATGGGGTTGTTTCACATACCCGCTGTCAATCCATTGCAACGGGGGTACTGCAAATTCGGTCGCGTTTTACGCGATTGCCAATTTCTGGCGCGCATAGTCTAACGCTTTTTCAATTACTTGCTCAATGCTTAAAGTGGTGGAATCCAACACTAAAGCATCGGCGGCAGGAACCAGTGGCGCAACGGCACGATTGCGATCGCGGTCGTCTCGCTCCTTTATCTCTGCCAAAAGGCGCTCAAAGTTAACACTAAAGCCCTTTTCCTGCAACTGTAGCATGCGGCGCTGCGCACGTTCTTCCGATGAGGCGTCAAGGAAGATTTTCACCGGCGCGTCCGGGAACACCACGGTGCCCATGTCGCGACCGTCGGCAATCAGCCCTGGCGCTTCGCGGAACGCGCGCTGACGGCGCAGCAGCGCTTCACGGACGCGCGGGAACGCAGCGACCTGCGAAGCGGCGTTAGCGACTTCCTGGGTGCGGATTTCGCCGCTCACGTCTTCCCCTTCGAGGATCACTTCCAGCGCGCCGTCGGTAGAGACAAAACGCACGTCCAGGTGGGCCGCCAGCGGGACCAGTGCATCTTCGGAGTTAACATCAACATGGTGATGCAGCGCCGCAAGCGCCAGCACGCGATAGATAGCGCCGGAGTCCAGCAAATGCCATTGCAATGTTTCAGCCATCGCTTTGCACAGCGTGCCTTTACCTGCGCCGCTCGGGCCGTCAATGGTAATTACCGGGGCAATTGCCGTCATCTCTCTCTCCTTAATAAAAGGCATACATAACGTAAACGCCGCGCATTATACGCATCTCTGCGGCAGACGGTTACTTTTGTCTGCGAATTCCAGAATTAGCCCCATCAATAGCAGGAGAATAGACAAGTATAGTGGGCCGACGAGGAGCCGGCCCGGAAAGTGACAATGATTTACTTTTTGTCCGCGGCGATACGGTCACGGATATGCTGCGCGCGTTCGGCTGACGGCGGATGCGAGTCGAACAATGACTTCGCATGGCCCGCGTCAAGGCTGGCCAGCTTATCGAAGCTGCCCACCAGCCCCTGGGTGCTGACGCCGCGTTTTTTCAGCAGGTCGTAGGAGAAGTCGTCGGCCTCTGACTCCTGGGAGCGCGAAAACGCGGAGTTAATCATCCCTTCAGCCAGGTCACCAAGCTGCGATTTCGACAGCTGTGCCGCCGCGCCGCTAGTGGCAGAGATGGCGTCACGGGCCGCAACGGTGGCATAGGCGGTTTGCATCGCTTTACGCGAGTGGCCCAGCGCGACGTGGCCCAGTTCATGCCCCAGCACGCCTTCCACTTCGTTGTCGGTCATCATGTCCATTAACCCGCTGTAGACACGAACGCAGCCGTTGGCCATCGCCCATGCGTTCACGTCGGAGGTCATATATACCTTGTAGTTGACCGCAGTGCCGTTAATGTTATTGCCCAGCGCTTTGGCGATTTTATTCAGCCGCTTGGTGTATTTGCTGGAAGCGCTCGCCAGCTGGTTTTCGCCATCCATTTGCTGGCATGCATCGTTAGAGAGCGTCTTCACGTCGGCATCCGACAGCGTCGCCGCCTGATACGCCGTCATGCCGGAGCTCACCAGCGCGTTGGTGTCGACACCCTGCATATTTTTACAGCCCGCCAGCAGCGTTGCGGAGACCACCAGCGCCAGCATCACCTTTGTATTCTTCATATGAATCATCCATTGATTAATTATATTTAAATATCAATTAGTTATTTCATGAAGAAGCGTAACACCGCGCGCAATGGGCAAAAAGTCCGAAAAAAAACGCCGGCCTGAGGCCGGCGTTTTTACGCTCTGGCAGGATCAGGCCAGCGTACTGATGCGCGCCAGCTGTTCGAAATAGTCCGGGAAGGTTTTCGCCGTGCATTTCGGGTCGAGGATGGTGACCGGGGTATCCGACAGCGCCACCAGCGAGAAACACATCGCCATGCGGTGATCGTTGTAGGTACCGATTTCCGCGAAGTTCAGCGTCACAGGCGGCGTCACGCGAATGTAATCTTCGCCCTCTTCCACGATGGCCCCCACTTTGCGCAACTCGGTTGCCATCGCAAACAGGCGGTCAGTCTCTTTCACGCGCCAGTTGTAAATATTACGCAGCGTGGTGGTGCCTTTGGCAAACAGCGCAGCGGTAGCGATGGTCATGGCTGCGTCAGGGATATGGTTCATATCCATATCGATTGCGTTCAGCTCACCGTGAGTACAGGCAATGTAGTCATCGCCCCAGACGATCGTCGCGCCCATTTTTTCCAGCACGTCGGCAAAGCGAATATCGCCCTGTACGCTGTGACGACCAATACCGGTCACCTTCACGGTGCCGCCTTTGATGGCCCCGGCGGCCAGGAAGTAAGAGGCTGAAGAAGCGTCGCCTTCCACCAGGTATTGTCCCGGAGAGGCGTACTGCTGATTACCGCGCACCACAAAGCGTTGATAGTTTTGGTTTTCGACCTCAACACCGAAGGTTTTCATCAGGTGCAGGGTGATGTCGATATACGGTTTAGAGACCAGATCGCCTTTGATGGTGATGGTGGTGTCCTGCGGCGCCAGCGGCGCAGTCATCAGCAGCGCGGTCAGGAACTGGCTGGAGACGCTGCCGTCAACCTCAACGTGACCACCGTTAAAACCGCCTTTCAGACGCAGCGGCGGGTAGTTTTCCTGTTCCAGATACTCAACCTGCGCGCCGCCCTGGCGCAGAGCGTCAACCAGGTGGCCAATCGGGCGCTCCTTCATGCGCGGCTCGCCGGTCAGCACAATGTTGTTAGTCCCCAGACACAGCGCGGCAGCCAGCGGACGCATGGCGGTACCGGCGTTCCCCAGGAACAGCTCCAACTCACCGGACGCCTGAAGCGGGCCGGCATTACCGGTGACTTCACAGCGGGTGCGGTCAGCGGACAGGGTGTAGTGAATTCCCAGCGCCTGCAACGCGTTCAGCATGTGGCGCACATCATCGCTGTCCAGCAGGTTTGTCAGGACGGTGGTGCCACGCGCCAGCGCCGCCAGCAGCAGCGCACGGTTCGACACGCTTTTAGAACCGGGCAGATTAATCGTGCCGTCTACGCGCGCGATAGGTTGTAACGTCAGGGATTCCATGAAACTCAACTCTCAAAAGCAGAAGTAAAAACCCCACAGACGGGCGCTGTGGGGATGAACAGAAAAATAAAATTAACCGTGACGACGTTCGAAGTCCTGCATGAACTCCGTCAGCGTCTGTACGCCTGCCAGCGGCATGGCGTTGTAGATGGATGCGCGCATCCCGCCCACGACGCGGTGGCCTTTCAGCGCGTGCAGACCGGCAGCGAAGGACTCTTCAAGGAACACTTTGTCCAGCGCGCTATCCGCCAGCTGGAACGGCACGTTCATGCGGGAACGGTTGGCGCTGGCCACGTCGTTACGGTAGAAATCACTACCATCAATGGTGTTATACAGAAGATCGGCCTTCTGCTGATTGATGCGATCCATGGCCGCAACGCCGCCCTGCTCTTTCAGCCATTTGAAGACCAGGCCCGCCAGATACCAGGCGAAGGTCGGCGGAGTATTGAACATGGAGTCGTTGTCGTTCAGCACGGTGTAGTCGAGGATCGATGGGCAAGCCACGTGTGCTTTACCCAGCAGGTCTTCACGCACAATCACCAGCGTTAGGCCTGCCGGACCAATGTTTTTCTGCGCGCCGGCGTAAATCACGCCATAGCGGCTGACGTCGATCGGACGCGAAAGAATGGTCGAGGAGAAGTCGGCGGCGACGATAACGTCTTTACCGAAGTCTGGCGTCTCTTCAATGGCGATGCCGTCGATGGTTTCGTTCGGGCAGTAGTGCAGGTAGGCCGCGTTATCGGAAAGCTGCCAGTCGCGCATCGGCTTAACCGCGCGCTTGCCGTCAACGGTCACCTTCGCGTCAATCACGTTCGGGGTGCAGTACTTTTTCGCTTCTTTTACCGCGCTGGCCGCCCAGTAGCCCGCATCAACGTAGTCAGCGGTGGTTTTGTCGCCCAGAATATTCAGCGGTACGCCCGCGAACTGGCCGCGTCCGCCGCCGTGGCAGAACAGCACTTTGTAGTTGGAAGGGATGTTAAGCAGGTCGCGGAAATCTTTTTCTGCTTCCTCCGCCACGTGGATAAACTCTTTACCACGGTGGCTGACTTCCATAACCGACGTACCTAATCCGTTCCAGTCGCAAAGTTCTTTCTGCGCCAGTTTAAGAACATCTGCCGGAAGCATCGCCGGACCTGAACTAAAATTAAAGACCTGAGCCATAACCCTCACCACATTGCAATGTTGTCTGACCGCATGCCTCGCGCGTCATCAACGCGTGGGCATAAGTTATTCCTGTGGCTATTGGTTTTATCATTCAGTGACACGCGCCGCAATGTCTAAAACTTTCAGCTATCGAAATGCGGCCCTCATCACACAATAGATTCTGCCGCCTTGCCGGTACAAAACCGACAAAATCGCTGTCAGGCGATGCGTTTCGCCCTGCTCGCCTTCGACCATGCCGGATTTGCGCAGCGCGGGCATTTTTGACGCTCGCCCGCCTGCAGACGGATTACGTGGCTACACTGGGTACAGGCGTACTCCCCCGGCTCCGGCACCGCCTTAAAGCGTTGCATCAGGCTATCGGGTAAAATACACAGCCCCGGCTTGACGTCATCGTCAGCGTAGTAGAACACGCTAATCTGCCCGTCGGTTTCCATTATCGCCAGACGCACCTGCCCAAGCTGTTCAACGCTGCTGAGACGCAGCTCCATAAAAAAATCCAGCTCCGTCAGGTTCCCTTGCCGTACGTTTTCCCAGGCCAGCTGCCCATCCGTCACAATGACTACCGCTTTGCCTTCGAGAAGATCCTGCACTTTTTCGCTCTTCGCCATTAGCCACATCACCAGCCGATACAGCAGCGAGAGCGTGACGAAAACGGCAAATACCGGTACCAGCGGGACATCATCATAAAACGCCACGTCGCCCGCCGCCGATCCCAGCGTCAGGATAATCAGCACTTCGAAGAGCGACATCTGCCGCACGCCGCGTCGCCCGGTGATTTTGAGAAACAGAAAAACCAGTACGAAGGTAAAGAGGCTTCTCAGCGCCACTTCGCCTAAAAATTCGGGGGGGAATTTATCAAATGCCATCCGTTGAAGATCAAATGCTTTCATTTTTCGACGCCTTAACAGTACGTTACTGACTGTAAGCATAGTCGCCCCTTTTATTTTCGCCGAAGATAGCACCCGTCACGCAAAACCCGTATCATTGCGCGCTTTCCGTACGACAAAAGAGATTGCTATGACGCAAACCTATATTCCCGGCAAAGATGCCGCTCTGGAAGATTCCATCGCTCGCTTCCAGCAAAAGCTGCTCGATCTGGGCTTCGATATTGAAGAGGCCTCCTGGCTGAACCCGGTTCCTAACGTCTGGTCGGTGCATATTCGTGATAAGGCATGCTCTCTGTGCTTTACCAACGGCAAAGGCGCCACCAAAAAAGCGGCGCTGGCCTCAGCGCTGGGCGAGTACTTCGAACGTCTGTCGACCAACTATTTCTTCGCCGACTTCTGGCTGGGCGATAAGATCGCCAACGATCCGTTCGTTCACTACCCGAACGAAAAATGGTTCCCGCTGACCGACGATGATGAAGTGCCGGAAGGTCTGCTAGACGCGCGTCTGCGCGCGTTCTACGATCCTGACGATCAGCTGACCGCCAGCATGCTGGTCGACCTGCAGTCCGGCAACGACGATCGCGGCGTGTGCGGCCTGCCGTTTACCCGTCAGTCCGACGGCGAAACCATCTATATTCCGATGAACATCGTCGCTAACCTGTACGTCTCCAACGGCATGTCGGCGGGTAACACCCGTAACGAAGCCCGCGTTCAGGGTCTGTCGGAAGTGTTCGAACGTCACGTGAAAAACCGCATTATCGCCGAAAGCATCAGCCTGCCGGAAATTCCGGCCGAGGTGCTGGCGCGCTATCCGGGCGTTGTAGAGTCCATCAAGACGCTGGAAGCAGAAGGTTTCCCGATCTTCGCTTACGACGGTTCACTGGGCGGTAAATATCCGGTTATCTGCGTGGTGCTGTTCAACCCGGCCAACGGTACCTGCTTTGCCTCCTTCGGCGCGCATCCGGACTTTGGCGTGGCGCTGGAACGTACCGTCACCGAGCTGCTGCAGGGCCGCGGTCTGAAAGACCTCGACGTGTTTACCCCGCCGACCTTCGACGATGAAGAAGTGGCCGAGCACACCAACCTCGAAACCCACTTTATCGACTCCAGCGGTTTGATCTCCTGGGATATGTTCAAGCAAGATGCGGACTATCCGTTCGCCGACTGGAACTTCTCCGGCACCACCGAAGAAGAGTTCGCGACGCTGATGGCTATCTTCAAAGAAGAAGATAAAGAAGTGTACATCGCCGACTACGAGCATCTGAGCGTCTACGCCTGCCGCATCATTGTACCGGGCATGTCCGATATTTATCCGGCGGAAGATCTGTGGCTGGCGAACAACAACATGGGTAGCCACCTGCGCGAAACCATTCTCTCCCTGCCGGGCAGCGAGTGGGAAAAAGAAGAATACCTGAATCTGATCGAGCAGATGGACGATGAAGGTCTGGACGACTTTACCCGCGTGCGCGAGCTGCTGGGACTGGCGACCGGCCCGAACAACGGCTGGTCTACCCTGCGTATTGGCGAACTGAAGGCCATGCTGGCCCTGGCGGGCGGCGACCTTGAACAGGCGCTGATCTGGACCGAGTGGACGATGGAGTTCAACGCCTCGGTGTTCAGCGCAGAGCGCGCTAACTACTATCGCTGCCTGCAAACGCTGCTGCTGCTGTCTCAGGAAGAAGAGCGCGAGCCGCTGCAGTATCTGAACGCGTTTGTTCGTATGTACGGCGCAGACGCCGTTGAAGCGGCCAGCGCGGCGCTGAGCGGCGAAGATGCCTTCTACGGCCTGCAGCCGGCGGACGGCACGCTGGAAGCCTTCCCGGCACATCAGTCGCTGTTAGCGGCCTACGAAAAACTGCAGCGCGCGAAAGCCGCTTTCTGGGCGAAGTAAGCACTTCTCCATAGAAAAAGTAGGCTTAATGGACGACCTACGCTATATTACGGGGCCACTTGTTGGCCCCTTTTTATATTTCAACGTTTCGCCTCGCGATTCTGTGAAAATAAAGTTAAACATAAGTAAACACTATAATTGGTAGCTTACTTTTATTGTTAAATTTCTTGATCATTACTCCATTTTAATTAACTAACAAAATTAAGGGTAAAGAAAAAATTCAACTGATTTTGTAAATCTTAAAATTTATTTTCATATTGATATTCATATAGTTAGCAAGGGATTGATGAAAAACCACGCGTTCTTCAGGCCTATTAGCCAGGTGAGATATGATCTATATCAAATTCTCATCTATAATGCTTTGTTAGTATCTCGTCGCCGATTAAATAAAAAGAGAGAGTTATTGTGAAAGCTGACAACCCTTTTGATCTACTCCTTCCTGCTGCAATGGCTAAAGTTGCCGAAGAAGCAGGCGTCTATAAAGCAACCAAGCATCCGCTGAAAACCTTTTATCTGGCGATTACTGCGGGCGTCTTTATCTCGATTGCTTTTGTTTTTTACATTACCGCAACCACGGGTACAGCGGGCATGCCGTTTGGCATCGCTAAGCTGATTGGTGGTATCTGCTTCTCACTAGGCTTAATCCTTTGCGTTATTTGTGGCGCTGACCTTTTTACGTCGACCGTACTCATCGTTGTGGCGAAAGCCAGCGGCCGAATTACCTGGGGTCAACTGGCGAAAAACTGGCTGAACGTCTATGTTGGTAACCTGGTCGGGTGCCTGCTCTTCGTCCTGCTCATGTGGCTGTCCGGCGAATATATGACGGCCAACGGCGGCTGGGGGCTAAACGTCCTGCAAACAGCTGACCACAAAATGCACCATACATTTATCGAAGCCGTCGCTCTCGGCATCCTCGCAAACCTGATGGTCTGCCTGGCAGTGTGGATGAGCTACTCTGGCCGCAGCCTGATGGATAAAGCCATGATTATGGTTTTACCGGTTGCCATGTTCGTTGCCAGCGGTTTTGAGCACAGTATCGCAAACATGTTTATGATCCCGATGGGTATCGTAATACGTAACTTTGCAAGCCCGGAATTCTGGACCTCTATCGGTTCTTCTCCGGAAAGTTTCTCTCACCTGACCGTGATGCACTTCATCACCGATAACCTGATTCCGGTAACTATCGGGAACATCATCGGCGGCGGTTTGCTGGTTGGGTTGACATACTGGGTCATTTACCTGCGTGGCGGTGACCGTCATTAATTGATGGTTGCTCCAGGCAGTAAATAAAAAGTCCACTTAAGATAGGTAGGTGTTACATGTCCGAACTTAATGAAAAGTTAGCCACAGCCTGGGAAGGTTTTGCAAAAGGTGACTGGCAGAATGAAGTAAACGTACGCGACTTCATCCAGAAAAACTACACTCCGTATGAGGGTGACGAGTCCTTCCTGGCTGGCGCAACTGACGCGACCACAGCGCTGTGGGACAACGTTATGGAAGGCGTTAAACTGGAAAACCGCACTCACGCGCCAGTTGACTTTGACACCGCCGTTGCTTCCACCATCACTTCCCACGACGCTGGTTACATCAACAAAGCGCTGGAAAAAATTGTTGGTCTGCAAACTGAAGCTCCGCTGAAACGTGCTCTTATCCCGTTCGGTGGCATCAAAATGATCGAAGGTTCCTGCAAAGCGTATGACCGCGAACTGGACCCGATGATCAAAAAAATCTTCACCGAATACCGTAAAACGCACAACCAGGGCGTGTTCGACGTTTATACTCCGGACATCCTGCGCTGCCGTAAATCCGGTGTTCTGACCGGTCTGCCAGACGCATACGGTCGTGGTCGTATCATCGGTGACTATCGTCGTATCGCCGTTTACGGTATCGACTACCTGATGAAAGACAAATTCGCTCAGTTCTCCTCCCTCCAGTCTGACCTGGAAAACGGTGTGAACCTGGAAGCGACTATCCGTCTGCGTGAAGAAATCTCTGAACAGCACCGTGCGCTGGGTCAGATCAAAGAGATGGCTGCTAAATACGGCTACGACATCTCTGGTCCGGCTACTAACGCTCAGGAAGCTATCCAGTGGACTTACTTCGGCTACCTGGCTGCGGTTAAATCTCAGAACGGCGCTGCAATGTCCTTCGGTCGTACCTCCAGCTTCCTGGATATCTACATCGAACGTGACCTGAAAGCAGGCAAAATCACTGAACAAGAAGCTCAGGAAATGATTGACCACCTGGTCATGAAACTGCGTATGGTTCGCTTCCTGCGTACCCCTGAGTATGATGAACTGTTCTCCGGCGACCCGATTTGGGCAACTGAATCCGTCGGTGGTATGGGCGTTGACGGCCGTACCCTGGTCACCAAAAACAGCTTCCGTTTCCTGAACACCCTGTACACCATGGGCCCGTCTCCGGAACCGAACATCACCATCCTGTGGTCTGAAAAACTGCCGCTGGCATTCAAAAAATATGCCGCTAAAGTGTCCATCGATACCTCTTCTCTGCAGTACGAGAACGATGATCTGATGCGTCCAGACTTCAACAACGATGACTACGCTATCGCTTGCTGCGTAAGCCCGATGATCGTTGGTAAACAAATGCAGTTCTTCGGTGCGCGTGCAAACCTGGCGAAAACCATGCTGTACGCAATCAACGGCGGCGTTGATGAAACACTGAAAATGCAGGTTGGTCCGAAATCTGAACCGATCAAAGGCGACGTGCTGAACTATGACGAAGTCATGGATCGCATGGACCACTTCATGGATTGGCTGGCAAAACAGTACGTCACCGCGCTGAACGTCATCCACTACATGCACGACAAGTACAGCTACGAAGCCTCTCTGATGGCGCTGCACGACCGTGACGTTATCCGCACCATGGCGTGTGGTATCGCTGGTCTGTCCGTTGCTGCTGACTCCCTGTCTGCAATGAAATAGGCGAAAGTTAAGCCGATTCGTGACGAAGACGGTCTGGCTATCGACTTCGAAAGCGAAGGCGAAGACCCGCTGTTTGGTAACAACGACTCTCGCGTTGAGGACATGGCGGTTGATCTGGTAGAACGTTTCATGAAGTAAATTCAGAACCTGACTAGTTATCGTAACGCTATCCCGACTCAGTCTGTTCTGACCATCACCTCTTTCGTGGTTTATGGTAAGAAAACGGGTAACACCCCAGACGGTAGTCGTTCTGGCGCGCCATTCGGACCGTGTTCTAACCCAATGCACGGTAGTGACCAGAAAGGTGCTGTTGCCTCTCTGACCTCCGTTGCTAAACTGCCGTTTGCATACGCTAAAGATGGTATCTCTTACACCTTC
>NZ_JBKDZH010000116.1:0-21642 GCF_047971185.1 Kluyvera sp.
ATCAATAACTTGCTTGATAAGCGTCAGGACGGACGGTGACATTGGCTGGTAAAGATGTGAAATCATATCATTACCACGGTCAACTGCCAGGGTGTACTGGGTTAAATCGTTGGTACCAATACTAAAGAAATCGACTTCTTTCGCTAAATGACGGGCAATCGTTGCTGCGGCTGGGGTTTCCACCATCACGCCAACTTCGATGGATTCATCGAATGCTTTACCTTCGTCACGCAGTTCCTGTTTGTAGATCTCAATCTCTTTCTTCAGTGCGCGCACTTCTTCAACAGAGATGATCATCGGGAACATGATGCGCAGCTTACCGAAAGCGGACGCACGGAGGATTGCGCGGACCTGGTCGCGCAGGATCTCTTTACGATCCATCGCGATACGCACGGCACGCCAGCCCAGGAACGGGTTCTCTTCTTTCGGGAAGTTCATGTACGGCAGCTCTTTATCGCCGCCGATATCCATGGTACGGACGATAACCGCCTGAGAGCCACACGCTTCAGCCACGGCTTTGTACGCAGCAAACTGCTCTTCTTCAGTCGGCAGCGCGTCGCGGTCCATGAACAGGAATTCGGTGCGGTACAGGCCAACGCCTTCCGCGCCGTTACGCTCAGCACCGTCGATATCACGTACGGTACCGATGTTCGCGCACACTTCAACCTGGTGGCCATCAAGGGTGATTGCCGGCAGGTCTTTCAGTTTCGCCAGTTCGGCTTTCTCAGAAGCAACCTGCTCCTGAACGGCGCGAAGCTTTTCAATTTCTTCGTTGGTTGGGTTGACGTAAACCACGTTGTTTACGGCATCCAGAATCAGATAGTCGCCATTTTTCACCTGAGTGGTGACGCTACCGGTACCCACGATCGCCGGCAGTTCCAGAGAACGCGCCATGATGGAGGTGTGGGAAGTACGGCCACCGACGTCAGTGATGAAACCCAGCACCTTTTTCAGGTTCAACTGTGCGGTTTCGGACGGCGTCAGGTCAGCGGCAACCAGGATAACTTCATCCTGAATCGCGCTCAGGTCAATAATCGCCAGACCCAGGATGTTGCGCAGCAGGCGCTTACCGATGTCACGTACGTCAGCCGCACGCTCTTTCAGGTATTCATCATCCAGTTCTTCCAGGGCAGTCGCCTGACCTTCGATAACTTCATGCGCGGCTGCGTCAGCCGTCATGTTCTTATCTTTAATCAGGGCTATGATTTCCTGCTCCAGCTCCTCATCTTCGAGCAGCATGATATGCCCTTCGAAGATGGCTTCTTTTTCTTCACCGAAAGTTTCGCCAGCTTTAGTTTTGATAGCTTCGAGCTGCGCGGACGCTTTAGTACGACCGCTCAGAAAACGTTCAACTTCCTGCTCAACCTTATCGGCAGAAATTTTCTTCCGGTCGATGACAATTTCATCTTCTTTCAGCAGCAATGCTTTACCGAAAGCGATACCCGGGGATGCTAAAATGCCTGAAATCATAACCCTACCTTACTTGTGACTGATATTGAAAAGAACTCGTTGAACTTACTCGAGTTCAGCCATCAGTTTAACCAGATGCTCAACTGCTTTCTGCTCGTCTTCACCTTCTGCGGACAGGGTGACAACGGTGCCCTGAGTCAGACCCAGAGTTTGCAGTTTGAACAGGCTTTTCGCGCTAGCGCTTTTGCCGTTGGAAGTCACAGTGATCTCAGAAGTGAAGCCTTTCGCTTCTTTAACAAACTGAGCAGCAGGGCGGGTATGCAGACCGTTCGGAGCGGTAATGGTAACTTCTTGCTGGAACATTATATTTCCCCAACTTATAGGTTTAGTGTTGTGGAACTAAAGTCTAGCCTGGTGGCTACACTTTAGCCTGTATTACTCAATTCAAGCGACGTTCGTAAATCAGCACTACCATCGGCGACAAACCTTCCGACGCAGACGCTTCTGGCCTTTGACGTTTCGCTTATCATTAAACATTATGCCGCGAAAGCAGGATTTGAACCAAATCATAAAATCGATTCAGCACTGGAAAACCTGTAATGAATAATTTCGCGGCTCAAAATAAATATGATGGTTAAATACCAGACCTACGGAGGTGAAGCAATGCCAGGGGGGGTAAAAGTTTGATGTATGCCACAAAAAAGCACCCGGGAGGGTGCTTTTTTACACAATTTTAACGCACTGGCATTACTGTTGCAGTTCTTTCTCGGTGAAGAGATCTGCGAACAATGCGGTGCTCAAATAGCGTTCACCCGAAGACGGTAGGATAACCACAATATTCTTGTTGGTAAAGGTTTCGTCTTCCTGAAGTTTCAGCGCCGCGGCAACCGCTGCGCCGGAAGAGATACCGGCCAGAATGCCTTCTTCTTCCATCAGGCGACGCGCGGTGGAGATGGCTTCTTCGTTAGTGATAGCGACCACTTTATCAATCAGCTTCAGATCGAGGTTGCCCGGGATGAAACCGGCGCCGATCCCCTGGATCTTATGCGGGCCTGGCTTCAGCTCTTCACCGGCCAGCGCCTGGGCGATCACCGGGGAGTCGGTTGGCTCAACGGCGACGGAGATCAGATCCGTTTTGCCTTTTGTGCCTTTAATATAACGCGTAACGCCGGTCAGGGTGCCGCCGGTGCCCACGCCCGCGATAAAGACGTCAACCTGGCCGTCGGTATCTTCCCAGATTTCCGGGCCGGTGGTTTTTTCGTGGATTTCCGGGTTAGCTGGGTTGCTGAACTGTTGCAGCAGCAGGTATTTTTCCGGATTGCTGGCGACGATTTCTTCCGCTTTCTGAATCGCGCCCTTCATGCCTTTCGCGCCTTCGGTCAGCACCAGGTTCGCGCCCAGCGCTTTCAGCAGCTTGCGGCGTTCGATACTCATGGTTTCCGGCATGGTCAGCGTCAGTTTGTAACCGCGCGCGGCGGCGACGTAGGCCAGAGCGATACCGGTGTTGCCGCTGGTCGGCTCAACCAGTTCGACGCCCGGTTTCAGTACGCCACGTTTTTCGGCATCCCAAATCATATTGGCACCGATACGGCATTTGACGCTGAAGCTCGGGTTACGTGATTCAACCTTTGCCAGGATGCGCCCGTTACCGATGCGGTTCAGTCGTACCAGCGGCGTATGACCGATAGTCAGGGAGTTGTCTTCAAAAATCTTACTCATGGCCTGTCCTTAACTGTATGAAATTTGGGGTACTGGACCAGCATACCTGCTTAAAGATTCTGCGGAAGTAAGGATTTCGCATATCTATATACTGAAGGGAAATAATGGCAAGCGGGATGGAATAAGGCAAGGTATAAGCCTCATCCGTTGGGATGAGGCGTGATGCGCGTTAGCCCTGAGAGGCGAGCGGAGTCGTTGAGGTGTGGCCATAGCGACCTTTACCGAGCACCTGAATGCCGATAAGGGTAATCACCCACGCTATAATGCCCATCACCAGATAGGTTTTGGCAAAGCCGTAGCGGTCGTACAGCATCCCGGCAATGGGGTTGATGAGCGCGATACCTAGATAGTTAAAGCAGCCCAGCACCATATAAACGGTTCCGGTTAAGCGCTTATCAAAATAGAGAGAAAGATATTTAAAGATAGACACCAACAGCAGCGCCATCTCCAGACCGTAGAACGGTTTAATAATGGCAATCATCCACGCGTGGGTCGCCAGCGCGGAAACGACCAACCGCAATCCAATAACAAAACCCGCTAACAGGAGACCATTACGCGCGCCGACTTTATTAATCAGCCACGGAATGGAAAACATTAAAATGAATTCGACGGCGGATTGAACTGAGCCCATATAACCGAGCATCGCATTACCCTGTTTATGGTCGGCAAAGAAACTGACAAAATAACGCGGGAACTGCTGTTCGGCGCTCTGCATCATCCAGATAATTCCGCCATAAAATAGCATCAGGATCCAGAACCCACTTTGGGTAAAGAGCATTTTGACGTCGGTTTTATTGACCGGCGCTTTTTGGCCCGCGTTGACCGCCTGCCAGTCGATTCCGTCGCCCTGCGTTTTTAGCATGCTGAGCAGCATGAGCAACACCACGCAGGCCAGCGATGTGACGCAGAAGTTATAGTGCGGCGACAGGTTAAACAGCTGCCCGGCAAACAGCGACGCCACCGCCCAGCCCATTGACCCCCACATGCGCACGCGGCCAAACTCAAAAGACCAGGCGCGGCTGTAGCGATCGGCGTAGGATTCAAACACCAGCACGCCCGCCAGATAAGCAAAGGAGAGATACAGCGCGCCAACCAGCATACCGGCAATCAGGTTAACGCCAAGCAGCGGCTGGTACACCCAGATGAAAAAGGGCGCTGCCAGCACCGAGGCGAGGGTCACGATGACCAGCAGATGCTTGCCCAGACCGAGCTTGTCCATGATGTAGCCGCAGACGGGCTTCATCGCCAGCGCAAACAGGGCATTGATTGAGAGCACAAAGCCAATCTTTTCACTGTTCAGACCGACATTATCGGCCAGCCAGATCGCCAGAAACGACCAGCTGGTGGACCATGCAAAATAGAAAACAAAAAGACAGAGGCTTATCCTTATATAAGCCTGCTTATTTATCATGCTGACCATATAATTCCACTCCATTGCGAAATGATGGCGCTACGTTAGCCTGAATCGCGCGCGCAGACTTTTATCTGATTGCCATCTTCTGGCTACCTTGTCGTTTTTATCCTCAGAAGCTGTGTTGCCCCTCACAGAATGAATATGTGAATTTTTTTACCGCGTTAAGAGGGCAATAAAACTCAATTTTTAACCATTATTTTTAAACTATTTCCCCTGAAAAATAAGGTATTTGACAAGGTGAGCCTCAGCGTTTTAATTTCGCTACTCTGACAATGGCTCAGGAAATAACCATGCAAACTTTACACCAATCCCACGTATTTAATCGCCCCTGCGACCGGGTTTGCGTGCAGTATTGGTTGCCGGGTATTGCCTATCCAGAGCATGACCACGATTATCACGAAATCCTTTTTTTGCTCTCCGGTACGATGACCCATATCGTCAACGGCTCACCCTGGTTTATGCGCGCCGGTTCATTTATGGCGCTGCGCGCCGAAGATCGCCACGCCTTTACCGAGATGCACGGGAGCTGCGCCATTAATCTGCTGCACGTACCGCTAGGGCAGTTAAACTGGTTTGATAGCGGTATCGCACTGCTGTTTGAAGAGTCGGAACCGCAGCTGTGGCATATGGCGACGCCCGGCTGGCAGAAGGTGGTGGGGGAGCTTAATGCATTTGCCTGCGCCGAAATGGCCGATGGCGGTGAGGGCGGCCCGCTGCGCAGCGCGCTGCAGGAGACATTTTTGCTGCGTTTACTGGCCCAGCTGCCGCGCTATCGCCAGACGGCGTATGGCGACCTCAGCGTCGATGAGCGGGTGTGCCTGGCGATGTCGTGGGTAGACAGACACTGGCAAGTCAAGGTGGAGTGGTCGACGCTGGCGGAACGCTTTTCTCTCACGCTTCGTACCTTCCAGCGCCGTTTTAAACAGCGAATCGGGATGACGCCGCAGCAGTATTTAATCGCCCTGCGGTTGCGTCATGCCCGGTTTTTAATGCAGCAAGGCGTTCATTCGCTGCGGGATATTGCCGAGTACTGTCATTTTTACGATGCCAGCCATCTCGGCGCTTGCCTGCGACAGCAGGCGCTTACTTCCACATCGCGTGTTTATCGCGATAACAGTCCACCCACATCGCCGTCGCGCCGCAAATCGCCACCGGAATGATCACCAGGTTAAGCACCGGGATCAGGGTGAACAGGCTGGTCAGCGCGCCAAACTGCATGTTGGTGACCTTACGGGTACGCAGCGCTTCACGCATGGTTTTAAACGGCACTTTGTGGTTATCAAACAGGTAGTCGCAGTACTGAATGGCCAGCATCCAGGCGCTGAACAAGAACCACAGCACCGGGGCGACCGTCTGACCGATGCCAGGAATAAAGTACAGCAGCAGCAGCACAACCGCGCGCGGCAGATACCACGCCAGCTTTTGCCATTCGCGTTTCATAATGCGCGGCAGGTCCTTCATTATACCGACAACGCCAGTGTCCGGCGGCGTGGCGCCGGTTAAGCGCGCCTCTAACTGCTCGGCCAGCAGGCCGTTAAACGGCGCGGCTATCCAGTTGGCGATGGTTGAGAAGAAATAGCCGAAAACCAGCAGAATTGAAATCACAATCACCGGCCAAAGCAGATAGCTCAGCCACTGCAGCCAGTCGGGAATACGCCCCATCAGCGAGGGGATCCAGCTCTCCAGCTTGCTGAACAGCCACCAGAAGGCGCCGCCCATCAGCACAATATTGACCAACAGCGGTAAGATGACGAATCGGCGAATGCCCGGCAAGCCGATCAGTTTCCAGCCCTGAGAGAAATAGTAAACGCCGCTGCGTGCGGCAGGGGTGGACGATGAAACCATGGTCAGGTGAAGCTCCTTTGTCTGACTACATTGAAAAGACGACACTATATTAGCGAGTTGTTGGACAATCACCAGTTAAGAAATGTTCGAAAAACAAGCAAAAAGTACGATTTAACGCATCTTTATGCGGTGAATGTCACGTGCACACTTGCACTTGACGTGATGGGCAAATACTCTTAGTGAGTAAATGTTTGCCGTGGTGGCAAGGTGTTAGAACAACAGAGAATATAATGATGCAGGATTTGCGTCTGATATTAATCATTGTTGGCGCGATCGCCATACTCGCTTTACTGGTTCATGGTTTCTGGACGAGCCGTAAAGAGCGTTCCTCGATGTTCCGCGATCGCCCAATCAAGCGTATGAAGTCTCGTGACGCCGACGATGAGTCGGAAGACGACTTTGATGACAATGTTGAAGGCGTGGGAGAAGTTCGTGTCCACAAGGTCAATCACGCCCCTGGGGTTGCTGGGGAGCATGAAGCACCTCGTCACGCGCCTCAACACCAGTACCAGCCGCCTTACGAGCGTCAGGCACCGCAGCCTGCGCGTCCGCAGGAGCCGGTAGCGCAGCCGCCTGTGCAACAGCCACATCAGCCTGCTCAGCACGCGCCGGTTCCGCCGCCGCAGCCTGTGCAGCCGCCGCAACAATCTGTGCGCCCGCCGGTGGCCGAACAGCCGCAGCAGCCCGCGCCGGTACAGCCGCCGCAGCACGTGGCTCAGCAGCCCGCTGCGCCGCAGGTCGCCCAGCCGGTAGACGCACCAGCGGCCCAGCCGCAGCCGGTGCAGCAGCCTGAACCGGCTGCGCAGCCCGCGCCAGAGCCCGCCGAGCCGGTTAAACCGGAGCGTAAAGAGACGGTGATCGTGATGAACGTCTCCGCTCACCAGGGTTCACACATTAACGGTGAACTGCTGCTCAATAGCATTCAGCAGGCCGGATTCAAGTTTGGCGACATGAACATCTTCCATCGCCACCTTAGCCCGGACGGTAGCGGCCCGGCGCTGTTTAGCCTGGCAAACATGCTCAAGCCGGGTACCTTTGATCCGGATAACATGAGCGATATGCAGACGCCTGGCGTGACCATTTTCATGCAGGTGCCGGGCTACGGCGACGAGCTGCAAAACTTCAAGCTGATGCTTCAGTCGGCGCAGTACATTGCCGACGAAGTGGGCGGCGTGGTGCTCGACGATCAGCGTCGGATGATGACCCCGCAAAAGCTGCGCGAGTATCAGGATCGTATTCGCGAAGTGAAAGACGCCAACGCCTGATAAGGTCGCGCGTTTTTCAATCCTTCCTGAACCCCCGCCTGTCGGGGGTTTTTTATATTGATGGTGTGATATGCAACCAATAGAACAACGACTGAATGAACTGCGAGCGACGCTTCGCCATCATGAATATCTGTATCACGTGCTCGACGCGCCGGAACTGCCGGACGCCGAGTACGACCGCCTGATGCGCGAGCTGCGCGAGCTGGAGGCGCAGCATCCCGAGTTAGTTACCGCTGACTCACCGACCCAGCGCGTCGGCGCAGGGCCGCTGGCGGCCTTTAGCCAGATTCGCCACGAAGTGCCAATGCTGTCGCTGGATAACGTGTTTGACGAAGAGAGCTTCCTGGCGTTCAACAAACGCGTTCAGGACCGCCTGAACAGCAGCGATAAGCTGACCTGGTGCTGTGAGCTGAAGCTTGATGGCCTGGCGGTGAGCATTCTCTATGAAAACGGCGTGCTGGTCAGCGCGGCGACGCGCGGCGACGGTACCACCGGTGAGGATATTACCTCTAACGTGCGTACTATCCGCGCCATCCCGTTGAAGCTGCACGGCGACAACATCCCGGCGCGTCTGGAAGTGCGTGGTGAAGTGTTCCTGCCCCAGGCCGGGTTTGAAAAGATTAACGAAGAAGCGCGCCGTACCGGCAGCAAAGTGTTTGCCAACCCGCGCAACGCCGCCGCCGGTTCACTGCGCCAGCTGGACCCGCGCATCACGGCGAAGCGACCGCTTACTTTCTTCTGCTACGGTGTGGGCGTGCTGGAAGGCGGCGTGCTGCCGGATACCCATCTGGGGCGTCTGCTGCAGTTTAAAGCGTGGGGCCTGCCGGTCAGCGACCGCGTAACGCTCTGCGACTCTCCGGAGGAAGTACTCGCTTACTATCATAAAGTTGAAGAAGATCGCCCCACGCTGGGCTTCGACATTGATGGCGTGGTCATCAAGGTCAACTCGCTGGCGCAGCAGGAACAGCTCGGTTTTGTCGCCCGCGCGCCGCGCTGGGCGGTGGCATTTAAATTCCCGGCGCAGGAGCAGATGACCTTCGTACGCGACGTTGAATTCCAGGTGGGCCGTACCGGGGCGATTACGCCGGTGGCGCGCCTTGAGCCGGTGCAGGTGGCCGGGGTGCTGGTCAGCAACGCCACGCTGCACAACGCCGATGAAATCGCGCGTCTGGGGCTGCGTATTGGCGATAAAGTAGTCATTCGCCGCGCCGGTGACGTGATCCCGCAGGTGGTGAATGTGGTGCTCTCCGAACGTCCTGACGTGACGCAGGAGATTGTTTTCCCGACCCATTGTCCGGTATGCAACTCCGACGTTGAACGCGTGGAAGGAGAAGCGGTGGCCCGCTGTACCGGCGGCCTGATTTGCGGCGCGCAGCGCAAAGAGTCGCTAAAACACTTTGTCTCCCGCCGTGCGCTCGACGTTGATGGCATGGGCGATAAAATCATCGACCAGCTGGTGGAGAAAGAGTACGTCCATACCCCCGCGGACCTGTTTACGCTCACCGCGGGCAAGCTTACCGGGCTGGACCGCATGGGGCCGAAATCGGCGCAGAACGTGGTTAACGCGCTGGAGAAAGCGAAGCACACCACTTTCGCGCGTTTCCTCTACGCGCTGGGCATTCGCGAGGTTGGCGAAGCCACCGCAGCCGGGCTGGCGGCGTACTTTGGTACGCTGGAGGCGCTGGAAGCGGCCTCGATTGATGAACTGCAAAAAGTGCCGGACGTGGGCGTGGTGGTGGCTAACCACGTATTTAACTTCTTTGCCGAAGAGAGCAACCGCGAGGTGATTCAGCTGTTGCTGAAAGAGGGTATTAGCTGGCCGGCACCGGTGGTGATTAACGCCGAAGAAATCGATAGCCCGTTCGCCGGTAAAACCGTAGTGCTGACCGGCAGCCTGAGCCAGATGTCTCGCGACGATGCGAAGGCGCGTCTGGTGGAACTCGGGGCCAAAGTGGCCGGCAGCGTGTCGAAGAAAACCGACCTGGTGATCGCCGGTGAGGCGGCGGGCTCCAAGCTTGCCAAAGCGCAGGAGCTGGGCATTGCGGTGATTGATGAAGCCGAAATGCTGCGCCTGCTAGGAGTGTGACGTGGATAAAGCGCAGCTGATTGAGATTGCCAACACCGAGATGCCGTTCGGCAAGTATAAAGGCCGACGTTTAATCGACGTCCCGGAAGAGTATCTGCTGTGGTTTGCCCGCAAGGATCAGTTTCCGGCGGGCCATCTTGGCGAGCTGATGCAGCTGACGCTGCTGATTAAAACCGAGGGGCTAACCCAGCTGGTGCAGCCCCTCAAGCGCTAGCCTTAGACGCGGGCCTGCTCTTTGGCCTGCAGTTTTTCCGTCTGCGCTTTGTAGCGGCGCGCCAGCACCGCGCAGGTCATCAGCTGAATCTGGTGGAAGATCATCAGCGGCAGCACCATCATCCCCAGCACCGACGTCGGGAAGAGAATATTGGCCATCGGGATACCGTTGGCCAGGCTCTTTTTCGACCCGCAGAAGACAATCGTAATTTCATCCGCTTTATCAAAGCCCAGACGACGGGCGGCCACGGTATTAATCAGGATAACCAGCGCCAGCAGCACGATGCTCACGATGACGATAAACAGCAGTGAACCCACGCCCACTTTATGCCAGATACCGTTCACCACCGCTTCGCTGAAGGCGGAGTAGACCACCAGCAGGATGGAAGTCTGGTCGGTTTTGGCGATCCATTTTTTATGCTTCGCGACAAAGGCGGCGGTCCACGGACGAGACAGATGGCCAAGGACGAACGGCAGCAGCAGCTGCAGCATGATTTTGCCAACCTGCTCGAGGCTGCCGCCCGCGCCGTGGACGTTCATCACCAGGCCGACCAGCAGCGGCGAGAGGAAAATCCCTAACAGGCTGGAAGCCGACGCTGAACAGACCGCCGCTGCGACGTTACCGCCCGCCAGCGAGGTAAAGGCAATCGCCGACTGTACGGTGGCTGGCAGAATGCACAGATACAGGAAACCAGCGTAAAGCTGCGGATCGACGTCAATCGGCGCCCACCAGGCGAACAGCACGCCCAGCACCGGGAACACCACAAAGGTGCTGCACATCACCCATAAGTGCAGGCGCCAGTGGCTGCCACCAGCGATAATCGACTCACGCGACAGCTTGGCGCCGTGCATAAAGAACAGCAGTGCAATGGCGGCGGTGGTCAGGTGTTCGAAGAATGGTACGAAATCACCGCGCGCCGGGAAGAAGGTGGCGAGCAGGACAACGACGATAAGGGTGAGCGTAAACGGGTCTAAAACGCGAAAAAGTTTCATACAGACTCCTGAAGATCGATGCATACATTTTGCTTTTTTATTGTTGATAAATAAAATTGATTTATTGCATCCATTGATGAAAAAAACAGATGAATTACTCGCTGCGCCAGTTAAAAGTGTTTGTCACGGTCGCTCAGGCCAAAAGTTTCAGCCGTGCCGGGGAGATGATTGGCCTCAGCCAGTCGGCGGTTAGCCATAGCGTGAAGGAGCTGGAGCACCAGACCGGCGTGCGTTTGCTTGACCGAACCACGCGTGAAGTGGTGCTGACCGAGGCCGGGCAGCAGCTGGCGCAGCGGCTTGAGCGCCAGCTGGACGAGCTGCATAGCACGCTGCGTGAAGCCGGGCGGATTGGCCAGCAGCTCAGCGGGACGGTGCGGGTGGCGGCAAGCCAGACCATTTCCGCGCATCTCATTCCTCAGTGTATTGCCGAAAGTAATCTGCGCTATCCGGAGATTCGTTTTGTGCTGCACGACCGTCCACAGCAGTGGGTGCTGGAAAGCATTCGGCAGGGAGACGTGGATTTTGGCATTGTGATCGATCCCGGCGTCGTCGGCGATTTGCAGTGTGAGACGGTGCTGTCGGAGCCCTTTTTTCTGCTGTGCCGACGCGACCATCCCTATGCCGATTTACCGTACGTTAGCTGGCAGGCGCTGCAAGGGGCAAAGCTGGTACTGCAGGATTATGCGTCGGGCAGCCGAATGCTGATTGATGCCGCGCTGCGCCTGCATGACATTGAGGCGGATATTGTGCAGGAGATTGGCCACCCGGCGACGCTGTTCCCGATGGTCACGGCGGGCATCGGTATCAGCATTATTCCGGCTCTGGCGCTGCCGTTACCGGAGGGGAGCCCGCTGGTGGTGAAACGGCTGGCGCCGAGCGTTGAGCGTCAGCTGATGCTGGCACGGCGGAAAAACCGCTCGCTTTCCACGGCCGCGCAGGCGCTGTGGGACGTGGTGCGTGAGCAAAGCCAGCGTCTGACGGATAAGCGCCAGCAGGATCCGCTCTATCAGATGTAGATATCGATCTGGTGCTCATCGCTGGAGCGGTTAACGCCGGTGATGGCGGCGGCTGAGGCTTCCTGTTTTTCCTGCGCTTTTTCTGCCTGCTGGTTTTGCAGCTGCGCCAGCTGAGCTTCCAGCATGGCGATCTGCTCCTGAATCATCTCGGCCTGCTTTTGCTTGTCTTCAGCGCTGCCGCTGCCGTCGGCGATCTCTTTGAGCTGCTGGGTGAGTTTGACAATCTGCTGGGTAATGCGCGCCATTTGCGAGGCTGTGTCGTTACCGCTGGGCGCGGCGGTGCTGGTGGTCGTTTTTAACGCTGGAATAGAAGAGGAGCTGATGGTGGTCATGGTGCACGCCTTATAGGGGAAAATATAAGGAGTATCGGCCTGGCAGCGGGAAGCTTGAGTGCCACTTCCCGCGCGCAGCTATCAGAAATTGAATTTTACCGAGTAGATGATGGCGTCCTGATACCAGCTTTCACCCAATTTATCATCCGCATAGCGGTATTGGATCCCGGTGGTTAAATGCGGCGTCGCGTTCCACCAGACGGCAATCGCGCCGTTCATCCCTTCCTTACCGCCGTTGCCGGCCGCATAGCTGGGATCCCGATCAAATTCGTACTCGTTCCAGTTAGTGACGGTAAATTTCTCATGCCCGAGCATAAAACTGTACCCGGCAACCCAACCGGCTACGTAGCCATTATCGCCGGTATAGTAGGTTTGATCGGTATAGCGTTTGGCGATAAACGGCTTAAACCAATAACCGTCGCCGGTAAAGTTGTAGCCAAGGCCGTAGAGGAACATGTCATCGTGAAAGTTGACGCGGTTCGGCGAACCATAGGTTCCGTAGGCGTGAAGATAGAGATTCAATCCCGTAGCGCCTAAATAAATACGATTGGTATTTTTAAACGTATAGCGCTGCTCGCTGCCGGGTTTATCATGGCGGCCATTATAAAAGTTTTCCCAATCGAAAAAACCGTACATTTCACCCCAGCTAAAGTTAGCCCCGCCCTCCAGTTCGAGGTAGCCAAAATCATCTTTGTGCGATTTCTGACTCGATTTTTCTGTCGTTCGGTTCGACCAGTCAAGATAATGAAAACCGATATCGGCGAAGCCACTTTTGAATTCGGCATGTGATGTGAAGGGTAAAGCAAGTAGCGAGATAAAAATAAGAGGCAGACGTTTATTATTGTGCATGGTTAATTCCCGTATTCTTCAGAGGTAAAAATCAGCGTATTTTTATTGCTGTCGGTACAGATTTTCCATTATCTTTTTTTCCCAGGATTAATAGCCACAAGGAATAAATGAGGATTAAGATCGATTGGCTATTGATAGTAAGAATAAATAGTATTGGTTTGAACGGGATAAGGGTCGCTATAAACAGAGAAACACATATTGTTTGTTCACTGTTTAAGGACCGTTATGCTTTATTCTCACAACTCAAATAACCCGCAATACTGCGTCGATATTATTCATGGCTACAAACCGGGGTTTAGCCCTCGCGTTGCTTTTATCCTTGGCTCAGGGCTGGGGACATTGGCGGAGCAAATTGAAGATGCGGTCGTTATCTCCTATGAAAAACTGCCTGGTTTTCCGGTCAGCACCGTGCATGGCCATGCCGGCGAGCTGGTTCTTGGCACGCTAGCGGGGGTTCCCGTCGCCTGCATGAAGGGCCGCGGCCATTTCTATGAAGGCCACGGGATGCGCATTATGACCGACGCTATTCGCACTTTTCAGCGCCTGGGCTGCGAGCTGCTATTTTGCACCAATGCGGCGGGTTCGCTGCGCCCTGATGTTGGCGCAGGCGAGCTGGTGGTGCTGAAGGATCATATCAATACCATGCCGGGCACGCCGATGGTCGGGCCTAACGATGAGCGCTTTGGCGAGCGTTTTTTCTCGCTGGCTAACGCCTATGATGCCGATTTTCGTGCCGTGCTGCAGGCGGTTGCTCAGGAACAGGGGTTCCCACTGAGTGAAGGGGTGTTCGTCTCTTATCCGGGGCCGAATTTCGAAACCGCCGCGGAAATTCGCATGATGCAAATTATCGGCGGCGACGTTGTCGGGATGTCCGTGGTGCCGGAGGTGATTACCGCACGCCATTGCGGGCTGAAGGTTGTGGCGGTTTCCGCCATCACCAATATGGCGGAAGGGCTGAGCGATGTGAAGCTGTCGCACGCGCAGACGCTGGCTGCCGCCGAACTGTCGCGACAAAACTTTATCAATCTTATCTGCGGTTTTTTACGCAAGCTGGCCTGATAACCCTCATAAACAGGCCTCTTCGGGGGCCGAATCATACGACAAGGAAAAATGATGGACATTACGTCTCGCTTAAAAATCATGTCGTTTTTACAGTATTTCATCTGGGGGAGCTGGCTGGTTACCCTGGGTTCTTACATGATCAATACGCTACATTTTACCGGTGCGAACGTTGGGATGGTGTACAGCTCTAAAGGGCTCGCGGCGATAATCATGCCGGGGATCATGGGCATCATTGCCGATAAATGGCTGCGCGCTGAGCGTGCCTATATGCTGTGTCATTTGGTCTGCGCGGTGGTGCTGTTTTACGCGGCGTCGGTGACGGATCCTGACACGATGTTCTGGGTGATGCTGGTTAACGCGATGGCGTTTATGCCCACGATAGCGCTGTCTAACAGCGTATCCTATTCCTGCCTGGCGCAGGCGGGGCTCGATCCGGTTACCCGCTTTCCGCCTATCCATGTCTACGGCACACTGGGGTTTATTGTGGCGATGTGGGCGGTGAGCCTGCTGCATCTTGAACTTAGCAGCACGCAGCTCTATATCGCATCTGGCGCGTCTATCCTGCTTGCGCTCTACGCGTTAACGCTGCCTAAAATACCGGTAGCGGAGAAAAAGGCGGCGACGACCCTTGCCAGCAAACTTGGGCTGGATGCGTTTGTACTGTTTAAAAATCCGCGAATGGCGCTGTTCTTTTTATTCGCGATGATGCTGGGGGCCGTACTACAGATCACCAATGTGTTCGGTAATCCATTCCTGCATGATTTTGCGCGTAACCCTGAGTTCGCCGACAGCTTTGTCGTTCGTTATCCTTCTATTTTGCTCTCGGTGTCGCAGATGGCCGAGGTTGGATTTATTCTGACGATTCCGTTCTTTCTAAAGCGTTTTGGCATCAAAGCGGTGATGTTGATGAGCATGGTGGCCTGGACGCTGCGTTTTGGCTTTTTTGCCTTCGGCGACCCGTCACCGGGCGGCTTTGTTTTGCTACTGCTGTCGATGATTGTTTATGGCTGCGCATTCGACTTCTTTAATATTTCCGGTTCAGTATTTGTTGAACAGGAGGTCGGATCCCATATTCGCGCCAGCGCCCAGGGGCTGTTTATGACCATGGTGAATGGCGTTGGTGCATGGGTTGGATCACTATTAAGTGGAATGGCGGTTGATTATTTCTCCATTGATGGTGTTAAAGATTGGCAAACTATCTGGTTGATATTTGCGGCCTACGCCTTCGCGTTAGCAATCATCTTTGCCATTTTCTTTAAATATAAACATGAGCCAGAGAAAATAGCCTCGGCATCTATTGCCCATTAATTAACGTAGCGCTGGCGTGAGTTTCCACCAGCGCTTACCACTACAAGGACGCGTTGTGAAAGAGATTATTATGTCATCCGGTATCGGTTTTGGGATTGGGGCGCTTTTTACATTGTGCCGGTTACCTATTCCTGCACCAAATGTTCTCCCCGGTGTTTTATCAATAGTATTTATGTATTTCGGCTATCTGGCAGTGAAATGTATTTTCCACTGATGATTATGATAAGTTAACTCTTTGCATTCTGACCATGGAGCGTAATAGTGAAGGAACGTAAACACCGTATCGATCTTAAATTATTACGCTATTTTATGGCCGTCGCGGAAGAGCTGCATTTTGGCCGCGCCGCGGCGCGCTTAAACATGTCGCAACCGCCGCTGAGCATCCATATCAAGGAGCTGGAACAGCAGCTGGGAACGCTGCTGTTCGTCCGGCACTCCCGAAGCGTCGCGTTGACGCATGCGGGAAAGGTGTTGATGGAAGAGTCCCGGCGTTTAATCAACAGCACCGATCAGGCGCTGGCTAGAGTGGAGAAAATTGGCCGCGGTGAAGCCGGACGCATTGAACTCGGGGTTGTGGGAACGGCAATGTGGGGGCGGATGCGTCCAATGATGCACCGCTTCCTCAAAGAGAACCCGAACGTTGAGGTGATGTTTCGCGAAAAATCGCCGGGCTTGCAGATGGCGCTGCTGGAAAGGCGAGAGCTGGATGCTGGGATCTGGAGAATGGCAACCGATATCCCGGCGCGTTTCACCAATCTGCGTCTCTGCGAAGCATCCTTCCTTGTGGCGATGCCGGTGGACCACCCGCTGGCCGTCCATGAGCGCGTCCCGCTTGATGCATTACGCAATGAGTATTTTGTGACATTACCTTCTGCTCATTCAGATTGGTCCTTCTTGCAGGTCGTTTGCCAGAAGGCGGGCTTTACGCCGATGATTGTTCGTGAAGTCGTTGAACCGCAAACGGTGCTGGCGATGATCGGTATGGGGATTGGCATTACGTTAATGGCCGATAGCTACGCGCAGATGAACTGGCCCGGCGTGGTGTTCCGTCCGCTGGAGGAAAGGATCCCGGCAGATCTGTACCTTGTGTTCGAACGCCAGCAGGCGATGCCCGCGCTGAATAAGCTGATTGAGACATTTATGCGGGAACGTTAAGGACGTTTCTGGATATTGCAGATAGCTACGTTCGACCCGAACCTGCTGCAGGTTCGAATCTTCCATATCGCAGATAGCAAAAAAGCGCCTTTAGGGCGCTTTTTTACATTGGTGGGTCGTGCAGGATTCGAACCTGCGACCAATTGATTAAAAGTCAACTGCTCTACCGACTGAGCTAACGACCCAATTAATGGTGGGTGATGACGGGCTCGAACCGCCGACCCCCTCCGTGTAAAGGAGGTGCTCTACCAACTGAGCTAATCACCCTTCTCGTGTGGAGGTGCATTATAGGGAACCGTCCAACTGAGTCAATGATTTTTTGAATGAAACTGACTGTTCGTCGTAATTTTAGACAGTATAGTAAATACTTTTTAAATTTATCTCTGTTTTCAGTGCTGCTTGAACATTGAGGATTCAGCATGGAGTGATAGAATGTGCCCCACTATAGCGAAAGACAGATATCAAATTACTCTTTGCTGATTAAATCTTGCAACAAGGCTAACGCTCAATGTCCATGAAAATAAAAACACGTTTTGCTCCAAGTCCAACCGGTGATTTACACGTCGGTGGTGCCCGTACCGCGCTTTATTCCTGGCTGTTTTCACGTCATTTTGGCGGTGAGTTTGTCTTACGAATTGAAGATACTGACCTGGAACGTTCAACCCAAAAAGCAATAGATGCGATTATGGATGGTATGAATTGGTTAGGTATTGATTGGGATGAAGGTCCTTATTTTCAGACCAAGCGTTTTGACCGCTACAATTCGGTTATTGATGAAATGTTAACTGCGGGTACTGCTTATAAGTGTTATTGCTCTAAAGAGCGTCTGGAAGCATTACGTGAAGAGCAAATGGCTCGCGGTGAAAAAGCGCGTTATGACGGCCATTGTCGCCATGACCAGTGTAATCATGCTGATAATGAACCTCATGTGGTGCGTTTTTTGAACCCACAGGAAGGCTCAGTTATTTTTGATGACAAAATCCGTGGCCCAATTGAAATCAGCAACCAGGAGCTGGACGATTTAATTATCCGTCGTACCGATGGCGCTCCAACCTATAACTTCTGTGTAGTGGTTGATGATTGGGATATGGAAATTACTCACGTCATTCGTGGGGAGGACCATATTAATAATACACCTCGCCAAATTAATATTCTGAAAGCTCTGGGTGCGCCTATTCCTGAATATGCGCATGTTTCGATGATTCTGGGTGATGATGGGCAAAAACTGTCTAAACGCAATGGCGCTGCCAGTGTGATGCAATATCGTGATGCGGGTTATTTACCCGAGGCGCTGCTGAACTATCTGGTTCGTCTGGGCTGGTCTCATGGCGATCAGGAAATTTTTAGCGTTGATGAGATGAAACAGCTGTTTACTCTGGATGCTGTTAGCAAATCAGCCAGCGCATTTAATACTGAAAAGTTACAGTGGTTAAACCACCATTATATTAATCATTTGCCACCAGAGTATGTTGCTGTTCATTTATCATGGCATATTCATGAGCAAGGTTTTAATACTCAAAATGGTCCGCAGTTAGTAGAAATAGTGCAACTGTTAGGGGAGCGCTGTAAGACCCTGAAGGAAATGGCTGAGTCTTGTCGCTATTTTTATGAAGAGTTTGATGAGTTTGATGCTGATGCAGCGAAGAAACATCTGCGTCCGGTAGCTAAAGAACCTCTGGAACTGGTTAAGGCTAAGTTAAGTGCTGTTACTGACTGGACCGTCGAAAATGTGCATCATGCGATTGAAGGCGCTGCTACTGAACTGGAAGTAGGGATGGGTAAAGTTGGTATGCCGTTGCGTGTTGCAGTAACCGGATGCGGTCAGTCTCCGGCAGTTGATGCAACTGTTCATGCGGTTGGAAAATCTCGCAGTCTGGCCCGTATCGATCGCGCACTGGCATTTATTGCTGAACGTGAGTCACAGCAATAATAAACGTAGTAACTCAAAGACTCTTAGGTGAGCAATGGAAGCCGGACTGTAAGAAGTCCGGTTTTTTTTATTTTTCTGCCTATAAATTCACAGCTTTGCTCTCTTTTTCAGCATTCAGATTAAATCTGCAAATTAGCCGTTGACAGACATCCCCGATGTTTCATATTATGCGCCCGTCCTAATGATGTTGTTACCAGATACACATCATATGATATTTGGGGTTATAGCGCAGCTGGGAGAGCGCTTGCATGGCATGCAAGAGGTCGGCGGTTCGATCCCGCCTAGCTCCACCAAATTCTTCATGAATTACATAGTATTAGAGGCACTTGGCAAAGTGCCTTTTTTATTGCATAAATTTCTGTGTCAATTTTGTGTCAGAACTTGCGTTGTCTGCGATAGAGTGCAAGTGACTGATTGATAAGTGGGCATACTTTCTCACGGTATCAGCTTTACTCCATCCACCTAATTCCTGCAATTCATAGAGTGATGTTCCGCCCATTATGTGACGTGATGCCCACGCGTGCCTTAAATCGTGGAAATGGAAATCACCAAGGCCAGCCCGTTTAACTGCATTTCTCCAACCTTTAGCGCCAGCATTCTTTAATTGCCCTCCGTTATATATAAAGACGAATGTAGAGTGTTTTCGCTGTTGGTTGCGTAGAATTTCCATTGCAGCACTGTTTAACGGTATCCCTATTGTTACTCCTGTTTTAACCTCATCTGCATGAACCATAGCTATCTTATTTGGGAGCTCTACGTTCCCCCATTTAAGTCCGGTTATGTTTGACATCCTTAGTCCGGTAGCTAGGGCAAACTTAACCACAGGTTTAAGATGTTCAGGTAATTCATTAATTAGCCTGAACTCTTCCGATTCTGATAGGCGCACATGAAAAACCTCCGGCTATGCCGGAGGATGTTTATTTGCTTAAAAATCAATAAAAGATCACTGCATGAAATGTTATCAAGTGAGTGTGTTGTCAGTCATCAACTCAGTTTCAAATATCACTATTGAAACTATACTGCGATAACATCAGAGATTGGTTAGATGTTACAAAATTTGCCCCAGTACTTAAAATAGGAAGGATGTTTTCATTTAAAGGGGGGACTTCAAGCGAATGACAGATTTATTTCATAGATTTCTTGTGCGATTAACTTAGGACAAACTGGAACATGGATAATTATCCTTAATGGTAAAAACATAATAGTTTATTTAGTTGAATCTTTTTTAGATAGAGCAGGGCAATTACATTACTAATTGGAGTATATAGCACAGCTTTAATTCAGCTAACAGACACCGTTGGTGATCCTATTGTATCTGGTTATTCCGTCAAGTTACTGAAAGCTTTAAAAAACAGCCAACGTCACCCTATAGATGGAGCATTGTATTTATAGGGCCGTATTTTATTTTTTACTTCTTGCCAAAAATCTTTTCTCAATAAGATGCCATGAAATGGCTGCCATAATGATGACAATCACGGTTGTTATTGCCATCCCTTCGTAAAATGAAAAATTTGTTTTATGAATGATTAATTGCTGAATTGGGAATGCATATATATATATTCCATAGGAATAATCGAATCTTCCAGATATTATTTTTTCATGAAATGAAGTGCAAATAATAATTGTTATAACGCTGAAAAGTGCATATGCAGAGATTGTATAATTAACAGGACTTTCTTTAATTCCATACATGTAAAATGCTAAAAATGATATTAAAAAATAATTTGATATTAATTTTATTCCATTTTTCGTAATAAATAGCCATCACACTACCGATAAAGAAAGCTAGCGCTCTAGTGAAGAATAGATTAACAGGGATGGATAAGATCTGAATATTAACATTAAAAGATAGGGTATATATAGCACCGAATAATATTATCAATAACACTGCAACAAAATATTGTGGTTTTTTACTAAAAATGATTATGCAACCGGCAATCATATAACAAGCCACTTCTAATGGTAATGTCCATAAACTACCATTCAATAAGTCTGTATGGGTGAAATCCTTGGATGTGATGAATACATTAAATCCATTTAATGAAATGGTTTTTACTGCTCTGCTTAAGTAATGAATAAAGCTAGCATCAGGAAAATATATGCTACCTAAAAGTATATTAATAACAATCGCACAACCTATCAGCGCAGGAAAAATTCGTCTTATTCTCTTTGCTGTAAATGATATGAAGTCATCGCTTCTCATTGCTGATTTAGAAATTAAAAAACCAGATATTGAAAAGAAAATTAATACAGCAAGTCCACCATATGTCTCAAATCCAAGAAAAATTGGTTCAGGTAATCCTGATAAAGCATGATGATGAGAGAAGATAACCATCAGCGCAGCTATGTGCCTAGCTATATCAAATGAGTTTTTTTTATGTGATGTCATCCAATTTTACCCAAACCTAAAATTAGCCAAGATTTAACCACAAAAGCAGAAAAGATGCACTGTCAGGATCCATAATATAGTAAAAAACAACACAGATGATTTTATTGTTGGTAACAGTGACAGGTAATTGATGGCATTCAATGTAAAAAAGTTAATCGTGACTTGAAAATATATGTTATGGGTGAATGGAGCATTTAAATGCATTGATGAGAATACCGAATATCTTCGGCAAAACAGTGTCCTGAAATGAAGCGTAGAATTGACATATTTCACTGGTGTTATTGCTCGTGTTGGCAAAGATATTTTTCAGTACATCACTGAAAGTATCAAGCAACCTCTATCCATAACTAACAGGTGGAGCATGTTTTTTTCTGTGAAAAGATGGGATTTGACTTTGGATGTACGGCTGTCGAGACATAACTATATTATTGGGGCTGTCCTAGATAACTAAGATCATCTAGGATAGTCCCATGAGAAAAAGCAGACTCAGTCAGTACAAACAGGAACGGTTACTTGAGCTGTTTATTGCAGGCTCCACAGCCCGTATTGCCGCAGAGCTGGTTGGTGTCCACAGGAACACTGCCGCATACTATTTTCACCGCCTCAGAGTGCTGATAGCCGAGCACGTTGATAAGCACTCCTGGTTTGATGGCGAG
>NZ_JBKDZH010000117.1:0-27361 GCF_047971185.1 Kluyvera sp.
CAGCATGGCGACCATCAGTAAGCGTTTAAACATGTCGAGTATCTCCTGAGATTAATTCGTCGGGCCAGTGGCAGGCGTCGCCGTATCAGTATGTCCGTCCGTTGATTCCTGCGCATCGCCTGAAGTCTTATTGTCGCTGCCTTTGCTGTTGTAAAGGAACTGACCAATAAGATCTTCCAGCACCATCGCCGATTTGGTGTCCTGCAGGGTGCTGCCGTCTTTAAGAATAGACGTTCCCAGCTCAGGGTCTTCAAAACCCACGTTCAGCGCCAGGTACTGTTCCCCCAGCAGGCCGGAAGTGCGAATCGCCAGCGAGCTGGTATCCGGAATGTGGTTGTAGCGGTCTTCAATGTCGATCGCCACGCGGGGTAAATAGGTTTTTGGATCCAGGGCAATGTCAGCCACGCGGCCAATTACCACGCCGCCAATCCGCACCGGCGAGCGCGCCTTCAGGCCGCCGATGTTATCGAAGGTGGCGTAAATGCGGTAGGTTGGCTCTGATTTGATCGACGAAACGTCCGCCGCCTTCAGGCAGACAAACAGCGCCGCCAGCAGGGCCACCAGCAGGAAAATACCGACCCAGATTTCACTCTTTTTCGTTTGCATTCACTCAATTCCCAAACATCAGTGCCGTCAGCACAAAGTCCAGCCCAAGAACCGCCAGCGACGAGTGCACCACGGTACGGGTGGTCGCTCGGCTGATTCCGGCAGAAGTGGGGATTGCATCGTAACCGTTAAATAACGCAATCCATGTCACCGTAATGGCGAAAACCACGCTCTTGATCAGGCAGTTCACCAGATCCATGCGCCAGTCCACCGCATTTTGCATTGCCGACCAGAAGAACCCGGCATCAATGCCTTTCCAGCTTACGCCGACCAGCGAACCGCCCCAGATGCCCACCGCCACGAAGATAATCGTCAGCAGTGGCAGCGAGATGACGCCGGCCCAGAAGCGCGGCGAAATCACCCGACGCAGCGGATCCACCGCCATCATCTCCATACTGGAGAGCTGCTCGGTGGCGCGCATCAGGCCAATTTCCGCGGTCAGCGCCGAACCGGCGCGCCCGGCAAACAGCAGCGCGGCGACTACCGGCCCCAGCTCGCGCAGCAGCGATAGCGCCACCAGCATGCCGAGACTGGTCTCGGCGCTATAGGTGGTCAGCACCAGATAGCCCTGCAGCCCCAGCACCATGCCGATAAACACGCCCGACACGATGATGATCACCATCGAAAGCACGCCAACGTTGTACAGCTGGCGCACCAACAGCGGCGCGTGCTTGCGGAACTCCGGCTTGCCGACAACGGCATTGAATAACATTAACCCAGCGCGCCCAAACGTCGCGATGGTCTTAATCCCGCGATGTCCAAGCGCTGCCAGTGCATTTAACAGCATGAGTCGATTAGCTCCCTGTGCCGATGAGGTCGCGGCGATAGTCGCCCGCAGGATAACGGAACGGCACCGGGCCGTCGGCGATGCCGTCAAGGAACTGACGCACTCGCGGATCGTCGTTTTCCTGCAACGAAGTTGCGCTGCCGTGAGCGATGATTTTGCGATCCGCCATAATATAGGCGAAATCGGCAATGCTCAGCACTTCCGGCACGTCGTGGGAAACCACAATACAGGTGACACCCAATGCGCTGTTGAGTTCAGAAATCAGCTTTACCAGCACGCCCATGGTGATCGGATCCTGGCCGACGAAGGGTTCGTCAAACATGATCAGATCCGGCTCGAGGGCAATCGCTCTGGCCAGCGCCGCACGCCGCGCCATCCCGCCGGACAGTTCGGACGGCATCAGCTTCGCCGCGCCGCGCAGGCCGACGGCTTCTAGCTTCATCATCACAGTGCTTTTCAGCAGCGGCGCGGGCAGCCGGGTATGTTCGCGAATCGGGTACGCCACGTTGTCAAACACGTTCATGTCGGTAAACAGCGCGCCGGACTGAAACAGCATGCTCATCCGTTTACGTACAGTATAAAGACGAGAGCGCGACATCTGCGGCACGTTCTCGCCATCAAAGAGGATCTCTCCGCTATCCGGGGGGATTTGCCCGCCGATCAGGCGCAGCAGCGTGGTCTTGCCAATCCCCGACGGCCCCATAATCGCGGTGATTTTTCCGCGCGGCACCGACAGCGAGATCTTGTCGAAGATGACCCGACTGCCACGGGTAAACGTGACGTCGTGCATATCGACCAAATTCTCGATATTTTGGCTCATAGGCTTACCTTTCCAGGTCCTTAAGAGGAATCATTTCCTGCTCAATTCCGCATTCTTGCAGAATCCTACCCGCACGGGTTAACGAAATCTGGCATTTGTTTTACTTTTCCTGCGCATAAAGTCAAAATTAGGAATTCGTTACGTCCAGACGTGCGGACCGACGATTATACCCGAATAAAGGACTTTAGATGCTCTTAGCCACGGCTCTGTTAATAATTGGTTTACTTCTGGTGGTCTACAGCGCTGACCGCCTTGTGTATTCCGCCTCCATTCTGTGCCGTGCCCTGGGAGTTCCACCGCTGATTATCGGCATGACCGTGGTCAGCATCGGCACTTCGCTGCCGGAAATCATCGTCTCCGCCGCCGCCTCCCTCCACGGGCAGGTAGACGTCGCCGTCGGCACCGCCATCGGGTCTAACATCGTCAATATCTTATTGATCCTCGGTCTGACCGCGCTGTTCCACCCATTTACCGTGCATTCTGATATCCTGCGCCGCGAAATACCGCTAATGTTGGTCGTGAGCCTGCTGGCCGGGTATGTCCTGTATGATGGCGAACTCTCGCTGATGGACGGTGTCTTCCTGATTATCCTGGCAGCCCTGTGGCTACTGTTTATCATTAAGATAGCGCGCCTGGCCGAACGCCAGGGGAACGACAAGCTCACCCAGCAGCAGCTGGCGGAGCTGCCGCGCGACGGCTCGCTGCCCGTCGCCTGCTTATGGCTGGGCGTGGCGCTGATTATTATGCCGATGGCGACCCGTATGGTGATTGATAACGCCACGGTGCTGGCAAACTATTTCGCCATGAGCGAGCTGACCATCGGGCTGACCATTATCGCGCTCGGCACGAGCCTGCCGGAGCTGGCTACCGCGATCGCTGGCGTGCGCAAAGGCGAAAATGATATTGCGGTCGGCAACATCATCGGCTCGAATTTCTTTAATATTGCTATCGTTCTGGGCATCCCCGCCCTACTCGCACCGGGCGCATTTAACCCCCTCGCGTTTACCCGGGACTATGGCGTAATGGTATTGGTGAGCGTGGTCTTCGCCCTCCTGTGCTGGCGTCGTCGCCAGATAGGCCGCGGCGCTGGCTTACTGTTAATCGGCGGGTTTGTTGCGTGGCTGGCGCTGCTCTATTGGGCAACGCCGCTCTTCATCGAATGAATCGGGATAACACTATGTCGCAAATAGATTTGCAGCCAAATTTCGACTTCCAGCAGGCAGGAAGAGAAGTTCTGGAGATTGAACGGGAAGGGCTGGAGCAGCTCGATCAATACATTAACCAGGATTTCAGCGACGCCTGCGAGAAGATCTTCTACTGCGGCGGCAAAGTGGTGGTGATGGGAATGGGCAAGTCCGGGCACATCGGGCGTAAAATGGCGGCGACCTTTGCCAGCACCGGCACCTCTTCTTTCTTCGTCCATCCAGGCGAAGCGGCGCACGGTGATTTAGGCATGGTCACGCCGCAGGATGTAGTCATCGCGCTGTCCAACTCCGGCGAGTCCAACGAAATTCTGGCGCTGATCCCGGTGCTCAAGCGCCTGCGCGTACCGCTGATCTGCATGACTAGCCGCCCGGACAGCAGCATGGGCCGCGCGGCGGATATTCATCTGTGCGTGAAAGTCCCGCGCGAAGCCTGCCCTCTCGGGCTGGCTCCCACCTCCAGCACCACCGCCGCGCTGGTAATGGGCGATGCGCTGGCGGTGGCCCTGCTGAAGGCTCGCGGCTTTACCGCCGAAGATTTTGCCCTCTCGCACCCCGGTGGCGCACTGGGCCGCAAGCTTCTGCTGCGCGTTAACGATATCATGCATACCGGCGATGAAATCCCGCACGTCAGCGAGGATGCCTCCCTGCGCGATGCGCTGCTGGAGATCACCCGTAAAAATCTGGGGATGACGGCCATCTGCGACGACAATATGCAGATTAAAGGTATTTTCACCGATGGCGACCTGCGACGCATCTTCGACAACGGTGCCGATCTGCGCAGCCTCGGCATTGCCGACGTGATGACGCCGGGCGGCATTCGCGTTCGTCCCGGCATCCTGGCGGTCGATGCGCTGAACCTGATGCAATCCCGTCATATCACCTGCGTGCTGGTTGCCGATGGCGACCATCTGCTAGGTGTGATACATATGCACGACCTACTGCGCGCAGGCGTAGTGTAATCAAGGATATAAAGAATGAGTAACGCTGTCGCATCGGTCGCAACCTGTTACGGGCCGGTGAGTCCACAATTTATCGCCAGGGCGGAGAAAATCCGCCTGTTGATCCTCGACGTCGACGGGGTGCTGTCCGACGGCCTGATTTATATGGGCAACAACGGTGAAGAGCTAAAAGCCTTTAACGTGCGCGACGGCTACGGCGTGCGCTGCGCCCTCACCTCCGGCATCGAAGTGGCGATTATTACCGGGCGAAAAGCTAAACTGTTAGAAGACCGCTGCGCAACGCTTGGCATCACCCACCTCTACCAGGGGCAGTCGGATAAGCTTATCGCCTACCGCGAACTGCTGGCGAAGCTGAACCTGCAGCCGGATGAAGTGGCCTACGTTGGCGATGACCTGATCGACTGGCCGGTGATGGCAGAGATTGGCCTCAGCGTCGCGGTGGCGGATGCGCATCCGCTGCTGCTGCCACGCGCCGATTACGTCACGCGCATTGCGGGCGGACGCGGCGCGGTGCGTGAAGTCTGCGACCTGCTGCTGCTGGCGCAAGGGAAGCTCGATGAAGCCAAAGGGCAATCGATATGAGTAAAACCAGACGTTGGGTTATCATTCTGCTATCGCTGGTTGCGCTGGTTCTCATCGGCCTGAATCTCGCCGATAACGACGACAGCGCCCCGGTCGCGGTCAACACGGGCGATCCAACCTATAAAAGTGAACATACCGATACGGTGGTCTACAGCCCGGAAGGTGCCCTCAGCTACCGGTTAATCGCCGAGCACGTTGAGTATTTTTCCGATCAGGGTCTGTCGTGGTTTACCCGCCCCGTGCTGACCACCTTTGACACCACGAAGGTGCCAACCTGGTCGATTAAAGCCGATAAAGCGAAGCTGACTAATGACCGCATGCTGTACCTCTACGGGCACGTTGAAATCAACGCGCTGACAGAAGACGCACAACTGCGTAAGATTACGACGGATAATGCCCAGGTGAACCTGATTACTCAGGACGTTTCCTCTGATGACCTGGTAACGTTATACGGAACAACATTTAATTCCAGCGGCCTGAAAATGCGCGGCAATTTACGCAACAAGAACGCCGAGCTGATTGAAAAGGTTAGAACCTCTTATGAAATTCAGAACAAACAAACTCAGCCTTAAGCTAGCGCTCGTCGCTTCTCTGCTGGCCGCCAGCCTGCCGGCAATGGCGCTGACCGGCGATACCAATCAGCCGATTCATATTGAATCCGATCAGCAGTCGCTGGATATGCAGGGCAACGTCGTGACCTTCACCGGTAACGTCGTCGTGACCCAGGGCAGTATCAAAATCAACGCCGACAAAGTAGTCGTCACCCGCCCGGCCAATCAGCAGGGCAAAGAGGTGATTGACGGCTACGGCAATCCAGCCACCTTCTACCAGATGCAGGACAACGGCAAGCCGGTAAAAGGCCGCGCGTCTAAAATGCACTATGAGCTGGCCAATGATTTTGTGGTGCTGACCGGCAACGCTTACCTTGAGCAGCTGGATAGCAACATCAAGGGTGACAAGATCACCTACCTGGTGAAAGAGCAGAAAATGCAGGCGTTTAGCGACAAAGGTAAACGCGTCACCACCGTTCTGGTGCCGTCTCAGCTTCAGGACAAATCCAAAGACCAGGCTCCGGCACAGAAGAAGAGTAACTAATTCGTTATGGCGACATTAACTGCAAAAAATCTGGCGAAGGCCTATAAAGGCCGCCGCGTCGTGGAAGATGTCAGTCTGACCGTCAACTCCGGTGAGATTGTGGGCCTGCTTGGGCCGAACGGCGCGGGTAAAACGACCACCTTCTACATGGTGGTCGGCATCGTGCCGCGCGACGCGGGCAATATCATCATTGATGACGAAGACATCAGCCTGCTGCCGCTGCACGCCCGCGCGCGCCGCGGCATCGGCTATCTGCCGCAGGAAGCGTCGATTTTCCGTCGCCTGAGCGTCTACGATAACCTGATGGCGGTACTGCAGATCCGTGACGATCTCAGCACCGAGCAGCGTGAAGACCGCGCCAAAGAGCTGATGGAAGAGTTCCACATCGAGCATCTGCGCGACAGTCTGGGCCAGGCGCTGTCCGGCGGTGAACGCCGCCGCGTTGAAATCGCCCGCGCGCTGGCGGCCAACCCGAAATTTATCCTGCTGGATGAACCGTTTGCCGGCGTTGACCCGATCTCGGTTATCGATATTAAACGCATCATCGAACACCTGCGCGACAGCGGCCTTGGGGTACTGATCACCGACCACAACGTCCGCGAAACGCTGGCGGTGTGCGAGCGCGCTTACATCGTCAGCCAGGGGCATCTGATTGCCCACGGAACGCCACAGGAGATCCTACAAGACGAACATGTTAAACGCGTGTATCTTGGGGAAGACTTCAGACTCTGATAGGGTAGTGGATAACGACGTTAGCGGGAGATATTCGTTCTGAACATGAAGCAAGGTTTGCAATTAAGGCTCAGCCAACAGCTTGCCATGACGCCGCAGTTGCAGCAGGCCATTCGTCTGTTGCAACTGTCTACGCTGGAACTTCAGCAGGAACTCCAGCAGGCGCTGGAGAGCAACCCCCTGCTTGAGCAAACCGATCTTCACGATGAAATAGACACCCAGGAAACCGCCGATACCGAAACGCTGGACAGCGTTGACGCCCTGGAAAAGCCCGACATGCCCGAAGAGCTGCCGCTTGACGCCAGCTGGGATGAAATCTACACCGCCGGTACGCCTTCCGGCACCGGGGCCGACTATCAGGACGACGAACTGCCGGTTTATCAGGGCGAAACCACCCAGTCGCTACAGGATTATCTGATGTGGCAGGTGGAGCTGACGCCGTTTACCGATACCGATCGGGCGATAGCCACCTCGATTGTCGACGCGGTGGACGACACCGGCTATCTCACCGTCACGGTAGAAGATATTCTGGAAAGCATTGGTGATGAAGAGGTGGGCCTCGATGAAGTTGAAGCCGTGCTTAAGCGGATCCAACGCTTCGATCCGGTCGGCGTGGCCGCCAAAGATCTCCGCGACTGCCTGCTGATCCAGCTGTCACAATTCTCGCCCGACACGCCGCGCCTCGATGAAGCGCGGCTGATCATCAGCGAACATCTCGATCTTCTCGCTAACCACGATTTCCGCTCTCTGATGCGCGTCACCCGCCTGAAGGAAGACGTTCTGAAAGAGGCGGTCGATCTGATCCAGTCGCTCGATCCGCGCCCCGGCCAATCGATCCAGACCGGCGAGCCGGAGTACGTGATCCCGGACGTGCTGGTGCGTAAGGTCAACGATCGCTGGGTGGTGGAACTGAACGCCGACAGCATTCCGCGTCTGCAAATCAACCAGCACTACGCGGGGATGTGCAACAACGCCCGCAACGACGCCGACAGCCAGTTTATCCGCAGCAACCTGCAGGAAGCGAAATGGCTGATTAAAAGCCTTGAGAGCCGCAACGACACGCTGCTGCGGGTCAGCCGCTGCATCGTTGAGCAGCAGCAGGCCTTTTTCGACCTTGGCGAAGAGTACATGAAACCGATGGTGCTGGCGGATATCGCCCAGACCGTCGAGATGCACGAGTCCACGATTTCGCGTGTTACCACGCAGAAGTATTTGCATAGCCCACGGGGCATTTTCGAGCTTAAATATTTCTTCTCCAGCCACGTCAGCACCGAGGGCGGCGGCGAAGCCTCGTCCACGGCGATCCGTGCACTGGTGAAGAAATTGATTGCCGCGGAGAATCCCGCGAAACCACTGAGCGACAGTAAGCTGACCACCATGCTCTCCGAACAGGGTATCATGGTGGCACGGCGTACCGTTGCAAAGTACCGAGAGTCTTTATCCATTCCGCCGTCTAACCAGCGTAAACAACTGGTCTGACACAACTGATAAGGAAGACACTATGCAGCTCAACATCACTGGACACAACGTCGAGATCACCGAGCCGATGCGCGAATTCGTGAATGCGAAATTCAGCAAGCTGGAGCAGTATTTCGAGAGGATCAACCAGGTCCATATTGTGTTAAAGGTGGAGAAATTGACGCACATCTCGGATGCTACATTGCACGTTAACGGAGGCGAACTTCATGCCAGTGCGGAAGGGCAGGATATGTATGCCGCCATCGACGGTTTGATTGATAAACTGGCGAGACAGTTAACCAAGCATAAAGATAAACTAAAACAACACTGATTGTCCGAGCGGTCGCCCGATATGCCTGCATATCGGGCGGTGCTTAGGTGAAATTATGACAAATAATGATTCGGCTCTACAACTGAGCAATGTCCTTAACCAGGAATGTACCCGCAGTGCTGTGCACTGTCAGAGTAAAAAACGTGCGCTGGAAATCATCAGCGAGCTGGCGGCTAAACAGCTTAGCCTGCCGCCGCAGGTGGTGTTCGAAGCCATTCTGACCCGTGAAAAAATGGGCAGTACCGGCATCGGCAACGGCATCGCCATTCCTCACGGCAAGCTAGAAGAAGATACGCTGCGCGCGGTAGGCGTGTTCGTGCAGCTGGAAACGCCGATCGCCTTCGATGCTATCGACAATCAGCCGGTTGATTTACTCTTTGCGCTGCTGGTGCCGGCAGACCAGACCAAGACCCACCTGCATACACTTTCTCTGGTGGCGAAACGGCTGGCAGATAAAACCATTTGCCGCCGCCTGCGCGCCGCGCAGAGCGACGAAGAGCTGTATCAAATCATCACCGATACGGAAACCCACGATGATGCATAATGGACATCACATCGTACTGAGGAGAAACGGTACATGGTACTGATGATCGTCAGCGGCCGCTCTGGCTCGGGAAAATCAGTGGCCCTGAGGGCGCTGGAAGATATGGGCTTCTACTGCGTTGATAACCTGCCAGTGGTGCTGCTGCCGGAGCTGGCGAAAACGCTGGCCGAGCGCGAAATCTCGGCCGCCGTCAGCATCGACGTACGTAACATGCCTGAGACGCCGGAAATTTTCGAGCGGGCGATGGAAAACCTGCCGGAAAACTTTTCCCCTCAGCTGCTGTTCCTCGACGCCGATCGCAATACGCTGATCCGTCGCTACAGCGACACCCGCCGTCTGCACCCGCTCTCGAGCAAGAATCTGTCGCTGGAAAGCGCGATTGATGAAGAGAGCAACCTGCTGGAGCCGCTGCGCTCCCGCGCCGATCTCATCGTCGACACCTCCGAGATGTCCGTCCATGAGCTGGCGGAAATGCTGCGCACCCGCCTGCTGGGCAAACGCGAGCGCGAGCTAACCATGGTGTTCGAGTCCTTCGGCTTCAAGCACGGCATCCCTATCGACGCCGACTACGTCTTCGACGTGCGCTTTTTGCCGAACCCGCACTGGGATCCGAAGCTGCGTCCGATGACCGGCCTCGACAAACCGGTGGCCGCGTTCCTCGACCGGCACACGGAAGTTCACAACTTTATTTACCAGACCCGCAGCTATCTTGAGCTATGGTTACCTATGCTGGAAACCAACAACCGTAGCTATCTGACGGTGGCGATTGGCTGTACCGGCGGTAAACACCGTTCGGTCTACGTCGCCGAGCAGCTGGCTGACTACTTCCGCTCGCGCGGTAAGAACGTGCAGTCTCGTCACCGGACGCTGGAAAAACGCAAATCATGACCGTAAAGCAGACCGTTGAAATCACCAACAAGCTGGGCATGCACGCGCGCCCGGCGATGAAGCTGTTTGAGCTGATGCAGCATTACGACGCGGAAGTGCTGCTGCGTAATGACGAAGGCACCGAAGCCGAAGCCAACAGCGTGATTGCGCTGCTGATGCTGGACTCTGCCAAGGGGCGCCAGATTGAGGTGGAAGCCAGCGGTCCGCAGGAAGAAGAGGCGCTGGCGGCGGTGATTGCATTATTTAACGCCGGGTTTGATGAAGATTAATCCTTTCCCGAGGTCACCGGGGCGAACCCGGAGTCGGCGCTAGCGCGCCTCGTCCGGGCTACATCGACAGCGTCTGCAATCTGCCGCAGCCCGGCCGAGCGCAGCGACGCCGGGAAGCCCATACTCCTTAATACAGCTTATGCTCCCGCATAAATCCTTCCCCGCCTAACTGCCGCATCTGACGCATAATCCACGCCTGACGGCTGCGCACGTACCCTGAGGGCGCATTGGCCTTAAAGCGTATCGGGTTAGGCAGCACGGCGGCCAGCAGCGCGGCCTCCGCCATCGTGAGTTTGCTGGCGGGCTTGTGGAAATAACGCTGCGCAGCGGCTTCCACGCCAAAAACGCCGTCGCCAAATTCGGCGATATTCAGGTATACGGTCAGAATACGCTTCTTACTCCACACCGTCTCCACACCCACCGTCAGGCCAGCCTCCAGCCCCTTTCTTACCCAGCTTCGTCCGTCCCACAAAAACAGATTTTTAGTAGTCTGCTGCGACAGCGTCGACGCGCCGCGAATGCGGTTTTCATTCTGCTCGTTGTGCGCCAGCGCCTTCTCGATAGCCGACACGTCAAAGCCCCAGTGATCAGGGAACTTTTGATCTTCGGCGGCAATCACCGCCAGCCCCATCCACGGCGAAATCTCATCCATGCTGACCCAGTCGGAGTGGGCTACATAACCAAAATTCCCCGTCAGCCAGGCCCCCAGCTGACGCTCAACCATCACGGCAGAAAAGGGAACCGGCAAAACGCTGAACGCCGCGATACCGCCGCCCCACAGCAGCGCCAGCATCAATAGTAGCCGCCAGACCAGACGTTTAAGCCTGGCTACACTTCTCAAAGCCATCTTGTTCTCGCTAACTCTCTGACGCCGATTAATATTTCTGATTATGTCGTTACGCTTCACACATTTTACTGATTCACGTAACAAACATTTTAAGTTTTGCTATCTTATTGAGCGTGCAATCGTATTTCAGGTTGTGTCAAAAAAATCAAAATCATGTCAAACATCTGACGCAACCACCGGTTCCCTGGTGTTGGCGCAGTATTCGCGCACCCCGGCTTGACCGGGGTCATTTTTTATCCGCGTTCGCCACCCACGCTTTCAGTACCGCGACATCGTGCTGCCATTCCGACTTCATCTCTTCAACCCATTCACCTACGTTATCCCACCACGCCGGCAGGTCCGGGGATTGAATCTGCTGCCCCAGCTGTTGCAGATGGCGCAGCCCGACGGAACCCGCGGCCCCTTTAATTTTATGGCCCTCTTCGACAATACCTTTCTGGTCGCGGGCGGTGAGATTCGATTCCAGTACCGCCAGGTAACCCGGCATCATCTTCTCAAATACGGCCAGACCGTCGGTAATCAGCTTCGGCCCCACCAGCTCGATGTACTGCTCCAGCATCGCTATATCCAGCAGCTGCTGCGTTTTGCCGTTATCACCAGGGTTCACGGTACTCTCCTCTTCGTCTTCAGCGGTATCCCAGAACTTCTTGATCATTGCCGTCAGGGCCGGTACCGAAAGCGGTTTACTCAGCACGTCGTCCATCCCGGCTTCCAGATACTCTTTCTTATCCTTCAGAACGTTAGCGGTCAGGGCCACCAGCGGCGGCAGCTCGTCGGCGTGATATTTGCGCGTCAGCTCGCGGGAAATATCCAGGCCGGTCATGTCCGGCAGCTGGATATCCAGCAGCACCAGGTCATATTCGCCAGGGGTAAACATCTCCAGCGCGGCCTTGCCGGTCATGGCGACATCCACGCTGTTGCCCAGTTTTTCCAGCACCGAGCGTGCGACGATCACGTTCAGCTCGATATCTTCCACCAGCAGCACGTTCAGCGCCGGCAGCGGCATATCGTCTTCGTCAAACGCATCTTCCACTTCCTCCGCCACGGCGGGAGCGTGTACCGTCAGGGTAAAGGTAGAGCCGTGACCCGGCTGGCTGGAAACCTCAATATCGCCGCCCATGCTTTTCGCCAGGCGCTTCGACACAGCAAGGCCAATCCCGGTGCCGGTCGCGGGCTTACCGCCCTCGCTGTCTTTCACCTGGTAATACATGGCGAAGATTTTGTCCTGCTCGTCCTGCGGGATGCCGATACCGGAGTCTTCCACTTCAAAGTGCAGCATGTCGCCCGCGTCGTTGCGCACGCGCACCACCACGCTGCCCTCCTGCGTGAACTTGACGGCGTTGCTGATCAGGTTCCACAGAATTTGCCGCAGGCGAGTGCCATCGGTGATCACTTTATGCGGTAAAGGCAGCGTCGGCTCCATCACGAAACGCAGCCCTTTTTGCTGCGCCTGCAGGCCGGACAGGTTTTCGAGATCGGCCAGGAAGCCGGTAAAATCAACCTCCTGGTTATCCAGCTGAACTTTACGGCGCTCCATCTTATCCATGTCGATAATATCATTGAAGATATTGCCCAGCGTCACCGCCGAAACGTGGATCGTTTTCAGGTACTTTTCCTGCTCAGCGGTCAGGTTGGTGTCGAGCAGAATACGGCTGAGGCCAACTATGCCGTTGAGCGGAGTACGCAGTTCGTGGCTGATGGTGGAGATAAAGGTGGTTTTATCGCGGCTGGCGCGCTCCAGCGCATCCTGGTAGCGCTTGCGTTCGGTAATGTCGCGACCAAATCCCATCAGGCCATGGCGTTTACCGACGCGGTCATAGTAAGGCACTTTACGAATTTCGAAGCAGGCTTTACGCCCGTCCGGGTAGTCGAGCCACTGCTCGTAGGTCAGCGAGACGTTGTGACGGAACACTTTCTCATCGGTTTCAATGACTTTCGCCGCCGCCTCGGCGGTGTAGACCTCTTCCGGATGCAGGTGGATGAGCTGCTTCTCGCTCTTGCCGGTCAGCAGCTCCATCGCCCGGTTACAGCCGGAAAACTCTTTATCTTCATTGCGGTAGAACACCAGATCCGGCGAGGCGTCGAGGAAAGAACGCAGGAACGACGACTGCTGCTCAAGGCGGATTTGCGTCTCTTCACGCTCCTGCACCTCAACGCGCAGCTGTTCCAGCGTCGCCAGGCGCTCGGCCTCGGCTTTTTCGCGGTCGCTGATTTCCTGATTGAGCTGGGAAATGTTGTCTTTAAGCTGGACATTCAGCTTGAGATCGCGTTCGCGCATCTCTTCAAGCTTTTCCACCAGCCGGGACAGGCGCTGTCGCGACTCCTCAAGCTGTTCGACCACCACCGACAGGAAATAGACCGCCCAGGGGGTGATCAGCAGACCGAAGAAGATCGAGCGAATCACGTCGATGCTCTCCACCTGACCGTGCAGCACCATGGTGACCGCCATCTGTACCACAATCGCCAGTACCACCAGCGCCAGCGCCAGCAGCAGGGAGAAACGTACCAGACCCAGCTTCATCATCAGGTCGACGTAATACTGCGCCAGCATACGGATTTGCTTCATGAGGAGTTCCTTAACGACATCATCGCTCAATAATACCCAATTCTGAGCGCGGCGCGGTAGGTTGTGCGAAAAATGCGGGGATTATCTGCTAATTGGGCCATGGAGCCATTCCCGGCGGCGCTTCGCTTGGCCGGGCTACATTGCGGTTGTGGCCATGCCGCCACCCGGCAATGTGTGCAGAGGTGCCAGGTGGCGCTATGGAAGCACCCACGGCGTACCCAGCGCCGAGCCCTGCACACCGTGTTCATTCAGGTACTTATCCAGCTCAACCATCCCGGTCCAGCGGTTCTCACACCACAACGGTGCCAACAACGTCGGGCGACGGGCGCTGGCGGAGATACGATGATAAATGACCTCCGGCGGCGTATGGCGGATCATCTCACCGGCGGTCACCGTGTACTCATCCAGCGCAATACCGTTCAGACGACCCGCTTCCCAGGCTTTTGCCATAATGCTGCCCGTCACGATATGCAGCGGGTGTAGCTTGATGCCATCGACGCCAGTCTCCACAACCCGCTTAAGCGTCTCCAGACATTCGCTTTGCCCTTCCCCCGGCAGGCCGACAATCAGGTGGCTGCAGACCTTCAACCCGCGCTCGCGCGCCAGCCGCGTGGTATGTTGATAGCAGGCAAAGTCGTGGCCGCGGTTAATCCGGTGCAGCGTTTTATCGTGCGCGGTTTGCAGCCCCAGCTCCAGCCAGACTTCATAGCCCTGCTCTTTATACTCGCTCAGCAAATCCAGCACCGCCTCCGGCACGCAGTCCGGGCGGGTTCCGACGCACAGGCCAACGATATTGCCCTGGCTCACCGCCTGCTGATACATCGAGCGCAGCACCTGCACTTCGGCAAAGGTGCTGGTATAGGCCTGGAAATAGGCCAGATAGCGTTTCGCGCGGTTCACCAGATTCGCCTGGTGCGCCAGCTGGTCGGCAATCGACTTATGCTGCTGCGCTTCATCGGCAAACGAGGCGACGTTACAGAACGTGCAGCCGCCGCGCCCAATGGTGCCGTCGCGGTTTGGGCAGCTGAATCCACCATGCAGCGTCAGTTTATGAACCTTTTCGCCGTATCGACGCGTAAGATCCCCACCAAACATATTGACTAATTTTTGTAACTGCATAATCTGATAGACCGGCCTGAAGAAAGGGGCCAAGCCTGCCATTTTTAGTCTCGATCGGCGATGACCTGGATCAATCGCCATGTAGACCTTTTACCTCATTGCATAAACAATCAAAATTACTGCAATTTCATTCATCGCAAGAGTGATTATTTTTGCTTATGTCCGCCGCGTTATTTGCAATAATCCAGCGTCCGATGAAAAACAGAGGGATCCTATACCCCCACACTCAATGCCAGCATTAAATGCTGCTTTTAGTAATTAAAACGCTATATCCAGATTATAACCGCGCTTTCATATAGTGAGACAGATCACACTCAAGAACGGCCTCCCCGCGGGTCAGCGACCGGGAAAATAGTTATATTTTTCTTATATTTCATGATTTTAATTTGCCTATAGCACATTTCTGTATAAATAAGATTGCCATTTGACCTATGTACCGATTCCCGATAAGTTGGGAATCCGCTGGAAGCTTTCTGGATGAGCAGCCTGCTCATCATATTTATGCAGTAATTGAGATTCCCTCTTAAGCAAGTCCTCAAACTTGTGTGACCTACGCGAAAAGGATAAAAGAGGGCGAATGCGAGGTAGGCAAAGAATGCCTTACCCCGTCGCCATGCTCTTGCTGTGCCTTGCGCGCAATCGATTAAGGGGGCGTCCCGTAGAGCCTGGGGAGGTTCACTGATATGTTGTACGATAAATCCCTTGAGAGGGATAACTGTGGTTTCGGCCTGATCGCCCACATAGAAGGCGAACCTAGCCACAAGGTAGTGCGTACCGCCATACACGCACTGGCCCGCATGCAGCACCGTGGCGCGATTCTCGCCGACGGAAAAACCGGCGACGGTTGTGGCCTGCTGCTGCAAAAACCTGACCGTTTCTTCCGCATCGTTGCCGAAGAGCGCGGCTGGCGCTTAGCCAAAAACTACGCCGTTGGGATGCTGTTCCTGAATAAAGATCCTGAACTGGCCGCTGCGGCTCGCCACATTGTAGAAGAAGAACTGCAGCGTGAAACCCTGTCTATCGTTGGCTGGCGCGACGTGCCGACTAACGAAGGCGTACTCGGTGAAATCGCCCTCTCCTCTCTGCCTCGTATTGAGCAAATTTTCGTTAACGCCCCTGCGGGCTGGCGTCCGCGCGATATGGAGCGCCGCCTGTTTATCGCCCGTCGCCGCATCGAAAAGCGTTTGCAGGAAGATAAAGACTTCTACGTGTGTAGCCTGTCTAATCTGGTGAACATCTATAAAGGTCTGTGTATGCCGGCGGATCTGCCGCGCTTCTACCTGGACCTCGCGGACCTGCGTCTGGAATCGGCCATCTGCCTGTTCCACCAGCGCTTCTCCACCAACACCGTGCCGCGCTGGCCGCTGGCACAGCCGTTCCGCTATCTGGCGCACAACGGCGAAATCAACACCATCACCGGTAACCGCCAGTGGGCCCGCGCGCGTACCTATAAGTTCCAGACGCCGCTGATCCCCGACCTGCACGACGCCGCGCCGTTCGTTAACGAAACCGGCTCCGACTCCAGCTCGATGGACAACATGCTTGAGCTGCTGCTGGCGGGCGGGATGGACATCATCCGCGCCATGCGTTTACTGGTACCACCGGCCTGGCAGAACAACCCGGATATGGATCCGGACCTGCGTTCGTTCTTCGACTTTAACTCCATGCACATGGAGCCGTGGGACGGCCCGGCAGGGATCGTGATGTCCGACGGCCGCTACGCCGCCTGTAACCTCGACCGTAACGGCCTGCGCCCGGCGCGCTACGTCATTACCAAAGATAAGCTCATCACCTGCGCCTCTGAAGTCGGGATCTGGGACTACCAGCCGGACGAAGTGGTGGAAAAAGGCCGCGTTGGTCCGGGCGAGCTGATGGTTATCGACACCCGCAGCGGCCGCATTCTGCACTCCGCGGAAACCGACAACGATCTGAAAAGCCGCCACCCGTACAAAGAGTGGATGGAGAAAAACGTTCGCCGTCTGGTGCCGTTTGAAGATCTGGCTGACGACCAGGTGGGCAGCCGTGAACTGGATGACGATACGCTTGCCAGCTACCAGAAACAGTTTAACTACAGCGCCGAAGAGCTGGATTCCGTCATTCGCGTGCTCGGCGAAAACGGCCAGGAAGCGGTCGGTTCGATGGGTGACGATACCCCGTTCGCCGTGCTCTCCAGCCAGCCGCGCATTATCTATGACTACTTCCGCCAGCAGTTCGCGCAGGTGACCAACCCGCCGATCGACCCGCTGCGCGAAGCGCACGTGATGTCGCTGGCGACCAGTATCGGTCGCGAAATGAACGTCTTCTGCGAAGCGGAAGGCCAGGCGCACCGTCTGAGCTTCAAATCGCCGATTCTGCTGTATTCCGATTTCAATCAGCTCACCACCATGAAAGAGGAGCACTACCGCGCCGATACGCTGGATATCACCTTCGATGTGACGGAAACCAACCTCGAAGAGACGGTAAAAGCGCTGTGCGATAAAGCCGAAGAGATGGTGCGTGACGGCACGGTACTGCTGGTGCTGTCCGACCGTAACATCGCCAAAAATCGTATGCCGGTACCGGCACCGATGGCGGTGGGCGCAATCCAGGCGCGTCTGGTGGATAAGAACCTGCGCTGCGATGCCAACATCATCGTGGAAACCGCCAGCGCCCGCGACCCGCATCACTTCGCGGTGCTGCTCGGCTTCGGCGCAACGGCTATCTATCCGTACCTGGCCTATGAAACCCTGGGCCGCCTTGTCGATACTCATGCGATCGAGAAAGACTACCGTACGGTGATGCTGAACTACCGTAACGGCATCAACAAAGGTCTGTACAAGATCATGTCCAAAATGGGCATCTCGACCATTGCCTCCTACCGCTGTTCCAAACTGTTTGAAGCGGTCGGTCTGCACGATGACGTGGTGGAGAACTGCTTCCAGGGCGTGGTCAGCCGCATCGGCGGCGCGTCGTTCGACGACTTCCAGCAGGATCTGCTGAACCTGTCGAAGCGTGCCTGGCTGGCGCGTAAACCGCTGGATCAGGGCGGCCTGCTCAAATACGTTCACGGCGGCGAATATCACGCCTACAACCCGGACGTGGTGCGTACCCTCCAACAGGCGGTACAGAGCGGCGAGTACAGCGATTACAAAGAGTATGCCGAGCTGGTCAACAACCGTCCGGCGGCAACGCTGCGCGATCTGCTGGCGATTACCCCGAACGGCGAAGCCATTAATCTGGCCGACGTTGAACCGGCAAGCGATCTGTTCAAGCGTTTCGATACCGCTGCCATGTCTATCGGCGCATTAAGCCCGGAAGCGCACGAAGCGCTGGCCGAAGCGATGAACAGCATCGGCGGTAACTCCAACTCCGGCGAAGGCGGTGAAGACCCGGCGCGCTACGGCACCAACAAAGTGTCGCGCATCAAGCAGGTGGCTTCCGGCCGCTTCGGCGTGACGCCAGCGTATCTGGTCAACGCCGACGTGATTCAGATTAAAGTCGCTCAGGGCGCGAAGCCGGGCGAAGGCGGCCAGCTACCGGGTGATAAAGTGACCCCGTACATCGCCAAACTGCGCTATTCGGTACCGGGCGTGACGCTGATCTCCCCGCCGCCGCACCACGATATCTACTCTATCGAGGATTTAGCGCAGCTGATTTTCGACCTCAAACAGGTCAACCCGACAGCGATGATCTCCGTGAAGCTGGTTTCCGAACCGGGCGTCGGCACCATCGCCACCGGCGTGGCGAAAGCCTATGCGGATCTGATCACCATCGCCGGCTACGACGGCGGTACCGGCGCGAGCCCGCTTTCCTCGGTGAAATACGCGGGCTGCCCGTGGGAGCTGGGGCTGGTGGAAACCCAGCAGGCGCTGGTTGCCAACGGCCTGCGTCACAAGATCCGTCTGCAGGTGGACGGCGGCCTGAAAACCGGCGTCGATATCATTAAAGCGGCGATTCTCGGCGCAGAAAGCTTCGGCTTCGGTACCGGGCCAATGGTCGCGCTGGGCTGTAAATATCTGCGTATTTGCCACCTGAACAACTGCGCAACCGGCGTAGCCACTCAGGATGAAAAACTGCGTAAGAACCACTATCACGGCCTGCCGTTCAAAGTAACCAACTACTTTGAATTTATCGCCCGTGAAGTGCGCGAGCTGATGGCCGAGCTGGGCGTGACCCGCCTGGTCGATCTGATTGGCCGCACCGACCTGCTCAAAGAGCTGGATGGCTTCACCGCCAAGCAGCAGAAGCTGGCGCTGTCTCGCCTGCTGGAAACCGCCGAGCCGCATCCGGGCAAAGCGCTGTACTGCACCGAGCACAACCCGCCGTTTGATAACGGCGTGCTGAACGCCCAGCTGCTGCAGCAGGCCAAACCGTTTGTTGATGAGCGCCAGAGCAAAACCTTCTGGTTCGATATCCGCAACACCGACCGTTCCGTGGGCGCGTCGCTGTCTGGCTACATTGCCCAGACGCACGGCGACCAGGGGCTGGCGGCGGATCCGATCAAAGCGCACTTCAACGGTACCGCGGGTCAGAGCTTCGGCGTGTGGAACGCTGGCGGCGTTGAGCTGTACCTGACCGGCGATGCCAACGACTATGTCGGTAAGGGCATGGCGGGCGGTCTGCTGGCAATTCGTCCTCCGGTCGGTTCATCCTTCCGCAGCCACGAAGCAAGCATCATCGGTAACACCTGCCTGTACGGCGCAACCGGCGGTCGTCTGTACGCCGCGGGCCGCGCGGGCGAACGTTTCGGCGTGCGTAACTCCGGGGCGATTACCGTGGTGGAAGGCATCGGCGACAACGGCTGTGAATATATGACCGGCGGTATCGTCTGCGTGCTGGGCAAAACGGGCGTGAACTTCGGTGCGGGCATGACAGGCGGCTTCGCCTACGTACTGGATGAAGACGGTGATTTCCGTAAACGCGTGAACCCGGAACTGGTAGAAGTGCTGGACGTCGACTCGCTGGCGATTCACGAAGAACATCTGCGTGGATTGATCACCGAACACGTACAGCTGACCGGCTCCTCCCGCGGTGAAGAGATTCTGGCGCACTGGCCGTCTTATTCCGCGAAGTTTGCTCTGGTTAAGCCGAAGTCCAGCGATGTGAAAGCGCTGTTGGGTCACCGTAGTCGTAGCGCAGCTGAGCTGCGCGTGCAGGCGCAGTAAGAGGTCATCATGAGTCAGAACGTTTATCAATTTATCGACCTGCAGCGCGTTGATCCGCCGAAGAAACCGCTGAAGATCCGCAAGATCGAATTTATCGAGATCTACGAGCCGTTTTCCGAAGGCCAGGCCAAAGCGCAGGCAGACCGCTGCCTGTCCTGCGGCAACCCGTACTGCGAGTGGAAATGCCCGGTGCATAACTACATCCCGAACTGGCTGAAGCTGGCCAACGAGGGGCGTATTTTTGAGGCAGCCGAGCTGTCGCACCAGACTAACACCCTACCGGAAGTCTGCGGGCGCGTCTGCCCGCAGGACCGTCTGTGCGAAGGTTCCTGCACCCTGAATGACGAGTTCGGCGCGGTGACCATCGGCAACATCGAACGCTATATCAACGATAAAGCCTTCGAAATGGGCTGGCGCCCGGATCTCACCGGCGTGAAGCAAACCGGCAAGAAAGTCGCCATCATCGGCGCGGGCCCGGCGGGCCTGGCGTGCGCCGACGTGCTGACCCGCAACGGCGTGAAGGCGGTGGTGTTCGACCGCCACCCGGAAATCGGCGGTCTGCTGACCTTCGGTATCCCGGCCTTCAAGCTGGAGAAAGAAGTCATGACCCGCCGCCGTGAGATCGTCACCGGCATGGGCATTGAGTTCAAACTCAACGTTGAAGTGGGCCGCGACGTGCAGCTCGACGACCTGCTGAAGGATTACGACGCCGTGTTCCTCGGCGTCGGCACCTATCAGTCGATGCGCGGCGGCCTGGAGAACGAAGACGCTTCCGGCGTATTCGACGCCCTGCCGTTCCTGATTGCCAACACCAAGCAGATTATGGGCTTCGGCGAAACCGCTGAAGAACCGTACGTCAGCATGGAAGGCAAACGCGTGGTGGTGCTGGGCGGCGGCGACACCGCGATGGACTGCGTGCGTACCTCCATTCGTCAGGGCGCCACGCACGTCACCTGTGCTAACCGTCGTGACGAAGAGAACATGCCGGGATCCAAGCGCGAAGTCAAAAACGCGCGCGAAGAAGGCGTGGAATTCCAGTTCAACGTCCAGCCGTTAGGCGTGGAAGTGAATGCCAACGGCAAAGTGTGCGGCGTAAAAATGGCGCGCACCGAGATGGGCCAGCCGGATGCAAAAGGCCGCCGTCGCGCGGAAATCGTCGCCGGTTCCGAGCACGTGCTCCCTGCCGATGCGGTGGTAATGGCGTTTGGTTTCCGCCCGCACAGCATGGAATGGCTGGCGAAGCACAGCGTCGAGCTGGATTCGCAGGGCCGCGTGATTGCGCCGGAAGGCAGCGATAACGCCTTCCAGACCAGCAACCCGAAAATTTTTGCCGGTGGCGACATCGTGCGTGGTTCCGATCTGGTGGTCACCGCGATCGCCGAAGGCCGTAAAGCGGCTGACGGGATCATGAACTACCTGGAAGTGTAATACCTGCTGGCTCCCCTACCACGGCTTCATGCTGATGGATGGGGAGTCAATATTTTTCTGCTAAATACATACGAATTCATTCTTCGAAAGCCGCTCGCAAATACGGCTACAACGCAATGTAATACACCTCTCCTGGATTGACCGGGCTATGCCTGGAGCGTATTGGTAGCGATATCTTTTTATTTCGCAACTCTCGCGCCAGGGATGACATGACTACGCCTACACCAGCACAACACGCTGACGATTATCAGCAAATCCATGACGGTATTATTCGATTAGTAGATACAGCCCACACTGAGACTGTCCGTAGCATTAACGCTTTAATGACGGCAACCTACTGGGAAATCGGCAGGAGAATTGTCGAGTTTGAACAGGGCGGCGAAGCACGGGCGGCTTATGGTATTCAGCTTATTGAGCGGTTATCCGCAGATTTAAGCCTGCGCTATAAGCGTGGATTCTCCACCGCAAATCTACGCCAAATGCGCATGTTTTATCTTTATTTTCAAGATATTGAAATTCAGCAGACAGTGTCTGGTGAATCTTCAAATCTCATTTACCTCGCCAGAGTTTTTCCACTTCCCTGGTCAGCTTACGTGCGTTTACTCTCGGTAAAAAATCCCGATGCCCGCACTTTCTACGAGAAAGAGACACTACGTAACGGCTGGTCCGTACGGCAGCTCGATCGGCAAATCGCCACTCAGTTTTACGAACGAACGCTGTTGTCACACGACAAATCCGCCATGTTGCAGCAGCCAGCACCCGCCGAACCCAACGTTTTGCCAGAGCAAGCCATACGCGACCCGTTCATTCTGGAGTTTCTTAACCTGAAGGACGCGTATTCAGAGTCGGATCTCGAAGATGCCCTGCTCAGCCACCTGATGGACTTTATGCTGGAGCTCGGTGACGATTTTGCTTTTGTTGGCCGCCAACGCCGATTACGCATAGACGATAGCGGGTTCCGCGTCGATCTGCTGTTCTTCCATCGCCGTTTGCGCTGCCTGTTGCTCGTTGACCTGAAGGTAGGCAAATTCGGTTATGCCGATGCCGGGCAGATGAATATGTACCTGAACTATGCCAAAGAGCACTGGACAATGCCGGGAGAAAACCCGCCCGTCGGGCTGATTTTGTGCGCGGGAAAAGGCGCGGGAGAGGCGCATTACGCGCTGGCTGGCCTGCCGAATACCATCATGGCGAGCGAGTACAAAGTGCAATTGCCTGACGAACAACTACTTGCAGACGAACTCATTCGTTCACAAGCCATGTTGGCACCTCACCCCACAGGAGTGGATTGACTGTAAACCGAGAGAAAGCGGCGAAATCATCACTCTCATGAATAATAACCGACAAAAAATCACACGGAAACGTTTGCTTTATTCTGAGAACTGTATATTATGCGGCGGATTTTTTGGGCAAAATTCATGGAGGCATTGTGTCGCAGGACAACAATTATAGCCAGGGGCCCGTCCCTCTGGCGGCGCGGAAAGGCGTAGTTCCACTCACGTTTGTGATGTTGGGGTTAACGTTTTTCTCCGCCAGTATGTGGACCGGAGGAACACTCGGTACCGGTCTTTCCTATCATGATTTCTTCCTTGCAGTTTTCTTCGGTAACCTCCTCCTCGGTATCTACACCGCTTTTCTTGGTTTCATCGGCGCAAAAACCGGGCTCTCTACCCACCTTCTTGCTCGTTACTCCTTTGGCGTAAAAGGCTCATGGCTTCCCTCCATGCTACTCGGCGGCACGCAGGTCGGCTGGTTTGGCGTCGGCGTCGCCATGTTTGCCATCCCGGTGGGTAAAGCAACAGGCATTGACGTCAATATCCTGATTGCGGTTTCCGGGCTGTTGATGACCCTGACCATCTTCTTTGGTATCTCGGCACTGACTATTCTGTCGATTATCGCCGTGCCTGCGATTGTCATTCTGGGCAGCTACTCGGTCTGGCTGGCGGTGAGCGAGGTTGGCGGTTTAGATCACTTAAAAACAATTGTGCCGCAGACGCCGCTCAATTTCTCCACCGCACTCGCGCTGGTTGTCGGCTCGTTTGTCAGCGCCGGTACCTTAACCGCCGACTTTGTTCGCTTTGGCCGCAACGCTAAAGGGGCAGTGCTGATTGCGATGGTGGCGTTTTTCCTTGGCAACTCCTTAATGTTCATCTTCGGGGCTGCGGGCGCTGCCGCTGTCGGACAAGCGGATATTTCTGACGTGATGATAGCCCAGGGCCTGCTGCTACCGGCGATTGTGGTACTCGGTCTGAATATCTGGACCACCAATGACAATGCGCTGTACGCATCTGGTCTGGGCTTTGCCAACATTACCGGTCTTTCCAGCCGCACGCTGTCGGTGGCGAACGGCATTATTGGGACGCTGTGCGCACTGTGGCTTTACAATAACTTTGTCGGCTGGCTGACCTTCCTGTCGGCGGCGATTCCCCCCATTGGGGGCGTGATCATCGCCGACTATCTGTTGAACCACCGCAAATATGCCGACTTCAACAAAGCGCAATTTATTACCGTGAACTGGGTGGCCATTCTGTCCGTTGCACTGGGTATCGCTGCGGGTCACTATATTCCCGGAATTGTCCCGGTCAACGCTGTCCTCGGCGGCGTATTCAGCTATATCCTGCTGAATCCACTCTTTAATCGTAGCCTTGCTAAATCCTCGGAGGTTAGCCATGCAGAATAATAATATTACCCTTCGCCAGGCCCGTTTACAGGGGCGCGAAGGATTGTGGCAAATCACCATTGAAAACGGGCGCTTTAGCCGTATTGAGCCTCAGGCAACGACGTCAGCTCCACAGGGCAATGTGCTGGATGTTGAAGGCGGTCTGGCGATACCACCGTTTGTTGAACCGCACATCCATCTGGACACCACGCAAACCGCGGGCGAACCGAGCTGGAACCAATCCGGCACGCTGTTTGAGGGCATTGAGCGCTGGGCAGAACGTAAAGCGATGCTCACACATGAAGATGTAAAAGCGCGCGCGATGCAGACCCTGAAATGGCAGATGGCCAACGGCATCCAGTACGTTCGTACTCACGTTGACGTTTCAGATCCTACACTCACGGCGCTGAAAGCCATGCTGGAAGTGAAGCAGGAGGTTGCACCGTGGGTAGAGCTGCAAATCGTCGCCTTCCCGCAAGAAGGCATTCTCTCCTACCCTAACGGCGAAGCCCTGTTAGAGGAGGCCGTGCGTTTGGGGGCTGACGTTATTGGCGCAATCCCGCACTTTGAATTCACGCGGGAATATGGCGTGGAATCGCTGCACAAAACTTTCGCCCTGGCGCAGAAATACGATCGCTTGATCGATGTGCACTGCGACGAAATTGATGATGAGCAGTCTCGCTTTGTCGAAACGGTCGCGGCGCTGGCGCATCGCGATGGCATGGGTGCGCGCGTCACCGCCAGCCACACCACTGCGATGCACTCGTATAACGGCGCTTATGCGTCACGCCTGTTCCGACTGCTGAAAATGTCGGGGATTAACTTCGTCGCTAACCCGCTGGTCAATATTCATTTGCAGGGGCGTTTCGACACCTATCCTAAGCGTCGTGGCGTCACGCGCGTCAAAGAGATGCTGGAGGCGGATATCAACGTCTGCTTCGGTCATGACGACGTCTTCGATCCGTGGTATCCACTGGGTACCGCGAATATGCTGCAGGTGCTGCATATGGGGTTACATGTCTGCCAGTTGATGGGATACGGGCAAATCAACGACGGGCTGAATCTGATTACCACCCACAGCGCGAAAACGCTGCATCTGCAGGATTACGGCCTGCAAGTCGGCAATAGCGCCAACCTGGTCATTCTGCCGGCGGAAAACGGTTTTGACGCCGTGCGTCGTCAGACGCCAGCCCGCTACTCTATCCGCCATGGTCGGGTGATTGCCGAAACGGTGCCAAGCCAGACCACGCTTCATCTGAGTGAGCCGGAAAGGGTCACCTTCAAACGCTAGCCATAACAAAACAGGCCCGAATGGGCCTGTTTTTACTTCACCACGCGTAGCGCCGGGCGGCCCCCGCGCGGCGGCGGCGTATCGTCCGGGTCATCGCCGTCGTCGATATCCGGCTTGTTGCCGTCAATCACCGACATCACGGTCTCGCTTGCGCCGCTATCCACGTCTTCATCGTCGTTGAAGCCTTCCGCATTTTCATCGTACGCGGCTTCTGGCTCGAACATGGTTCCAGCACCGTTCTCACGGGCGTAGATCGCCAGCACGGCGGCCAGCGGCACGTTAACCTGACGCGGCACGCCGCCAAAGCGCGCATTGAAGCGCACTTCGTCGTTGGCCAGCTCAAGGTTGCCCACCGCGCGCGGCGCAATGTTCAACACGATCTGGCCGTCACGCGCGTACTCCATCGGCACGTTCACGCCTGGCAGCATGACATCGACCACCAGGTGCGGCGTTAACTGGTTGTCCAGCAGCCACTCATAGAACGCACGCAGCAGATACGGGCGGCGCGGAGAAAGCTGTGAAACTTCCATTCAATTAACCCCGGCCAAGGCGCATTTCGCGCTCGGCTTCCGTTAAGGAGGCGAGGAAAGAGTCGCGTTCAAAGACGCGCGTCATGTAGCCTTTCAGCTCTTTCGCGCCAGCGCCGCTCAGCTCAATGCCCATTACCGGCAGACGCCACAGCAGCGGCGCAAGGTAGCAGTCAACGATGCTGAACTCATCGCTCAGGAAGAACGGCTTCTGGGTGAAGACCGGCGCAATCGCCAGCAGCTCTTCACGCAGCTGTTTACGCGCAGCGTCAGCCTGCGCGGCGGAACCGGTCATCACGGTGTTCATCAGTGAGTACCAGTCTTTCTCGATACGGTGCATGTACAGGCGGCTTTCACCGCGCGCCACCGGGTAAACCGGCATCAGCGGCGGGTGCGGGAAACGCTCATCAAGGTATTCCATAATGATGCGTGATTCCCACAAGGTCAGCTCACGATCTACGAGTGTCGGAACGCTTTGATTCGGGTTGAGGTCAATCAGATCCTGCGGTGGATTGTCCTTTTCCACGTGCTCTATCTCAAAGCTGACACCCTTTTCGGCCAGCACGATGCGGACCTGATGGCTATAGATGTCAGTAGGACCAGAAAACAGCGTCATTACCGAACGTTTGTTGGCAGCGACAGCCATGAAAACCTCCAGGTATATTCAGAATTTTTACTGCTACCAGCCACAACGGCGGCTAGCCAGATGACAAGCCTCAGCTACACGCTAAACGACATTCTCGTTCACAAACCAAACAAAAAATGAACAATCGCGCGCATTTGGGCAGAAAATTGGAAGATAGTCTACCAGATTTTGAACGACTTGTGGTGAGGCGATTCCGGAAAAGCGGAAAAAGAGCGCGTCAGCCCCCGTACGGCGGGCATAAAAAAACCCGCCGAAGCGGGTTTTTTCGCAAATTGTCGTCTGCCGAAGCAGAAAGCAATTAACGTTTGGAGAACTGAGGACGACGACGTGCTTTACGCAGGCCGACTTTCTTACGTTCAACCTGACGAGCATCACGGGTAACGAAGCCAGCTTTACGCAGTTCGCCACGCAGGGACTCGTCGTACTCCATCAGAGCGCGGGTGATACCGTGACGGATCGCACCAGCCTGACCAGAGATACCACCACCTTTAACGGTGATGTACAGATCCAGTTTCTCAACCATGTCGACCAGTTCCAGCGGCTGACGAACTACCATGCGGGCAGTTTCACGACCGAAGTACTGTTCCAGAGAACGTTGGTTGATAACGATTTTGCAGTTGCCCGGTTTGATGAAAACGCGAGCTGCGGAACTTTTGCGGCGACCAGTGCCGTAGTATTGATTTTCAGCCATTGCCTATAATCCCGATTAGATGTCAAGAACTTGCGGTTGCTGTGCCGCGTGGTTGTGCTCGTTGCCAGCGTAAACTTTCAGTTTACGGAACATAGCACGACCCAGCGGGCCTTTTGGCAGCATGCCTTTAACCGCGATTTCAAGCACACGCTCAGGACGGCGAGCAA
>NZ_JBKDZH010000118.1:0-5984 GCF_047971185.1 Kluyvera sp.
CACTTTGTGGATCAGGTGCGGGGTTTCTTCCGCCACTTTTTCAATTTCTACGCCGCCTTCGGTGGAGGCCATAAAGACCACGCGACGGGAGCTACGGTCTACTACCGCGCCCAGGTACAGCTCTTTACCGATGTCGGTCGCCGCTTCAACCAGAATCTGGTTAACCGGCTGGCCGTTGGCGTCCGTCTGGTAAGTGACCAGACGTTTGCCCAGCCAATGTTCAGCGAAAGCGCGGATGTCTTCTTTGGAGTTAACGACCTTCACACCGCCCGCTTTACCGCGGCCACCAGCGTGAACCTGACATTTCACTACCCACGGGCCAGCGCCGATTTTTGAAGCGGCTTCTTCTGCTTCGCGCGGAGTAGTACAGGCATAACCCACCGGAGCCGGCAAACCATAGCGGGCAAAGAGTTGTTTTGCCTGATATTCATGTAAGTTCATGTGTTCTATCCATCCTATAAAATGTTGTTGAGTTGTTGTCTGGAACTCGGGCGCTTCCCGGCGTCACTTCGTTCGGCCGGGCTACAATCTCGTAGCTCGGCCGAGCGAAGCGACGCCGGGGTTAACTCAAAACTACACGTCCAGCAGAAGACGGGTTGGATCTTCCAACAGCTCTTTAATTGCCACCAGGAAGCCTACAGACTCGCGCCCATCGATCAGACGGTGGTCATAGGACAACGCCAGGTACATCATCGGCAGAATTTCCACTTTGCCATTCACCGCCATCGGGCGATCTTTAATGGCGTGCATACCCAGAATCGCGCTCTGAGGCGGGTTGATGATCGGGGTAGACATCAGGGAACCAAAGACGCCACCGTTGGTAATGGTGAAGTTACCGCCGGTCAGATCTTCTACGGTCAGCTTGCCGTCACGGCCTTTCACCGCCAGCTCTTTGATGTTCTTTTCGATGTCAGCCATGCCCAGCGCGTCAACGTCACGCAGTACCGGGGTCACCAGACCGCGCGGCGTAGACACCGCCATGCTCACGTCGAAGTAGTTGTGGTAAACCACGTCATCGCCATCGATAGAGGCGTTCACTTCCGGATAGCGTTTCAGCGCTTCAACCACCGCCTTCACGTAGAAGGACATAAAGCCCAGACGGATACCGTGACGTTTTTCAAACGCGTCACCGTACTGCTTACGCAGGTCCATGATTGGCTTCATGTTGACTTCGTTGAAGGTGGTCAGCATGGCGGTGGAGTTTTTCGCTTCCAGCAGACGCTCGGCCACGCGCTTGCGCAGACGGGTCATCGGGACGCGTTTTTCGGAGCGGCCCGCCAGCGGCGCAACCGGAGCGGCGGCAGCCGGTGCAGCAGCGGCTTTCGCCGGCGCTTTTGCCAGGTGCTTCTCAACGTCTTCACGGGTCAGACGGCCGCCGACGCCGGTGCCTTTAATGGCGCTGGCTTCGAGGTTGTGCTCGGCCAGCAGGCGACGGATCGCCGGGCTCAGCGCTTCGTTATTTTGCTCTTCCAGCGACGCCTGCTGGCGCTGCGCCGGAGTAGACTCTTTGCTGTCAGCCTTAGCGCTGGTTTCTTTACCGGCGCTGTTGCCTTCACGCAGGCGACCCAGGATCTGACGGGAAGTGACGGTGGTGCCTTCATCTTCCAGAACGGCGTCAAGAATGCCATCCGCCGACGCCGGTACTTCCAGTACCACTTTGTCAGTTTCGATTACTACCAGCACGTCATCACGTACTACCGCATCGCCCGGTTTTATATGCCAGGTGGCCACGGTCGCAGCGGCTACGGATTCAGGCAGGTCTGGGACCAGAATATCTACGCTCCTCATTATGTATCCTTAATAACTCGACGTTCAGCGCGTCATTGACCAGATCTTGTTGCTGCTTCTGGTGAACGGACATATACCCTACCGCCGGTGAGGCGGAGGCCGGGCGACCTGCGTAACGCAGAGCGGCCCCAAATGGAACTACTTCACGGAAATGATGCTGGCTGCAGTACCAGGCGCCCTGGTTAAGCGGCTCTTCCTGGCACCAGACAAAATCATGCACGTGAGCATAAGGTTTCAGTGCTTCCTGTACCGCCTGGTGCGGGAACGGATACAGCTGTTCGATACGCACGATAGCGACATCTTTCTGGTCGTTTTTGCGACGCTGTTCCAGCAGGTCGTAGTAGACCTTACCCGAGCACAGCACCACGCGTTTCACCGCTTTCGGATCCAGCTCGTCAATCTCGCCGATCGCCGGTTGGAAGGTACCGTTCGCCAGTTCATCGAGGCTGGATACCGCCAGCGGATGACGCAGCAGCGACTTCGGCGACATCACCACCAGCGGACGACGCATCCCGCGCAGCGCCTGACGACGCAGCATGTGATACACCTGAGCCGGGGTAGACGGTACGCAAACCTGCATGTTCTGCTGGGCGCAAAGCTGCAGATAACGTTCCAGACGCGCGGAGGAGTGCTCCGGACCCTGGCCTTCATAACCGTGCGGCAGCAGCATCACCAGACCGCACATACGGCCCCATTTCTGCTCACCGGAGGAGATGAACTGGTCAATCACCACCTGCGCGCCGTTAGCGAAGTCGCCAAACTGGGCTTCCCAGATGGTCAGCGTGCGAGGCTCAGCCGTCGCGTAGCCGTATTCGAACGCCAGCACCGCTTCTTCAGACAGTACGGAGTCCCATACTTTAAAATCGCCCTGCCCGTTATGCACGTGCTGCAGCGGGGTGTAGGTGGAACCGTTAGTCTGGTTATGGATCACCGCGTGACGGTGGAAGAAGGTACCACGACCGGCGTCTTCACCGGACAGACGAACCGGAATGCCTTCGTCAACCAGCGTCGCGTACGCCAGGTTTTCTGCGCCGCCCCAATCGAACAGCTTCTCGCCCGCCGCCATCGCCTGACGGTCGCCGTAGATTTTCGCGACGCGAGACTGCATTTCAACCGCTTCCGGTACGGTGCTGATGCGGTTAGCCAACTCCTGCAGGCGCTTCATGTCAACCTTGTTCGGGTAACTTTCGTCCCACTCGTGGTTGAGGTACGGCGACCAGGTAAAGGAGTGCATATTCATTGGACGCCACTCTTTCACCACGCATTCGCCCGCGTCCAGAGCGTCGCGATACAGGTTAACCATCTCGGTGGCATCTTCCAGCGTCGCGACTTTGTCCGCTTCCAGCTTGTCAGCGTAGATTTTGCGCGGGGTCGGATGCTTTTTGATTTTCTGGTACATCAGCGGCTGGGTTGCGCTCGGCTCGTCGGCTTCGTTATGGCCGTGACGGCGGTAGCACACCAGGTCGATGAACACATCGCGTTTGAAGGTATTGCGGAAGTCCAGCGCCAGGCGGGTGACGAAAGCAACGGCTTCCGGGTCATCGGCGTTGACGTGGAAGATCGGCGCCATCACCATCTTACCGATGTCGGTACAATACGGCGTAGAACGCGCATCCAGCGGGTTAGAGGTGGTGAAGCCCACCTGGTTGTTAATCACGATGCGAACGGTACCGCCCACTTCGTAACCGCGCGCTTTGGACATGTTCAGGGTTTCCTGAACCACGCCCTGGCCGGTAACGGCGGCATCGCCGTGAATAGTGATTGGCAGCACCTGGTTGATGCTCGGCTCGTCCAGACGATCCAGACGCGCACGCACGGAGCCGATAACCACCGGGCTAACGATTTCCAGGTGTGACGGGTTAAACGCCAGCGCCAGGTGTACCAGGCCGCCTTCGGTTTCGATGTCGGAGGAGAAGCCCATATGGTACTTCACGTCACCGGTGCCTAGGTGTTCTTTATGTTTGCCGGAGAACTCGTCGAACAGTTCCTGCGGCTGTTTACCCAGCACGTTGACCAGTACGTTCAGACGACCACGGTGGGCCATCCCCAGTACCACTTCACGGGTGCCGCTCTTGCCCGCATGGCGGATCATCTCTTTGAGCATCGGCACCAGCGCGTCGCCGCCTTCCAGCGAGAAGCGTTTTGCCCCTGGGAACTTCGCGCCCAGGTAGCGTTCCAGACCTTCAGCCGCGGTCAGTTCGCTCAGGAAGCGCGTTTTCTCTTCGGCGGTAAAGGTGGCATGCCCCGCTTCAAAACGCTGCTGAATCCAACGTTTTTCTTCGGTGCTGGTAATGTGCATATATTCCGCGCCAATGTGGCCGCAGTAGGTCTGTTTGAGCGCGTCAATCAGATCCCCGAGCTTCATCGTTTCTTTGCCGATAGCGAAAGAACCTACGTTAAAGCTCTCCTGGAAGTCGGCCTCAGTCAGATCGTGGAAAGCGGGATCTAAATCAGCGACTCTATCCTGCTGCCACAGTCCCAGCGGATCGAGATTCGCATGCTGGTGACCACGGAAGCGGTAAGCGTTGATAAGCTGCAGGACTTTAACCTGCTTCGCATTCGTGTCAGGGTCGGAAATCGAAGAGGAGTAACGTGAGGCATCCTTCGCCAGACGACGGAAATAATCACGCGTTTTGGAATGAAATTGATCCGGTTTGACTCCGGTACCAGGTAACTGCTGGAACATTGAACGCCAGTGAGCGTCGACAGAGTCAGGATCGGTTAAGAAGTCTTCATAGAGCTGTTCTATCCAGCTCTGGTTGGCACCAGAGAGGTAAGAAGAGTCCAGCCAGGCTTTCATTGCGCCGTTCTGCATCGTGATCCCTTAAGCAGTTTATGCTTATTTCGCCGTGGATAACTACGACGTACGCCGGTAAAGCACACGTCCCAGGGTTCACTTGCGAGCTCTTGTATCTGCACTGGCCCGCGAAGGAACCTTTAGAAACTGTCTTAAGAGTTTTTTACTCTCACCCTTCCCCTCTCTCAGAGGAAGTGCATGTGGCAGTTTTTAAAGGTTTCCTGCATGTTTGTTGCCTGATGGCGCTTCGCTTATCAGGCCTACGGGGATGTAGGCCGGATAAGACGGTACGTCGCCATCCGGCAACAACGACTACTTACGCACTACGTTGCAGCAGCATCGACTTAATATGGCCGATGGCGCGCGTCGGGTTCAGCCCCTTAGGACATACACTGACGCAGTTCATGATGCTATGGCAGCGGAATACGCTGAAAGCATCACTTAAACCTTCCAGGCGGCTGTCGGTTTCGGTATCGCGGCTATCAATTAAGAAACGATACGCGGCCAACAGGCCTGCCGGGCCGATAAACTTGTCCGGGTTCCACCAGAACGACGGGCAAGAGGTCGAACAACACGCGCAGAGAATACACTCGTACAGACCATCGAGCTTCTCACGCTGCTCCGGCATCTGCAGATGCTCACGAGCCGGAGGATTTTGCCCATTATTCAATAAGTAAGGCTTAATCTTCTCATATTGTGCGTAGAATTGCCCCATGTCTACCACCCAATCGCGGATCACCGGCAGACCTGGCAGCGGACGAATGACAATTTTCTTACCCGGCTGATTCAGCGCGGAGATCGGCGTGATGCACGCCAGACCATTTTTGCCGTTCATGTTCAGGCCATCAGAACCGCAGACCCCTTCACGACAGGAGCGGCGGAACGACAGACTTGGATCTTTTTCTTTCAGCTGCATCAACGCATCGAGCAGCATCATGTCGCGACCTTCTTCCGCTTCCAGGGTGTAATCCTGCATACGCGGAGCATCGTCTACGTCCGGGTTATAACGATAAACTGAAAACTCGAGTTTCATTTTCCTGTCTCCGCATTAATAAGTACGAATCTTCGGCGGGAATGCCGGACGCAGTTTCGGTTCCATGTTGACGCTACGACGCGTCATGGATTCCGACTCTGGCAGATACAGGGAATGGCACAGCCAGTTTTCATCATCACGATCCGGGAAGTCGAAGCGGCTATGCGCGCCACGGCTCTCGGTACGGAAGTTTGCCGACATCGCGGTGGCGTACGCCGTTTCCATCAGGTTATCCAGATCCAGACACTCAACGCGCTGGGTGTTAAATTCACTGGAGGTATCATCCAGACGGGCGTTTTTCAGGCGCTCACGAATCGCTTTCAGCTGCTCAAGCCCTTTGGCCATCGCATCACCTTCACGGAATAC
>NZ_JBKDZH010000119.1:0-4288 GCF_047971185.1 Kluyvera sp.
ATCAGACGGTTGATCTGCTCGATGCAACCTTCGTGAATGCCCTGCTCTTTCATCAGCTTGAACACCATGGAGATGTACAGCGGCAACACCGGAATAGCAGAAGATGCCTGTGTGATTACCGATTTCAGGACGGCAACGTTAGCAGAGCCGTTGAGCGGTGCCAGCTGGTTACGCAGTTCACCCGCCGCGCGGTCGAGGTCTTCTTTTGCTTTGCCCAGCGCGCCGTGCCAGTAGATTGGCCAGGTCAGATCGGTACCGATGTAGGAGTAAGCTACGGTTTTCACGCCGTCAGCCAGCACGCCCGCTTCGCTCAGCGCACCCATCCACAGTTCCCAGTCTTCGCCGCCCATCACGGTAACGGTGTTCTGAACTTCTTCTTCGGTGGCCGGCTCAATGCTGGCGGTGATGATCGGATCTTTGTTGGTATCAATCGCTGTAGAGGTGTAATCCTCGCCGATCGGCTTCAGCGCAGAACGGACGATTTCGCCGGTTTTCGGCATTTTACGCACCGGGGACGCCAGTGAGTAAACCACTAAATCAATCTGACCCAGGTCTTCTTTGATCAGTTTGATCACTTCATCGCGGCACTCGTCGGAGAACGCGTCGCCGTTGATGCTTTTGGAGTACAGGCCTTCACGCTTAGCGGCTTCATCGAAGGCGGCAGAATTATACCAGCCCGCGGAACCTGGTTTGGTTTCCGTGCCCGGTTTTTCGAAAAATACGCCGATAGTGGCGGCACCGCTGCCAAAGGCGGCGGAAATTCTGGATGCCAGGCCGTAACCGGTGGAAGCACCGATTACCAGCACGCGGGAAGGTCCGTTCTCAATTTTCCCGTTTTGCTTAACGTACTCGATCTGTTTTTCCACATTGACTTTGCAGCCAGTCGGATGGGTCGTTGTACAGATGAATCCACGAATTTTTGGTTTGATTATCATAATGATGGCTAATTAAGTTTGTATTTTCGCTGTCAAGTGCGCAATGACACCGTCTGTTCTGGCTTGCTTAACGACATGGTTAACAAGCCCCCCACATCTATTATGGCACGGGGCATTATACAGAAAAGCGGCTGCAATGATGAATTACGTCTGATTTTCGCTATAACGTAAAAGGGCTCATGTACAGACATGAACCCTTTTTACGCGGGCAGATGGGTTAGCTGGAATGGGTGAATTCGGCCATAAATTGCAGAATCAGCGCCATGGATACCGCGCCGGGGTCGCAGTGGCCGATGGCCCGTTCGCCGAGATTCTTCGCCCGGCCAAAGCGAGCCACCATGGTGGATGTCCTTTCTGCTCCGGCCATCGCCGCCTGCGCGCAGCGCGTTAGCGCGTCAGGCAATGGCAGTGAGGTGTCCAGGCGCGCGCGCGTTGCCGCTGCCGCTAGCGCATCCACCATCGTTTTATCGCCCGGTTCCGCGCCGCCGCGCTGGTGGATAGCCTGCATACCTATCTCCAGCCATTCAGCCAGCGTCGCGGCATCCAGCTCGCTGCGTCCAGCCAGCCCTTTGCCGCCCGCGCGAAACAGGGTGCCGAAAATGGCGCCGGATGCGCCGCCCATGCTGGTCATCAGCCGCGTGCCGCTTTGCAGCAGACAGTCGCCGATATCAACGGGAGAAAACGCAGACGAGGTGAGCAGCGTATGCAGCGCGGTGAAGCCGCGCTTGATACCGATACCGTGGTCGCCATCGCCAATAACCTGATCGAGCGCGGTCAACCGGGGTTCGCTGGCGATCATCCCTTCAGAGACATACTGTAAACAGGCAATGAATTGGGTGGTGTTCATCTTAGTTTCTCCAGCCGAGGGTGCGGATAGGGTAGTCGTACAGGCGCTGCAGTTCGTCATCCAGCCGCAGCATACTCAGGGAAAAGCCGGACATTTCCAGCGAGGTACAGAAATGACCCACCTGCACGTCGTAGGTCTCGATACCGCGTGCTGCCAGCGCCATACCCACTTTGCGAGTGACTACCATGAGCTCAGTGTTGCTTAATGCACCGAGGTTGTTGACGCTCACGCACACTCTGTCGCTCTGCGTGAAAGGCAGATCGTTACACAGGCGTTCGATCATCATCTCGACCAGTTCATCCGTCTGCGGCATGGGAATACGGCACAGCCCCGGCTCACCGTGAATGCCGATACCCAGTTCGATCTCGTTATCGTCCAGCGTGAAGTTAAAGGCATCGGCCTGCGGCAGCGCGCAGCCGCTGAGCGCGACGCCAATGGTGCGGATGTTGTGGTTAGCTTTTTGCGCCAGCGCTTCCAGCGCAGGCAGGGGATACCGTTCAAACTGAGCCGCCGCGCCGGCCAGCTTGTACAAAAATGCCAGGCCGCCCACGCCGCGACGGTCGGATATTCTTTCCGGCGGCGCGGAGGCAATATCGTCCGTGGCGCGCACGGTGCGGCACTCAATCCCTTCTTCCGCCAGAATTTCGCTCGCGATATCAAAGTTCATACCGTCGCCGGAGTAGTTGCCGTACAGAAACAGCACGCCGTTGCCCTGATGCACGGCCCGGCTGGCTTCGATAATTTGGTCGGGGGAGGGAGAGGTGAAGACTTCGCCTAGCGCACAGGCATCAATGCCCCCTTCGCCGACAAACCCGGCAAAAGTGGGCTCATGTCCACTGCCGCCGCCGCTGACGATAACGGTCTGGCCATTTTTCGCCATCGTGCGGTAAACCACGCAATACTCCGGCAGGGCGTGAATGTTCCCGCGACCGGCGTACACCAGCCCCTCCATGATTTCACTGCGAATATTATCGGTATTGTTGAAGATCTTTTTGGGTTTCTGCATCGTCACTCCCTCTTGTAAGGTCCTGTTTCTTTAGTGACGATTTTACCTGCCGCGCTCCTTTAGACCTGGCACCTTTGATACCAATTAATCTCCCGAACCAGGGGCATGACTGGGGCCATGCTATTCGGTCATTTTACGTTCCAGTACAATTTTCCAGAACGCATCCACCAACGGCTCATGCAGCCGCTTTTTCTGCACGCAGACGCCCAGCTCGAACGGCGTTTTCTCATCGCTGCGCTCTAAAATCATCACGCGGTTGCGCACTGGCTCCGGGCTGTTTTCCAGCACGATTTCGGGAATCAGCGCCACGCCGCAGCCCAGCGCCACCATCGACACCATCGCCTCGTGCCCGCCCACGGTCGCATAAATCGACGGGTTGCTGATTTTATGGCGGCGGAACCACAGTTCGATACGGCGGCGCACTGGACCCTGATCGGCCATGATAAACGGCACGGTTGACCAGTCGGGCTTATCGACGGAAACCTGATTGCGCACCGGGCAGGGCAGCGCCGGGGCGATCAGCACCACTGCCAGATTTTCCAGCATCGAAAACGCCACCGCGCCGGGCAGTGTCTCCGGCTTACCTGCGATCGCCAGGTCGGCCTCGCCAGTGGCCACCTTGTCCATCGCATCAGCGGCATCGCCAGTGGTGAGCTTGATTTCTACCGACGGATGCTCGGCGCGAAAGCGGTCAAGAATCGGCGGTAGATGGCTATAGGCGGCGGTGACGGAGCAGAAGATATGCAGTTCGCCCGACAGCGATGGCCCCTGCTGGTCAAGAGTATGGCGCAGTTGCTGATACTGTAGCAGCGTCTGCTGGGCAAATACGCGCAGCTCCTCACCCGCTTCGGTCAGCGTCACCGTGCGGTTATCGCGCACAAACAGCGGCTGGCCAAGGTCTTCTTCAAGGCGCTGAATCTGCCGGGAAAGCGTGGACGGGCTAACGTGCATCGCCCGCGCGCTGCGGCCAAAATGGCGGCTTTCCGCCAGATGCAGGAACATTTTCAGATCGCGTAAATCCACCGGCGAACCTCTTTATTTTGACGTTGCAGATATTGCAATGTGACGTTGTGAATATATCAATTTCCGCAATAAATTTCCTGTCATATAGTGGGTTCATTCTCGCAAAAGCGAACCGAACAATAAGACACACAACATCACGGAGTACACCATCATGGCTAACTACTTTAATACACTGAACCTGCGCCAGCAGCTGGCACAGCTGGGTAAATGTCGCTTTATGGGCCGCGACGAATTCGCCGACGGCGCGAGCTTCCTTCAGGGTAAAAAAGTGGTCATCGTCGGCTGTGGCGCTCAGGGTCTGAATCAGGGCCTGAACATGCGTGACTCCGGTCTGGATATCTCCTACGCCCTGCGTAAAGAAGCGATTGCTGAGAAGCGTGCTTCCTGGCGTAAAGCGACCGAAAACGGCTTCAAAGTGGGTACCTACGAAGAGCTGATCCCGCAGGCTGATCTGGTGGTTAACCTGACGCCGGACAA
>NZ_JBKDZH010000120.1:0-19167 GCF_047971185.1 Kluyvera sp.
AGGGCGTCTACAACTTCTACCATAATGAACGGGTGCTGGACGCAATGCACGAAGCCGGCATTGCGGTGATTATCTGCACGCCCACCTATGCCGTCACGGCCTGGCTGGCGGCGAAACACCCGGACATTATGGTCACCACCGTCGAAGGGCAGCAGAAATATGGCCCGCGGCAAATTATGGATATCGTCAACCCGACCTTTCGGCGCTATGCCGAGAACATTATCCGTACCCTGATGGCGCACGTTCAGCATCACCCGGCGATAATCGGCTGGCAGCTGGATAACGAAACCAAGCACTACGATAATATTGGCCGCTATATGCAGGAAGGGTTCGTGCGTAGCCTGCGGGAACGGTATCCGGACCTCGACCAGCTTAACCACGATTTTGGTCTGAACTACTGGAGCAACCGCATCGACAACTGGCAGGATTTCCCGCCGGTTGAAAACACCATCAACGCCAGCCTCGCCTGCGCGTTCTCGCGCTATCAGCGCCAGCAGGTCACGGAGTATCTGGCGTGGCAGGCGGAGATCGTGCGCGAGTACGCGCAGCCGCATCAGTTTGTGACCCACAACTTTGACTTCGAATGGCGCGGCTATTCGTTCGGCGTGCAGCCACGGGTGGACCATTTCGCCGCGGCTGGCGCGCTGGATATTGCCGGGGTCGATATTTATCACCCCAGCCAGAAGCATTTAAGCGGGCGGGAAATTGCCTTCGGCGGCGCCATTACCCGCGCGCTAAAAGGCGGCAATAACTATTTCGTGCTGGAAACGCAGGCGCAAGGCTTTGCCCAGTGGACGCCGTTCCCCGGGCAACTGCGGCTCCAGGCCTTTAGCCACGTGGCGTCGGGCGCGGCGATGGTTTCCTACTGGCACTGGCACTCTATCCACAATGCATTTGAAACCTACTGGAAGGGGCTGCTGAGCCACGATTTTTCCCGCAACGCCACCTGGCAGGAAGCGACCACCATCGGCGCTGATTTCGCCCGCCTGTCGCCCCAGCTAGCCGGGCTGCGGGCGGAGAATGACGTCGCGCTGCTGATTAACAATGAAGCGATGGATGCGCTCAATCAGTTCCGCCCCGGCGACGCGCAGGGCAACGTCTATAACGATATTTTCCGCCGCTTCCACGATGCGCTGTATGACCATAACATCGCGCTGGATATCATCAACGACGTTACCGATGAGACATCGCGCTACAAAACGCTGATCGTGCCCGGCCTGTACGCCGCCGATGACGGCCTGCTCACGCGAATTAACCGCTACGTTGAGCAGGGCGGACGGGCGCTGATTGGCTTTAAGTCCGGCTTTAGCGATGAAAACGTGAAGGTGCGCCATAGCGCCCAGCCGGGCATTCTGCATAACGCCTGTGGAGTGACCTACAGCCAGTTCACGCTGCCGGAGGATGTGACCGTTGCGGCCTGTACTTCGGCCCTGGACTGCCGCGAGCATAACGCTGCCGAACTGTGGATGGAGCTGCTGACGCCAGCGCCGGGCACCCGCACGCTGCTGCGCTATCAGCATCCGGCCTGGGGCGAGTATGCGGCAGCAACCGAAGCGGACTACGGCAAAGGCCGGGCGCTATACGTGGGCTTTCTGCCGCACAAGGCGCTGATTAGCCAGCTGTTTGACGCTCTGACCGACGGGCTGACGCTCCGCTCGCGTACCTCCGCCTATCGCTATCCGTTGATTGCCAGGACTCTGCGTAACCGCAACGGCAAGCGTATTCACTTCCTGTTTAACTACAGCGGCGATAGCCAGGAGCTCCTCGCCGAAACGAGCGGCACCGAGCTGCTGAGCGGTAAATCGGTGACCCGCGGCGAGCCATTGCGTCTTAAAGGCTGGGACTTTAGTATCATCGAAAGTTAACAGAACGCGGGCGGAGGAGCTATGGAGTTAGATATCAATGCGCTTTTGCACTTCTCACCATTGATAAAAACCTTCACCTTCAACGCCTGGGTTGTTGCCGGTTTCACGCCCATTACCCGTGGTTCAAAGCTCGACTACTACATCAACCGCCCGCAGGGGATGAAGGGTTACATTATCAACCTGACCCTGCGCGGCCAGGCGCGCGCGAAAGCGGGAGAAGGGTCGCTGCTGTTTGGCGAAAACGAACTGCTGCTGTTCCCGCCCGGGGTGCCGCACCACTACGGGCGCGATGAGCACAGCGAGCACTGGGATCACCTGTGGATCTACTTTATTCCACGCCCCTACTGGGTTGACTGGCTGAAATGGGATCACACCACCCACGGTATTGGCAAAACCACGGCCAACGATCCCCAGCAGCAGCAGGCGCTGCGCGATCTGTTTTACGAAGTTATCCATCACCACAACGATACCGCGCCGCTCGCTGAAGCGCTGGCGATGAACGCTCTGGAGAGGCTGATTTTAACCTGCTTCCAGCTACAGCCCATCAGCAATCGTCACGCTCACGATCCGCGCATCAATGCCATCTGCGATTACCTGAATGAGCATATCGCTCAGGAGATGAAAATAGAGACGCTGGCGGCGATGGTTTTTCTGTCTCCTTCAAGGTTAGCGCACCTGTTTAAGAATGAGCTGGGGCAAACCATCTACGCCTGGCGCGAGATGCAGCGGGTGAACCGGGCAAAATGGCTGGTGCAGACCACCACGCTACCCTTGAACAAGGTGGCGCTGTCGGTCGGCTATAGCGACCCGGTCTACTTCACCAAGGTGTTCCGCAAACACAACGGTATTCCGCCGGGGGAGTACCGCAAACGCTATGCGGCGATGAAGGGCTAGAAACATCAACGGCTCCCTAAGGAGCCGTTTTTAATTCTACCGTGTAGTGCCTGCGCTACGCCATTTCGGTCTGGAGGCGCAGTACGTGACGGTTTACTTCAGACATCACGGAAAGGTGCTGAATGTCTCTGACTTTTGGGATAAGAATTTTGCCCTTATCAAATTCAAAAGCGCCAACGTCCTTGATATACAACCGTCCACGAAACAGGGTCTTAACATACTTGGCAACCTGAAGCGGGTTGTAGCGTTGGAAAATTTTCATTCTAATCTCCTGCGAGTACTACGCCCTAGTTGATCCACATTTGGCTTCAACGCTCCGGGGCGCAAAGTGACGTACTCGTTAACTATAGTCCATAACAACAGAGGTCCCCTATGGTAGAGGTCCTAATTTACTTTTTTATTACAATAATTCAGAACATTCTTTTCAGCTATACGACGAAGACAGTATAAGGCTTCATTTTTATGAGAATGTGTGCGTTCCTCCACAAACTGGCACCGCCTTTGCGGGAAAACTCCATTAATCGCACTTATGATTAAAACTATCGACAAAGTGGTCGGATCACCTGCATAAAAAAAGGAAAAACCATGACTCTACGTACGCTTCTGGCGGTTTCATGCCTGTTAATGCCGTTAATGGCAGCCGCACATAACTTCACAAATGGACAACGCGTTGCCGCTGTCGGCGTGGCCGATCGCGGTGAACTGATTCTCAATAATGATAAGTTTAGCTACAAAAACTGGAATAGCGCGCAGCTGCCTGGCAAAGTGCGGGTGGTGCAACATATTGCCGGACGCTCGTCGGCAAAAGAGAAAAACGCCTCGCTGGTTGAAGCGATAAAAGCCGCCAACCTGCCGCACGATCGCTACCAGACCACCACCATCGTCAACACCGATGACGCCATTCCGGGTTCATCAATGTTTGTGCGCAGCAGTATTGAAAGCAACAAGAAGCTGTTCCCGTGGTCGCAGTTTATTGTCGATAGCGACGGCGTGGTGCGCAAAGCCTGGCAGCTTGATGAAGGCAGTTCAGCGATTGTGGTGCTGGATAAAGACGGCCGCGTGCAGTGGGCAAAAGACGGTGGCCTGACGGCGGCTGAAGTGCAGCAGGTCGTGGCCCTGCTGCATAAGCTGTTGAATTAATCCAGCACAGGCTCCGGAATGCGCTGCGGCCAGCAATAGCCTTTATTCACGGCGGTCAGCAGCGCGTTCATATCCGCGTAGCGCCCTTCATTGGTTGACGAGTGCATCACCACACAGATGAGATCGCTACCGCCCGGCGCCCGGACATGAAGCAGTAAATGGTTTATCGCCTCTCCCAGCGTCCCGGTTTTCCCGCCCACAATATCACCGTTAATCTCGTCTACCATCGTCAGCGAAGTCAGAATGGTCTTTTTGCACAGACGCGCGCCGGTCAGCGCCATCGTATGGCGCCGCTTGCCCCAGATATCGGCGATCGCCGGGTAGTGTAGTGCCGCCATCCCCAAACGAGCGATATCCCGTACGCACGAGAGCTGTCCTCGGGTCGCCAGGCCGTGAGCGTTGATAAATCGGCTGTTAAACATGCCTATCGACATCGCGACACGATTCATCTGCCGCACAAAACGCTGCTGAGCATCGCCGGTAGTACCTTCAAAGCCCAACAGCCGCTCGCCCATCGCACGGGCAACAATCGTCGCCGAAACGTTACTGGAGGGAAGCAGCATATTATGCAGCGCGTCCCACAGCGTTAACGTGTCGCCTGGACGCAGGTTATTACCGGAACCCGGCGTCTCTTCGCCCTCCCGCATCGTGAGCTTTATCGTAATATCGGGCTGGATTTGCAGCGCGGTGATAATCGCTAGCAGCTTAGTGAGTGAGGCCGGCGGCTGGGGGAGCAGCGGGTTGTAAAGGAAAAGCGGTTCGCATACCGGACGGGCCATATAGCAGCCGACAGCGCGCGCGCTCAGGGTTGAGGCGAGAGCATGATTCCATTGCGCAGTCATATATCATCTCCATTGATATTGCGCTTCAGTAAGCAGAGCCGCGAGCCGTAAGCCCGCGCTCTGCCATCGGTAAATCAAAAAATCGAGACGCGGAAGCCGGGGTTCAGGAACGATTCGCGCGGGGTGTAATCCAGCGTTTTTCCCTGCCAGTCGTTAACGTGCGCACCGGCGGCGGCGGCAACCGCGTGTCCCGCCGCGGTATCCCAGATATTGGTTGGCCCGAAGCGCGGGTAAAGCTGCGCTTCGCCTTCCGCCACCAGGCAGAACTTCAGCGACGAGCCAATCGAGGCGGTGTCATGCTCGCCTAACTGCTGCAGATACTCTTTCAGCTCATCATCGTTGGCATAGTGCGAGCGGCTTACCACAACTTTTGGCGGGTTAGCGTCGCGCACCTGAATTTGCTTACGCACGCCGCACTCTTCTTTCCACGCCTTGCCGTTGGCCGCGCAGTAGAGCACCTTCAGCACCGGCGCGTACACCACGCCCAGCACCGCTTTGCCATTTTCAATCAGCGCGATGTTAACGGTGAATTCACCGTTACGCTTGATGAACTCCTTGGTGCCGTCCAGCGGGTCCACCAGCCAATAGCGCTGCCAGTGCTGGCGCACGTCCCAGCCGGGCGGATCTTCTTCCGAGAGAATCGGCACCTCCGGCGTCATCGCCTTCAGACCCTTGATAATGACGTGGTGCGCGGCGATATCGGCCGCGGTCACCGGTGAATCATCTTGCTTACTGGCGACGTCTAACGGCTGCTTGCCATCGTATACATCCATGATGGCATCGCCCGCGTCGCGCGCAAGCTGACAGACTTGTTCTAACATTTTCCACCTCGTTAAAATTACAGTGGTGTTAACTTATTGTTTTATTTATATCGTATTGCCGCGTAATCCGCTATTCCCATCATCGTTCCGGATAACTGTGAACCGCTGCCGATTTCCCGTCATGATTTTCTGGCATGATTCACACCCTCGTAAGCAACAGAAAACAAATACATTTAAATCTGTGTCTTAGATCTAAAAAAAGGATGCCTCTGATGATCAAGTTTAGCGTAACGCTCCTGGCCACGCTGATTGCCGCCAGCGTCAATGCCGCCACGGTGGACCTCCGCATCATGGAAACCACCGATCTTCATAGCAATATGATGGATTTTGATTACTACAAAGATAGCGCGACCGAGAAATTCGGCCTGGTGCGTACGGCGAGCCTGATTAACGCCGCCCGCGACGAGGTGAAGAACAGCGTGCTGGTGGATAACGGCGACGTCATTCAGGGCAGCCCGATGGGCGACTACGCGGCGGCGAAAGGGCTGAAGCACGGCGATACCCACCCGGTGTATAAAGCGATGAACCTGCTCGACTACACGGTAGGCAACCTCGGCAACCACGAATTTAACTACGGCCTGGACTATCTGCACAACGCGCTGGCTGGCGCGAAGTTCCCGTACATTAACGCCAATATCATCGACGTTAAGACCAAAAAGCCGATGTTTACCCCGTATCTGATTAAAGAGACGGAAGTGGTCGATAAAGACGGCAGCAAGCACACGCTGAAAATTGGCTACATCGGCTTTGTGCCGCCGCAAATCATGACCTGGGATAAAGCCAACCTGAGCGGCAAAGTGACGGTTAACGACATCACCGAAACCGCCCGCAAATACGTGCCGGAGATGCGCGCCAACGGTGCGGATGTGGTGGTGGTTATTGCCCACTCCGGCCTCTCCGCCGACCCGTATCAGGCGATGGCGGAAAACTCGGTTTACTACTTAAGCCAGGTGCCGGGCGTTGACGCCATCATGTTTGGCCACGCCCACGCGGTGTTCCCGAGCAAAGACTTTGCCAGCATTAAAGGCGCGGATATCGCCAAAGGGACCCTCAACGGCGTGCCGGCAGTTATGCCAGGCATGTGGGGCGATCACCTTGGCGTGGTCGATCTGGTGCTGAACAACGACAGCGGCAAATGGCAGGTCACCTCCGCCCAGGCGCAGGCGCGCCCGATTTACGATGCGGCGGCGAAGAAATCGCTGGCGGCGGAAGACCGTAAGCTGGTCGATGCGCTGAAGGCCGACCACGACGCCACGCGTGAATTCGTCAGCAAGCCGATCGGTAAATCCTCCGACAACATGTACAGCTACCTGTCGCTGGTGCAGGACGACCCGACCGTGCAGGTGGTGAACATGGCGCAGAAAGCCTACGTTGAGCACTATATTCAGGGCGATCCGGACCTGGCGAAGCTACCGGTGCTGTCTGCCGCCGCGCCGTTCAAAGTGGGCGGACGTAAGAACGATCCGGCCAGCTATGTCGAAGTGGAAAAAGGCCAGCTCACCTTCCGTAACGCCGCCGATCTTTACCTCTATCCGAACACCCTGGTGGTGGTCAAAGCCAGCGGTAAAGAGGTGAAAGAGTGGCTGGAGTGCTCCGCCGGGCAGTTCAATCAGATCGATCCGCACAGCAGCAAGCCGCAGTCGCTGATCAACTGGGACGGCTTCCGTACCTATAACTTCGACGTGATCGACGGCGTGAACTATCAGGTCGACATCACTCAGCCTGCGCGCTACGACGGTGAATGCCAGAGCGTTAACCCGACGGCCGAACGAATTAAGAACCTGACCTTCAACGGTAAGCCGATCGATCCGAATGCGACGTTCCTCGTCGCTACCAACAACTACCGCGCCTACGGCGGCAAGTTCGCGGGCACCGGCGATAGCCACATCGCCTTCGCTTCACCGGACGAGAATCGCTCGGTGCTGGCGGCATGGATTGGCGAACAGTCGAAGAAGAACGGGGAAATTCACCCGGCGGCAGACAACAACTGGCGTCTGGCCCCGATTCACAGCGACACCAAACTGGATATTCGCTTTGAAACCTCACCGTCAGAAAAAGCGGCGGCGTTTATCAAAGAGAAGGCGCAATATCCGATGAAGCAGGTGGCAACCGATGAGATTGGGTTTGCCATCTATCAGCTGGATTTGAGTCAATAAGTTCGGCGTACCTCCCGGCGTCGCTTTGCGCGGCCGGGCTACATGCCATCTTAGCCCGGCCGAGGCGTTTACGCCGACGCCGGGATTTGCTGCGCCATCACCATCGGCAAATTCACCTCAATCCAGTCTGCCAGCGCCGCCACCTTTTCGCTCACCTCTTCACCCAGAGGCGTCAGGCTATACTCAACGTGCGGCGGCACCACCGGGTAGGAAACGCGGTTAATAAAGCCGTCCTGTTCCAGCGCCTGGAGCGACTGGGCCAACATTTTTTCGCTCACGCCGCCCATTTTACGACGCAGATCGCTGAAGCGATGCGTGCCTTCGCGCAGCGCCACCAGAATCAACACGCCCCAGCGGCTGGTCACGTGTTTCAGTACGTCACGCGAAGGACAGCGCTCGGCAAACAAATTGCCGTTACGCATCTTTTGCGTCAGCGTCGGATTATTATCTTTCATACTTACCTTTTTGTACGTACTTACTAAAAGTTAGCTATGGTGTTAGCTTACCACAACACCATACGAACACGAAGGAGAATACCCATGATCGCGATTACCGGAGCCACCGGCCAGCTTGGCCAGCACGTTTTTGCTAACCTGCTTAATACCACCGCCGCCCATCAGCTGGTTGCCGTGGTTCGTAACCCGGCCAAAGCCGACGCGCTAAGTCAGAAAGGCGTTGTCGTTCGCCAGGCCGACTACGGCGACGAAGCGGCGCTGACCAGAGCGCTGCAGGGTGTCGATAAGCTGCTGATCATCTCCTCCAGCGAAGTCGGCCAGCGCGCGCCGCAGCACCGTAATATCATCAACGCCGCGAAGGCCGCGGGCGTCAAATTTATCGCCTACACCAGCCTGCTCCACGCCGATACCTCACCGCTGGGGCTGGCGGACGAGCACATCGCCACCGAAAAAATGCTCGCCGATTCCGGCATTCCTTACGCGCTGCTGCGCAATGGCTGGTATACCGAAAACTATCTGGCGAGCGTACCGCCAGCGCTGGAGCATGGCGTATTTATCGGCGCTGCCGGTGAAGGCAAAATCGCCTCCGCGACGCGCGCAGACTACGCCGCCGCCGCTGCACGCGTCATCACTGAAGAAGGCCATGCCGGTAAGGTGTACGAGCTGGCGGGTGACCACGGCTGGACGCTGAGCGAGCTGGCCGCCGAGCTGACGAAACAGAGCGGTAAGAACGTGGTTTATCAGAACCTGAGCCAGGCTGATTTTGCCGCAGCGCTGAAAAGCGTGGGCCTGCCTGATGGGCTGGCGGAGATGCTGGCAGACTCTGACGTCGGTGCGTCTAAAGGCGGCCTGTTTGACGACAGCCATACCCTCAGCAAACTGATTGGCCGCCCGAGCACTTCGCTCGCCGACAGCGTCAAAGGCATTCTGTAAGCGTTAAGATTTGGTTAAATGTGGTAGCGCCTCCGTAGGTCATCCCTGATAATGAAGGGATGGCCTACGGGGAGAATGAACGTGCAGGGCGTACCGGAACAGTTCAACGATGAGAAAGACAGCGCGCGCTTTCGCCATCTGGCGCAGGTGCCGGGCGTAGAGCTGTATCATGCGCATATTTCACGTTACGCCTTTGAACCCCACACCCACGAAGCGTTCGGCATAGGCGTGATTGAAGCCGGAGCCGAACGTTTTCGCTATCGCGGTACCCAGTACGTGGCGCCTGTCCACTCCATCGTCACCATGAACCCCGATGAGCTGCATACCGGCGAAGCGGAAACCGCCGATGGCTGGCGCTACCGGATGATTTATCTCGACCCAGACCTGCTTGAGAGCGTGACCGGCGTTAGCCACTGGTGGTTTGCCGACGCTACCCGCCACGACCCGCAGCGATCGCTGCAAATCGGCCGTCAGATCCATGCCCTGTGGCACACCGACGATCCGCTGGCGCAGAAAGGGCTGCTGCTGGATTTAATCGACACCTTCCAGCCGCTGGCCTGCCACGCGCCGGTTCTTACCGAAGGGGCGCACCGTTTCGCCCGCGTTCGCGACTATCTGTACGATAACTACATGCACCCGATTACCCTCGATGAGCTGGCGAGCGTCGCGGCGCTCAGCCCGTGGCACTTCCAGCGCCAGTTTAAAGCCCACTACCACGTTACGCCGCACCAGATGCTGATGGCGGTGCGCCTGTGGCGAGCCAAAGAGTTTCTGACCCACGGTATGCCCGCCGCCGCCGTTGCCGCCGCCACCGGCCTAACCGACCAGTCGCACCTCACCCGCGCCTTCACCCAGCGCTATGGCATTACCCCGGTACGCTATCAAAAACAGGTCGCTCGTCGCTAATCAGCAATCTCATACAATACTGAACCCGTTTCCCCTCCTACACTTTGCGCATGTTAAAACAATGTGGATGTCACGATGATTAGCGGTGTGCTGTACGCCCTGTTAGCGGGTTTAATGTGGGGGCTGATTTTTGTCGGGCCGCTGATCGTACCGGATTACCCGGCGGTATTGCAGTCGATGGGGCGCTATCTGGCGCTGGGACTGATTGCCCTGCCGCTGGCGTGGCTGGGCCGCGCGCGTCTGCGCCAGCTCACGCGCAAAGACTGGTGGACGGCGCTGGCGCTGACCATGATGGGCAACCTGATCTATTACATCTGCCTGGCGAGCGCCATTCAGCGCACCGGCGCGCCGGTGTCGACGATGATCATCGGCACATTACCGGTGGTGATACCGGTATTCGCCAACCTGCTGTACAGCCAGCGCGACGGCAAGCTTTCCTGGCTGCGGCTGATGCCCGCGCTGGTGCTGATTGGTGTGGGTCTGCTGTGCGTTAACGTCGCCGAACTGCGCCAGGGGCTACCGAACTTTAGCGGCTGGCGCTACGGCTCCGGTATTGCGCTGGCGAGCATTTCGGTGGTGTGCTGGGCGTGGTATGCGCTGCGCAACGCCCGCTGGCTGCGGGAGAACCCTCATCAGCCGCCGCTCATGTGGGCCACCGCGCAGGCGCTGGTGACGCTGCCAGTTTCTCTGGTGGGCTACGTCGCCGCCTGCATCTGGCTCAACGTACAGACGCCGGATTTTGCGCTGCCGTTCGGCCCGCGTCCGGCGGTCTTTATCGGCCTGATGATCGCCATCGCCGTGCTGTGCTCGTGGGTGGGCGCGCTGTGCTGGAACGTGGCGAGTCAGCGGCTGCCGACGGTGATCCTCGGGCCATTGATTGTCTTTGAAACGCTGGCAGGGCTGCTGTACACCTTCCTGCTGCGCCAGCAGATGCCGCCGATGTTGACCCTGAGCGGCATTGCCCTGCTGGTCATCGGCGTGGTGATTGCGGTGCGTTCAAAACCGCAGAAACCGGCGGTGGTGCCGGTTTCGGGGGATGCCTGATGGCGCTGCGCTTATCCGGCCTACAAGGACCGCACGATCTCATGTAGGCCGGATAAGGCGTTCACGCCGCCATCCGGCAAAGCGCTCGCGGTTACCTAAAAGGTTTCCCAGTTCGCTTCGGTTAACGGCGCAGCTTTCGCCGCCGGGGCGAACGCTTTCTTCACCGCGGCGGGCTGCCGCTGTGGCCGGCGGCTGATTTTGAATACCGCCACCGTCTGGTTCAGACGCGCGGCCTGCTCTTCCAGCGCCGAGGCCGCGCTGGCGGACTCTTCCACCAGCGAGGCGTTCTGCTGCGTTACGCGATCCATCTCGGCGACCGCCTGGCCTACCTGATCGATACCGCGGCTCTGCTCATCAGAAGCCGAAGCAATTTCGCCCATGATATCGCTGACGCGGGTGACCGCATTAACGATCTCCGCCATCGTCTCTCCGGCTTCATGCACCAGCGCGGAACCGGCGCTGACGCGATTGCCCGAGTCATCAATCAGCGCTTTAATCTCTTTTGCCGCCTGGGCGCTACGCTGCGCCAGCGTGCGCACTTCCCCGGCGACCACCGCAAAACCGCGCCCCTGCTCGCCCGCGCGCGCGGCTTCTACCGCGGCGTTGAGCGCCAGAATGTTGGTCTGGAAGGCGATACCGTCGATGACGTTAGTGATCTGCGCAATTTTACTGGAGCTGGCGGCAATCTCATCCATGGTTCGCACCACGCCATCCACCACGTTGCCGCCCTTCTGCGCCGTTTCCGAGGCATTGTGCGCCAGCTGCGTCGCCTGACGGGCATTGTCGGCGTTCTGTCTCACCGTCGCGGTGAGCTGCTCCATGCTGGCCGCCGTCTCTTCCAGCGACGCCGCCTGCTGCTCGGTGCGCGAGGAGAGATCGTTGCTGCCGGCTGAGATTTCGCCCGCGCCGGTATAGATGGTGTCCGCCCCTTCACGCACCACGCCCACCGTCTTCGCCAGCGCCTGCTGCATTTCATTGACGTTCCGCGCCAGCAGGGCCATTTCGTTACTGCCGTCGGTGTTGATGTCGTTGGTCAGGTCGCCTTCGGCAATATGACGAATATGCGCCATCACGCGATGCAGCGGCTTCAGCAGCACGCGCTGCATCGCGACCCAGCTCACCACAATCACCGCCACCACCAGCAGCATAATGGCCCCCAGCGTCCACAAAATACGGACATAGTCGCTTTCATTCTGCTGGATCCCGGCGTTGGTCAACGCCGCCTGCGCCGTACGCCACTCCTGGTACACTGCCTGCATGGCTTTCTGTTTCTGCTCGGCGTTCTGCTTGAACATCTCTTCCAGCTTGCCTTCCGCCAGCAGCTCGTTCATGCGCGCCAGCGTGGCGGAGTAGATGCCGTACTGTTTCTCCAGGCTGTCCGACAGGTGGCTATCCAGCCCCGGCGTTTCCGGCAGCGCATCATATTTGTCGTAGTGGCGTTTGGCCTCCGCCAGCAGATTGTTCGCCGTATCCACCAGCGTTTTCAGTTCACCGCCGTTGACGCTGCTGGCCATCGTCCCCTGGAGACGCAGCATGCCGCGGTTAAGGGTCACCCGCGCCTGGTTCAGGCTGATCCATGCATCGGTAAACTCGGCCACGTTCTGGCTGGAGAGCTGCGCGACGGTAAAGTTCTGCTTGTCGTTATTCAGTGCGCGTACAAATACGCCCGCTGAAATCATCTGCATCGCGCCCAGCGCGACCAGAACGACAATCAGTACGGTGATTACTTTTATTCTTTTAAACATCATTTGCCTTTTTGTGCAGGTGGTCGAAGTCTCACTATCGGCAGCGCCGCGGGCTTATTTAATCGATTCAGGTCCTACCAGCGCTAATCTCAATAAGATTCAGCACGTTAAAGGGGGAATAATTTTTTGTGACAGCCATCACTCAATTCCCCTCCCCATAAAGGGGTATATCATCGCCATAAAGGTGCATTTAAAATACATCTTATATTATTGATGACGAGGTAACTGCTATGGCCTTTCGCGACCAACCTTTAGGCGAGCTGGCGCTCTCCATTCCGCGCGCATCCGCGCTGTTCCGTAAATATGATATGGATTACTGCTGCGGCGGTAAGCAGACGCTTGGCCGTGCGGCCGATCGCAAAGAGCTGGACGTTGCCGTGATTGAAGCCGAGCTGGCAAAACTGGCGGAAGAGCCGGTTGAAAAAGACTGGCGCGCCGCGCCTCTGGCCGAAATCATCGACCACATCGTGGTGCGTTATCATGACCGTCACCGCGAACAACTGCCGGAACTGATCCTGCAGGCCACCAAAGTGGAACGCGTACACGCCGACAAGCCGAACGTGCCAAAAGGCCTGGCGAAATACCTGAGCATGCTGCACCAGGAGCTGTCCAGCCACATGATGAAAGAGGAGCAGATTCTGTTCCCGATGATCAAACAGGGTATGGGTAGCCAGGCGATGGGGCCGATCAGCGTGATGGAAAGCGAGCATGATGAAGCGGGCGAACTGCTGGAAGTGATCAAGCACACCACCCAGAACGTCACCATCCCGCCGGAAGCCTGCACCACCTGGAAAGCGATGTACAACGGCATCAACGAGCTGATTGACGATCTGATGGAGCACATCAGCCTCGAAAACAACGTGCTGTTCCCGCGCGCACTCAAAGGCGAATAAACTGATTCAGCGCCTCTCGATTCGGGAGGCGTTTTTTACAGCAGCCCTTTCTGGCGGAAGGTTTCTCGCGTTGCCACGTTGAGATCCAGCCTCGCTAACGCTTCGGGTTTCACCCAGGCAATCTCCTGAAACTCTTCATTAAACGTCACGTCACGATTGGCGCTCACGCAGTCGAAGATGAGATAAATCATGTAGATCTGTTCAGTGGTGCCGTCAGCGTAGGTTTTCACCCGCACGTCGTCGCGAAAGGCCCACGGCTGCACGTCGGTAATCTCCAGCGCCTCGCCCAGCTCTTCGCGAATTTCCCGCCGCAGCGCCTCTTCCATGGTTTCCCCCGGCTCCATACCGCCCCCGGAAAGCGCCCACTGACCGGGAAAAACGCCGCGGTCGTCGGCCATTTTGCACAGCAGGTATTCGCCTTCGTTTTGAATCACCGGGCAGACAATCGTTCTCTGACGCATTTGATCTCCATACGTTTTTCGTTTATGGCTTTGAAATTAGCACGTTGAGAAAAGGGGGGCTACGAGATGGGGCGCAAAAACGAAGAAAGCGCCACAATGGGCGCTTTAGGTTTCTGCCGGGTGGCGCTGCGCTTACCCGGCCTACAACAGTTGCACTCGTAGGCCCGATAAGCGAAGCGCCATCGGGCAATACGAATTACTTAGCCCGCTGATTCTTACGCAGGAACATCCACCCCAGCCCCAGCACGATGAACCAAATTGGCGTCACCATCAGCGCTTCGCGGGTGTCCGCTTCCAGCGTCAGCAGTACCAGCACGAAGGCGAAGAACGCCATGCATACCCAGCACATCACTTTGCCCAGCGGCATTTTGTAGATTGATTTCTCATGCAGGTGCGGACGCTGCTTACGGTACACCAGGTAGGAGCACAGAATAATCGTCCAGACGAACATGAACAGAATCGCCGATACGGTGGTGATCATGGTGAAGGCCGCGATCACGCTTGGGTTGACCATCAGCATCACCACGCCGCCCAGCAGGCAGATACAGGAGAAAGTCAGCCCTTTCGCCGGTACCGCACGCTTAGACAGCTTGGCGAACAGGCTCGGCGCAACGCCGTCCTGCGCCAGACCGAACAGCATACGGCTGGTAGAGAACACGCCGCTGTTGGCGGACGAGGTGGCTGACGTCAGCACCACGAAGTTGATGATGCTCGCGGCGGCCGGCAGGCCGACCAGCATGAACAGTTCAACGAACGGGCTCTTATCCGGGACCACCGAGCTCCACGGCGTGACGGACATAATCACGATCAGCGCGAAAACGTAGAACATGATGATACGAATTGGGATCGAGTTAATCGCGCGCGGCAGCGATTTCTCCGGATCTTTGGTTTCCGCGGCGGTAGTCCCCACCAGCTCGATACCCACGAAAGCGAACACCGCTATCTGGAAGCCGGCAAAGAAGCCGCTAATGCCTTTCGGGAACCAGCCGCCGTCGTTCCACAGATGGGCGAACGAGGCTTCTACGCCGGTTGGCGAGGTAAAGTGCGTCAGCACCATCACCAGGCCGACGATAATCAGCGCCACGATGGCGACGATTTTGATCATCGCAAACCAGAACTCCATCTCACCAAACATCTTCACGGTGGCGAGGTTGAGGCCCAGCAGCAGCAGGACCACCGCCAGCGAGGCGACCCAGTCGGATAGCCCGGGGAACCAGAACTGGGCGTAAGCGGTGATCGCCACAACGTCCGCCATCCCGGTCACCACCCAGCAGAACCAGTAGGTCCAGCCGGTAAAGTAGCCGGCCCACGGGCCGAGCAGGTCGGCGGCGAAGTCGCTGAACGACTTGTATTCGAGGTTGGAAAGCAGCAGTTCGCCCATCGCGCGCATCACGAAGAACAGCATAAAACCGATGATCATATAAACGAAGATGATCGACGGCCCGGCGAGACTGATGGTTTTCCCCGACCCCATAAACAGCCCGGTGCCGATAGCGCCGCCAATGGCAATAAGCTGAATATGCCGGTTAGTAAGGTTTCGCCGTAGCGACTGTTCAGCCGGCTCCTGCTCTGCGGCAGCAGCGACTTTAATCTGATCAACCATGTGATTTTCTTCCTGTTGTTTCTGTCTGTGTTGTGCGGGCTCTACTGGCCCTTTATGTCGTCATGCAAGACGATCCTGGCTATAGGATGTCTCGATATTAGGTAAGAATCGGAGGGATGAATACTATGATTTAAATATAATGTTAATTTTATGTTTAAAGTGAGTGTTATATCACCTCACCTATGGGAATTAGCTCACAAAAATACACGCAACAGCGGCATATGCAAGATTAAATCCCAGGATATATCAAACTTAAGGATTTTATATCCTCTCCCCGGGCGGAGAGAGGATAAACGCCAGAATTACAGGATTTCCAGTAACTCGACTTCAAAGACCAGGGTGCTGAACGGAGGGATAGAAGCACCCGCGCCGCGCTCGCCGTAGGCCAGGCTGTGAGGGATAGTCAGTTCCCACTTAGAGCCAACCGGCATCAGGGTCAGCGCTTCAATCCAGCCAGCGATAACGCCGTTCACCGGGAATTCAGCCGGTTCGCCGCGCGCGACGGAGCTGTCGAACACGGTACCGTCGATCAGTTTACCGGTGTAGTGCACGCGAACGTGATCGGTACGCGCCGGGATAGCGCCAGTGCCCTGGGTCAGTACGCGGAACTGCAGGCCGGATTCGGTGCTGTTCACGCCTTCTTTTTCACGGTTTTCTTCCAGGTATTTCACGCCGTCTTCCGCCATCGCGGCAAAACGCTCGCGACGCACCGCGTCAGCACGTTCGTGGATTTCACGCAGCGCACGGTGAACAACGTCAACCGGCACGGCAGGCTGCTTGCCTTCCAGCGCGTCGGCAATACCGGCAACCAGCGCTTCCGGCAGTAAACCCTGCAAACCGGACTCGCTCAGCTGCTGTCCTACCTGCAGGCCAATACCGTAGCTTGCCTGTGCTTCAATGGTGTCAAAAGTCGGGGTGGCCATCGTCTTTCCTTTCTTCGGGTATAAAGTAGCGGGCAGCATAGCAGCCACGCCGCACAGGGTAAAACTTTGTGTCAGGAAAGATGACAAATTGCCGGGAAAAAGAAACAATACAGATTGCCCATAGGATAAGATGAGAGAACGCTTTAGCACGTTCATCAGGCAGTTATCTATAATGGATAGCAATGACACGGAGCAGGAGGAAAGCCATGCCCGGGAGATTTGAACTAAAACCTTTGCTGGAGAAGATCTGGCACGCGCCGGACAATCTTCGCATCCTGGATCCGCTGCCGCTTGCGCACCGTCGCGGTGTGATTATTGCTGCCCTGGCCATAATTGTGGGTTTCCTGCTGCCTTCCACTGACGACGCCCCGACCACGCCGGTCAGCCGTTCCGCGCAGCTCGATTTTCAGTCACAGCCGCAGCCACAGCCCGACTCACGGCCCATGCACGCCGAGCTGGTGACGCCATCTAACGATTACGATCAGGTGGCGCCTGTCGCGCCGGAACCGGTGCAGGAGGATCAGCCAGACGAGCCGGCCGCCGCGCCGTCACGGACTCAGCCGTATCAGGAAAGCCGCAGCAGCAGCCCCGAATGGCGAACCTATCAGGTTGAAGCCGGAAAAACGATGGCGCAGCTGTTCCGCGATAACAATCTGCCGCCGACCGACGTCTACGCCATGGCGCAGGTGGAAGGTGCGGGCAAGCCGCTGAGCAACCTCAAGAATGGCCAGCAGGTACAGATTCGTAAGAACGCCAACGGCGTCGTGACCGGGCTGACCATTGAATCCGATAATGGGCAGGTGCTGTTTACCCGCCAGGCGGACGGTAGCTTTATTCGCGCCCGCTAGCCGCGCAGAGTGCCGGATGGCGGCTTCGCCTTATCCGGCCTGCAAAACCGTGACGTTTGCCTGATACGCGTAGCGCCATCAGGCATTACCGCTTGATCTTATTCACCCACCAAATCCCCGAGCACACCAGCACCAGCGCAATGGCGTATTTCCATTCGAGGATATTTTCCCCGAGGAAAATCGCCGACAGCACCGAGCCCGACACCGGGATCAGGAAGTTAAACGGCGCAATCATCCCCACCCGGTTGTACTTCAGCAGGATACTCCACAGCGCAAACGCCACCGAGGAGAGCAGCGTCAGATAGCCGAGAATCGCCACCGACGAGAAGCCGTGGAAGGTCAGCGTGCCGCCGCTCAGGTAGCCGCCAATTACCAGCGCCAGGCCGCCGATCCCCAGCTGATAGCCGGTCATCACCGTCGGGTCGACCGTCTGGGAAATGCGCTTACCGTACAGCGAGGCCGCCGACAGGATAAACGCCGCCAGCACCACCGAACCGTCGCCGAGCAGGCTAAAGCTGAAGTCCAGCAGGCCGCTGTTGAAGTTCACCACCATCACCCCGGCGAAACCGAGAATACAGCCGAGCGTTTTGTTATAGCTGAGCTTGTCGTTCTGGTAGATAAAGTGTGCCAGCAGCACGCTGAAGAAGGTGCCGGTGGCGTTCATAATCGACCCTTTCACCCCGGTGGTGAAGGCGAGGCCAATGTAGAAGAAAATGTACTGTAGCGAGGTCTGCGTGAGGCCGAGCAGCGTGAGCTGGCCGAACTGACGCGGGCTCAGGCGCGCGACCGGCTTGTGCTGGGCCATCGCCAGCAGCAACAGCAGCAGACCGGCAAACAGGAAGCGGTAGCCGGCAAAGACAATCTTGGTCGGGATGTCATCGGCGGCAATCTGGAACAGCTCGTAGCCGCTCTTGATAGCCGGGTAGGCGCTCCCCCACAGCAGACAGCAGAAGGCGGCGCAGAGGTAAACAACGTTCTTACGGGAAAATAGCGGATGCTGGCGGAGAGTGTCCATTCTTTCACCAAAAATTAAAATATTGTTTTAATTTTATGATTATCGCGAAAGGGACGAAAAATAGCCAGTTGAAAAGCGGTGGGCCAGAAAAGCAAAACGCCGGCACGAGGCCGGCGTCTTGGTGTTATCAAAACGTGGGTTGCAGATTACTCAGCAACAACGTTGATGATAACTTTAGCAAACACTTCGCTGTGAACCTGGAAGTCCACTTCGTGCTCACCAGTGGTACGCAGAACGCCGTTCGGCAGACGAACTTCGCTCTTCGCAACTTTAACGCCAGCTGCAGTTACAGCGTCAGCGATGTCGCGAGTACCGATGGAACCGAACAGTTTACCTTCGTCGCCAGCTTTAGACGCGATGGTTACGGATTCCAGTGCGTTGATCTGCGCAGCACGAGCTTCAGCAGCAGACAGAACGTCAGCCAGTTTGGCTTCCAGTTCAGCGCGGCGTGCTTCGAAGAATTCAACGTTTTTCTTGGTAGCAGGAACAGCTTTACCCTGCGGGACCAGGAAGTTACGAGCGTAGCCCGCTTTAACGTTAACCTGATCACCCAGGCTACCCAGGTTTGCTACTTTATCAAGCAGAATAACTTGCATTACCTTATCCTCTCAAAGTCGTATTAA
>NZ_JBKDZH010000121.1:0-31569 GCF_047971185.1 Kluyvera sp.
CACCTGCCGGCATAGCTGGCATGTGGTAGTTTTCGTTCAGCGTGGTGATGTAGTAGTAAACGTTCTCTTGTTTCTCACCGTACATACGTTCCAGACCATCGTGCATGATGACCGCAACTACGTACGCGTAAGACGGATCGTAAGAGATACAGTTCGGGATAGTCAGAGACTGAATGTGGCTGTGGCCATCTTCGTGCTGCAAACCTTCGCCGTTCAGCGTCGTACGACCGGAAGTACCACCGATCAGGAAGCCGCGCGCCTGTTGGTCACCTGCTGCCCAGCACAGGTCGCCGATACGCTGGAACCCGAACATGGAGTAGTAGATGTAGAACGGGATCATCGGCAGGTTGTTGGTGCTGTAAGAGGTCGCAGCCGCCAGCCAGGATGCGCCAGCACCCAGCTCGTTGATACCTTCCTGCAGAATCTGGCCTTTCTCGTCTTCTTTGTAGTACGCAACCTGCTCACGGTCCTGCGGGGTGTACTGCTGGCCGTTCGGGCTGTAAATACCAATCTGACGGAACAGACCTTCCATACCAAAGGTACGCGCTTCATCGGCGATGATCGGCACGAGGCGGTCTTTGATGGATTTATTCTTCAGCATCACGTTCAGGGCACGAACGAACGCGATAGTGGTGGAAATTTCTTTGTTCTGCTCTTCCAGCAGCGGCGCGAAATCTTCCAGGGTCGGCAGCTCTAACTTCTCATCGAAGTTCGGCTGACGGCTCGGCAGGTAACCGTGCAGCGCCTGACGGCGTTCGTGCAGGTACTTGTGCTCTTCGGAGCCTTCCGGGAAGGTGATGTACGGCAGTTTTTCGATATCCGCATCTTCTACCGGCACGTTGAAACGATCGCGGACGTAGCGAACGCCGTCCATGTTCATTTTCTTCACCTGGTGAGCGATGTTTTTACCTTCAGCGGTGTCACCCATGCCGTAACCTTTGATGGTATGGGCGAGGATTACGGTTGCTTTGCCTTTGGTTTCCTGCGCTTTTTTCAGTGCAGCGAAGACTTTCTTCGGATCGTGACCACCGCGGTTCAGGGCCCAGATCTGCTCGTCAGTCCAGTCGGCAACCAGCGCTGCGGTTTCCGGATATTTACCGAAGAAGTGCTCACGCACGTAAGCGCCGTCTTTGGATTTGAAGGTCTGGTAGTCACCGTCAACGGTTTCTTCCATCAGCTGGATCAGTTTACCGCTGGTGTCTTTACGCAGCAGTTCATCCCAACGACCGCCCCAGATAACCTTGATAACGTTCCAGCCAGCGCCCGCGAAGATGCCTTCCAGTTCGTTAATGATTTTGCCATTACCGGTAACCGGGCCGTCGAGGCGCTGCAGGTTACAGTTGATAACAAAGACCAGGTTGTCCAGTTTTTCACGGGTGGCGATGGTGATCGCACCTTTAGATTCTGGTTCGTCCATTTCTCCGTCGCCCAGGAAGGCGTAAACGGTCTGTTTGGAGGTATCTTTCAGGCCACGGTGTTCCAGATATTTCAGGAATTTAGCCTGATAGATTGCGCCGATCGGGCCCAGACCCATAGATACGGTCGGGAACTGCCAGAAGGTCGGCATCAGTTTCGGGTGCGGGTAGGAAGACAGGCCTTTGCCGTGTACTTCCTGACGGAAGTTGTCCATCTGCTCTTCGGTCAGACGGCCTTCCAGGAACGCACGTGCGTACACGCCCGGGGAGATGTGGCCCTGGAAGTACACCAGGTCGCCGCCATCCTGCTCGTTGCGGGCGCGGAAGAAGTGGTTGAAGCAAACTTCGTAGAAGGTCGCAGAAGACTGGAAGGATGCCATGTGGCCGCCCAGCTCGAGGTCTTTTTTAGACGCACGCAGCACGGTCATGATGGCGTTCCAACGGATAGCAGAACGAATACGACGCTCCAGCTCCAGATTGCCCGGGTATTCCGGTTCATCTTCAACGGCAATAGTGTTGACGTAACCGCTAGCACCTGCACCCGCAGCAACCTGAACGCCGCCTTTGCGTGCTTCAGAGAGCAGTTGGTCGATCAGATACTGAGCGCGCTCAACACCTTCTTCACGGATGACCGATTCGATCGCCTGTAGCCAGTCGCGAGTTTCGATCGGATCCACGTCATTGTGTAAACGTTCTGACATGGGTTATTCCTTATCTATCTAGTACGTTGATTTGTCTGGAACCTGTCCCATTGCGCTTTCGTGGGAAAACGCAATAAGACAGGTTCTGCGTTTAGTTGCCGCGCTCTAAAGGCGCATTTCCACATTTTCTGGTCAAACGACTGCCAGAAAAAAGCTTAATCCTTTCGCTGCTGAAGACGGCGTAACGAGCGCTCGCGGCGGCTCTGTTCACGGCTTCTATCCAGCAGAATCTCTTCAATGAAGGCCAGGTGGCGGTGCGAGGCTTCGCGGGCTTGCTCGGGCTCGCCAGCCATGATGGCTTCAAAGATGCTTGTACGATGGTTGCTTACCTGCGGAAGCATCTCCCGGCGGGCGTAGAGCAACTCAAAGTTTTGACGAACATTTTGCGCCAGCATCGGCTCCATACACCGTAGCAGATGAAGCAGCACCACATTGTGAGCGGCTTCAGTGACCGCAATTTGATACTGGACGACGGCGTCAGATTCAGCGTCAAGGTCGCCCGACTGCTGAGCCCGTTCAATGGCCTGATGCAACTCGCGGATACGTACGCGATCTTCATCAGTGCTGCGCAGTGCCGCGTAATAAGCCGCGATACCTTCCAGCGCGTGACGGGTCTCTAGCAGATCAAACTGGGATTCAGGGTGGTCGGACAGTAGCTCTACCAGCGGATCGCTGAAGCTCTGCCATAGGCTGCTTTGAACAAAAGTCCCGCCGCCCTGACGACGAAGCAGGAGCCCTTTGGCTTCGAGGCGTTGAATCGCCTCACGCAGCGAAGGGCGAGAAACGTCGAACTGCTTTGCCAGCTCGCGTTCAGGTGGAAGTTTTTCGCCGGGGCGTAACGTCCCCTCAAGAATCAAAAACTCCAACTGCTGCTCAATCACATCAGAAAGTTTTGGTTGGCGGATTTTGCTGTAGGCCATTGTTCCCTGTCTCTGCCATTAGCCCGGAGTCAATTGGTCTTACCAATTTCAAGTTCGTAGCGCTAAAGTAACAAAGTATTCACCTTATGTCCATACAGGTTTTGATTGAAATCAGTAAACCCGGCACTTTTTAACAACATTACAGAAATGATGTTTCAGAAATGTAACTTTGCACAAAAATCAGCTTTACCTATAAAGAAGTACAATTAACTTAAACCAAACAACATTAAGCAAACTGAACCGTTTCAATTCGGCTATAAATGAATTTTTATTCATATAAATGATTATTAATTCAATAAAATTGTGACATGGACATTTCAGCGCGGCGTGACCGTTGTTGTCTTTTTATCCAATCTGTCATCACTCCTTCATAAAGCAGGTGCATTCCTTCTCGCTTACCACTATTCTGCTCATGACGAAAGAGCCTTACCTCTTTTTAAGAAAAGCTTTTCGTAAACATAACAATACAGAAAACGGAATTTCTTAAGTACATACGCACAACAGCGTCACAATAATAACCACACACGAGGTTTCACAATGGAAGGTCAACAGCAAGGCGCGCAGCTTAAGCGCGGCCTGAAGAACCGCCATATCCAGCTGATCGCTCTGGGCGGCGCTATCGGCACCGGCCTGTTTCTTGGCAGCGCCTCCGTTATTCAATCCGCCGGTCCTGGTATTATTCTCGGCTACGCCATCGCCGGTTTTATTGCCTTTATGATCATGCGCCAGCTGGGCGAAATGGTGGTTGAAGAGCCGGTAGCGGGCTCCTTCAGCCACTTTGCTTATAAGTACTGGGGCAACTTCGCGGGCTTCGCCTCAGGCTGGAACTACTGGGTGCTGTACGTCCTGGTTGCCATGGCGGAACTCACCGCAGTGGGTAAATACATCCAGTTCTGGTATCCCGAGATCCCAACCTGGGCTTCTGCGGCTGCCTTCTTTGTGATTATCAACGCCATCAACCTGACCAACGTTAAAGTGTTCGGTGAGATGGAGTTCTGGTTTGCCATCATCAAGGTTATCGCGGTTATCGCGATGATTCTGTTCGGCGCATGGCTGCTGTTCAGCGGCACCGCTGGCCCGCAGGCGACCGTGCGCAACCTGTGGGAACAGGGCGGCTTCCTGCCGCATGGCTGGACGGGGCTGGTGATGATGATGGCGATAATCATGTTCTCCTTCGGCGGCCTGGAGCTGGTCGGGATTACCGCGGCAGAAGCAGATAACCCGGAGCAGAGCATTCCTAAAGCCACCAACCAGGTTATCTACCGTATCCTGATTTTCTATGTGGGCTCGCTGGCGGTACTGCTCTCGCTGATGCCGTGGACCCGCGTCACCGCAGACGTCAGCCCGTTCGTGCTTATCTTCCATGAACTGGGTGACTCATTCGTGGCGAACGCCCTGAACATCGTGGTTCTGACCGCCGCGCTCTCCGTGTATAACAGCTGCGTCTACTGCAACAGCCGTATGCTTTTCGGTCTGGCGCAGCAGGGCAACGCCCCGAAAGCGCTGCTGAACGTCGACAAACGCGGCGTGCCGGTGAGCTCGATTTTGGTTTCTGCCGTGGTGACTGCGCTGTGCGTGCTGATCAACTACCTGGCACCAGAGTCCGCATTCGGACTGCTGATGGCGCTGGTGGTCTCCGCGTTGGTCATTAACTGGGCGATGATCAGCCTGGCGCACATCAAGTTCCGCAAAGCCAAACAGCAGCAGGGCGTCACCACCCGCTTCCCGGCGCTGTTCTACCCGCTGGGGAACTGGATCTGCCTGGTCTTCATGGCCGCCGTGCTGGTGATTATGGTGATGACCCCGGGCATGGCCATCTCCGTATGGCTGATTCCGGTATGGATTATCATCCTCGGCATTGGCTACATGTTTAAGCAGAAGGCCGCCAAAACCGCCAAAGCCTGATACTCACGGTAGCCCGGCCGAATGAAGTGACGCCGGGACGCCCCCGGAGTCGGCGCTATCGCCCCTCGTCCAGGCTACTCGATTCTCCACAGGCCTCTCCATACGGAGAGGCCTTTTTCCTGATGTTACCTGCTTCACACTTTCCTCTGCGCAGCAACATTATCCATATCAACAACGTTATCCTGCTACGCATTTCCCCCTTTAGCTGGCAATAATCTTCTCCATATAACCCAAAAGAGATCTGGCGATGAACACAAGTAAACTGTCAGTAAAAGAGAAGATTGGTTATGGCATGGGCGACGCGGGATGTAACATCATCTTCGGCGCTATCATGCTGTTCGTTAACTATTTTTACACCGATATTTTTGGTTTAGCGCCGGCGCTGGTTGGCGTACTGCTGCTCTCTATTCGCGTCATCGACGCCGTCACCGACCCGATCATGGGCGCGCTGGCCGACCGTACCCGCAGTAAGTATGGCCGCTTTCGTCCATGGCTGCTGTGGATAGCCTTCCCTTACGCGCTGTTCAGCGTGATGATGTTCACCACGCCGGACTGGAGCTATAGCAGCAAAGTTATCTATGCGTTTGTCACCTATTTCCTGTTATCGATCACCTATACCGCCATCAATATTCCCTACTGCTCGCTGGGTAGCGTGATCACCAACGACCCGAAAGAGCGCGTCGCCTGCCAGTCTTACCGCTTCGTACTGGTCGGTATCGCCACCCTGCTGCTGTCGCTGACGCTGCTGCCGATGGCCGACTGGTTCGGCGGTGAAGACAAAGCGAAAGGCTACCAGATGGCGATGACCGTGCTGGCCTTCATCGGCATGTGTATGTTCCTGTTCTGCTTCGCTACCGTGCGTGAACGCGTCCGCCCGGCGGTACAGACCAACGATGAACTCAAGCAGGATTTAAAAGACGTCTGGAAAAACGACCAGTGGGTGCGCATTCTGCTGCTGACCCTATGCAACGTATGCCCGGGCTTTATCCGCATGGCCGCCACCATGTACTACGTCACCTGGGTGATGGGCGAAAGCACCCATTTCGCCACTATTTTTATCAGCCTGGGCGTGGTCGGCATGATGATCGGCAGTATGCTGGCCAAAGTCTTGACCGACCGCTGGTGTAAACTGCAGGTCTTCTTCTGGACCAACATCGCGCTGGCCATCTTCTCTATCGCCTTCTATTTCTTCGACCCGCATGCCACCGTGCTGATCGTGGTGCTCTACTTCCTGCTGAACGTGCTGCACCAGATCCCGTCTCCGCTGCACTGGTCGCTGATGGCCGACGTGGACGACTACGGCGAGTGGAAAACCGGCAAGCGTATCACCGGCATCAGCTTCTCCGGTAACCTGTTCTTCCTGAAAGTGGGGCTGGCGGTAGCCGGGGCGATGGTCGGCTTCCTGCTCTCCTGGTACGGCTACGACGCGGGTGCGAAAGCGCAAAGCGACACCACCATCAACGGCATTATGCTGCTGTTCACCGTTATTCCTGGCGTGGGCTACCTGATTACCGCCGGCGTCGTGCGTCTGCTGAAGGTTGACCGCAACCTGATGAAACAGATTCAGGAAGACCTGGAAAAACGCCGCAACAACTATCGCGAACTGAATGAATACCAGCAAGAATTGAAAACGACTGAACACGTAAGGAAAGCCTGATGAAGAACTGGCCCAACCCCTTTATTGAGCAACGCGCCGATCCGTTTATTCTGCGCCACAAGGACGCGTACTACTTTATCGCCTCCGTGCCGGAATACGACCGGCTGGAGATCCGCCGCGCCGCCGACCTCGACGGCCTGCGTACCTCAGAGCCGGTGGTGGTCTGGCGCAAGCCGGACACCGGCCCGATGAGCAACCTTATCTGGGCACCGGAGCTGCATTACATTGATAACAAATGGTATATCTACTTCGCTGCCGCCCACACCCGGGCGTTCGACAGCCTGGGGATGTTCCAGCACCGCATGTTCGCGCTGGAGTGCAGCGATGCCGATCCGCTGAGCGGCAAATGGGTTGAGAAAGGCCAGGTCAAAACGCCGTTCGACACCTTCTGCCTCGACGCCACCACCTTCGAACATCAGGGTAAACGCTGGTATCTGTGGGCGCAAAAGTCGCCGGAGATAGCCGGTAACTCCAATCTGTACCTGGCGGAACTGGAAAACCCGTGGACCCTGAAAAGTGAACCGGTAATGCTCAGCAAGCCCGAATTCGACTGGGAATGCCGCGGTTTTCTGGTCAACGAAGGGCCCGCCGTTGTGACCCACGGTGACCGTCTGTTCATCAGCTACTCTGCCAGCGCGACCGATGAAAACTACTGCATGGGACTGCTGTGGATTGATAAAGATGCCGACATGACCAAACCGGAAAACTGGCATAAATCCCCGCAGCCGGTGTTCACCACCAGCTACGAAAACCGCCAGTACGGGCCGGGGCATAACAGCTTTACGCAGACGCCTGAAGGAGAGGATGTGCTGGTTTATCACGCGAGGAATTACACGGAAATTGAAGGTGACCCGCTGTACGACCCGAATCGCCATACGCGCCTGAAGACGGTGCGCTGGAAAGAAGATGGGATGCCTGATTTCGGTATTCCACCAGCAGATACGCTTTAACCCTTTTGCCAGGTGGCGCTGCGCTTACCGGGCCTACAATCTCGTAGGCTGGATAAGTGCAGCGCCATCCGGCAACAAACTACACTAACGTCCCATAAATCGTCAGCAGCGCCATCACCACCACCACCGCATACGACGTCTTCTTCGCCATCGACACCGCCGCCTTTGGCGTTTCCACTTTATCAACGTGCGGCTCGCGGGCCAGCGAATACTGCGCCAGCGTCGTCAGCACCTGATACTGTGAAGTATGGCGGTCGCCCAGCGAAGCAAACCAGGCCGGGAGCGCCTTCTCGCCGTGGCCAATCAGCGCATACACCACGCCAACCAGACGTACGGGAACCCAGTCCACGACGTGCAGAATGGCGTCGATGCCCGATTGCTGGCGCTGGTGCGGCGTCTGGTAGCGTGCCAGCCAGGACTGCCATGAACGCAGGAACGCGTAGCCCATCAGCGCCGCTGGCCCCCAGGATCCGCCCACCACAAACCAGAACAGCGGTGCCAGATAGAAACGGTAGTTAATCCACAGCAGCGCGTTCTGCAATTCACGCAGGAACTCCCGCTCATCGCAGCCCGGCGGGACGCCGTGAATCATCGTCAGTTCACTGGCCATCGCCTCGCGGGCGTGGGCGTCATTGTGTGACGCCGCTTTCAGGTAGGCGTGATAATGCAGCCGAACGCGGCCCGCGCCGATGCACAGCAGCCCCAGCAGGATCCAGAAAATCAGCTGCGGCACGTTAAACAGCAGCCCGTCCAGCGCGCGCTGGATAAGGGCGACCACCGCCATTACCGCCAGGGTCATCACCAACGTGGCGGCCAGCGAATAGTGTTTCACGCGGCGAAACAGCGTCTCCAGACGGTGATCGAGCTGCCAGTGCTCGCCAAGTTTAAACAAGCGCTCGGCGAACAAAACCAGTAGCGTGGTAAACAACGTCATGTCATCTCCTTATCTGACGAGGGGGTGACCAGCGCGCGAAAACGATCCCAGTCAAACGCAGGGCCGGGATCGGTTTTACGCACGGGCGCGATATCACTGTGGCCGGTCATTTTGTCGGCAATGGCGGGATATTCGGCAATGAGCAGTTGGGTGAGCGCCGCCAGCTGCGCATACTGCGCGTCGGTGTAGGCCAGCGTATCGGTGCCTTCCAGCTCAATGCCGATAGAAAAATCGTTACACCGCTCGCGCCCGTGATAACAGGAAACGCCAGCATGCCAGGCGCGTTGATGAAAGGGAACATACTGCACGATCTCGCCGTCACGGCGAATCAGGCAGTGGGCCGACACCCGCAGATGGCAAATTTCCGCGAAGAACGGATCGGCGTTGGGATCGAGCGTGCCGGTAAACAGCGCGTCTATCCACGGGCCTCCAAACTGGCCGGGCGGCAGGCTAATATTATGCACAACCAGCAGCGACGGGGACTCGTCCTCCGGGCGACCATCGTGATGAGGGGACGGCACCTGCCGAACGCCCACCAGCCAGCCCTTATCTAACTGCATTCAGGATCTCCTAAAATATGGTGCTACTTGCTGGTTCAGAGTAGCATGTTTCAATCTTTTGCATCGTTACCAATTTGGAGCTTTATCATGCCGCCTCGCCGCTATAACCCAGACCACCGACGTGACGCGCTACTCGAACGAATCAACCTCGATATCCCTAACGCTGTCGCCCAGGCGCTGCGTGAAGATCTGGGCGGAGAGGTGAACGCACAGAACGATATTACCGCACAACTCTTACCGGAAAAAACACAGTCTCATGCGATCGTTATTACGCGTGAAGACGGCGTATTTTGCGGTAAACGCTGGGTTGAAGAAGTCTTTATTCAACTGGCTGGCGATGACGTCACCCTTACCTGGCACGTTGACGATGGCGATACGGTGGTGGCTAACCAGCCGCTGTTTGAAATTAGCGGCCCGTCGCGCGTTCTGCTGACCGGCGAACGCACCGCGCTGAACTTCGTGCAGACGCTGTCCGGCGTCGCCAGCGAAGTACGTAAGTATGTCGATCTGCTGGAAGGCACTCAAACCCAGCTGCTGGACACCCGCAAAACGCTGCCGGGCCTGCGCACCGCGTTAAAATACGCGGTACTGTGCGGCGGCGGCGCCAATCACCGCCTGGGATTATCCGACGCTTTCCTGATTAAGGAAAACCACATTATTGCCTCCGGCTCCGTACGCCAGGCGGTGGAGAAAGCCTTCTGGCTGCATCCGGACGTACCGGTTGAGGTGGAGGTAGAAACCCTGCAGGAACTGCGCGAAGCGCTGAAAGCCGGCGCCGACATCATCATGCTGGATAACTTCGACACCGAGCAGATGCGTGAAGCAGTGAACATCACCCAGGGGCAGGCTCAGCTGGAAGTCTCCGGCAACGTCACCTTCGACACCATCCGTGAGTTCGCCGAAACCGGCGTCGACTTTATCTCCGTCGGCGCGCTAACCAAGCACGTGCGCGCGCTCGACCTGTCGATGCGCTTCCGCTAACGACTGCCGATGCCCTCCACCGCGAGGGCATTTTTCGATCCCCGTTCCACTTCCCCCTGCATTGCTGCAACTTCAGCAAAAACGCTGGAAGGCAGCTTCCTGAACGCCGTTTCGCCCCTCGCTGACCGCAACCGCCTCTGCCAGAGTAGCGCCAGTTTCAGCAAGGAGCACAACATGAACAGACAGCGCGGATTTACCCTTATCGAACTGATGGTTGTGATCGGCATTATTGCCATCCTCAGCGCCATCGGCATCCCGGCTTATCAGAACTATCTCCGCAAAGCAGCGCTTACCGATATGCTGCAAACCTTCGTCCCCTACCGCACCGCGATCGAACTGTGCGCGCTCGACCACGGCGGGCTGGACAGCTGCGATGCAGGCAGCAACGGCATTCCATCGCCGACCACCACCCGCTACGTTTCGGCGATGAGCGTCGCGCAGGGCACGGTGATCCTGACGGGCCAGGAAAGCCTCAACGGCCTGAGCGTTACCCTCGTCCCCGGCTGGGACAACGCCAACGGCATCACCGGCTGGCAGCGTACCTGCGATATCCAGAACGATGGTGCGCTACAGCAGGCCTGTGAAGACGTTTTCCGCTTTGACGCGCAATAAGCGAGGCGAGACGATGAAACAGGAACAGTTGTTAACGCTATGCCAGCGGCACCACGCGGTGCTGCTCAGCAATGCGGCCGATGAACTGAGCATCGCGGTGGTTGGTTCGCCGGCGGGCGAGCTGATGGATTCGCTCCGCTTCGCCACCCAAAAGCGCATCGATATTGAATGCTGGACTCAGGAGCGGATGGACAAATATCTGCAGCAGCTAACCCCATTATCCCATTCCACGCCGCATGAACAGAGCGATAACGCGGTTGACCTGCTCGACCATCTGCTCAAGCAGGCGCTGGTTCAACGTGCATCCGATATCCATTTTGAGCCAACGGAACACGGGCTGCGCGTGCGGCTGCGGGTAGACGGCGTCCTGCATCCTCTCGCGCCAATCTCATTGCCGCTCATGGCGCCGCTGATTGCCCGGCTCAAGGTGCTCGGTGGCCTGGATATCGCCGAGCGCCGTTTGCCTCAGGATGGGCAGTTCACCATCGACATTGCCGATAAGCCGCTCTCGTTCAGGCTTTCAACGCTCCCCTGCCGCTACGGCGAAAAAGCCGTTCTACGCCTGCTGCATAAGGTCGAACAGGCGCTGGATCTTCAGCGCCTGGGCCTGTCAGACAAAGAGCTCACGCAGCTTCAGTCCGCGCTGAATCAACCGCAGGGGCTGATACTGGTCACCGGGCCCACGGGCAGCGGAAAAACGGTGACGCTCTACAGCGCGCTGCAAAGCCGCAACCGCAACGACATCAATATCTGTAGCGTGGAAGATCCCGTTGAAATTCCGCTTGAGGGGCTGAACCAGACGCAGATCAGCCCGCGGGCGGGGTTAACCTTCCAGAACGTGCTGCGGGCCCTGCTGCGTCAGGATCCGGATATCGTGATGGTGGGAGAAATCCGCGACGGCGAAACGGCAGAGATCGCCATCAAAGCCGCGCAAACCGGCCATCTGGTGCTCTCGACGCTGCACACCAACTCCACCGTCGAAACGCTGGTGCGCCTGGAGCAGATGGGCGTGGCGCGCTGGATGGTGTCATCAGCGCTCTTAATGGTCATCGCGCAGCGGCTGGTGCGTCGGCTCTGTCCGCACTGTCGCCAGATCTCGCCCGGCGAACAACCGCTCCCCAAATCGCTATGGCCGCGCCCGCTGCCGCGCTGGACGGCCCCTGGCTGCCAGCACTGCTACCATGGCTATCAGGGGCGCCTGGCGCTGTTTGAACTTCTGCCGATAACGCCCGAGCTTAGGCAGGGTATCGCCAGCGGCCTCAGCCCGGCCGATCTCCTGCGGCAGGCGCGGGAAACGGGGATGAGCACCCTTTTTGAAAATGGCTGCCGCGCCGTCGAGCAGGGGCTAACCACGCAGGAAGAACTGCTGCGCGTACTGGGGTTGCCGCACGATGCGTGAACAGTTATGGCACTGGCGCGGGCTTGACGCTAGCGGCGCGGAACATCGTGGCACGCTATGGGCCCGCCATCGGCCCGCCGCGCTGATGGCCCTCGCCCAGCAGAACATTATTGCCCTCTCGCTGAAACGGCGGGCGGTGAACGCATCGCTATGGCGAGCGCAGCACAGCTGTGCGGTGATAAGCCAGCTGGCAACGCTTTTGCAGGCTGGCCTGACCCTATCGGACAGCCTGGCGCTCCTCGGCCAGCAGCACCCCGCACCGCAGTGGCGCGCCCTGCTGACCACGCTGGCTGGCCGCCTAGCGCAAGGGGTGACGCTATCGGAAGGGCTAAAATCGTGGCCGCAGGCATTTCCCCCGCTGTATCTGGCGATGATCCGCACCGGAGAAATCACCGGCAAGCTTGAACACTGTTGCCTGGCACTCTCTCAGCAGCAGAAAGCCCAGCTGCTGCTGACGGCTAAGGTGAAAAAAGCGCTGCGCTATCCGCTGATTATTCTGTCGCTGGCCGTGCTGGTAGTGGTAGCGATGGTCAGCTTCGTCCTGCCGGAATTTACCGCCATCTACCGCACCTTCAACACGCCGTTGCCCGCGCTTACGCTGGCCGTCATGGCGAGCGCCGCCTTTATTGAGCGGTGGTGTATTCCCCTGTTAGCCCTGCTGCTGTTGCCCGCCGGGCTAAGCGCCGCGTTAAAAAACCACCCGCCATGGCAACGCTTTCGCCAGCGGATGCTGCTCGCGCTGCCGATTATGGGCAAGCTCTGGCGCGGGCAAATGCTCAGCCAGATTTTTACCGTCCTGTCGCTGACTCAGCGCGCCGGGATTGCCTTTTTGCAGGGGCTGGAAACCGTCGAAGAAACGCTCACCTGCCCGTGGTGGCGTGAGGTCATCGCCCGCCTGCACCACGACGTCGCGCAGGGCAGCACCATCTGGCAGGCGATGGAAAACAGCCACGTGTTTACGCCACTGTGTATACAGCTGGTGAGAACGGGAGAAGCGTCGGGGGCACTGGATGAAATGCTGGAGAATCTGGCGCGGCATCATAACGACAGCACGCAGAATCTGGCGGAAAACCTGACGTCGATGCTGGAGCCGCTGCTGTTGATCGTCACGGGGTTAATCATTGGGACGCTGGTGGTGGCAATGTATCTGCCCATTTTTCATCTGGGCGATGCCATCAGCGGAGCGGGGTAACGCTGGCGCACGCGGCGCCAGCGTGGAGGGATTACAGACTGTTGAACACGCGGTTCTCTTGTTCCTGCACCCGGATAAAGGTGGTGCGTTTGGTCAGCTCTTTCAGACGAGAGGCACCGACGTAGGTGCACGCAGAACGCAGGCCGCCAAGAATATCACGCGCAGTGTTATCTACCGGGCCACGCAGCGGCAGCTTCACGGTTTTACCTTCTGCCGCGCGATACTGCGCAACGCCGCCGACGTGGCGCTTCATCGCAGACTCGGAGCTCATGCCGTAGAACAGCATGAATTTCTCGCCGTTCTCTTCAACGATGACACCGCCGCTTTCGTCGTGGCCAGCCAGCATACCGCCCAGCATCACGAAATCGGCACCGCCGCCAAACGCTTTGGCTACGTCACCCGGCATGGTGCAGCCGCCGTCGCTGACGATCTGGCCGCCAAGGCCGTGCGCCGCATCGGCACATTCAATTACGGCGGACAGCTGCGGATAGCCGACGCCCGTTTTCACGCGGGTGGTGCACACGGAGCCAGGGCCGATGCCCACTTTAACGATATCCGCGCCGGACAGAATCAGCTCTTCGCACATTTCGCCAGTAACCACGTTGCCAGCACAGATGGTTTTGGTCGGCCACGCTTCGCGCGCTTTTGCCACGAACTGCACGAAATGCTCGGAGTAGCCGTTAGCCACGTCGATGCACACGAAGTTCAGCGTCGGATTCTGCTTCAGGATCTGCTGCGTTTTTTCAAAGTCAGCGTCGGAGGTGCCGGTAGAGACCATCACGTGCTTGAGCACGTCTTCAGACTCGGCTTGTACAAAGGCATTCCACTCTTCAACGCTATAGTGCTTGTGCACAGCGGTAAGGATACCGAAAGAGGCGAGTGCTTTTGCCATTCCGAAAGTACCCACAGAGTCCATATTCGCAGCGATAATCGGCACGCCTGACCAGCGTTGGCCTGAATGTTTAAAGGTGAATTCGCGTTCCAGTTCAACATCGGAACGGCTTTTAAGAGTAGAGCGTTTAGGGCGGATAAGAACGTCTTTGAAACCTAACTTCAGATCTTCTTCGATACGCTTGTGAGAATTCCTGGGGTTAATGGCATTTAAATTGAGAGCACAACTCCAGTAATGCAATCATACGCACTAATCAGGTCTTCGCAAGACTGCGATTTTCACTTTTTTTAAGCTACAATCCCATAAATTTACCTGGCGAATAGTACCGTGCATCATTGATTCACTCGCATTGGGCTGCCAGTTTTTTAACCAAATGATTTTCATACTAAAATTCCAGGGCTCAGCGGTATGACTTACACAGTGGCGTTAACGGGCGGCATCGGCAGCGGCAAAAGCACGGTCGCGGATGCGTTTTCTTGCCTGGGAATTAACGTGATTGATGCCGATATTCTTGCCCGTCAGGTTGTCGAACCCGGTACGCCGGCATTGGCCGCCATTGCCGAACGCTTCGGCCAGCACATTCTTACCGAGGAAGGCGCGCTCAACCGCCGGGCGCTGCGCGAACGTATTTTCGCTCAGCCCGAGGATAAAGCCTGGCTGAACGCCCTCCTGCATCCCTTGATTCAACAGGAAACCCAGCGTCAGCTCCGTCAGGCCACCTCGCCTTACGTGCTCTGGGTGGTTCCACTGCTGGTAGAAAACAAACTTCACGCACGAGCCGATCGGGTACTGGTGGTTGACGTATCGCGCGAAACCCAGCTTCTTCGTACCATGCAGCGCGACAACGTGTCGCGTGAGCATGCAGAACATATTCTTGCTGCCCAGGCCACGCGCGAAGCGCGTCTGGCCGTGGCTGACGACGTTATTAATAACAACGGCACACCAGATGCCATCGCATCGGATGTCGCTCGCCTTCACGCGCACTATCTTGAGCTCGCGGCACAGGCTGTATCACAGGAAAAATCGTAATGCACACCCACATCCTTTTTGAGCATCCGCTAAATGAAAAAATGCGTACCTGGCTGCGTATTGAATTTCTGACTGAGCAATTGCATGCCAATTTACCCATCAGGGATCACGCCAGCGCGCTGCATTTTTTTCGTAACGTCGGGGATTTGCTGGATGTGTTCGAACGCGGCGATATCCGTACCGAGCTGCTCAAAGAGTTGGAGCGCCAGCAGCGCAAACTGAACGCCTGGAGCGAAGTCCCGGGCGTTGACCTCAGCCGGATCGAGGCCCTGCGTCAACAGCTGAAAAACAGCAGCAGCATCCTGATGGCCGCGCCGCGCATCGGGCAGTTCCTGCGGGAAGACCGACTGATTGCGCTGGTTCGTCAGCGTCTGAGCATTCCGGGCGGCTGCTGCAGCTTCGACCTGCCAACGCTGCATATCTGGCTGAACGCTAAACAGCACCAGCGCGATGCGCTGGTGGAGACCTGGCTGGCAAGCCTGGAGCCGCTGAATCAGGCGTTAACGTTAATTCTCGATCTGGTGCGCAACTCCGCGCAGTTCCGCAAGCAAACCAGCCTCAACGGCTTTTACCAGGACAACGGTGAAGACGCCGATCTGCTGCGCCTGAAGCTCGAACTGAGCTCGCAGCTTTACCCACAGATCTCCGGCCACAAGAGCCGCTTTGCTATCCGCTTTATGCCGCTGGACAGCGAGCACGGCGTGGTGCCAGAGCGTCTGGATTTTGAACTGGCGTGCTGCTAAGGAGAGAAGATGTCTGACGTCATTACGGTAAACTGCCCCACCTGCAACAAACCTGTTATCTGGGGTGAACAAAGCCCTTATCGCCCATTTTGCTCTAAACGCTGCCAGCTGATTGACCTTGGCGAATGGGCGGCGGAGGAGAAACGCATTCCAAGCAGCGGCGATCTCTCCGACAGCGATGACTGGAGCGAAGAACAGCAGTAATCCCGGAGTCCTCCCCGGAGTCGGTGCTATCGCACCTCGTCCGGGCTACCCGCACCACGCAACCCCGACGGAACTACGTAGCCCGGCCGAGCGCAGCGACGCCGGGAACAGCCCGGCGTCGTATTATCAACCCGCTATCAACTTCTCAATCACCGGCACGTTCGCCGGCGGGAATTCGTCCGCCACTAAATCCTGTTGCGCAACCCAGCGTCCCGGCTGCCCTTCTTTACCCCACGGCTCTCCTTCCCAGCTGTCAACCAGCCAGAACCACAGCGTAATGTGGCGATCGGGGAACTGATATTCCAGCTTATCAAACGGTTGCAGCGAGGTAGTCACGATCCCCACTTCTTCCTGCAGTTCGCGGATCACCGCCTCCTGCGGCGATTCTCCCGCCTCAATTTTACCGCCGGGAAACTCCCATTTATGCGCCATGTGCGCGTCGGCGGCGCGCTGGGTGATATAGATTTCACCGGCGGCATTGCGAATGATGCCGACGGATATTTGCAGTATTTTCATTTTGTCTTATCCATAAAAAAGGCGCAGAAGTCTGCGCCTTTTGTCTTTTTATCAGAACCTTAGCTCAAACGGCCGTGGCACTGTTTGTATTTTTTACCGGAACCGCAAGGGCACGGATCGTTACGACCCACTTTGCGGTCGCCGGTCTGCGCGGCCAGATCCTGCGCAACGGCTTCGTCATCGCTCTGATGGCTCAGCTGCTGCATTTGCGCCAGGCGCTCAGCTTCTTCGCGACGCTGCTGTTCCATGGCTTCCACTTCTTCCGGCATACGCACCTGAACCTTGCTCAGGGTGCTGATCACTTCATACTTCAGCGATTCCAGCATAGCAGCAAACATGGAGAAGGATTCGCGTTTGTACTCCTGCTTCGGATCCTTCTGCGCATAGCCACGCAGGTGGATACCCTGACGCAGGTAGTCCATCGCCGCCAGGTGCTCTTTCCACAGCGAGTCGAGGGTTTGCAGCATCACGCCTTTTTCGAAGTGACGCATCATTTCCGCACCAACCACTTCTTCTTTACGCTGGTAGACTTCGACGGCGCTGGCCAGAATACGCTCGCGCAGCGTCTCTTCGTGCAGCTCCGGCTCTTTGTCCAGCCATTCGGAAATCGGCAGCTCGAGGTCGAAGTCATTTTTCAGACGTTCCTGCAGGCCCGGAATATCCCACATCTCTTCCAGCGACTGCGGCGGAATGTGCGCGTCGATAGTCGCTTTAAACACATCTTCACGAATGCTGTTGATGGTTTCGCTTACGTCGGTCACATCCAGCAGTTCGTTACGCTGAGTGTAGATAGCGCGACGCTGGTCGTTGGCCACGTCATCGTATTCCAGCAGCTGCTTACGAATATCGAAGTTGCGGCTTTCCACTTTGCGCTGTGCGTTGGCAATTGCTTTGGTGACCCACGGGTGCTCGATGGCTTCGCCCGGTTTCATCCCCAGCTTACGCATCATGCCGGACACGCGGTCAGAGGCGAAGATACGCATCAGGGCATCTTCCATCGACAGGTAGAAGCGAGAAGAACCCGCATCGCCCTGACGACCGGAACGGCCGCGCAGCTGGTTATCGATACGACGAGATTCGTGACGTTCGGTACCAATGATGTGCAAGCCGCCAGCCGCCAGCACCGCGTCGTGACGCACCTGCCAGTCGGCTTTGATTTGCGCAATCTGTTCCGGCGTCGGATCTTCCAGATGCGCAACTTCCGCCTGCCAGCTACCGCCGAGCATAATATCGGTACCACGGCCCGCCATGTTGGTGGCGATAGTGACCGCCGCCGGGTAGCCCGCCTGCGCGACGATGTCCGCTTCGCTGGCGTGGAATTTGGCGTTCAGAACGTTATGTTTGATACCCGCTTTGGTCAGCTCGTGGGAGACCACTTCGGATTTCTCGATAGAGATAGTCCCCACCAGCACCGGCTGGCCTTTCGCGGTACGCTCTTTGATATCTTCGATGATGGCCTGGATTTTTTCCGCTTCGGTCATGTAGACCAGGTCCGGCATATCTTTACGGATCATCGGACGGTTGGTCGGCACGACCACGGTATCCAGCTTGTAGATGGAGCTGAATTCAAACGCTTCGGTGTCTGCCGTACCGGTCATACCGGCCAGCTTCTCGTACAGACGGAAGTAGTTCTGGAAGGTGATGGACGCCAGCGTCTGGTTTTCGTTCTGAATATCAACGCCTTCTTTGGCTTCAACGGCCTGGTGCAGACCATCGGACCAGCGACGACCCTGCATGGTACGACCGGTGTGTTCATCGACGATAATAACTTCGCCATCTTTGACAATGTAGTCAACGTCGCGGGTGAACAGCACGTGGGCGCGCAGCGCAGCGGTAACGTGGTGCATCAGCATGATGTTGCCCGGAGAGTACAGCGACTCGCCTTCGTCCATGATGCCTTCCTGTACCAGCAGCTCTTCAATCAGCACCAGACCGCGTTCGGTCAGGTTAACCTGACGCGCTTTTTCGTCCACGGAGAAGTGGCCTTCGCCCTGGAAGGTGTCGGAATCTTCCTTCTCCTGGCGCACCAGGTGAGGGATGATTTTGTTCACTTTTTTGTACATTTCCGAGCTGTCTTCAGCCGGGCCGGAAATGATCAGCGGCGTACGCGCTTCATCGATCAGGATGGAGTCAACTTCATCGACCAGCGCATAGTGCAGTTTACGCTGTACGCGCTCTTCCGGGCTGAACGCCATGTTGTCGCGCAGGTAGTCAAAGCCGTATTCGTTGTTGGTACCGTAGGTGATGTCGGCGTTGTAGGCTTCGCGCTTCGCAGGCGCCGGCAGGCCAGACATGTTGATGCCGACGGTCATACCGAGGAATTCAAACAGCGGGCGGTTATTTTCGGCGTCACGCTGGGCCAGATAGTCGTTGACGGTCACCACATGCACGCCCTTGCCGGACAGCGCGTTCAGGTAAGCCGGCAGCGTTGCGGTCAGGGTTTTACCTTCACCGGTACGCATTTCCGCGATGCAGCGGTCGTTCAGTACCATGCCGCCCAGCAGCTGTACGTCGAAGTGACGCATGCCGAACACGCGTTTACTGGCTTCACGCACCACGGCAAACGCTTCGGGGATCAGGCTTTCAACGGTTTCGCCTTTTTCGATGCGCGCGCGGAATTCATTGGTTTTCGCTTTCAGCTCTTCATCGGAGAGTTTTTCCATCTCCGGTTCCATCGCGTTAATGACGGTGACGGCTTTACGCATACGGCGCAGGGTACGGTCGTTACGACTACCAAAAACTTTGGTCAATAATTTGATTAACATAATAAAATCTCAAACGCCCCGCCATTGCGGAGTCAGAAAAATAAAGGAACTAAAAAAATTATTTTCAGACGAGGCGCTGCGGCCCGGCGCGGATGCCCTGCACCTGGCTAACCCAGGCGGGGATGCTAAAGACGGAAGGTGCGAGCGCGGGTAAGACCGCGCTCTGCGCAATGACGACCGACGGCTGGCTTTCAACGTTCAGTAACGCATTCAGCGTATCGAGGAGCGCCAGATGCTGTGCCGCCTGCAGCGGAGACGTTGGCTCGGCCACCGGTGACGCGGTCGGCGCCATGGCAAAAGAAAGGTGGCGAATAACGGTGCGGATGGCATGCTGATGCCAGTAGTCGACGCTGAAGGAAGGACGACGGTTATTTTCCAGCCGCGCCAGCTGCGAGAAGTCGATTCTCTGCGCCGGGTGATGGTTACTGGTTGTGGCGCGAGCGGGAGAAGCCGGCTCGGCGTTATTCGCAAGCGCAGGCAGGCCAAAACCGGCAGCAACCATCCCCAACAGGAGATGCGGCCAGAAGTAGCGTCTACCAAACTGTCGCCAACGCGTCAGCATTCCACTCACGTAATGTTCCACCTTCGGTTTCAGTACCGTTATTCTATTTTAGCCCGAGAATATTACCATTAATGCCGCGTCACAGCAGCAGGAATGACGAAAACAGCAGCGAAAAACGGGTTAAGAAAGCAGCGGTTGCACAGGATTGTGATCTTTAAGAGAGGGCAACAGCGGGAAAACGGGATGATGGGAATAAAAAGAAAAAACGACTGGTTCCCTGACCGGAGAGAGTGCCAGGTTGCCAGTCGAATTTACGAAATGGTCAGGCTTATGCCAGAACCATCGTCGGTGCTTTGAACGCCAGGGGCAGTTCTGCGTCGTCTTCGAAGGTCACAAACTCCCATGCTTCCTGTTTAGCAAGGACTGCCTGCAGAAGTTTATTGTTCAGCGCATGACCGGATTTATACGCGGTAAATGCACCAATAATGTTGTGACCACACATGAACAAGTCACCGATAGCATCCAGCATTTTGTGACGAACGAATTCATCTTCAAAACGCAGGCCGTCTTCGTTCAGTACGCGATAATCGTCAACAACGATGGCACAATCGAAGCTGCCGCCCAGGCACAGGCCACGGGACTGCAGATATTCGATATCACGCATGAAACCGAAAGTACGTGCACGGCTGATCTGGCGCATAAAGGCGTCTGCGGAGAAATTCATCGCATAACGCTGGGTGCTGGAGTCAATCGCCGGATGGTTAAAGTCGATGGTAAAGTCCAACGAGAAACCATTGTACGGTTTGAATTCAGCCCACTTATCGCCATCTTCAACGCGAACGGTGTCTTTAATACGGACGAATTTCTTCGCGCAGTTCAGCTCATCGATGCCGGCATCCAGCAGCAGATAAACGAACGGCGCAGCACTACCGTCCATAATCGGGATTTCTGGCGCATCGACTTCAACAACAATGTTGTCGATACCCAGACCCGCCAGCGCGGCGTTCAGGTGCTCTACGGTAGAAATCCGCACGTCATGCTCGTTGACCAGGCAAGTACAGAGCATTGTATCACGCACAGATTTGGCATCGGCCGGAAAATCTACCGGTGGATTCAAGTCGGTGCGACGATAGATGACCCCGGTATTTGCCGGCGCAGGGCGTAGCGTCAGCGTGACCTTTTTGCCGGTATGTAAACCGACGCCAGTCGCCTGAACGATACGTTTAAGAGTCCTTTGTTTGATCATCGTATAATCTCGCCAAATTAACTATCCAACCGAAGTGTACTACACATTCGGTGGGCCAGTTTAGCACAAAGAGCGCAGATTCCCAACTTCCAGCTAATTCTTAGTCAGCTTGCTTACGCAGGAATGCAGGGATATCCAGATAATCCGGTTCTTTGGTGGTCTGCGGCGTATTGTCGTTAACCACTTTAGCTGCCGGTTTCTGTTCTTGCGTCAGCGGTGCCATGCCGTGCTGCTGATAGCGATCCAGCGCCGGTTGCTGCGTCTGCTTGTTGGTCACCAGGGTGATCTCAGGACGTTTGTCCATGCCGATACCGGTCGCAACCACGGTGACGCGCAGTTCGTCGTTCATATCCGGGTCAAGGGAAGTACCGATAACCACGGTCGCGTTATCCGATGCAAACGCACGGATGGTGTTGCCGACGGTTTCGAACTCATCCAGACGCAGGTCGAAGCCCGCGGTGATGTTGACCAGCACGCCACGAGCGCCGGACAGGTCGATATCTTCCAGCAGCGGAGAAGAGATAGCCATTTCAGCCGCTTCTTCCGCACGGTCTTCACCGCTCGCCACGCCGGAGCCCATCATCGCGTAGCCCATTTCGGACATTACGGTGCGTACGTCTGCAAAGTCGACGTTCATCAGACACGGACGGGTAATCAGTTCGGCTATACCCTGAACTGCGCCTTTCAGCACGTCGTTTGCCGCCCCAAACGCGTCGAGCAGGGAGATACCGCGACCCAGCACTTTCAGCAGCTTGTCGTTCGGGATGGTGATCAGTGAGTCAACGTGCTTGGACAGCTCGGTGATCCCCTGCTCGGCAAATGCCATACGCTTCTTGCCTTCAAAGTTGAAAGGCTTGGACACGACGGCCACGGTCAGAATACCTAAATCTTTGGCAACTTCCGCAACCACAGGCGCTGCACCGGTACCGGTACCGCCGCCCATGCCGGCTGCGATAAACACCATGTCGGCACCGTCTAACGCTGCGCGCAGCGCTTCACGGTCTTCGTCAGCCGCGTTACGGCCCACTTCCGGGTTGGCCCCAGCGCCCAGACCTTTGGTAATACCGCTACCAATCTGGATAGTCTGGCCAACCGCCGTTTTGCGCAGTGCCTGCGCGTCGGTGTTAACTGCGAAGAATTCAACGCCTTCGATGCGCTCGCGCACCATGTGTTCAACGGCATTACCGCCGCCGCCACCGACGCCGATGACTTTAATCACCGCGTCGTTGGTCAGTTCCATAGGTTCAAACATAGTTTCTCTCCGTTTTGTGCCTGTCGCCCGAGACCGTTAATCTGCGTTGGTCTCTTTAAAAATTAAAACTCTTTGCGTAACCAGCTATTCAGCCGCTTGATCCACGATCCAACCGATGCAGTCACGCGCTTTTCTACTTCCGCTTCACCACTCAAGTGGGACTCTTTCCCGTAGTGCAGCAGGCCCACCGCCGTGGAATAGTACGGCTCCTGGGCATAGTCCGTCAGACCGGTAATGTTCAGCGGAGCGCCAATACGCACCTGCGTATGGAACACGCGCTGCGCGCAGGCCGCTAAGCCTTCAATTTGCGCCGCGCCGCCGGTCAACACAATCCCCGCCGCCAGGTGGTGTTTGACCCCTTGCTGACGAAGCTGTTCCTGTAACTGTAAAATCTCTTCATTGACGAGGTTTAAGAGCTCGGTGTAACGCGGCTCAATGACCTCTGCCAATGTCTGGCGCTGCAGGCTGCGCGGCGGACGTCCGCCCACGCTCGGCACTTCAACGCTCTCATCTTTGCCCACAATGGAGCCTAATGCACAGCCGTGGCGCACTTTAATCGCTTCGGCATCGCTTGGCGGCGTACCGAAGGCGTAAGCGATGTCGCTGGTCACCACGTTCCCCGCGTACGGGATAACCTTGGTGTGGCGCAGCGCACCGCCAGTATACACGGCAATATCCATTGTACCGCCGCCGATATCAACCACGCACACGCCCAGCTCACGTTCGTCTTCCGTCAGTACAGAATAACTGGACGCCAGCCCGGCGAAAATCAGTTGGTCAACCTTCAGACCACAACGTTCCACCGCTTTCACGATGTTCTTCGCCATATCGTTGTGGCAGGTGATCAGATGTACCTTGGCCTGCATACGCACGCCGGACAAGCCGACCGGGTTTTTGATCCCTTCCTGGTAATCAATGGCGTATTCCTGCGGGATCACGTGCAGAACACGATGCTCATCGCGCACGCGAACCGATTTCGCCGTATGCACCACGTTCTCAACGTCTTCCTGCGTCACCTCTTCTTCAGAGATGGGCACCATTCCGATCTCATTTTGACAGCTAATGTGTTTGCCGGAAAGCGCCAGATACACAGAAGAGATCTGGCAATCCGCCATTAGCTCCGCCTGGTCGATGGCGCGCTGTACGCATTTCACCACCGACTCCAGGTCGTTAACCCCGCCTTTATCCATACCCCGGGATGGGCAACTGCCGACCCCAATGATATTAATCACTCCGTCGGGCAGAACTTCCCCTACTAAAGCGGCTACTTTCGCAGTGCCGATCTCCAGTCCAACTACCAGTTTTCTGTCCGTCGCCTTGATCATTGTTATTCTGCCTGTGCCTGATTCTGTTGTTGATTGGTGTCCGCCGCAGGAGCAGGTTCCCAGCCTACTGCCGCCCCCGAGTCATAACGCAAATCAACATAGCTAATCCGATTACCCTCAGTTTGCGCCTGCTGCTCCAGAACCGGATAGAGTTCCAGGAAACGCGTCAGTCGCTTCATCGTATCGCCCCGCCCCAGATTCAGCTTGATACCGTTATCAAGCGTCAGCTGCCACGAACGGCGCGCGGTCATCGCCGCAACCTTTAACGTGAATTTCCTTTTCGCGAGCACCGCTCCCATGTCGTGATAACCCTGCAAGACTTCGCTTGCGCTGCCTTCCGGGCCATACAGCATAGGCAAGTTCTGCTTGCTGGTACGATCGGCCGGTATGCTGAAGGCGGTGCCTTCTGCGTCCACCATGTGCTGATCATTCCAACGCGCAATTGGCACATATTCAACCAGATGAATCTTCAATTCGTCCGGCCACTGCTTTCTTACGCTTGCCTGTTTAATCCACGGCAGACGTTCAATCTGACTCTGAACGATGTTCACATCCTGAGTCATAAAGGTTCCAGGCGATCCTAAAGCCAGGATGGACTGGCGGATATCATCATTACGCGTGTAATGGCGCTCGCCGGTGACCACCAGTTTTGAGATGGGCAAACGTTGCGCATCTTCCATCCAGCCCAGCACGACCCAGCCGCTCACAAACACGGTACACAACACCGCCAGCAGGAACAGGATCCCCGCTAAATGCGTTCCATTATTGCGCCGTGAAGCCGCATACTCTTCTTCTTCTTCACGATTCCGCGTATTCAGCGCAGCCTGCGACATATCACCCCGCCAGGTCCAGAATTCGTACTACCAGCTGCGAGAAACTGATTCCCGCCTGACGTGCCGCCATCGGCACCAGACTGTGGCTGGTCATCCCCGGAGACGTGTTCGCCTCCAGCAGATAATACTGCCCGTCGCTGTCCTGCATGACGTCGATACGACCCCACCCCTGACAACCTAAAACTTTCCAGGCTTTCAGCACCAGAGATTGCATTGCCTCTTCCTGGGCTGATTCTTCACAACCAGGGCAGAAATATTTCGTCTCATCAGAGAGATACTTCGCCTCATAATCATAGAAGGTTCCGGCCGGTTGGATGCGAACTGACGGTAAAATTTCTTCACCGAGCACCGCCACCGTAAATTCAGGCCCACTGAGCCATTTTTCAATCAGAACTTCATCATCGTGTTGAAACGCCTGCGCTAACGCCGGGGCCAGCTCCGCGCTTTCGGTCACCTTCGACATGCCAACGCTGGAACCTTCCCGGCTTGGCTTGACGATCAGCGGCAGCCCGAGAGCGGCAATCTGGGTCTGAACGTCCTCAGACAGCCCGTTTTCAAAGGCCTGGCGTTCAATCGCCACCCACGGCGCCACCGGTAATCCGGCCCCCTGCCACAGCAGTTTGCTGCGCAGTTTGTCCATGGAGATAGCCGACGCCATGACGCCGCTGCCGGTATAAGGCAGCTGAATCAGCTCCAGCAGCCCCTGTAACGTGCCATCTTCCCCACCACGACCGTGCAGTGCAATAAACGCTTTCTTAAAACCCCTGTTTTTCAACTGGGTAACATCGGTCTCTTTCGGGTCGACCGCGTGAGCGTCAATCCCGGCTTCGCGCAGCCCGGCCAGCACCGCAGCGCCGGAGTTCAGCGACACGTCGCGCTCAGCGGAGGTGCCGCCGAGAAGAACCGCGATTTTATCAGCCATGACGCGGTTCCTCCTGAGTTTGCGGCTTCAGTTTGATTTCAGCTAAGTTACGCGCGATTTTACCAATATTTCCCGCGCCCTGAATTAGGACAAGATCATTACCCGTCAGTACTGAAGCCAGCATTTCCGCGACCTGCGCCGGATCGGAGACCAGAATCGGGTCCACTTTTCCGCGCCCGCGGATGGTCCGGCACAGCGAACGGCTGTCGGCTCCCGGAATGGGCGCTTCGCCCGCCGGGTATACGTCAAGCATCAACAGCGCGTCGACCTGAGTCAGCACGTGCGCAAAATCGTCGTACAGATCGCGCGTACGGGTATAACGGTGCGGCTGGAACACCATCACCAGTTTTTTATCCGGCCAGCCGGCGCGGGCGGCTTTGATCGTGGCGTCCACTTCCGTCGGGTGATGGCCGTAATCGTCCACCAGCATCGCCGAACCTTCTTTACCGTTCACTTCCGCCAGCGGAAACTCGCCGAGGAAATCAAAGCGGCGGCCGGTGCCCTGGAAGCTTTCCAGCGCGCGCAGAATCGCGTCGTCGTCGATGCCTTCTTCGGTGGCCACCGCCACCGCCGCCGCCGCGTTCAGCGCGTTATGGCGGCCCGGCGCGTTCAGCGTGACGCGCAGATTTTCTTTGTCCTGACGCACCAGCGTGAAGTGCCCCTGCGGGCCAATCTGCTGATAGCCTTCAACGCGCACGTCGGCGTCGTCGCTAAAACCGTAGGTGGTAATCTGACGGCCCACGCGCGGCAGCAGCTCGCGAATCACCGGATCGTCTACGCACATCACGGCACGACCATAAAACGGCAAATTGTGCAGGAAATTAATAAACGTCTGCTTTAAATTTTCGAAGTCGCCCTGGTAGGTATCCATGTGGTCGGCTTCAATGTTGGTGACAATCGCCACCATCGGCTGCAAATGCAGGAACGACGCATCGCTCTCATCGGCTTCCGCAATCAGATAACGGCTGTGGCCAAGACGCGCATGCACGCCCGCCGCTTTCACCAGACCGCCGTTGACGAAAGTTGGGTCCAGCCCCGCTTCCGCGTAAATACTGGACACCATCGCGGTGGTGGTGGTTTTACCGTGCGTCCCGGCGATGGCGATGCCGTGACGAAAACGCATCAGCTCCGCCAGCATCTCCGCGCGGCGGATCACCGGGATACGCGCTTCATGCGCCGCCACGATCTCCGGGTTATCGGCAGAGATCGCCGTCGACACCACAACAACGCTCGCATCGCGCACGTTTTCCGGGCGATGGTTGAAATAAATGGTGGCGCCCAGCTTGCTCAGCTGCTGCGTTACCGGGTTTGGCGCCAGGTCGGAACCGCTGATCTGATACCCTTCGTTGGCCAGCACTTCAGCAATACCGCCCATCCCGGCGCCGCCGATGCCAACAAAGTGAATGTGCCGGACGCGACGCATCTCGGGCACGATAGAACGCAGTTTCGCCAGTTGTTGTGTATTCATTCTTTAAACGCCATCACTTCTAAAATTCGGGCGACGCCAGCGCGCCGCAATGATTAAGCCTTTGCTGCCAGGCTCACTTCTTTTGCTACCCGCTCGGTAGCATCCGGGATAGCCGCCGCGCGCGCGCGTTCAGCCATCTCTAACAAGGTGTTGCGATCCCAGCTTGCCAGCGTGTCCGCGACCGCTTGTGCCGTAAACTGCGGCTGCTCGTAAATCTTCGCCGCGCCCGCTTTTTCCAGCGGCAGCGCGTTCCAGTACTGCTGGCGGTCTTTATGCTGGAACGGCACGAAAATCGCCGGCAGCCCCGCCGCCGCAATTTCGCTGACCGTCAGCGCGCCGGAACGGCAGACCACCACGTCAGCCCACGCATAGGCCGCCGCCATATCGTCGATAAATTCGGTCACTTTATGCTGCGGCTGACCGGCATCGGCATAGGCCTGCTCAACGGTCTGCTGGCCGCCTTTGCCGCTCTGATGCCAGATCGTCACCGCCTCGCCCAGACGCTGCGCCACCTGCGGCATGGTCTGATTGAGGACGCGCGCGCCCTGCGAACCGCCCACGACCAGTACGCGAACGGGCCCTTCGCGCCCGACCAGACGCTGCTCCGGCAAGGGCAGCGCCAGCACGTCTACGCGCACCGGGTTACCGACTACCTCGGCGTTCGGGAATGCGCCAGGGAAAGCCTGCATCACTTTGGTGGCGATTTTCGCCAGCCATTTGTTGGTCAGCCCGGCAATGCCGTTCTGCTCGTGCAGCACCACCGGAATCCCCAGCGACCACGCCGCCAAGCCGCCGGGGCCAGACACGTAGCCGCCCATCCCCAGCACCACGTCCGGCTTAAAGCGCTTCATGATCGCACGCGCCTGACGCCAGGCGTTGAAGATGCGCATCGGTGCCAGCAGCAGCGCCTTCAGGCCTTTGCCGCGTAGCCCGGAGATATGGATGAAGTCAATCTCGATGCCGTGTTTCGGCACTAAGTCGGCCTCCATACGATCGGCGGTTCCCAGCCAGCGTACCTGCCAGCCCTGATCCATTAAATGGTGCGCAACCGCCAGCCCCGGGAACACATGTCCGCCGGTACCGCCCGCCATCACCATTAACCGCTTTGTTTGACCGCTCATCGAGAACCTCGGGTAAACGCCTGCGCTTTCTCCAGGCGAGTTTCATAATCAATTCGTAATAAGAACATAATGGCAGTCGACATAATCAGAAGACTGGAGCCACCGTAGCTGATCAAAGGCAGCGTCAGGCCTTTCGTCGGCAGCATACCGGCCGCCGCCCCGACGTTCACCAACGCCTGGAAGCTGAACCATACGCCGATTGCGCAAGCCAGGAAGCCAGAAAAACGTTGGTTAATCTCCAGCGCTTTGCGACCGATGGACATGGCGCGGAAAGCGACGAAGAATACCATTAAAAGGGCCAGTACCACACCGATATAACCCAATTCCTCGCCAATGATGGCGAAGATGAAGTCGGTGTGCGCCTCCGGCAGGTACTCCAGTTTCTGTACCGAGTTGCCTAAGCCCTGACCCCACATCTCACCGCGGCCAAAGGCCATCAGCGACTGGGTCAGCTGGTAACCGCTGCCGAACGGGTCTTCCCACGGGTTCCAGAAGGAGGTCACGCGGCGGATACGATACGGTTCGGCAAGGATCAGCAGCACCACCGCTGAAATACCCATGCCGATGATGGCAATGAACTGCCATAGCTTGGCGCCGGCGAGGAACAGCATCGCCAGCGTCGTCACAAACAGCACCACCACGGTGCCGAGGTCAGGCTGCGCCAGCAGTAAAATCGCCAGCACGAAAATCACGCCCATCGGCTTTAAGAAGCCGCGCAGGTTGTTGCGCACCTCGTCCGCTTTGCGCACCAGATAGTTGGCGATATAGCAAAACAGCGACAGCTTGGTCAGCTCGGCAGGCTGAATACGCAGCGGGCCGAGGGCAATCCAGCGCGACGCCCCGTTCACCGAGCTGCCCACCACCAGAACAATCAGCAGCATGCAGATAGAGGCAATCAGCATGAAGGTACTGTGGCGCTGCCAGAACGACATCGGCAGACGCAGCGTGATCATCGCCAGGCAGAAGGCCAGAATCAGATACAGACCGTCACGTTTAGCGAACAGGAACGGATCGTTCGCCAGGCGCTGCCCTACCGGCATCGACGCCGAGGTCACCATAATAAAACCAATCGCCGCCAGGCCGAGCGTCAGCCACAGCAGCGTGCGGTCGTACATAATCAGGCTATCGGTATCTTTTTCCCGAGAGCCCATCACCCAGCCCTTAAGCGCGGTATACAGCCAGCCAAACAGCCACGCGAAAACGCGCATGCCCGGCAAACGCGGCAGCCTCAGTTGAGGCAGTCTCAGGCGCGGGAGCGATAAACGCATCAACCTAACTCCTTCGCCAGGCGAGCAAACACGTCGCCGCGCTGCTCAAAGCTTTTAAACTGGTCAAGGCTGGCGCAGGCCGGAGACAGCAGCACCATATCGTCCGCCTTCACCTGCGGCGCAATCAGGCGCATCGCCTGTTCCATGGTTTCAGTCTGGGTGGCGATTTCCGGACGCAGCGCGGCCAGCTCACCGCCGTCGCGACCAAAGCAGTACAGACGAATGTTGTCGCCGCCCAGATAGCGCTGCAGCGGCGCAAAGTCTGCGGATTTGCCGTCACCGCCCAGCAGTAAGTACAGCGTTCCCGCAACGTGCAGGCCGTTTAACGCCGCCTCGGTACTGCCGACGTTGGTCGCTTTCGAATCGTTAATCCAGCGCACGCCGTTGTGCTCAAGCACAATCTGGAAGCGGTGGGCCAGCCCGGTGAAGGTGGTCAGCGCTTTCAGGCTGGTCGCGCGCGGCAGGCCGACGGCATCCGCCAGCGCCAGCGCCGCCAGGGCGTTGCTGTAGTTATGCTGCCCGGTAAGCGGCATCTCTTTGACGTTTAATACTTTTTCACCTTTTACGCGCAGCCAGGTTTCGCCCTGCTGGCGGTTGAGGTGGTAGTCGCCTACGTCAACGCCAAAACTGACGCAGCGCTCGTCGGCGCCGCGCACCGGCATGGTCAGGCCGTCGTCGGCATTTACCACGCACACTTTGGCGTTCTCATAGACCTTCAGCTTGGCCGCGCGGTATTGCTGCAGGCCCAGCGGGTAGCGGTCCATATGATCTTCAGTCACGTTCAGGATCGTGGCCGCCGCCGCGTGCAGGCTGGAGGTGGTTTCCAGCTGGAAGCTGGAAAGCTCAAGGACGTACAGTTCGCGTGCTGGATCCAGCAGCATCAGCGCTGGCAGGCCAATATTGCCGCCGACGCCAACGTTGACGCCCGCCGCCTTCGCCATTTCACCCACCAGGGTGGTGACGGTGCTTTTACCGTTGGAACCGGTGATCGCCACAATCGGCGCCTGCGCTTCGCGGCAGAACAGCTCGATATCGCCAACGATCTCAATGCTCGCGTCCGCGGCGCGGCTCAGCGCCGGGTTCGCCAGCGCGATACCAGGGCTGGCGACGATCAGATCGGCCGCCATCAGCCAGTCTTCATTCAGCCCGCCAACGTAACGCTCTACCGTTTCCGGCAGTTTGTCCACGCCGGGCGGGGTCGCTCGGGTATCCATCACGCGCGGCGTCACGTTCTGCGCAAGGAAGAAATCCACGCAGGACAGCCCGGTCAGTCCAAGACCAATGATGACAACGTTTTTACCCTGGTAATCTGCCATGATTAACGTACCTTCAGCGTTGCCAGGCCAATCATCACCATCATCAGCGAAATAATCCAGAAGCGCACAATCACGCGCGGCTCCGGCCAGCCTTTCAGTTCATAGTGGTGGTGAATCGGCGCCATACGGAAGATGCGCTGACCGCGCAGCTTGAAGGAGCCGACCTGCAGGATCACCGACAGGGTTTCCACCACGAAGACGCCGCCCATGATCACCAGCAGGAACTCCTGACGCAGCAGCACGGCGATAATGCCGAGCGCGCCGCCCAACGCCAGCGAACCGACGTCGCCCATAAAGACCTGCGCCGGATAGGTGTTGAACCACAGGAAGCCCAGGCCTGCGCCGACAATCGCCGTACAGACGATCACCAGCTCACCCGCGTGTCGCAGGTAAGGAATGTGCAGATAGCTGGCAAAGTTCATGTTACCGGTCGCCCACGCCACCAGCGCAAAACCGGCCGCCACGAAGACGGTTGGCATGATCGCCAGGCCATCGAGGCCGTCGGTCATGTTCACCGCGTTGCCGGTGCCGACAATCACGAAGTAGGCCAGCAGTATGTAGAACAGGCCCAGCTGCGGCATCACGTCTTTAAAGAACGGCACCACCAGCTCGGTCGCCGGGGTATCTTTACCGGCCAGATACAGCGCAAAGGCTACACCCAGCGCACTCACCGACATCCAGAAGTATTTCCAGCGGGCGAGCAGGCCTTTCGTGTCTTTGCGCACCACTTTGCGGTAGTCATCGACAAAACCGATAATGCCGTAGACGATCAGTACCGTCAGCACGCAACAGACGTACGGGTTAGAAGGATAAGCCCACAGCAGCACGGAACCGCAACTGGCGGTCATGAACATGATCCAACCCATCGTAGACGTCCCGCTATTGAGCAAGTCAGACGCCGGACACTCGGTACGCAAGACCGGAACGAACGACAATTAATC
>NZ_JBKDZH010000122.1:0-37757 GCF_047971185.1 Kluyvera sp.
ATCTGCCGCCGCCAGTGATTTAACCACACCAATCACCGCCTCCACGATACAGAACGCCGGCAAACCATCGCCGAGGGCATTCATACTAGCGGCCGTCACTTCATGCTCATGTTCTACTGTTTCAATCTCCTCATCCATCAATGCTTCCATCTCAATAGCATTCATGTTGCCGCTGACCATCAGGCGCATATAGTCAACCACAAATTTCATGATGACCGGGTCGTTCATCAAACGCGGGTAGTTGGTAAAAATGGGGCTGTTCTGCGGATCTTCGATATCGCCTTCCAGCGACATCATTCCGCTCTGACGGCTTTTGGTCATCAGCAGCAGCATCATGCCCAGAAGATCCATATACATGGCTTTGGTGTAAGACGATCCCTTAAACAGGTGCGGCAGGGTTTTAAAGGTGGCTTTAATGGCTTTACCATTATTACCCACGATAAATGCCCCCACCGCGGCGCCGCCGATAATCAATAACTCAAGCGGTTGATAAAGGGCGCCAAGATTCCCGCCACTGAGGACATAGCCGCCAAATACGGTCAGAATGACGACCAGATAGCCAACGATAACGAGCACGTAAACTCCTTACTAAAATAAAAATGCGTCCAATCCGTGTGAATGACGTGGTTAAGCCGATATCTGCTGAGGATGCGCGTCCGGCATTGGCACGATGCTTTTTATCGTATCCACCGCCGGTTTCTCCGCGGCTGACGCCGTTTCGCCCTGTATATCCAGCGCTTTGCTTTTCTTAATCGCACGCGACGGCGGGCAGCACAGGCTACAGGTGAACGGATTTTTGGCGTGTTCCGTGGTCACCACAAATCGTCCGCCGCATACGCTGCATTCGGTATGTTCGATCATCCCGCAGTCAATAAAACGCAGCAGCGTCCACGCGCGGGTCAGCCCCAGCACCGGTTTGTCGCCGGGCGCAATCGGGCACTGTTCCAGATACAGGCGGTAGGCCTTCACCGTGGCCTCGATCGGGCGACAGTTCTCCGTCTTCTGGATATAGAGATGGATGTTGTAAAACATCGATGAGTGAATATTCTGTTCCCAGGCCATAAACCAGTCTTCGGAGAATGGCAGCATGCCTTTCGGCGGTGGGCAGCCTCTGAGTTCTTTATAGAGTTTCAGGAGGCGGCGGCGGCTGAGGCTGGTTTCGCTTTCAAGAACCTGCATGCGGGCGCCAAACGAGATTAGCGCCATCGCGATCTGCACTTCTTTGATTTCCTCTAAAATACTTTTTTCACTCATCTTTTAAACTCTAATCAGGAAGTTGGGGCGCTTTGCTCGGAGAGCGAGTTAAGCAGGTTGGTCGACAAAATGATCCCGGTATGAATCTGCTGTAGCGCTTCAATACGCGAGTTTTTCGTCAGTACATCAATCACCATTTCATTGTCGACGCGAAGGCGACAAATCAGCTGGTTGGTCGACGCCAGCTTAATCAGCTGTGGAAGCGACAAATCTTTAATGGTGTCGATTGTGGCTTCCGGTAATCCCAGGCGAAAACCTGCCGCAAATTTATCTTCCCGGATGAGCTGTTGAGCCAGCAGCAAATAAGAAAGATTAATATCGTGGATACTCTGAAGTTGTTCATCGAAATGCATGGTATTCCTCATAATCAGGCAGCGTTCAATCCGTCTTAACGAAGAGAAGATAATTTATTTACATAATGATCACTGACGCTATGGATGCGCTCATTTGAGAAAGCGGTATGTCAAAGTGACCCTGTTGGTTGAATTCAATTATCCTGACAATACAAATCGAAGCAAATTAAATTTACAGGGGGAGAAACTGACAATCATTGGAATATTTAAAAGCGCTCATTTTTTTTAAAATTAAACGCAATCTAAACAAAACAGGTGTTGTTTCGCAAATTAATGTAATGACCACAAACACCGTTCTGCTTTCCTGAACATTCACGTTCTACCTCTGTCAGAGACTACTTACCCACTATTTTGCCGCATCCAACCGGGCCCGAAGCCGCTTAATTGCCTGGCTATGTAATTGGCTCACCCGCGTTTCCGTTACGCCCAGTAAAAGCCCCACCTCTTTCATGTTAAGCTCTTGTTGATAATAGAGATTTAGCAATAGCTGTTCGCGTTCTGGCAGCATCGCAATCTCCTGAGAGACCTGCTTCATCAGCTTCTTCATCATCAGCCCGTTAAGCGGGTCAAGCTTCTCGTTCTGCGCGTCAGACTGCTCAATGCCTTCCGGAGATTCTTCCTGCAGCTCGTCCAGTGAGTAGATCTGGCTGGTGTTGGTATCGGCGAGCATCTGCTGATACTCTTCCAGCGCAACGCCCATCTCATCGGCCACTTCCTGCTCCATTGCCGCACGACCTAACCTTTGCTCAAGCCTTTGAATTACAGCAGATATCTCCCTTGCATTACTGCGAACGCGGCGGGGAACCCAGTCCCTTTCCCGCAGCTCGTCAATCAGCGCCCAGCGCACGCGCTGGACAATATATTTGCTGAGCACAATGCCTTTACTGGGGTCAAAATCATCGATTGCCGCCAGTAACCCCATGGCGCCCGCCTGTATCAAATCATCGAGATCGACGCTGGCAGGAAGGCGAACCTGCAGGCGTAGCGCTTCGTGTCTTACCAGCGAGCTGTAGCGGGCCCACAGCTCATTCTTATCCACCACCCCGACCGGGGTATAGAGACCGTCCATAATTTCTATATTCCTATTATAAAATGCTCAGCAATTATTGTAGAAAATAACGAAATCACACAGCCTGATAAGCTCTTACATTGGTACGCAATTCGACACATCATTTATCTAATTTTGTAAAGAAACGTCGTTATTCCTCACCCCGTTCTTTACTTTGCTTTGATAAAAGTGATAACCACGACAATCGATTCGACAGAAAGAAAACGTCATAACGGCTTTTTCGTGTGGAAAATTCTTAACCTTCGTTTAATCTAAATTTAGGTTCAGAATTCCCACAATAGTCACATCGATAATACTTTCAGCCGGTAATTTTCTATATGAGAATAATTACCTAAAAATGCCAACAATAATAATTAACGTTTAAATGCCATTTGCTTTAAATAATGAATATTAGATCTAATACCCACTACAACAAACAAACATTAACGTAACATATTGAATATCGACATCTGCTGCATGGTCTGGAAAACCATCATTGACGAGCTGAGCGCAAACTCAGACATCTTTGACTGGGAGACCAGCGTAATCATCGCATCCGGGTCGGAACCGACGGTTTGCTGCAGCCGCGACTCCACCGAGATGCGCTGGGTATCCGAGCTGTAGCTCAGGTTCTCAAGCTGCTGCAGATTGGTCCCGACTTCCGCCTGCACCTTACCGAGGTTATCAATGCCCTTTTTGAGGGAAACGTTGACGCTATCCAGCGTCGCCTGCAGAGCCTCGCGGTCCTCGTCCGATTCAATCGGCTTATTCAGCGCCTCAATCGCGCTATCGAGGGCGGCAAAAATGTCATGTTCGGTACCGCTCATGAACACATCGCTACCGGTATGGCCAACCTGCATTTCGGTGCTGTCGGCCACAATCTGCGTCATCGCGGTATCGCCGCCGACGTAGGTACCGTCTTTCTGGAACGGTTCGGAGCCGGTTTTATAACCGCCAAAAATATAGCGTCCGTTGCTGTTTTTGCTGTTGGCCAGATCCAGCATGTTATCGCGGATCCCCTGCAGCTCCGTCGCCAGCGCCTGGCGATCGGCATCCGAATACGCGCCGTTGCCGCCGGCGACGATCTTCTCAGAAAGGCTGGTTGTCATCAGGTTGCTCAGCGAACTCAGTACGTTATCTTCCTGCGCCAGCGAATCGTAGGCGTACATCCGCGAGGTATCGAACTGATCCATTGTCGACAGCGCGTTCTGGTAGATAATGGCCTGCGACGCGCCAGCCGGATCGTCAGAAGGTTTCAGCAGGATCTGCCCGGAGGACAGACGCATATAGATATCATTACCGCCGACAATCGCCTTCGATAAACTATCAATATTGTTTTGATACATGTACTGAGTGCTTAGACGCATCGCTCTATCCTTATCTTGTTACTCACTCTGGCCCTGGTTCCCGGGCAGCGTCATTAACGAATGCTTAAAATCGTGTCAAACAGGGTGGTGGCCGTCTGCAGCACCTGGGCATTAGCCTGGTAATACTGGGAATACATCTGCAGGTTGATGTACTCTTCATTCAGATCGACGCCGGAAATCGCCTGTTGCTGATACAGCATTGCCTCATAGGTTTTCGCGCTGGTGCTGGCGTTGGCCTTCAGAGCCGTCATCGCGGAACCGACAGAGCTGACCAGGCTGGCATAGGCTTCCGTCAGCGTCGACTTGCCGATCAGGGCTTCGTCTTTAATCGCAATCAGCGCTTTGATGTTTTCGTTGTTGCTTTCATCGTCGGGATCGGGCGAGCTTGACGCCGCAATCTGGTTGCCATCGGTAATGGCCACGGTCAGCTTATCCGCCACGCCCGCAACCGGGTTGAGGATAAAGCTGTCATTTTCCTGCGGGTTGCCCTGCGGCGACACGGAAATGCCGTCAAACATCAGTTCGCCGTCCGGGCCGATGGTGGTCGGCACCAGCGAACCGTCGGCGTTTTTCACTTCCCAATCGCTCTCGCCCGGGCCTTTAAAGGTCAGGGTGTAGTCCTGCGCTTTGACCTGGCTGACGTCGGTGAAGGTGGTGTTCAGCGTGGCATCGCCCGCGTTATTGCGGTTGACCAGCGCCACCGGATCGGCAATGTTGAAAATGTTGCCGCCCGGATTGCCGTTCAGGTCATAACCCTGCTGGTTGACCTCGTTGAGGCGGTTCGCCATCTGTAGCGCCAGCATGTTGAGCTGATTGCGCGAATCTTCCAGATCTTCATTGCGGAATTTAAACAGGCCGCCGAGCTTACCGTTGGTAATTTTGGCCTCATCCAGCGGCAGCGAGTTCCCCGACGCATCAACATAAGAAACGATGGTTTTATTCGGGTTCTCCGGCGATGCTGAGGTTTCCAGCTGATAGTGGCGGTCGCCGTTGACCAGCGGAAGGCCGTTGGCCATGGTAACGTCGACGCGGCCGGTCGTTGGGTTCTCCGTTACGCGGATGCCCACCTGATCGTTCAGCTTGCCCAGCAGTTGATCGCGCTGATCGAGCAGGTTCGGCGGAACCGTTCCCGTTTGCCCGTGGATCTTAGCGATTTCCTGGTTCAGCTTCGCCAGCTGCTCCGCGGCGGCGTTGATCTCATCGACGCTCTGGTTAATCTGGGTATTGGTGCTTTTTTCCAGGCCGTTAAGCGTCTTACTGTTGGTCTGAAATTGATATGAGAGGGCGTTAAACTGCGACAACGTCTCCTGACGAGCCGCCGCGCTGACCGGGTCGCTGCTCATCTTTTCCATTGCGCCGAACATCGCGCCCATGGAGACGGAGATATTATAGGTATCGTCACCGAGCATATCGTCAATCTGGCTCAGCTGCTCATAACGGCTGGCCATGGACTGATACTCCGTTGCCGCGCCGCGTACCTGGTTATTCACAAAAGCATCGTAGGCGCGCTGTACGCCGTTAACCTGCACGCCGTAGCCAAAGTAGCCATAGCCGGTGGTTTTACCGCCCGCCTCGCCCAGCAAAATGTGCTGGCGGCTGTAGCCGGTGGTCATCGCGTTGCTGAGGTTATTACCGACCACGTTGAGTGCTGATTGCGCTGAACTGAGACCGCTCTGAGCCAGATACATCAAATTCATGGTTTTGTACTCTCTACTGTGCCAGGTCCCTGAAGCGCTGTAACACGGTTTAACCTGGCGTCGAAAATTCTTACTCTCTAATTAACCTATCGGTTCGCGAAAAAATAACTAAAACGCCAGACCGCTAAAATAGAGAAGAAAGGTCATTTTTATATGCATTTAACGCTTCGTTAACGTTGTGTTTAACTTGCTGCATCACGGAGATGAGCTTCTTTGCATATTTCGGGTCGGTTGCGTAACCGCCCGACTGGAGCGCGTGCGCTGCGCCCTCCAGCGTGGGCGAGCGCGGCACGCCCTGGTAGCGCGGGTTTTTGGTCAGCAGCGCGGCGTGGTCCTCCAGCGCATGCGCGTAGGAGTCGTAGACGCGAAACGCGGCTTTAATCTTTTGCGGCTTACCGTTGATATATTCCGTGGTGGTGATTTCGGTGGTCTTCCCTTTCCACCCGCCGGTGGCCTTGATGCCGAACAGGTTGTAGCTCGGCTTGCCGTCCTGGGTCAGAATTTCACGGTTGCCCCAGCCAGACTCCAGCGCCGCCTGAGCGATGATCAGCTGGTGCGGCACGCCGCTTTTTTGCGAAGCTTCAATCGCCGGCTTCAGCAGGCGTGAAATAAAGCTATCGCTCTTCATGCTGCGGTTAGCGAAACGAGCGCGGGCGGTTTCCCCCGGCGCTTCACGGGTGTCCTGGGCCGCGATACGCTGCGGCACCTGTTTAAAGCCGGAAGTGTCGATCAGCAGCGGTACCTCCGTGGTGCCGGTCGAGGTGGTTACCTCGTCAGGTTCGACGCCCATCTGTTTAAGCATCATTTCGGCCAGCCCGAGATCGCCCTTCTGGGCAATCTCCTGAGCAATCTGCTGGTCGTACATCGACGTAAACATCTCGGTCTGCTGCGAATTGAGCAGCCCGTCTTTAAAGGTCGCATCCCGCATGCTTTTCAGCATCATCTGGACGAACATGCCTTCCATTTGTTTTGCTGCGGCTTTCAGCCCCTCCTGCGGGTCCTCTCTTGAGGCCCGCTTCAGGGAGTCCAGCGCACGCACATCAAAAGCGGCTCCGGTGTGTAGCGGCGCGCTGTTCATCAGTTGGTCTCCAGCTTCGCGCGCAGGCAGCCCGCGCTTTTCATTGACTGCAGAATCGACATCAGATCGTTCGGCGTCGCCCCGAGGCTATTCAGCGCCCGCACCACGTTGTTAAGGTCAGCGCTGGTGTTCACGCGCTGTAGCGAACCATTGCCTTCACGCACCGACACGCGCGTATCCTGGGTGACCACGGTCTGCCCACCGGCGAACGGCGTATCAGGCTGATTGACCACGTTACTGTTCGACACTTCAACCGTCAGGTCGCCCTGCGCCACGGCGCACGCGTCCAGTCTGACGTGGCGGTTCATCACCACCGAGCCGGTACGGGAGTTGACGATCACCCGCGCATCCATCGGCCCTATCTTGACCTCCAGATTCTGCACGTCGGCCAGGAAGCGGACGCGCGCGGCGCTGTCGGCAGGCGCGTACAGCTTCACCACTCGCGCATCTTCCGGTACGGCGGTCGAGCCGCCGAAGCGACGGTTAATGGTGTCGCTAATCTGCTGCGCCAGCGAGAAGTCGCCGTCGTTAAGCTGCAGACGCAGGGCCGTCTGCTCGCTAAAGTTCATCGGCACTTCACGCTCAACGGTGGCGCCGTTGGAGATGCGCGCGCCGTTCAGCTGGTTGCTCTGCACCGAGCTTCCGCCGCTTTGCGCGCTGGTTCCCGAGACCAGCAGGTTACCCTGCGCCAGCGCGTAGATTTGGTTATCCCCCCCTTTCAGCGGGGTCATCAGCAGCGTACCGCCGCGCAGGCTCTTAGCGTTACCCATCGAAGAAACCACCACATCAATGGTTTCACCGGAGCGCGCAAAAGCCGGCAGCTCGGCGGTCACCATAACTGCCGCCACGTTCTTCAGCTGCATGTTAGTGCCCGCCGGGACGGTAATCCCCAGCTGCGAGAGCATGTTGTTCAGGCTTTGCGTGGTGAACGGCGTCTGCATGGTCTGGTCGCCGGTACCGTCAAGGCCAACCACCAGCCCGTAGCCCATTAAGGAGTTGCTGCGCACGCCCTGCACCGAGGTTAAATCACGGATGCGTTCAGCATGCGCCGACGGCGGCAAGACCGTCATCAACCCAGCGCAAAACACGCTAAGACAAAGAGTTAAAAAATAGTGTTCCATCATCCACCGATTAAAAAGGCGAAACGTTCAGGAACAGACGCTGGAGCCAGCCCATCTGTTGCGCTTCGTTAATGTAGCCGTTGCCGACATATTCAATTCGGGCATCCGCAACCTGGGTCGATACCACCGTGTTGCTGCCGCTGATCGTGCGTGGATTCACGACGCCGGAGAAACGAATGAATTCCGTGCCCTGGTTGATGGCAATCTGTTTCTCCCCGACCACGTTAAGGTTGCCGTTCTCCAGCACCTGATTCACCGTGACGGTGATGGTTCCGCTAAAGGTGTTCTGCGCCGCAGCGCCGCCTTTACCGTTAAATGTGTTGTCCCCGTTGATGGACGTATTGGCGCGACCGTTGCCGAACAGGCCTTCCAGCATGCGTGGGGTAGTATCAAAGTTCAGCCCGGCCGAGCCGCCCCGCGACGCGTTCGCCGACGAGCTCTTACTGGCGCTGACGTTTTCCTGTAATACGATGGTCAGCGTATCGCCCACGTTTCTTGGCCGGCGATCCTCAAATAAGGGCTGAAAGCCATAGTTCATTGCTTGTCCGCTTTGAAAGATCGAACCGTTCGCCGTACCGCGAACCGAAGGAGCCGGGCTTGCCGTCGTCTGTCCGTCCACCAGGGGTTTATGAGGGATATACGCACACCCGCCCAGAACCAGCGCCAGCGACATCACGGAAAGCGCTCTGGAAAGGAAAGACAGCGTGCGGGATTTATCCGTCTCGGTCATAACGGAACAGGGTTGATTTTTCATATCATTCATTACATCAGGATGCCTGGGTAACGGTAGGATCCCCTGCGGGGCCGCTACCCAGGATGCTGTTAAAGTTGCATCAGCCGCTGCAACATCTGATCGGATGTTGAGACGGCCTTACTGTTAATTTCATACGCACGCTGGGTCTGGATCATATTGACCAGCTCTTCAGCGACGTTCACATTCGACGTTTCCACAAACCCCTGGCTCAGCGTTCCGGCCCCGTTCAGCCCCGGCGTGGACTCGTTCGGCGCCCCTGAAGCCTGGGTTTCGCGATACAGGTTCTCACCGATGCTTTCCAGGCCAGATTCATTGATAAACGTCGCGAGGGTCAGCTGCCCAACCTGCTGCGGCGCGGTCTGGCCAACGATGGTCACGCTCACGATGCCGTCTTTCCCTACGGTCAGGGTGTTGGCATCCTGCGGAATGTTGATCGCCGGCTGAATCTGGTAGCCGCTGGAGGTCACCAGCTGGCCGTTCTGATCGAACTGGAACGAACCATCGCGGGTATAGGCGGTGCTGCCATCCGGCAGCTGGACCTGGAAAAAGCCCTTGCCCTGAATCGCAACATCTTTGCTGTTGTTGGTTTGCGTCAGGCTACCCTGGCTGTGGATACGCTCGGTCGCCACCGGACGCACGCCGGTACCGATCTGCAGGCCGGACGGGATCGTCGTCTGCTCGGAAGACTGCGCCCCCGGTTGACGCAGGGTTTGATAGAGCATGTCTTCAAAGACGGCACGCTGGCGCTTAAAGCCGTTGGTGCTGACGTTCGCCAGGTTGTTGGAAATCACATCCATATTGGTTTGCTGTGATTCCAGGCCCGTTTTGGCGATCCATAAAGAACGAATCATCTTGTTTCTCCTTGTCGGCCTTAGGCGATGGTGAGGAGCTGATTGGCAGACCGCGCGTTTTCATCCGCGGTGCTGATAACTTTCATCTGCATCTCGAAGCTGCGGGCCGTGGCGATCATATCCACCATGCCTTTCACCGGGCTGACGTTGCTGCTTTCCAGCGCGCCGGGCATCAGCTTCATATCCAGATCCGCAGGCGCCACGCCTTCACCACCGTGATACAGCCCGTCGTCTCCCAGCTGCAATGCCATCGCTTCGCCGTTGACAATCTTGATGCGGCCAACCTGCGCCATCGCCGACGGCTCATCGCCGGCCCCTAATACGGAAATAGTGCCGTCTGGCCCAATCGTCACTTCAGACTGCGGCGGTACGGCAATTGGGCCGCCATCGCCCACCAGCGCGTAGCCGCGCACGCGCAGCTGGCCGTCGGCGTCCACTTCAATATTGCCCGCGCGGGTGTAGGCCTCGGTACCGTCGGCCATCTCCACGGCCAGCCAGCCGTTCTGCGGCAGCGCCACATCCAGATCGCGCCCGGTATGGTTAATCGCGCCCATCGAGATATCGTGATAGGGAGTCGACTCCGTCACGTGCGCGCGCGTTTCCACGCCCGGCCCGTTAACCGGCACCGCGCGGTACGCCATCAGCTGCGCGCGAAAGCCCGGCGTTGATGCGTTGGCGAGGTTATTAGAGGTGACCGCCTGTCGGTTGAGGGCAGCATTCGCTGCCCCCATGGCGGTATAAATCGCACGATCCATATCAGCCCGCCGTTAGCCTAGGTTTACCAGGGTCTGTAAGATTTCAGACTGGGTACGAATGGTCTGCGAGTTGGACTGGTAGTTACGCTGGTAAACGATCATGTTGACCATCTCCTGGCTCAGATCCACGTTCGAGGCTTCCAGACGGTTGCCGTACAGCGTGCCCAGGTTACCCGTGCCGGAAATACCGTTGACCGGCTGCCCGGACTGCGGCGTTTCGGACCAGCAGTTGTTACCTTCAGACTGCAGGCCGCCGGGGTTGGTGAAGCTCGACAGCACAACCTGGCCGAGGATCTGCTTCTCGCCGTTGCTGTAGGAGGCGATCACTTCGCCGCTATCGCCGATCACATAGCCGGTCATCATGCCCGGGGCATAGCCGTTGGTGCTCGGGCTATCCATCGCCGTATCGGTGGCCTGCTGGGTCATACCATCCAGATCGAGATTGAAATTCAGCGCTTCGGCGCCGTTATAGCTCGCGCTCTGAACGTTCAGCGTTGCCGGGTTGGTCTGCAGCTGCCCTGCCGGATCAAAGGAGAGGTTGGTCGACTGATACTCCACGTTGCCGTCCCCATCCAGCACCGGTGCGGTGGTGTCGCTGGAGTAAGCCGTCCATTCGTTGTTGCCCGTTTTCACGTAGTAGACGTTAATGGTGTGCTTGTTACCCTGGCTGTCGTAGGCATCAACCTGGGTCACCGAGTTGTAGCTTTTCGGATCGGAAGGATCGAAATCAATATCCACGATCGCCTCAGAGCCGGAATCGAGGTTGCCCTTCATGGTGCCGCCGGTCGACGCGCTGGCCCGATGGGATCTGAATAGGACCAACCGCCGCGCCTGCCTGGATGGTTGGCGGCGTGCCCGTCGCCTGATAACCGGTCAGATACATCCCCTGGTTATTGATGATGTAGCCATTCTCGTCGCTCTTGAACTGGCCGTTACGGCTGTAGAACACGCTGCCCGCTTCATTGACCATCCGGAAGAAGCCGTTGCCGGAGATGCCCATGTCCAGGTTGCTGGTGCCCTGACCCAGAACGCCATCGCTAAAGTTCTGGTTCACGCCTGCAACCTGCACACCCATACCAATCTGTGAGCCGGCGAAGACGTCGGCAAAGGCGATAGAGCCAGATTTAAAACCGACGGTCTGGGAGTTCGCGATGTTGTTACCCACCACATCCAGTGCCTGTGAAGCGGAGTTCAGCCCGCTAAGTCCTTGTGAAAAACTCATTAATTTCTTTCCTGACGCAAAAAATGATAAAGAGAGACAAACCGTTATTCGACGAGGTAAACCTCGCCAAGGGTTGCGGTGCCCAGCAGGCCAAGCTCCAGTACGGCACCCGTTGGGGTATAGGAGACACCCTGGACGCTGGCTTTTTTCAGGGAGACAATTTCCGGCGTGTTGCCATCTTCATTCGAAGCGGTCAGTGACACCGTGAAGTTGCCGTTTTCAATGGTGCGAGGATCGGCCGGCTGGAAGTTTTCCAGGTCATCCATGGTGAACTGCTGCACGCCAGCCTTAACGTTTTTCAGGTCCGCGGTATAGGCGTTGCCCTGCTCGTCCGTCAGCACCACGGTCACCACATCCGCATCGCTGCTGAGGGAGAAAGCAAAGCCCTGATTGCCGTCTTCCGCGTTCGAAATCACGGAATCCCCTTCAATCAGAATGCTGCGCCCGATCCACTGCGTTGCATTCATCTGCTGCATACTGGTCACCAGCATGCCGACCGCGCCGACCGTGGAGTTCAGCTGCTGAACGCCCGCCGCCGTCTGGAACTGCGTCAGCTGCGAGGTCAGCTGGTTGTTATCCATCGGGTTGGTCGGATCCTGGTTTTGCATCTGCGCCACCAGCAGCGTCATAAAGTTATTCATTAACTCTTCGACGGTATCGCCCATCGTGTTACTGCTGGTGCGCGCGGCGGCGCTGGTTTCATTCATTACTGCCGATACGGCCATGTCGCGTTTCCTTATTGACCCAGAGTCAGGGTTTTCAACATCAGCGTTTTCGCGCTGTTCATCACTTCCACGTTGGCCTGATAGCTACGGGAAGCTGAAATGGTGTTCACCATTTCACTGACCACGTCGACATTCGGCTTACGCACGTATCCGCGTTCATCCGCCAGCGGGCTACCCGGCTCATAAACCAGACGTTCCGGCTCGGTGCTTTCCACCACCTCGCTGACCTTCACGCCGCCAATTTCCTGGCCCGGCGCGGCATTCACCTGGAAGACGACCTGACGCGCGCGATAAGGGTTACCGTCCGGGCCGATGGCGCTATCCGCGTTCGCCATATTGCTGGCGCTGACGTTCAGCCTTTTTGACTGCGCCGCCATCGCCGAACCGGAAATATCTAAAATACTGAATAAGGACATAACTGTTATTAACCCTGACTAATGACGCTCATCATGTTCTTAATTTGCGAACCGAGAACAGTTAAGCTGGTCTGATACTTCACGTTATTGTCAACAAAGCTCACGCGCTCACGATCCATATCAACGGTATTCCCATCAATGCTTGGCTGATCGGGAATTCGATAGAGCAGCTGGCTGTTATCAATCGCCGGCGCCGATGCTGGAATATGGTTCCCCGACGTCATTGACAGATTTAAGGAGGCGTGCGTAGACTCCCCTTTCGCCATCACTTCTTTTAGCTGAGAGGCAAAGTCAATATCCCGAGCCTGGTAGCCTGGGGTATCGGCATTGGCAATATTTGAAGCTAATATATCCTGTCGTTTGTTCAACAGATTTAATGCCTGCTGCTGAAACTGAAAAGAATTATCAAGCTTATCGATCATGGCACTGATGACCTCTACATATAAATTATTTACTCCTCTATATTAAGTCGGAATGATGCAATTCTATACTTTGAAAATACGTCAAAAGTAACGGCTTTTAGATAACTAATCCCGCCAGCGACATTAAATTAATTTTAAAGCCTGATATGCTGACAAACCTGACGCCATTTGAAGCGTTTGGAATTAGCGGTAATGACATATACTTTTTAGCACGAGAATTTCCTGCTAAGGAGTTTTATCCTGCGCACGTATATATAAGGTAATCACGAAATGTTTCGCCGCTATCGTCATCTTTTGCCATTCCTGGCGCTGCTGCTGGTCATTGCGCCAGCGTATGCCAGCGCCGCCTCGCTTGAACAGCAGCTCACCCGGCTGGTGAATAACGGGTTAGATAAAAACATCACCCGCTCGGTCACCGTTCTCACGCCGCAAAAGCAGCTGGAGACGCTGTGCGCGGAGCCCAAACTGTCATTAAGCGGCAACGATACGCGGCTCGCCGGTAACCGCAGCGTCATCGCCCAGTGCGGAACGGAGCGTAAGTTCCTGCAGATCGCCATAAAGGCGGAGGGCCGATGGTGGGTAGCCAGCCGAACGCTGGCGACCGGCACGCAGATTCAGGCCGAGGACATAAAGCCACAGCAGGGTTCGATGGACCGCCTGCCGGGCGGCCTGCTGTTGAATAAAGATGACATCATTGGCCGCATCACCACCCGGTCGGTGAACGTCGGGCAGCCGCTGCAGGCAAACCAGATGCGCCAGAACTGGGCCATTACCGCCGGGGAAGACGTGGAAGTGGTGGCCCAGGGCACCGGCTTCCACATCCGCGCCAGCGGCAAAGCGATGGATAACGCGGCGATCGGCGGCAACATCCGCATCAAAACTAAAAATGGTCAAATAGTGACCGGAAAAGTGATTTCAGCCGGGAAAGTGAGTATTTCTCTGCAACATTAGCTTTAGAGAATTTTGTTCGCTCCGATATATATTTTATAAGCGAGTGAATAAACCATTAACAACATTGGCGAGGATGATTATGAGCATCGAACGAACACTGCCTGTAACACCTGGCAATACCCAACATGACATCACGCTGCGCACCAAAACGCGCGAACCCAACGCCGCCCCGGTTGAACATACGGGCGACAGCGGATCGCAGTTTAAGCTCAGCGCGCTAACCCAGCAGATCCAAAGCGACAGCGGGAACGATGTTAACTTTGAACGCCTTGCCAGTATTAAGGCCGCGATGGACGCCGGTGAGCTGCAAATTGACACCGATAAAATTGCCCAGGCCTTACTGCAGGACATTCTCTAATTTTTATAACGGTTAGCAAATAATAACTATGGAAAATTTACGTTCTATTCTGGTAAAAATCGAAGATACCATGGCTGAACTGGAGGCCATTCTGGCTGAAGAAATGAACCAGTTAAGACGACCGCAGATTAATCCGGTGTCGTTGCAGATTGTCTCTGATACCAAGAGCCGTCTGCTCTCAACCATTGGTTACTATGATGAGTTACGCCGCCAGGAAGAAACTCGCCTGAATCTTGCGGCGCCTTATCGGCAGAACGCTGAATTTGCTAACCACTGGAAAAATATCACCGAGCGGGCAACATCAGCAAACCAGCACAACCAGAATATCTATAATTTGCTGGATATTCATATGCAGAAAATTAATACCCTGAAGAGCATTGTCAACAAAGCCGACAATGGGGCATCGTTGTACACCCAGGCGGGACAAACGAATAGTGAAAGCGCCGGAAAAGTTTACAACTTCAGTATATAAATATATTTTACCCGTCATTTCTTTACGGTTTTGAAGCATTTTTTCATTATTAAAAATGCTTCTATTTTTTTATTTATTATCATTTAACACAAAAAGCATTTTCAGTACCACAACGCAGATAACATAATCATAGATAAAAATTCACATTAATCCCGCAATCGGCTTATTAGCCCGCATTTCCGCGCCGTGATTCCCGGTTCCCCTGCCGTATTTTTCCACATAAAACCGTTAAAATAGCCTCCGGTAATTCCTCAGGTTTATTTCGCTTTTAATAGTAAGGTTGATTCGTGGCAAAAACTCTATTGCGCAGTGGTAACTTTGATGATTTTCTCGCACTGGGCGAAAACGGTCAGACAATTTTCAACGCTGCGCTGCAGATCCGCGAAACTTTGCGCCTGCGCAAGCAGCAAATGCTGGCGGACGCGCTGGCTATCCCGCAGCCGGACGAAAACAGAGAAAAAATCGACTGGTACGCGCCGAACGGCGGCACCGTCATCAGCTGGGCGGCCGCCACGCTGCAACAGCGGGAGCAGGCCCTGCGTTACCTCGAAACCTGTTTAAGCACCGCCAAAAAGCTCAGCAAACGCTGCCAGCAAAGCGACAAATCCTCAATACAGCTGTTCGGCATTCTGCTGGAAAACGTGTTTCGCTTTCCCGCCAGCCAGCACCTCTATCTGGTTGATAATAAGCCTGTTATTACCTTCTGGGGCTTTTCCGCCCTCAACGCGGATTATCAGGAAGACCCGCTGGCACCGCTACGCGCCACGCTGATCCCGGAGCCAGAACCGGAGCCGGATCCTATTCCTGAGCCTGAGCCGGTGGCGATGAACGAACCGACGCTCATCTCCTTTGCGCCGAAGGAAGAAGTGCATATTGACGATCCGCTGCCGACTATCGTGACGCTCAGCGTGGTGGAAAAACCGCAACAGCCCGCCGAAGCGCCGACGGCTGCACCGCGCCCCGCGCCGGTCGCGGCGGCCTCCACCTGGCCGAAGGTGGTTCGTCGCGTGGCGATGGTGGGGATCGTGCTCATCGCCATTCCCGCCGCGTGGGAGCCGCTATCCCGCTATGTTCTGCCGCTCATCGCCCAGAACAGCGAACCAACCGCGCTACCGGCAGTAGCCCCTGAGCCTGCGCCCATCATGATCCCTCAACCCGCGTTCAGCTCGTCGCTGCCGCTGGCGCAGGCCACGGTGGTCACGCCGCCTGCTGCGGAAAAAGAGAAGCCAGAGACGGCGGCCGCGGCGGAAGTACCGATTCCCAAAGATGCCCTGGTTCTGCCGGCGGCGTCCGTCAAAGCGGGCACCACGCGCTTCCTCAACGGTAACTGGCGCGCGACGATTGAGTTCCGCGACGCCATTAGCGGCAAACCGCCGGTGCTTCGCTACCAGATTAACAACAACGCCGGAACGGTGCGTCTGACGCTGGGCGACAACACCACCTGCCGAACGGAAATCACCTCCGGGCTGATGCAGTCAGGCAATCTGGTGATTAAAAATAATGGCAAGGCACGCTGCTCCGACGGCAGTCGCTACACGGTCCCGGAGGTAGTTTGCACCCAGGGTCTGACCGGCGCGGCGCAGTGCACCGGACGTTTCGATAGCGACACGGTGGTGCCCGTGACTTTCCGAAAAGTGAGTAAATAATTCCATGCTGGCAAATCTTATCGCCTATAAATCTGCCGTTTCACTGATTAAAAACAGCGGCATCCAGTTCCTCGATTTTGGCCTGCGCCCGGAAATGTCCGCGCCCGGCCGCGGCGGCTTCGTGCGCCAAAGCGCCAACGGCCCGCTGCTCCGCCTCGACTTTGATGCGCAGATCGAAAAGTATATCCTCGCCGACGAAGAGCACGGTTCAAGTGAAATCGTCCGCCCGGAAAACAGCTGGCCGCTTGAACGATCGCTGAAGATCCTCAACGGCATCTGGCTGCCGCTGCCTTTCCTGCGCACCAGCGCCCGTCGCACCTTTACCGGCGGGCCGGATAACTGGGCTCGCGTGCAGTTTCACCTCCTCGATACCCCCGATGCCGCTGGCAACACATTACGTATTTGCCTGGCGTTCGATACCCAGGTGGTGGCCGACAGCGATCCGGGCAGCGCGCTGGCGCCGAGTGCGGCCGATGTCCGTAACGGCACCCACTTTATGCTCGCGTGGCGCAACCACGAGCTGAGCGAATTCCTCGATCAAACCTGGGTCAACGGCTGGCTGCGCGACGCGTTTATGCACTACATCCAGCAGCATGAAGACTATAGCGACCGTGAGATTAACGCCGCGCTGAAGGCCTTTGAGTACCAGGGACACTACCTGAACGTGCTGGAGATGCTGGCCGAGCAGCTGCAGGTGCCGGAAATCCAGATCGTCAGCGAAACGCTGCACGTACCGCCGATCGCCGTCGATCTGGTGCTCGACGTCGGTAATACCCACACCTGCGGCGTGCTGATTGAAGATCATGGCGTGCAAAACGAAGGGCTACGCCAGTGTACCGAACTGGCGATTCGCTCCCTCAGCCAGCCGCACTGCTTTAGCGACGGCCTGTTCTCCAGCTATCTGGAGTTCAGCGAAGCGCGCTTTGGCAAACCGCACTTCTCGATGGAAAGCGGCAGAGATGATGCCTTCGCCTGGCCTTCCATCGCCCGCATCGGCGACGAGGCCCTGGCGCTGGCCACCCAGCGTCAGGGTACGGAAGGTGCCAGCGGCATCTCCAGCCCGCGCCGCTATCTGTGGGACGATACCCCGGCGCATCAGGCCTGGCGTTTCAGCCAGCCCGCCGGGAAAAATCTTCAGGAGCCGCAGGCTACCGGCATGCCGCTGATGACGCTGATGAATGACGACGGCGAACCGCTGTACCGTCAGCCGATGGACGAACGCCTGCCGGTATTCATTCCGACCTACAGCCGCAGCTCGCTGATGACCATGATGCTCTGCGAACTGCTGGCGCAGGCGCTATCGCAGATCAACAGCGTCAGCCACCGCCAGTCGCTCGGCCACAGCGGCGCGCCTCGCCGCCTGCGGCATTTGATCCTGACGCTGCCCTCCGCGATGCCAAAACAGGAACGCGAGATCTTCCGTCAGCGTACGGAAGAGGCCATCGCACTGATCTGGAAGGCGATGGGATGGCACCCGCAGGATGATGATTTTTCCGCGCGCCGCGGCGAAGAGCACACGACGGTGCCTGCCGCGACGGTTCATATGGAGTGGGATGAAGCCACCTGCGGCCAGCTGGTGTGGCTGTACAATGAAGCGCTGATTAACTATGCCGGCCACAGCGATGCGTTCTTCCGCAGCCTTGCGCGCCCGGAACGCCAGCTGGCCGCCGATGAACCGCCAGGCTCCACGCTGCGCGTCGCGTCGATCGATATCGGCGGCGGCACAACGGACATGGCGATTACCCAATACCAGCTGGATGGCGGCCTGGGGAGCAATGTCAAAATCGCGCCGCGCCTGCTGTTCCGTGAAGGCTTTAAGGTGGCGGGCGACGACATTCTGCTCGACGTCGTCCAGCTTTGCGTGCTGCCCGCGATGCAAAAAGCGCTGCAGGATGCGGGCGTGGCGGACGCCTCTGAAGTGATGACACAGCTGTTTGGCGAAGCCGGGCAAACCGACAGCCACCGCGTTCTGCGCCAGCAGATGACGCTCCAGCTGCTGATCCCGCTGGGCCACGCCGTTTTGTCCCGCTGGGAACAGAGCGACGCGCTGCAGCGCGAAACGGTGCTCGACGGCACCTTCGGAACACTCCTGCCCCATGCGTTAACCGATAACGTGCTGAACGCGATTCACAAAACGGTGCACCCGCTGCTGCCGCCGGAAAGCCTCGGCTTTAATGTGCTCGATGTGCCGCTGCGGGTGGAAATGCGCACGCTGGATGAGGCGATGGCGAGCGGCCGCTTTTCGATCGTCACGCCGCTCAAAGCGCTGTGCGAAGTGATTTCGCACTACTGCTGCGATGTCCTGCTGATTACCGGGCGACCCGCCTGCCTGCCGGGTATCCAGACGCTGCTGCGCTCGTTACAGCCGGTGCCGGTTAACCGCATTCACTGGCTGGAAAACTACCCGATTCACGAGCGCTTCCCGTTCGGCCGTCAGGGGCGGATTGGCAACCCTAAATCGACGGCGGCCCTCGGCGCGATGCTGTGCAGCCTGGCGATGGATCTGCGCCTGCCGGGGTTCAACTTTAAAGCTGCGGATATTCAGGCCTACTCCACGCTGCGCCATCTTGGCGTGCTGGACGGCAGCCATACGCTGAGCAAAGAGAACATCTGGTACGACGATATCGATCTCGATAATCCCCACGCCCGGCTGGATACCCGGCTGCAGTTTCCGCTGCGCGGCAACGTGTGTCTGGGTTTTCGCCAGCTCGCAGACGTGCGCTGGCCCGCTTCACCGCTGTATCTGCTGAAGATAAACTCCGCGGCGCTGGCAAAACATATCGCCGGCGATGGGGTGATCTCCGTTCGGCTGCGGTATGACCCAGCCAAATGCGGCGTCGCGATCGCCGAAGCCTGGATGCAGGACGGCACGCCCGTCGCGCTTGACATGCTGAGCCTGAAACTGAATACGCTAGCCAACAGCTATCGCGGTGAAAACCACTACTGGATTGACAGCGGGAGCGTCTATACCAAATGAATCAATCAACCCTTACGCTCCAGGCGCTTGAACGCTGGATAGCCACTAACCGTACACGCTCGCCGCGGCTGGAAATTGAGGCCGACAACCGCCTGGGCCGCCTGTCGCCAATCGCCGGGCAGGCGCTGGACGCTCTGTCGAGCGCTCCCCTTACGCTGGGGCTTTACGGCCATTCAACGGAAGGCAAGCATCACCTGCTGAGCACCCTGCTGTGCGAAGAGGGCGACTGGCCGGGCGTCCAGCTGGGCGATAAAACGTTCAACTATCTGCTGCATATTAATCCCGGCGTCTCACCGCTGATGGCGGTGCGCTTTACCCACGCGCCGCTGCCGCAAAGCGAGAACTACCCGCTGCTGCTGGAGCTGTTCGACGAGAGCGAGCTGGCGATAAAGCTCATGCGCCGCTACCACGCCCGCCCGGACGCGCGGGCTATCACCGCCAGCGACGTTAGCGCCCGCATCACCGCGCTTCATCCCTACCGCCTGGCGCAGCCTGCGCCTGGAATGACGCGGCATCAGTTTGCTACGGTGGCGCAAGAGTGGCGCACCTTCCTGGGCAACGACGAAGGCCCCGATGACGGCCTGATCTATCAGATGGCGGAGCTGGCGGAATCGTTAAGCATTCACGATCGCGCCTCGCTTCTGGGGCTGCTGTGGGGAGAAGACCCCGTGGTGACCGCCGCCTGGGAAGCGCTGGCGCTGACCCTGGCGCAAACGGGGCATGCCGGCAGCGTGCTGGCCCCTGCGAGCCTGCTGGTCGACAACTTTATGCTGCCAGCCGACGGGTTTCTGTTTCCGGCCCCGGCGGGCGTTCAGATCCACGATGAAGACGTGCTGGTCTGCCCGCTGCACGATGGCGTGATTCAGCAGCACGTCAGCATCAGCCGCCAGAGGCTGGCCAGCCTGTGCCTGTGCGTTAACCTGTCGCTAAGCGAGCAGGCCACGCCGGGCGAAATCGACATTATCGATATTCCGATCGGCGAGCTGGATGCCTTTGCCCGCCGTCTGCTGCCCGATACGCTGCTGCTCTGCAACCCGGCCAGCGAGCAATCCGGCATGACGCAGACCGCCACCCAGCTGAGCGACTGGCTGGACCGAACCCAGGGTCGAGTCGATAGCGCCCTGCCGCGCCTGGTCTGGGCGGTAACGCCTTTCGATCGGCGTTTTAGCGATCAAGGCCACCTCGATGACGGCGTACAGCGCCTGCTGAGCCGCGCGGGTAAGCATTGGGGGATCCTCCAGGCGATGGATCGCCGCAACCTGTTCCGCCTGCGGGAGTGGTTGACCGACGCCCTGAGCCCCGCGTCCCGAGAACAGCGGTTCGCGGGGCTGGAGTCGGCTTGCCAGGCACGGCTTCAGGCGCAGGTTGCCGATTTACTCGCCCCCGAAATTGGCACGGCAAAAGAGGTCGAAACGCTGGTTCGCGGCCTGCAATCTCAGGCGGCCCATTTTGGCGAACTGACCGGGCTGCTCACCCTATCGCGCAGCGCCATCAAACAGTGCGGGCTGCAGTTCCAGCAAAAGCCCGCGCAGACGCTGACCCCGGGGCTGGATCTGGACCTGTTCGCCGGCGATAGCGCCAGCCCCGCCGCACCGCAAAATGATTCGCGGTTTGCGGCGCTGATTTTTCAGCGCTGGGTAAATCATGTGCGCCAGCTTAGCGGGAAACCGCAGGTGCTCGCACAGTTGGACATCCCTGCCGAGCGCCTGCGCGGACTGTGCGAGGTGATTATCGCCACCGCCTATCATCAGGCGCTGGACAAGCAGCTCGAACGGGCGCTGGCGCCGTATGAAAACGATATGGTGCGCGGCCAGACCTGCGCCGCCAACGTGCTGAGCGATTTTATTAGCTGGCTTGGGTATCAGCACACGCCGCCTGCACAGCGGCCTGCAAGCAAGGTCAACCTGGGTAAGGCGGTCTTTGAACCGGCGGCGCAGGCCAGCGCCAGCCAGCGCCTGACGTCGTTGGGGGAAGAGCAGTTTACAGGGCATATCCGCTATATCTATGACTGGCTGGTTGCGCTGTACCATCGCGGCCTGGAACATACCGCGCAAACGCCGAGCGAGATTGCACAACCGCAGCGGCTGGCGTTACAAAAGATCCTCAACGCCAGCGCCGTGCCTCACGCTTAGCCGCACAGGCCATAAAAAAAGCGACAACCTTAGTTGTCGCTTTTTCATCACCTGGCGGAAATCAGAACGTTTCCCAGCCATCGGTATCGTCTTTCTTCACCTCAGCCGGCTTCGGGGCGGGCTGAGACGCTACTGCCTTTTTCTCAACATGTTGACGCACCTGCGGCGTTTTTAGCGTTGGGGTTTCATGCGTATGATGAATATGGAATACCGCGACGGCCTGATTCAGACGGCTCGCCTGCTCTTCCAGCGCCGCCGCTGCGGTAGCGGACTCCTCAACCAGCGACGTGTTCTGCTGGGTCACGCGATCCATCTCCGCCACCGCGACGCTCACCTGCTCAATACCGCGACTCTGCTCTTCAGAAGCCGAGGCGATTTCGCTCATGATGTCGGTAACCCGCGTCACGGCACCCACGATTTCATTCATGGTTTCGCCCGCGCTTTCGACCAGCGTAGAACCGGTAGAGACCTTGTTGACCGACTCATCAATTAAGATCTTAATCTCTTTTGCCGCCTGCGCGCTGCGCTGTGCCAGGCTGCGGACTTCACTGGCGACCACCGCAAAACCACGCCCCTGCTCACCCGCTCGCGCGGCTTCCACCGCCGCGTTCAGCGCCAGAATATTGGTCTGGAAGGCGATGCCATCAATCACGCTGGTGATATCGGCGATTTTCTGTGAACTGCCGGCAATTTCGGTCATGGTGGTGACCACGTTTTCCACCACCTTGCCGCCGCGTCCCGCCGTCTCGGAGGCGCTCAGCGCCAGATGGCTGGCCTGCTGGGCGTTTTCGGCATTCTGTTTAACCGTCGCGGTCAGCTCTTCCATACTCGCCGCCGTTTGTTCCAGCGACGCGGCCTGCTGCTCGGTGCGGGCGGAAAGATCGTTATTGCCTACCGAAATTTCCATTGCCCCGGTATAGATGGCATCCGCCCCGATACGAACCTCGCCGACGGTGCGCGCCAGCTCGGCCTGCATATCACGCAGCGTGGACGCCAGCTCGCCGATTTCGTTGCTGCCCTGCACATCGATCTTGCAAACCAAATCACCGCGCGCAATCAGGCGGATGCTTTCCAGCAGCGAGTGCAGCGGCTTCAACAGAATCTGGCGGATGCCGTACCACACGAGGCTAAAGATCAGCATAATGCCCAGCAGCACGCCCGCCAGCGTCCATTTTGCCATACCCATGGAACTGGCCGAATCCTGGTTGACCAGCTGATGAATTCGCCCGTTTTCATGCAAATACTGGTTATAGCTCTCTTCCAGCTGATCCTGGAAACGCTGGGTCGGCTGGTCGAGCGCGCCGTCAAGATCGCCCGCGGCCAGTAGCTTAATCAGCTCCCCTAGCGCGTTGTAGTAACTATCAAAATCACGTTCAAGCTGGGTAATCACCGTACGGTTGGTTCGCGGGTCGATCTCGATAGATCGGTGGGTACTCCACAGTCCGTTGGCCTGCTTCAGCGTCGTTTCGGCAATGCTGAGCAGCTCAGGTACGGTTGCGCCCGCGCCCATATTATTCATGTCCAGCATATGACGTAACGCCGTGCGATTCAGCGAGTTACGCGTTTGCAGCATCGCTGACCAGGTTTTGTTCAGCGTCTCCTGCTTTTCACTAATCTGCTGTAAATGCGCCAGGTTATCCTGATCGTGATTCAATACGTTGAAAAATAGCCCGCTGGAGAAGAGTTGCAGCGCTCCCAGCAAACCCAGAGCGATCATCAAACTGGTAACGATTTTTATTCGATTTAACATCATATTTATTTCCTGAGAGGGTCTACTAGTTAAATAATCGGTTTTTGCAAAAAAAAACTAAACCCTGCTCACAAGCGAAATTAGATTTCATTAGGATTATTTATATTTCTATTCAAACAAGCGTGCAGAACTGCGGGAAAACGAGCCTTAAACCCGCTAATGAAGTGAAATGAGCGTATAAAACATTAGGAAAAAGAGGATGTTCACCGGGAGGGCGAGACACCTTCCTCCACCATTGCCGAAAAAATACGCAACGGTAGGCGCGACGAGGGGAAATGGATCACAGCGACAGCAGACTGCTTATTGACTGCATAAACTCACGCGGTGCGGAAACGTAAAATTGGCAAAAGAATCGGTAAATTCTTTCATTTTTTCAAGCTTCTGCCGATATCACAATGATATGTGCTGAACATTTATAGGCTCACGTATGTCATTAAAAAAAACCTCCCTGATTGTACTTTTGTTACTGCTCGCCTTCTTCGCCGTTAACGCCACCTCAAATATGTGGCTGATGGTGCAAAGCAACCGCTCTCTGGATAACGTGAATAAAGAAATCCAGGTTGTTCTGTCGATTATCGATCCCATCAACCATAGCCGCACAATGCGGGTACAGGTGATGGAATATATGCACCTGCTGGAAAAGGGGAATTTAACCTCCGCCGCCGAACGCCTGGAGGGCATCAAAGCCGTCATGGCCAAAGCGGATGACTCCTTCAGAGCCTTCAGCGAGGCACCAAAGCTCAAAAACGAGCACGCCAGCGTCGCACTCTACGTGGAGGCGTGGCAAAACTACCGCAATCAGGCGCTTGTCCCGCTGCTGGCCGCCGCGCAGTCAAACAGCGCCGCGCAGTTTAACGCCCTGATCCCACAGATCGCCTCCTACGACCGCCAGTTTGAGATCCAGCTGGACAACGTGTTGGCCATTCATCAGGACTACGCCAGAACGCTCAACGCGGAGGCGAAAAGCAACTTCCGCTTTGGCATCGGCGCTATCTTCACCTTCGTCGCCCTGTTCCTGCTGGTGATTGCTGGCGTACAGCTGCTGATGAAGCGCTATGTCTTTAACCCGATCCAGCAGATTGGCGAACAGTGCCAGCAGATCGCCGCAGGCCAGCTGGACCGGCCGATCATCACTCACGCGCGTTCGCACAATGAACTCGATCGGCTTCAGGACAGCATGGAGCAGATGCGGCAATCGCTGGTACGCATTATCGGTCAGGTTCGCGATTCCAGCCAGACGGTTGCCCAGGCATCCCGCGACATTGCCAGCGGCAACATTGACTTAGCCTCCCGCACCGAGCAGCAGGCCGCGGCGCTAACCGAGACGGCCGCCAGCATGGAGCAGGTCTCCGCAACGGTGAAAAACAACACGGATAACGTCGCGCAGGCCAGCCACCTTACCCGTGAAGCGGTCAAAAACGCGCGCGAGGGGGAGAAAGTGGCGCAGGAGGTGATCGGCACGATGGATCGCATCACCACCAATTCCCGCAAAATTGAAGATATCACCAGCGTGATTAATGGCATTGCCTTTCAGACCAATATTCTGGCGCTGAACGCGGCGGTGGAAGCCGCACGGGCGGGCACCCAGGGGCGTGGTTTTGCGGTGGTCGCCAGTGAAGTCCGCAGCCTGGCGCAGCGCAGCGCCGTGGCGGCCAAAGAGATCGAAGGGCTGATTACCGAGTCGGTTAAAAACGTTCACAGCGGCTCCCAGCAGGTGCAGCGTACCGGCGCGGCGATCTCTGAAATCATCAATTCAGTGAATAAGGTTAACGGGTTGATGGAGCATATCTCCATTGCTTCGGACGAACAAAGCCGCGGCATTATGCAAATTGAGCAGGCCGTCAACGAGATGGACAGCGTCACGCAGCAGAATGCGGCGCTGGTTCAGCAGTCGGCATCGGCTGCGGCGTCGCTGGAGGAGCAAACCCACACAATGACGCAGGCCGTTTCCGCTTTCCGCCTGCCATAATCACGCTTTTCACCGCCACCATTGGCGCAAAAAGGGGACGATATTTCGTCCCCTTTTCATATTAAGCTGGCCGCTTTTTGCTCGTCAACTCGTCATCACCGTCTGGTTCTTACCTGCCTGTTTCGCCTGATACAACAGGCTATCAACGTGTTCAACCAGCACCTGTTTTTCCTGCCCCTGCCACCGCGCCAGCCCGGCGCTAAACGTCACCTGTAGCCCCTCTTCGCGCCACTCACGATCGCGCAGCGCGGCATGACATTTCTCCAGCACATGAAACGCCTGTTCCGCATTCATGCGATTGAACAGAATGGCGAACTCTTCCCCGCCATAGCGATATAGCTGGCAGCCATAGCCTTCGAGGAGATTACGGCAGGTAAAGGAGATAAATTTCAACACATCATCGCCCACCACGTGGCCGAAACGATCGTTGATGGTTTTGAAGTTATCAATATCCAGCAGCGAGAACGAAAAATGTTCCTGTTTGGCGATCTTCTTATCCAGCGCCAGTTCCAGCGCCCGGCGGTTCAGCGCGCCGGTCAGGACATCTCGTTGGCTCTCATCGGTGAGCGTTTTTTCACGATGCTTGGTACGGTTAATTTCCTCAGAAAGGAAGTACTCAAGATTATCATAACCTTGTGGCGTACCGGTCTTGATGTGCCCGATAATACTGACCAGCTTTTTCTCCCAGTGATATTTCAGGAAAAAGCCGAAGGTCAGCAGCACCACCATAAAGGTAATAAACCCGTAGAGAACTTCCTGGGTATCGTCCCAAACCTGCTGCTTCAGATTGCTGTCGCTGACGCTATAGATAAGCGTCCAGCGCGGGCCTTCAAACTGGTAGGAGAAAAACCACGACTTGCTGACATCATCGTAATAGGTACCGCTGTTTTTCTTTAACAGCGGATAGATTTGCTCAATATTATCCGGCTGCCAGACATTATCGATCATGTCGTCGGCAATCACCTGCCCGCTGCTCGAAAGTAACACGATGTGCCCTTCAATCGGCGGCGACATTTTTTCCATATTACGGCTGATTTGCGACAGATTAATATCAAAAGCCAGGATGCCGTTAAAACGCCCAAGTGCGTTGATCAGCGGGGTTGAGACGGTGACGGTTGAAATGCCGGTGAAAGAGTCATTATGGGGTTCAGTAAACCGGATATGCGTCGCAGAGTTGGCGTCATGGATAAACCACTCTCGATCTTTGATTTTCCCATTGGGGAACAGATCCTGATAGTTGTTATCGGGCACGCGGACAAAATGGCCATCTTTATCAGCCATAACAACCGCATCCAGCTCCGGTGAGTTATTCAGAATCGCCAGCGCGGTTCTGGAAATGTCATCCTTCACGGCTTCATTGCTAAGGTCCGTATGCCCCAGTTCACGGCTCGCCGTAATAATTTTAGTTTCAATGCCGTGCAGGATTCTTTCAATATAAAGCTTCCCGATATTAGCCGAGTAATTCCGACTAATATCCATATACACCTTGCTAACCCGAGATTTCAGACTCTCTACGACGTAATAACCCGTCATCAGCATAATAACGACTGAAATAAAGAGGCCAACATTTATTTTTTTTGAAAAGTTCAACGTCTTTCTCGTACAAGAGGGGCGGTAAATTATAATGGCATCTTCCTGGATAAACTATTCACCATAAAAGAATCCAAAACTCGAATATGCCGAGGTATTATACTTATAACCACCGATAGTAGTATAAAGAGCCACACTGAGCAAACAGGATAGAACGATCGATAGCAGAATCACTGATAGCCATTAACTATTGTTTTTGCCTATTCGATCGTTCAAACAGATCACAAGGTTAACATCTTCGGCATCCTTCCCCCTATTTGTTGGTTCATTTATTTTTTCTTAAAAACAAGTCATTAACTATTTCCATCACGAATTAAAACATTAATTTTTCAGAGTCATGAATAATAAAACTTTGTTTAACCCAGGTTTACCATTGCTGATTTTAATCATCTGGCAAGTTTTCGCCAAATATAAATCAAATGACATCATTCTCTAACAACATTAAAATATCAACAACTTTTGAAAAACCATAAGAATATTTACACTGCATACACCAAACAGGTAAATAGGTTGTATTAACTTGGGTATTTCAGCGGATTGGCCCGGTATACTTTAAGACATTTAATATATTATAATTAATTCCTGAATTGGTTAGTTCATTATTGCCGAGTAATATCAGGCATTTTTTATTGACCCGATCGTAGTTTGTTGAACCACATATCATCATTGCACTACATCATCTGTAATCCGGGCCCTCCGGGGATCATTTTTGAAGTTGGGCGGAGCTAACCTGCGCTTGCTTTACAGTTAGGAACGTCTGGTGAAAAAAAACAGTCAGTTGGTAAAAAAAGCGCTTGTATCAACCCTTTGCGGGCTGTGCATGTGGCTTATCGGGGCCTTTATTATTGTTACTGAAGTAGAAAGTAAAAATAATATGGATGATGAGCTTGCACTCGATAGCGCCGTGCTGAGAATCGATCAGATGCTGGACACCGTTACCGGTTCAATGACCAAAGCCGCAGAGCTCTTCAACGGCGTGTGCAACGTCACCGGTCCCGCGCTCAGCCAGCTGGCAACCTTGACGCCCTACTCCCGCTCTTTCAGCGTTGTGGACAATCAAACGATCGTCTGTACATCAGCCTCGGGCAATACCTATTTACCGGTGGAAAACTACTTTCAGAATGGTAAATCGCTCTCCCTGAGCTACGGCCCGATTCCGTTAAAAGTCACCATGACGGTCAACCTGAAGCGGACCTACGGGCCATACGAGCTTATCGCCAGCATTCCGACATTCTATTTTAATAACGATCTGGCAGGACGCAGCCAGACTGAAAACTTCTACATCAATATCGGTTCAGAATATCTTGATAGCCAGGGTAAAGTCAGCGCCCGGCTTCCTCAACTTAACGCATCTGAAAGCAGGGAGAAAACGGCACAATCCTCCCGCTACGACTATTCGGTGATTTACCATACCCTCGACCAGCGTAACTGCCTGCAACAGCTGCTGTCCGAAATGACGCTGTTCCTGCTGTTTCTTTTCGCCGGTCCGGCAATCGGCTTTGGCGTCTGGCGCATTATCGGTAAGCCCAAGTCCCTGCGCACCAAATTTGAAATGGCAATAGAGAAGGGAGAAATCCAGCCCTATTTCCAGCCGCAGATGTCGACACAGACCGAACAGCTGGTGGGCTGCGAAGTGCTCGCGCGCTGGATTTCACCCGACGATGGCATTATTCCCCCGAACCAGTTCATCCCGCTGGCGGAAGAGTCCGGGCTTATCGTGCCCATGACACGTCAGCTAATGGCGCAGGTGAAGCGCTGGCTGCTGCCTCTACAGTCTTCGCTGCCTGACGGATTTCACGTCAGCATCAACTTCAGTTCGCAGCACATTTTGTCCGGCGAGATCATCGACGACTGTCGCCTGTTCCTGAAGGATTTTAAAGCCAATAAGGTTCGTCTGGTCGTCGAGATCACCGAAAGCGAGTTATTGAACGACAATAAGCAGATTAATGAAACGTTCTCCAGGCTGCAGGAACTGGGCATATTAATCGCCATTGATGACTTCGGCACCGGCTATTCTAACCTCAGCTATTTAGAGGATTATACGCTTGATATCCTTAAGATTGACCGCAAGTTCATCAACCGTATTACCCCTGAAAATGCGCATATGCATCTGATCGCCAGCATCATTGATATCTCCAACAAAATGGCAATGAAAACCGTCGTCGAGGGGGTTGAAACGGAGATGCAGATTGAGATTATGAAAACCCTCAAACCAAGCTGGCTACAGGGGTTCTACTACGGTAAACCGGTGACGGGAAAAGAGTTTTATTCCCTGTGGCTCAAGCGGTCGAACGGCTCAGCATAAGCTTATCGCCCGGCATCCACGTGCCGGGCCGTGAGTTATCAGGCATTAAGCTGATAATCGAGAGTGATTTCCGCTTTCAGCAGCTGCGACACCGGACAGCCGGCCTTTGCTTTCTGAATGATGTCATCAAAGTTTTTTTCATCAATGCCGGGCACCGCGACGTTGCTTTTCAGCGCCACCCGGGTAATAGCAAAGCCGCCGTCGGTTTTATCCAGCGACACATCCGCCACCGTATCGATATGGTCGGCGGTATAGCCCGCTTCGCCCAGCATTAACGAGAGCGCCATCGAGAAACAGGCCGCATGCGCCGCGCCGATCAGCTCCTCGGGGTTGGTACCTTTTGCGCCTTCAAATCGGGTGTTAAAGCCGTAGGGCTGCCGATCCAACACGCCGCTTTCCGTTGAGACGGTACCTTTACCGTGTTTTAAATCCCCTTCCCAGCGCGCCTGACCTTTCTTATGAATCGTCATTTTTGACTCCTTTTTGACTGCGAGAGAATGAGTATAGACGGCGTGGGGGAGGTATGGGGGAATTGGGGGAGAGGAAGAGGTTGGGGGCGAAGGCCGCACCGCGATTCTCGACGTAACCAACTGAAACAATTGAAATTGAAAAATAAGAGAACCGCCATATATACTCACATGTATACTCAACGCGATTCTCTGAAGTCTTAGCTAACTCAACAATTACTCCTCATCGTCTTCCACAGGCTCTAACGCGTCAAGCGCGATTCGCACCATCGCAATAGAACCAATACGGATGAAAGCATCTTCTCCATCTATGTCGGTTAACTGATACCTCTCGGTTGATTCCGACTCTGATTCCAAAATGTCAAAAAATGCATTCAACTGACCGATATCGCCATTACTTTCGTCCTCGGACTCATCTGGCTCACAGTAAAGCTCAATAACCGGACCACCGTTCACCATGGTGATATGGACATTCCCATATCTTCCTTCATTTGCCTCTTCATTAGGGATAGGTGGAAAACCATCAAACAAGAATTGGTGGAAAATCACCTCTCGGGCATTTAAGGCATAACGATGCTGTTCAGAGTCGAAAACAAAGAAATGCTCATAATCAGGCGCTGCTCTTTCCTGAAAGTATGAGTAAAAACGACGCTTATCAGCCGGGGAAATGGGTAACAGCAAATAATCTTGCTGCCCTCGTAACCAGAGTTTCACCGTCCAAATGCAGCCATCCATTTCAATACCACTAGCGGCGATGCTTTCCAGATCATCATCACTACGGCTACTTTGATTGCGCACTTTTTGCAATAAAGTATCGTTACCAGGAAAAACTGCATTCAATGGTTTCTTTAAGACAGCGCTTATCGCCTGCGCCAGTCCTAACTTGGCCGCAACTTTCCCTGTCTCTATACGCTGGATCTGCTGTTGGCTGGTACCAACCATATCCGCCAATTCACGCTGAGTGATTGATAGTTGAGTACGAAGTTCTTTGATTTTGTTTTGCATGATGCCCTCCCCACTTACCAAGAAGTAATGGATATCATTAAAACACAATAAAGAGTAAAAAACACAAAAATGAGTTTTAAGCTAGTGGGAAATACTCGCTAATGTGAAGAGCATCTCTTCAACGTTCTTCTTTGGTATGCCAGAGATCCACGATATAGATATCATTGTCACGGAGTTCGTAGTGAACCTCATAGTCATCGAATAACACTTTTCGGACCTCACGAGGTTCATACCGAGTCTGCTGTATGCCAATTGCCGGATGCACTGTAAGACCAGCACAGCCAATAATCAGGCGATCCAAAACGTCATCGGCGTGCTGGCGGCTGTACTGAAGGGCAAAACGGTAGATACGTTCCAGGTCATCCTGAGCTTTAAGCGTCCAGTAAATTTCCATTTATCAGGATTTCTTTAAGCGATTAGCAAAATCCACCATGTCCGAGTGGCTCACCACGCGCCCGGCATCCACATCGGCAAGACCGGCCTGGATGCTCTGGTGACGCCGTTCTCTTTCGGCCAGCATACTGGTCAACGCTTCCTTAATAATCCAGCTTTTAGAACGATCTAACTCAATTGCCAGATTCTCAACAGCAGCAGCCAATTCAACGGGTATCTGTGCGCTGATGGTTTGTTTATTAAGCGAACCCATAGGGATTACCTCCTTTAATAACTCCTATTAAGATTAGCATAGAGGTGCCTATAAAAACATCATCTCTCATTTCGCAGGCAAGGCTCCCGGAAAGTGCTTCGCCACGATGTCATTCATCTTCTCCACCAGATCCAGGCGTTTAAAAGTGATATGTCCACTGCCCTTCTGAAAGTAGCGAATAGTGAACAAATCGTCTTCGAAAACCTGCTGATGCGGATTATCGCGCACAAAATCCATAAACCGGATGGAGACATCATGCCGGTTATCGGGAATGGCCTTCCCATCCAGCAGGTAGAGCATTCGCTCCAGATCGGCTAACTGATCGCGCCGCCAGCCCCAATTCAAGCTGTAGCCCCATCGGTCGTGCTTCACCAAGTTGTTGACGATAATCTTCTTACCGAAATAGCAGGGATTATTGGTTTTGTAGTCCCAGCTTAACCCTTTAAATACATTGATAATCCCACGTTCGAAAACATCCCGTTTATTGTGGTGGAGTTGTTCAAAGGTACTCAGGATGTTGGCTTCGCTAATAGCCGGGAGATCGCCCTCCTCCAGGTTCTTCGCCCACTGACTGCGGGCTTCGGCATCCATCAGGGTCAACATCCCGGACTTCAGCATGAGATCGCGCCAGATACTGCGATCGATATTGCGGGTAATCACCGGCATCGCTTTATCTACTGGTTGCATCAGCCAGCAGTCAAAGGAATGGCCCTGTCGCATCGCCCAATGCTCCGCCACATCACCACCGATGCTGGAGGTTAGCCGTGAGATATCATCAAGCTCCTGGATCAGGATTTCTATCAGGCTCAGCGCAGCATCACGTCCTGTAACAATGCGTTCAATACTGGTTGAACAAATCAGCTCATTATGGTCGGTTAAAACTTCAGCTTCTGTTTGCATGATTTTTGTCCGTATAAAAGCAAACGCGCCTGCCGGGAGTGGCTGGCGCGTTATGCAATGAGTAAATAAGGAAGACAGATCGGGAATGTAATTCGGGAAGGAGGCTCGCAAGATTCAGCGCGTCGAAGGATGATGACTTCGCCGCAACAGGCCGGTTGCCTGCCGCGCCCGCAAAATGTCTACAGCCCGTAGATAAGGCGATTGTTCCTGACAGTTAAATCCCCTGCGATCGATACGAACCAGCTCGTACTTTTCCACCAGAAAGTTAACGGCATCAGCCAGTGTGATACCGGCGTTAATATGTTCCTGAATGACTGTTTCATCGCAGAACGGCGTGTCGTTCAGAGTCAGGCCATAGTGTTGCTCCAGCAGACGGGTAAGTAGCGTTTGCCAGACAACCACGGGCGGCGGGCATGGCTTAGCCGCCCGCTGAGTTGTTGCAGGTAAGGTTTTCATGGGGTTGTTCTCGTTAAGGTTGAGGCTAAAGTCGGTCAACGTTGAGTAAGGTAAATGACGATGTAGACGTAACCATAAGAGCCAAGCGTGTCAGCTTCACAGGTAAATCCATCATGGTACAGGGTGACACAGTGCGCATAACGGGGGTTTAGTTCGCCGGAGAGTAGCATTAACTCCATCTGCTCCGCGAAGTGCGGAAATGCTGCATTCAGCTTGCGGCTCTCAGCTTCATTAAAGGTGCCGGTGATACTGGCCCGGTCAGCCAGGTAATGCAGTTGATTTCCTTCCTGTACCAGTCGTGCTCCTACACGCGGCGTGATATCGCGTCGAAGCCCCCATTCAGTGGGATCGTGTTTATCCATCATTTCTTCCTGTTTTATATCCGTTAAGTAGGTGAAATTTCTCGCTACAGCCAGCCCTGTTCAGTAAAAGACAATATTTCGCCATTACCGATAATGAAATGGTCCAGCACCCGAACCTCGACCAGCCCCAGAGCGTTTACAATTTGGGCGGTGATGGTTCTGTCTGCCTTACTTGCATCCGTAATCCCGGACGGATGGTTATGGGCGACTATCACCGCTGCTGCGTTATAGCGCAGTGCAGATTTTACAATTTCACGGGGATGAACTTCGGTATGGCTGATCGTGCCGAGAAACAGAGTTTCATGTTCCAGCAGGCGATGTTGATTATCGAGGTAGAGCACGACAAAGACTTCTCGTTCCTGTCGCGCCAGATGCAGTTGTAGCCAGGTTTTCGTACAATTCGTGGCAAGAAACTGCTCACCAGGCTGGCGCAGGTATTTCTCCAGCAGGCGCATGGCGCGGCGGATAATACGCTGTTCATTCACCGGGAAGGCCGGAGGTAAAATCAGTTCAGGCATGGGGGTTCCTTTAAAGCAAAAGCCCCGCAACCGGGAGTTACAGGGCTATCAACAAACTCGAATAAGCGATTCATGATGCAAGTTGCAGCATATTTTCAGCCATCACCCACAACGCGCGATTGAGCTTTACATCGCCGTCGATTCCTCTCACAGCACGAGTATGGGTGCGCTTTCCTTTGGTCGTTCGTCCCGACAGACCACCTTTAATCAAGTTTTCCTGAATACGCTGGTAAGTGGTCCACAAGTCGTTGCTTTCGTCCTGCCAGCGGCGTGAAGAGAGTATCTGCGATTCCGTCACCGTTTGGTGACCTTCGCTATAACGATACGTCAGCGCTGCTTTTGCCAGTGCCTGCTGTGCCGGTGGAGGTAACATCAGCGACTGCATGGCATCACGCTTCTCTTCTACTTGATCAAAAATCCCCAGTACTTCGTAAGCCCCTTCAATAACCTTCTCTACTACGTTGCCTTTATGCGGCACACGTACCTCACCAAAACTCTCACCGCAAATCAGCCCATTCTGGCAAACCGATCTGAATAATCCCGGTAACATCTGGTAAGAACTGGAGCCGTCATGACTGTTAAGCAGGATGATTTCCGGCACCTGCTTGCCGGTGATTTGTCCTGCGCGGCGAAGGCGCAACATGTGTTTGGTGTGTTCCCGCTTACTCTGGTCCCTCACTCGAGTCTGGCAGGCAAAGAACGGCTGGAAGCCTTCCTGTTGCAAGTGATCGAGCAAAGTGATGGTTGGAATGTAGGTATAGCGATCGCTACGGGATTCATGCTTCTCTTCGCTGAAAACGCTGGGTACGTAATGTGCCAGTTCGTCGCGGGTTAACGGGCGGTCGCGGCGAACGAGATTGGTCGCACCGAAGCTGCTGGCTAAACGGGTCATAGGTGATTCCTTTAAAAATGGGCATAAAAGCCACTCCAATGGAGTGGCGGTGGATGGAAAAGGAAATGTTCAGGAAGAAGCTGGTGACTGCTCTTGCTCTGGCGGCAGTTCACTGTCAGGTAATGTCGGCGGGGTTAGCCTGTCGATCTGGTGATGTTGCAATCGCCGCAGAATGAAGGGCTTACCGTACTGGAAGCATCGAAGACACCATTCGTACTTAACGACTCGCCTTATGTTCAGAGGTAAGCATTCATACGCTTTGCTGCACATCGATAAAACAAAGGCATCATCATTGATTCTGTCCTCTGCTATTGCAGCCAGCCCTTTGATAACGCAACGCTTCAGCTTTGGTCGAAAATTAGCTTTCAGGCAAGAGTGGCGAGTTTTTTTATGAGCCTTATCAGGCTAAAAGTCATCAGGCTGGCTCCCATTGTCTGGCATACGACCGACTTACTTCCTAGTAGAGTGAGTCCTGCGACGCTGAAAACAACAGGCCAGGTCAGATCCAGTGATTCTGTATCTGTATCGTCAGGGAATTTCGGGCTTTTCATAGGTCTGTCCATAATACGTCCGGTACCGCAGGTGGCGTATACCGGACCGGGTGAGTAATTAGGGGAGATCGACGGAGGCTATTTCCTCAGAAGCGTTTGTGGGGCCACTGTAAACGCCGACGTATTCGTTTAGAGGGAAGATAATTACGGCATTATTCTTCGGGTCAAAAGAGCAACCATTTAATCCTGCAATTGCGGCGGTTTTCCCGGAGCTTGTGTTTTTGACAATCAGTTTGTTGTCAGCACAACTGCTACCTTTGACATAATTCACCACATAACCGTCCTGCTCAGCGACGATTTCTCCAGTTGCTGGTTTTGGCTGAGAGTTACTTTCTTTCTGCCCACTTACGCGTTTGCTGCTGTAAGGAATATATTCCGCAGCATCATTCCGCAGGGTCGGTGGATCATTGTGAAGGCCAAGATATACAGGACAACCGGAGGCACTCACCTCACAGCTCTTTTCGACAATAGCGCGTGACGGCCAGCCTTTTGAGCCAATGTAAGCAGCACCGGTTTCATCAAGGCAGTAAGTTTCCTCCCAAGTATAATTTTTATTCTGGCCCGGCATGGTGCGTGTCGTGATGAGGCAGGTCAGGGCCTTAACCGGTTTACCGTCGTAGCGGATGAAGTTCTTTTCAAGCGGTAATGCTGCATACAGCAAAGGAGATATGTTCGCAGCAGCAGCCTTGCTCTGTGCCTCAGCGCTAAAACCAACTTTGTTGTTGAGTTTTACACTGACTGCCGCATCGTTCATTTCGCGAAGCATTTCACCGCCTCTATCTGTCAGAAAGAACGTGTATCGCTCTGGGTGAATATTACCGGGAATGGTGATGGCAAAGCTTAGAGCTGGAAATGAAAGCACGGAGATAATAAATAAGCGTGAAATAAACTCTGTCATAGTGACACCCTGAGGACATTTGTCGTTGATTCAGCTGGACGTATCAGAACTCCAGCAACGAGTGGTTAAAACAGCAAACAGTGCTGTTGCGAAGAAAGGTGCTTAACGGCTGATGCAGTCCTGCCAGGTTACCTCTTTCAGCGCTTCCTGAAGACCTGTGGTTTTGAACGGTTTGGACAATGGTTTACTGGCTTCAGTGACTTCCAGCACTCCTTCATCACCAGTGTTTTTGAGCGCCATAAATGCAGCTTCGCCTAATTGATAGTGGGTTGAATTAATGTTCAGCCCCGGCTCTTTCAGCCCAGCATCAGAAGAAACGGAATAGTTCTTTGCCAGGACGCTGTAGGTGATGCCAAGGTGGCCTCCGGCGCAAGTGAAGGTAATGCGCTCACCAACATCATTGTCGGCGTTAATACCGAATTCCATTCCGCTGGTATTACCAAACCAGTTCCCCCATTGCTGCTCCTGGATAACAGCGTGCGCAGCGGTACTGAATAATGCTGCGCTGAAAAGCAAGGCAGAGGTAATCTTCAACATAGTTGTTCCTTACTGAGTGTTTTATAAACGAAAAATGGCCTTCTGCTGTAAAAGGCCATCTGATCGTATGCATTTGAGAGGGGATGAGATAATCGTTAATACAGATCGGTTTCCATAAATTGATCGCTATAATCTATTGCAAAAACGATCAATTTACAAACATTGATAGTCGGCGGCTATCATAATTTCACATATCGATCGGTATGACAGATCAACAAGTTGCAGCAACCCGGACAACGTTTACCACGCTGATTCCTTTGGGTGATATAGGTTTGAAATTATCTGTAATAAGCAAGTATATCCGGGCTGACATCTGAGCAGCCCAGGACAGTTGAATGGCCGTAAGGATATTATTACCTTATTTATCTTTATTCTGAGAGCGATATGCACCTTCGATAAGATAACTCACCATGTCGGCAATGCTTTTATTATATTTCCTGGCCATAAAGTCCAGTTTCTCTTTTACATCTTTTGGCAGCCGGGTATTCAATACCCTGGTGTCTTTACTGCTATCCCTGAATTTTTTCTGGCTCCATGCTTTTTTAAACTCAGACATAAAATACTTTTTCCCAATGCCATCGTCGGGTGCTGTATCCCATACGCAGTACAGTGCCAGCTCGGTTTCTTTCTTTGATACCGGAGTTAGATTTATGTGATCAAATAACGGATGGGGATAGTTTTTTATATAACGCCATGCCCATGACATATTTTCATCCGTTCTGTCTTTTATAAACCCAAAGGGATCTTTCTCGCTGTATATTTCCGACCATCTGGCCTTTAGCTGAATGATAATCTGTGACTTCATTTTAGCGGGAGAAAAACCCTGAGCTGAAAGCCGGGCATCCATATATCTGTCAAGTTGCCACTGGTCAAAATACTGGATAATAGACTCGAGTCGCATTTGATGAGATGCATTGATACTTAGCGGCCGGATACTCCCCGGGGTTATAACTGGATATGGAAATGACATCTCCGGAATATCTGTAGAACCAGATGCAAAGGGCATATGAACGGTCATTTCCTTTGGGGTAAGGAAAAATGACCAGAACCAATAAGCAGCACGTTCATTTATGTCCAACCACTTAAACTCCTCGATTTTCACCAGCGAGTAATCACATGCCAACTTCATATCTTCAATGAATCTGGCCCGCTCAACAGATAATGCCAGATGACTGTGCAAAGTTTTATTAATAGACTCACATATCTCATCAGGGTTATAGCCTGCTGAATAAACGGAAATATTTTTTTCAGACAGATAGCGGATATAAAAATGACACCTTCTGATGTCGCTCTCTGAAACACTGTCACCGGG
>NZ_JBKDZH010000123.1:0-2386 GCF_047971185.1 Kluyvera sp.
CAACGCGCATTGCATCCGGGGAAGCAATAACAACGTCAAAGTTCATTTCGCCTTTTTTGATCTGGTCAGCCAGATCTTCCATACCTACCAGCTCGGCGCCTGCAGCTTTAGCAGCTTCAGCGTTCGGGCCCTGGGCAAATACGGCTACGCGAACGGAACGGCCAGTACCGTGCGGCAGTACAGTTGCGCCACGGACGTTCTGGTCAGATTTACGAGCGTCGATGCCGAGGTTAACGGCAACATCAACGCTTTCAACGAACTTAGCGGTAGCCAGTTCTTTCAGCAGAGTGATGGCTTCGTTGATGTCGTACTGTTTGGTCGCATCAACTTTCTCACGGATCACACGCATGCGCTTGGTCAGTTTAGCCATTTCTTAGTCCTCCACTACCAGGCCCATGGAACGTGCAGTACCTTCGATGGAGCGAGTCATCGCTTCAATGTCGGCACCGGTCATGTCGGCAGCTTTGGTCTGCGCGATTTCCTGCAGCTGAGCGCGGGAAATTTTACCTACTTTGTCTTTGTTCGGCTTACCGGAACCAGACTTAATACCAGCCGCTTTCTTCAGCAGAACTGCTGCCGGAGGCGTTTTGGTAATGAAGGTGAAAGAACGGTCAGCGTAAACGGTGATAACAACCGGAATCGGCAGACCTTTTTCGATGGAATCAGTCTTCGCGTTGAACGCTTTGCAGAATTCCATGATGTTAACACCCTGTTGACCCAGAGCAGGACCAACCGGCGGACTCGGGTTTGCCATACCAGCTGCAACCTGCAGCTTAACGTAGGCTTGGACTTTCTTAGCCATTCTAAAATCCTCTAATTGGGTAATAGCGCCTCTAAGAGGCTCCCCGTGATATAAAAATTCGTTTTACAGGCATGCGCCCATAAAAACAAAAGGCGCGAAATTGTATGCCAATTTCGCGCCCTATGCAACGATTAGATCGATGCTTTTTTGATCGCAGCCTTACGCTTTCTCAACCTGAGCGAAGTCCAGTTCTACCGGGGTCGCACGACCGAAGATAGAAACAGATACTTTCAGGCGAGACTTCTCGTAATCCACTTCTTCGACCACGCCGTTGAAGTCAGCAAACGGACCGTCGTTAACGCGAACCATTTCACCCGGTTCAAACAGCGTTTTCGGACGCGGCTTATCGCCAACCTGCTGCAGACGGTTCATGATCGCATCAACTTCTTTGTCGCTGATAGGCGCCGGACGGTCGGAGGTGCCGCCGATAAAGCCCATAACGCGCGGAACGCTGCGTACCAGGTGCCAGCTCGCGTCGTTCATCACCATCTGAACGAGGACGTAGCCAGGGAAGAATTTGCGCTCGCTTTTGCGACGCTGGCCGCCACGGATTTCAACCACTTCTTCGGTTGGAACCATGACTTCGCCAAACAGCTCTTCCATGTTGTGTAATTTGATATGCTCGCGCAGCGACGTGGCTACACGACCTTCAAAACCGGAAAACGCCTGAACGACGTACCAACGCTTTTTAGGTGCTTCAGACATCTTAGAACCTCAGGCCAGTGATAAAGGATACCAGGCGAACCAGAATACCATCCAGTCCCCACAGGATCAGTGACATTACCGCAGTGACCGCCGCAACGATCAGCGTAGTGTGCAGCGTTTCCTGGCGAGTCGGCCAAATCACCTTACGAACTTCCGTTCTCGCTTCACGAGCAAACGCAACGGTCGCTTTGCCTTTCGTCGTCAACAGCGCGACACCACCCGCTGCAGCAATAATAATTACTACGGCCAGCGCACGCAGCGGCAGCATCATGTCGCGATAAAGGTAGTTACCCACAATTGCGACAATCAGCAATACGGCAACAACGACCCACTTCATCGCTTCCAGGCCGCGCCCGCTCCCTTGAGCTTCGGTATTCGCACTCATAAACCAACCTGTCAGAAGTATTCTACAAACATTTCCACCCCGCGATTGCGAGGCGATCCAAACCGAAATAAGTTTCGGACTAAACGCCCTCTACAGAGCCTGTCTCAGCAATGATTATGGCAAAAATAATCACTGATGAGCCAGGTTCTGGTTCGACAGCGTACAAAAAGGGCATCAAATGATGCCCTTTTATTGCGCATTGCGTCAAATGTTATCAGCAATTAGCTCATTACTTTGGCAACAACGCCCGCGCCAACGGTACGACCGCCTTCACGGATTGCGAAACGCAGACCATCGTCCATCGCGATCGGGTTGATCAGGTTAACAACCATTTTGATGTTGTCGCCCGGCATTACCATCTCTACGCCTTCCGGCAGTTCGTTTGTACCAGTCTCGTGAGTAGTACGGTAGTAGAACTGCGGACGGTAGCCTTTGATGAACGGAGTATGACGGCCGCCTTCGTCTTTGGAAAGGATGTACACTTCAGATTCGAA
>NZ_JBKDZH010000124.1:0-31974 GCF_047971185.1 Kluyvera sp.
CGGGCGAGCGCAAGCGACCCCGGGATGGCTGCCTGATTAACCAATCGTCATCAGGCTGGCGTTACCGCCCGCTGCCGCGGTGTTCACGCTGAGCGAACGCTCGTGATACAGACGCTCCAGCAGCAGGTTGGTTTCCCCGCGCGCAAAGCCCTGTACCGAGACAATCGCACCGTCGCGCGCCGCCACCTGCTCGCACAGCTCGCGCAGCTGGTCGGAGTCGCCGTGGTAGATCGCCGCATCGAAGAACGCGTTCATCAGCGTTTCCGGTTTAGCAAAGTGCACGCGCTCGGTAACAGCTTTCGGCAGCGTTTTCGCCAGCTCGCGCTGTAGCGGTGCGTCCGGCCACAGCACTTCGCTACCCACCGCCATCACCGCCGCCAGCTGGGTCAGCAGATCCGATTCGTTATCCGCAATGCACAGCACGCGCTCGCGCGGCACCAGCGTCCAGGTGTTGCGCTCGCCGGTCGGCCCCGGCAGCACGCGCTGGGTTCCGGCCTGCGCCAGCTCGCCGTACTGCTTGCTCAGCGCCAGCAGCTCCGGGCGATCCGCCAGGTAGCCCTGCAGCGCGGTCAACGGTTTCTCCAGCAGCGTTTTCAACTGGGTATCCACCACCTGGCCCGCATCCTGACGCGCCAGCGTAGTGGCGAGCGCCGTTTCCGGGCGGCTGGCCAGCAGGCGGTACAGATACATCGGGCCGCCCGCTTTCGGGCCGGTGCCGGAGAGACCTTCGCCGCCGAACGGCTGCACGCCGACCACCGCGCCCACCATATTACGGTTGACGTACAGGTTGCCGACTTTCGCGCTGCCGGTGACCTGGGCGATGGTTTCATCGATACGGGTATGCACGCCCAGCGTCAGACCGTAGCCGGAGGCGTTAATCTGCTCAATCAATGCGTCCAGCTGGTTGCGGTTGTAGCGCACCACGTGCAGTACCGGGCCGAAGACCTCTTTTTTCAGCTCGTCGAAGCTTTCCAGCTCGATAAGCGTCGGCGGAATAAAGGTGCCGCTCTGCCATTCGCGGCTGTCTTCGGCGTTCTCACGCGCGGCCTGGAAGACGGTGCGTCCCTTGGCGCGCATCGCCTGAATGTGCTGCTCGATGCCCGCTTTGGCTTCCGCGTCGATAACCGGCCCGATATCGGTGGTCAAACGCCCCGGGTTGCCCATCCGGCATTCAGCCATCGCGCCGCGCAGCATGGTCAGGGTATGGTCCGCCACGTCATCCTGTAAGCACAGCACGCGCAGCGCGGAGCAGCGCTGCCCGGCGCTGTCGAAGGCGGAAGCGACCACGTCGACCACCACCTGCTCAGTCAGCGCGGAAGAGTCGACGATCATCGCGTTCATGCCGCCGGTTTCGGCGATCAGCGGCGTCGGGCGGCCCTGGGCGTCGAGGCGGGTAGCGATGTTGCGTTGCAGCAGGCTGGCCACGTCGGTAGACCCGGTAAACATCACGCCGCGCACGCGGGCATCACCAGTCAACTGAGCGCCGACGGTTTCACCACGGCCTGGCAGCAACTGCACCACGCCCGGCGGAACGCCCGCTTCCAGCAGCAGCGCGATACCCTGCGCGGCGATCAGCGGCGTTTGTTCGGCCGGTTTGGCCAGCACGCTGTTGCCCGCGGCCAGCGCGGCGGCCACCTGGCCCATAAAGATCGCCAGCGGGAAGTTCCACGGGCTGATGCAGACCACCGGGCCTAGCGGGCGGTGGGTTTCGTTATCAAAGTCGTCACGCACCTGACCGGCATAGTAGTGCAGGAAGTCGACGGCCTCGCGCACTTCGGCAATGGCATTGCTGAAGGTTTTCCCAGCTTCACGCACCAGGATGCCCATCAGCGGCTGCATCTGATCTTCCATCAGCACGGCGGCGCGTTCGAGGATCGCGGCGCGTTCCTGCGGCGGGGTGGCGAACCAGATCGGCGCGTTGTTGACCGCGCTTTCCAGCGCCTGTTCCACTTCCTGGGCGCTGGCTTCACGCACGTAGCCGACGATATCTTTCGGCTCCGCCGGGTTAATCACCGACACCATGTCGCCATCGGCGACCGGATGCTCCAGCATCGGTTTGGCGGTCCACTTGTGCAGCGCGCTATTGAGCAGGGAAGAGGAGAGCGACGCCAGACGATGTTCATTGGCGATATCCAGACCCGCGGAGTTGACGCGGCCTTTCCCGTAGAGATCGCGCGGCAGCGGGATTTTCGGATGCGGCAGGCCGGATGCGCCTTCCTGCAGCGCCATCTTCTCGACCGCCAGCACCGGGTCGGCAACCAGCTCGTCCAGCGGCAGGTTATGATCGGCAATACGGTTAACGAACGAGGTGTTGGCGCCGTTTTCCAGCAGTCGACGTACCAGGTAGGCCAGCAGCGTTTCGTGCGTGCCGACCGGGGCGTAAATGCGGCATGGGCGGTTCAGCTTGCCGTCGGCCACTTTTCCCACCACCTGTTCGTACAGCGGTTCGCCCATGCCGTGCAGGCACTGGAACTCGTACTGACCAGGATAATAGTTGTTGCCGGCAAGCTGATAAATCGCCGCCAGAGTGTGGGCGTTGTGGGTGGCAAACTGCGGATAGATCAGGTTCGGTACGCCGAGCAGCTTTTTGGCGCAGGCCAGATAGGAGACGTCGGTGTAAACCTTACGGGTGTAGACCGGGTAGCCCTCGAGGCCATCCATCTGCGCGCGCTTGATTTCGCTGTCCCAGTAGGCGCCTTTCACCAGACGGATCATCAGGCGGCGACGGCTGCGGGTGGCGAGGTCAATCAGATAGTCGATAACGAACGGGCAGCGTTTCTGGTAGGCCTGGATGACGAAGCCGATGCCGTTCCAGCCCGCCAGTTCCGGCTCAAAGCACAGTTTTTCCAGCAGATCGAGCGAGATCTCCAGACGATCGGCCTCTTCGGCGTCGATGTTAATGCCGATATCGTACTGGCGTGCCAGCAGGGTCAGCGACTTCAGGCGCGGGTAGAGTTCGTCCATCACGCGGTCGTACTGCGCACGGCTGTAGCGCGGGTGCAGGGCGGAGAGCTTAATGGAGATGCCCGGGCCTTCATAAATGCCGCGGCCGTTGGAGGCTTTACCGATGGCGTGGATCGCCTGCTGATAAGAGACCATATAGGCCTGGGCATCGGCGGCGGTCAGCGCGGCTTCACCGAGCATATCGTAGGAGTAGCGGAAGCCTTTCTCTTCCAGCTTACGGGCGTTAGCCAGCGCTTCGGCGATGGTTTCACCGGTGACAAACTGCTCGCCCATCAGGCGCATCGCCATGTCCACGCCTTTACGTACCAGCGGTTCACCGCTCTTGCCGATAATGCGGTTCAGCGAGCGCGACAGGCTGGTTTCGTTGTGGGTCGACACCAGCTTGCCGGTAAACAGCAGGCCCCAGGTGGCGGCGTTGACGAACAGAGACGGGCTGCGGCCAATATGCGACTGCCAGTTGCCGTTGCTGATTTTGTCGCGAATCAGCGCATCGCGGGTCGCTTTGTCCGGAATACGCAGCAGCGCTTCCGCCAGGCACATCAGCGCGACGCCTTCCTGTGAGGAGAGGGAGAATTCCTGCAGCAGGCTCTGCACCATGCCCGCACGGCCGCTGGCGGTTTTCTGGTTGCGCAGTTTTTCCGCCAGCTTCCACGCCAGCTGATGCGCCTGCTCGGCGATCGGTTGCGGTAGACGAGCCTGTTCCAGCAGCATCGGCACGGCGTCGGTTTCGCTGCGACGCCAGGCGGCGGTGATTGCCGCACGGGTCACCGACTGGGGCAGGATCTGCTCGGCAAACTCGAGGAACGGCTGATGGTTATCGTCCACTGGCTGTGCCGCTTCATCACTTTCATTGGCGGCACCGGACAGCAGCGCAGGCAGCTCCGGCAGGATCTCATCGTTTTCCAGCTTTTCCAGATAATTGAAAATTGCCTGCTTGATCAGCCAGTGAGGGGTACGGTCGATACGGGTCGCCGCACTCTTAATTCGCTCACGCGTTGCGTCATCCAGCTTAACCCCCATGGTGGTGGTGCCCATGCCATCTACTCCTGTTGCTCGGTTGTCATATTATTTTGCGTAACAGGAATATCCACCATGTTGCAACTTTGTGCAACCGTGTTAAATGTGACGCCCGTTGCAGGCTTAAAAGTGAATTAATTGTTAATGGTAAAACTTATGATAAACGCGAAGAATAAGACGCCGTCATGCGTGGTTTTATGCGCTACTTAACAGTTATTCCCGGTGCAACCCGAAAAAGCGTGAGGGAGTGCAACCTATAGAAAAATGCTATCACTGGCCTGGTGCATTCAATGTAAATGCAGTGTTAAATCGTTTGTGAAAAAATTCGGCTTCCGTCAGGATACGGTCGCTTCAAATTATTGCCCCGTTCCGGCAATGATAAAAACGGCAAATTGGGATATTGCCGACGCATAATTCTGGAGAGTTGAATGACTATAAGCACACCGATGCTGGTGACCTTTCTTGTCTATATTTTTGGCATGATCCTCATTGGCTTTATTGCATGGCGCAACACCAAAAACTTTGATGACTATATTCTTGGCGGCCGTAGCCTTGGGCCATTCGTGACCGCGCTGTCTGCCGGGGCCTCCGATATGAGCGGCTGGCTGCTGATGGGCCTGCCGGGGGCGATTTTTATCGCCGGGATCTCTGAAAGCTGGATCGCCATCGGCCTGACCTTAGGCGCGTGGATCAACTGGAAGCTGGTGGCCGGGCGTCTGCGCGTGCATACCGAAGCCAACAATAACGCCTTAACCCTGCCGGACTATTTCACCGGTCGCTTCGAAGATAACAGCCGCGTGCTGCGGATTATCTCCGCGCTGGTGATTCTGCTGTTCTTCACCATCTATTGCGCATCCGGGATTGTGGCCGGCGCGCGCCTGTTTGAAAGCACCTTCGGCATGAGCTATGAAACCGCGCTGTGGGCTGGTGCGGCAGCGACCATTCTGTACACCTTTATCGGCGGTTTCCTGGCGGTGAGCTGGACCGACACCGTGCAGGCGAGCCTGATGATTTTCGCCCTGATCCTGACGCCGGTGATCGTCATCTTCGCGGTGGGCGGCCTTGGCGATTCGCTGGAGGTGATCAAGCAGAAGAGCATTGAAAACATGGACATGCTCAAGGGCCTGAACTTCGTGGCGATTATTTCGCTGATGGGCTGGGGCCTCGGCTACTTTGGTCAGCCGCATATCCTGGCGCGCTTTATGGCGGCGGATTCCCACCACAGTATCGTTCATGCTCGCCGTATCAGCATGACCTGGATGATCTTGTGCCTTGCCGGCGCGGTGGCGGTGGGCTTCTTTGGTATCGCCTACTTCCAGAACAACCCGGCGGTGGCAGGCCCGGTTAGCCAGAACGCCGAGCGGGTGTTCATTGAGCTGGCGCAGATTCTGTTTAACCCATGGGTGGCCGGTATTCTGCTGTCGGCAATTCTGGCGGCGGTGATGTCGACGCTGAGCTGCCAGCTGCTGGTGTGCTCCAGCGCGATCACTGAAGATCTGTACAAAGCGTTTCTGCGTAAAAACGCCAGCCAGAAAGAGCTGGTGTGGGTAGGGCGCATGATGGTGCTGGTGGTGGCGCTGGTGGCAATTGCGCTGGCGGCTAACCCGGAAAACCGCGTGCTCGGTCTGGTGAGCTATGCGTGGGCGGGCTTCGGCGCGGCTTTCGGCCCGGTGGTCCTGTTCTCGGTGATGTGGTCGCGGATGACCCGCAACGGCGCGCTGGCCGGGATGATTATCGGTGCCGTGACCGTCATCGTCTGGAAACAGTTCGGCTGGCTGGGGCTGTACGAAATTATCCCGGGCTTTATCTTCGGCAGCATCGGCATTGTGCTGTTCAGCCTGCTGGATAAAGCGCCGTCAGCCAGCATGCTGGATCGCTTTGCCAAAGCGGACGCGCACTATCATTCAGCCCCGCCGTCCCGCTTAAGCGGCCCGGACGAGGTGCGATAGTACCGACTCCGGGGTAGCTCGGTGCATCTTCCCGGCGTCGCTTTGCTCGGCCGGGCTACCACTCTCGGGCCTGCATTTTTTGCGGGCTTTTTTTTTAACCTCTACATCCAATAACTTACGTAACTATATTCCCGCTATTCTTTTACATCTCGTCATTATTTCCCTCACATTTCGCTTGTGTTTCTTTTTGGCTTAATGATAATCACTATCACTCACATTTACCTGTCTTTGCAAAAGTTGACGGTGTTTCACGTTTAAGGGTGTTTGCATGTTTGTTCCTTTTCTCATTATGTTGCGCGAAGGGCTGGAAGCGGCGCTGATTGTCAGCCTGATCGCCAGCTATCTGAAACGTACCCAGCGCGGGCGCTGGATTGGGGTAATGTGGATCGGCGTGATTCTGGCCGCCGCGCTGTGCCTGGGTTTAGGCATCTTTATTAACGAAACCACCGGCGAGTTCCCGCAAAAAGAGCAGGAGCTGTTTGAAGGGCTGGTGGCGGTCATCGCCGTGGTTATCCTCACGTGGATGGTGTTCTGGATGCGCAAGGTGTCCCGCAACGTCAAACAGCAGCTGGAGCAGGCGGTCGATAACGCGCTGCAAAAGGGCAACAACCACGGCTGGGCGCTGATTATGATGGTCTTTTTCGCCGTGGCGCGCGAAGGGCTGGAGTCGGTGTTCTTCCTGCTGGCGGCGTTCCAGCAGGACGTGGGCATCTGGCCACCGTTGGGAGCGATGCTGGGGCTGGCAACGGCGGTGGTACTCGGCTTTCTGCTGTACTGGGGCGGTATTCGCCTCAACCTCGGCGTGTTCTTCCGCTGGACCAGCCTGTTTATTCTGCTGGTGGCGGCCGGTCTGGCGGCCGGAGCGATTCGCGCCTTCCACGAAGCGGGTCTGTGGAACGCCTTCCAGGACGTCGCCTTCGATCTGAGCGCCACGCTGACCACGCATTCGCTTTTCGGCACCCTGCTGGAAGGCATCTTTGGTTATCAGGAGGCGCCAAGCGTCAGCGAAGTGGCGGTGTATTTCCTGTATTTGATTCCGGCACTGGTGCTGTTCTTCTGGCCGCCGCGTGCTACCACCTCAACATCACGTATCGCTCCGTAGGGCTGATAACGGTATTTGAACTCATTTGAAAGGGATGGACCATGACCAATAACTTCCGCCGCAGCGCGTTACAGCTGGGCATCGCCGCGCTTTTCTCATCCGCGTTTATGGCTCAGGCTGCGGATATCCCGCAGGTCAAAGTCACGGTAAACGACAAGCAGTGTGAACCGATGTCGATCACCGTTAACGCCGGTAAAACCCAGTTTATCATCCAGAACCACAGCCAGAAGGCGCTGGAGTGGGAGATCCTGAAAGGGGTGATGGTGGTGGAAGAGCGCGAGAATATCGCGCCGGGCTTTACCCAGAAAATGACCGCCAACCTGCAGCCGGGCGAATATGACATGACCTGCGGCCTGCTGACCAACCCGAAAGGCAAGCTGATTGTAAAAGGTGAAGCCACCAAAGACGCGGCGAAAGCCAACGCGCTGCTGGGGCTCAACGACGCCATCACCGCCTATAAAGCCTACGTGACGGCGGAAACCGCCGAGCTGGTGAAAGGCACCAAAGCCTTTACCGACGCGGTGAAAGCGGGCGATATCGAAAAAGCGAAATCCCTGTATGCGCCGACGCGCCAGCACTACGAGCGTATCGAACCTATCGCCGAGCTGTTCTCCGACCTGGACGGCAGCATTGACGCGCGTGAAGACGACTACGAGCAAAAAGCGGCGGATCCAAAATTCACCGGCTTCCACCGTCTGGAAAAAGCGCTGTTTGGCGATAACAGCGTGAAAGGCATGGAACACTATGCCGAGCAGCTGAACAGCGATGTGCTGGAGCTGCAAAAACGCATCGACGAGCTGGCCTTCCCGCCGTCAAAAGTGGTGGGCGGCGCGGCCGGTCTGATTGAAGAAGTGGCGGCGAGCAAAATCAGCGGTGAAGAAGACCGCTACAGCCACACCGACCTGTGGGACTTCCAGGCCAACATCGACGGCGCGCAGAAGATTGTCGACCTGCTGCGTCCGCAGCTGCAAAAAGAGAACAGCGCGCTGCTGGCCAAGGTCGACGCCAACTTTAAGAAAGTGGACGCTATCCTGGCCAAATACCGCACCAAAGACGGGTTTGAAACCTACGATAAACTGACCGACGCGGATCGTAACGCGCTGAAGGGGCCGATCACCACGCTGGCGGAAGATCTGGCGCAGCTGCGTGGGATCCTGGGGCTGGACTAAGTACCATGGCAAAGCAACATGCCGACGACCTGAATGAACCTTCACGTCGTCGTTTATTAAAAGGGATCGGCGCGCTGGGCGGCGCGCTGGCGATTTCCGGCGGCTGCCCGGTCGCGCACGCGGCGAAGGCCAGCGACGCGCCGGTGGCGAATAGCCGCATGGAGACGCAGCCGTTTTACGGCGAGCATCAGGCGGGCGTACTGACGCCACAGCAGGCGTCGATGATGCTGGTGGCGTTTGATGTGCTGGCGGCGGATAAGGCCGATCTTGAACGCCTGTTCCGCCTGCTGACCGACCGTATTGCCTTTCTCATGAAGGGCGGCCCCGCGCCGGATACGCCGAACCCGCGGCTGCCGCCGATGGATTCGGGCATTCTCGGGGCGTTTATCGCGCCGGATAACCTGACCATGACGGTGTCGGTTGGCCATTCACTGTTTGATAGCCGCTTTGGCCTTGCTGATAAAGCACCGAAAAAGCTGCAAAAAATGGTGCGCTTCCCGAACGATTCGCTGGACGCCGCGCTGTGCCACGGCGACCTGCTGCTGCAAATTTGCGCCAACACCCAGGACACGGTGATCCACGCGCTGCGCGATATTATCAAGCACACGCCGGACCTGCTCAGCGTGCGCTGGAAGCGGGAAGGGTTTATCTCGGACCACGCCGCGCGCAGCAAGGGCAAAGAGACGCCGGTTAACCTGCTGGGCTTTAAGGACGGCACCGCTAACCCAGACAGCCACGATAAGCCGCTGATGGATGAGGTGGTGTGGGTGACCGGCGAGCAGGGCGAACCGGCGTGGGCGACGGGCGGCTCGTACCAGGCGGTGCGTATCATCCAGTTCCACGTCGAGTTCTGGGACCGAACGCCGCTGAAAGAGCAGCAGACCATTTTTGGCCGCGACAAGCACAGCGGCGCGCCGCTGGGGATGCGCAACGAGCACGATGTGCCGGACTACAGTCGCGATCCGAACGGTGAGGTCATCGCGCTGGACAGCCATATTCGTCTTGCCAACCCGCGTACCAAAGAGACGCAGTCGAGCCTGATGATGCGCCGCGGCTATAGCTATTCGCTGGGGGTCACCAACTCGGGTCAGCTGGATATGGGGCTGCTGTTTGTCTGCTATCAGCACGATCTGGAGAAGGGCTTCCTGACGGTGCAGAAGCGCCTGAACGGCGAAGCGCTGGAGGAGTACGTGAAGCCGATCGGCGGCGGCTATTTCTTTGTGCTGCCGGGCGTGGTGTCGGAGCAGAGCTTTCTGGGGAGTACGTTGCTCGGTGCGTGATATTGCTTTGTAGGCTTTGATGTCTGAGGTATCCCCCAGATACAGTATTAGCACAATGTGCCCCCTCTCCCTTTTTAAGGGAGAGGGTTGGGGTGAGGGTTAATACACTGTAATTAGACTAGTTTTATTTCTTTTATTTCCTGCCAGCCCCCTCACCCTAGCCCTCTCCCCACAGGGGAGAGGGGACAGTGCGGTCAGTGCGTTTGCCCCTTTTCTTTCTCTCCAGTACCAAAATATCGCCACAAATCAGTCCTTTTTTTCCATTTTCTCCCTGATTGATATAATACTGTCACATAAGTGTCAGATGCTATCTCTGTTATCTGTCGTTATATTTATGTAAATATCATGTTGCATCTTTGGCGGATTTAGATGTAATAATAAATAAAGCGGTAGTTTCCGTTTCACTATGGAGATCGCGAATGGTAGCGTCCTTGACTGGACTTAGCAGAATGACAGCCCGCACCATCCAGCGCGGAGGCACCCTCTCCGGCAGCGATTTCGTCACCTCAAATTTTCTCCCATACCGAATTCAACTCGCAGTTCCCGACCTGATGCGCGGTGCGCGTAGCCGTGCGTTGGCGTCATTTCGACAGGCAGTTGCTATGGCTTACAAGGAAGCCAAACCTCAGACGTTCGTGCGCATAATCGCGCTGCCGTTAGCGCGTGTGATGTATACCAACAACTCAAGGTGCTATCCATGGGAAGACAAAAAGCAGTGATCAAAGCTCGTCGCGAAGCAAAACGTGTGCTGAGACGGGATTCACGCAGCCATAAACAACGTGAAGAAGAATCGGTCACCTCGCTTGTGCAGATGAGTGGTGTGGAAGCGATTGGCATGGCGCGGGATACCCGCGATCACTCGCCGATTGCGGCCCGCAATGACGCTCAGGCCCACTACCTGAATGCTATCGAGAGTAAGCAGCTAATCTTCGCCACCGGCGAAGCGGGCTGCGGCAAGACCTGGATCAGCGCAGCGAAAGCTGCGGAGGCGCTCATCCACAAGGATGTTGAGAAGATTATCGTGACGCGCCCCGTCCTTCAGGCCGACGAAGACCTGGGGTTCCTGCCCGGCGACATCTCGGAGAAATTCGCCCCGTATTTTCGCCCCGTCTACGACGTGCTGGTGAAGCGACTGGGCGCCTCCTTTATGCAATATTGCCTGCGCCCGGAAATTGGTAAGGTAGAGATCGCGCCGTTCGCCTATATGCGCGGACGTACATTTGAAAATGCGGTGGTGATTCTTGATGAGGCTCAGAACGTTACCGCAGCGCAAATGAAGATGTTTTTAACCCGCCTCGGGGAGAACGTCACGGTAATCGTGAACGGGGACATCACCCAGTGCGACTTGCCGCGCGGTGTACAGTCGGGCCTTAGCGATGCGCTGGAGCGCTTTGAAGAAGATGAGATGATTGGGATCGTGCGATTCACCAAAGAGGATTGCGTGCGTTCGGCGCTGTGCCAGCGCACGCTGAAAGCCTACTACTAACCGTTGTCACGTCTGCAAAGCCCGGGAAACCGGGCTTTGTTGTTTGTGGCTGTTGCAAAGGCGACAGCCGTGGCGCAAGCCAGTTGCATTTCACACCTCGCCCAGCGTCTGATTTTATATAATATATTGAAAAATATAGCTTATCGTGACTGGCATAAACTTTGCTATCTACAGATATAACCGAATAACGTAAAGACTAACTAATTCATTCCATAAAGAGATATGTACAAATATCAACCGGATAGTTGTGTCGGTACGTGTAGATAAAACCAGAAGAGATAACGCTATGCCAGTAACTCAGGACGCCCCAGATTATATCCAGCATCCCCCTCGCGCTTATCGCATCACCAGCGATGAGGAGGCTATCAGTATCGCCCATGAAATTGCCGCGTATCTCCAGCCAGGGGCATCGGAACGCGATCTCAGCGGCGTGGTCCCACCCGAGGTGGTGAATACGTTTTCCAACAGCGGGCTGTGGGGGATTACCGTACCGCGCGAATACGGCGGCGCGGAGGTGTCGGCCGCGACGCTTGCGGCGGTGATCGCCATTATCTCCGCGGCGGACCCGGCGCTGGGGCAAATCCCACAAAACCATTACTGCCTGCTGGAGGACATTCGGCTGCAGGGCAGTGACGAACAGCGGCGCTATTTCTTTGAACTGGCGCTCAGCGGCTACCGCTTTGCCAATGCGCTGTCGGAAACCGGCGGCAAGACGGTGCAGGATATCCAGACCCGATTGACTCGTACGGCAGAAGGGCTGCGCATCAATGGGCGTAAAGGGTACTGCACCGGCTCGCTGTATGCGCACTGGCTGGGCATATTGGCGCTGGATGAAGAGGGGAAAGCGCAGCTGGCATTTGTACCCCGGGGCACGCTGGGCCTGACGGTGGTTAATGACTGGGCGTGTCTCGGTCAGCGCACCACCTCAAGCGGAACGGTGCTGGTGGATAATCTGTACGTTGAGCCGTTCAATCTGATCGCGAGCGGAAAATCGTACGAGACGCCCACGCTTGCCGGGCCGTTCGCGCAGCTGACGACGGCCGCCATTGACGCCGGGATTGCCCGTGCGGCGCTGAACGATACCGTCAGTTTTGTTAACCAATATGCCCGCCCATGGATTGATGCCGGCGTAGAACGAGCGGGAGACGATCCGTTAACGATTTACCAGATTGGCGTGCTCGACAGCCGAATTGCCGCCGCAGAAGCGCTGCTGGAGCAAGCGGGTAAAGTGCTGGATCGTTATAAACACCATCAGACCGAAGAGACGGTGGCGCTGGCTTCCCTCGCCGTCGCTCGCGCTAAAATTTTTACCACCGAAGCCGCGTTAGAGGCTGCCTCCCGGCTATTTGAACTGGGAGGAACGCGCTCAACGCATCCCCGTTATAACTTCGATCGCCACTGGCGTAATGGCCGCGTCCATACGCTGCACGACCCGGTGCGCTGGAAATACCACCTGCTTGGCAACTGGGTGCTCAACGGCAAGGCTCCGGCGCGTCACGACTGGAACTAGGAGAGATCATGCTCGCTTTTCTTGCTGAGATTGACTGGGGAGACGTGGCTGAAGCGGGCGTCGACACGTTAACCATGCTGGGCTGGGCGCTCGGTTTTACGGTTCTGATTGGCTTGCCGTTAGGCATTTTGCTGTATCTGACCGGCCAGCCGCGCCTGCTGTATGCGCCATTGCTGCATCGCGTGCTCTCGTTGCTGGTGAACATTATGCGTTCTCTGCCATTCATTATTTTGCTGATTGTGATGATCCCGTTCACCACGCTGATTACCGGCACCTCGCTGGGGGTACAGGGCACCATTCCGCCGCTGGTGGCGGGCTGTGCGCCGTTCTTTGCGCGGCTGGTTGAGACGTCGCTTCGCGAGGTCGATCATGGGCTGGTGGAGGCCAGCTGGGCGATGGGCGGGAATACCTGGCAACTTATCTGGCACACCCTGCTGCCGGAATCGCGATCGGGGCTGATAGCGGCGGTGACGGTCACGGCGATTGTGCTGGTGGATTACACCTCGATGGCGGGGGTGATTGGCGGCGGCGGTCTGGGAGACCTTGCCATTCGCTTTGGCTACCAGCGTTTTCAGACGGACGTCATGGCGGTCACCGTCGTGCTGCTGATTGCGCTGGTGCAGATATTACAAATGAGCGGCGACCGTCTGGTGCGCCGTATGAGCCGAAAATAACCATTCCGACAGGGTGAAATAATGAAAAAAACTGTGATTGCCGGCCTGCTGACGCTGTTGGCCTTTTCTGCCGCCGCAAATGAAACGCTGGTGGTCGGCGCGACGCCGGTGCCGCATGCTGAAATTCTGGAGTTTGTGAAGCCGACGCTGGCAAAAGAGGGCGTTGATTTGCAGGTGAAAGTCTTTAACGATTTTATTCAGCCTAATCAGCAGCTGGCGGAGAAAAATCTGGATGCCAACTACTACCAGTACCGCCCGTTCCTCGATGATTACAACAAGAACCGCCATACCAATCTGGTCCCGGTCGTGGGGGTGCACATTGAACCGTTTGGCGCCTACTCGACGAAATACAAAAGCCTGAGTGAATTGCCGGAGGGGGCGACGATCGCCATTCCTAATGACCCGGTCAATACCGGGCGTGCGCTGGTGCTGCTGAGCGAGGCGGGGCTGATTACGCTGAAGCATGCCGACGATCCGCAATCGACGCAGAAGGATATCACCGGCAACCCGCACCACTTCAGGATCCGCCCGCTGGAAGGCGCCATGCTGGCGCGAGCGGTGAGTCAGGTAGATCTGGCGTTTATCTTCGCTAACTACGCGCTGGAAGCCGGTATTGATACCGATAAAGCGCTGATCGTCGAGAAAGGCAAAAGCCTGTATATCGAATATCTCGTCGCGCGCCCGGATAACATTAATGACCCCGGTATTCAGAAACTGGCAAAAGCGCTGAACTCGGATGCGGTTCGCCAGTTTATTCTGACCAAATACCAGGGAAAAATCGCCCCTGGTTTCTAGGAGAACGGCTATGACACAACATCCGCATATTCGCCTTCAGGGTATCAGCAAGGCGTATCCCAACGGTGTGCAGGCGCTTGACGATGTGAGTCTGGATATCCAGGCCGGAGAAGTGTTTGGCATCATCGGGCGCAGCGGCGCGGGGAAATCAACGTTGCTGCGGCTGTTTAACCGGCTGGAAAGTGCCGACCGCGGCGAGATCGCCATTCATGGTGCGCCCATCGACGGCGGTGGACGGGGGCAACTGCGGGATCTGCGCCGCCGCGTGGCGATGATCTTTCAGCATTTCAATCTGATGTCGACGAAAACGGTGGCGGAGAACGTCGAGCTGCCGCTGAGAATGGCCGGTATTCCCGCTGCGGAGCGTCGCCGCAGGGTGGACGATATGTTGCGCCTGGTCGGGCTGGAGGCCCTGCGTGATAGCTGGCCCGGGCGGCTTTCGGGCGGACAAAAGCAGCGCACCGGCATTGCCCGGGCGCTGGTCACCCAGCCGGAGATCTTATTGTGCGATGAAGCCACCTCGGCGCTCGACCCGGAGAACACGCTGGCGGTACTGAGCTTGCTGAAAGAGATTAATCAGCGGCTGGGGCTAACGATTATTCTGATCACCCATGAAATGGATGTGATTCGCACGCTCTGCGATCGGGTCGCGGTGCTGGAAAGGGGGCGCGTTATCGAACAGGGGGAAGTGTGGCGCGTCTTTGGCGACCCGCAGCATGAGGTTACCCGTGGGATGCTGAGGACGTTGCATCATGGGCGGGAAGATAAGCGCGAATTATTGACCCTGGGACAGCAACTGGTGACGCTGCATTTTAACGGCGTTAACGGTAGGGAGCCGGATTTAAGGCAAATTGCGAGCGTGTTGGGCGGTGGTTCACAGCTGGTTTATAGCAGCTGTGAGGCGATACAGGGACGGATTGTGGGGCAGCTACGAATACGCGTGGATACACCGCTTACGGCGGAATCGCTGCGTCTGGCGGCAGAGGTTGCGGATAGGGTGGCTGTGATATAGCGGCCCGCAGGCGTGCAACATGCGAAAAAAAAGCCCGTACTTTCGTACGAGCTCTTTCTCGAATATGGCGGTGAGGGGGGGATTGACTCGCTTTGCTCGCCCCTTCGGGGCAGCCCACTCACTGCGTTCGCGGTCTGTCCAACTGGCTGCGCCAGTTGTCGAACCCCGGTCGGGGGTTCTCATCCCCCCCGCAGGCGTGCAACATGCGAAAAAAAAGCCCGTATTTGCGTACGAGCTCTTCTTCAAATATGGCGGTGAGGGGGGCTGCCATATATACGTCTGTCGATGTCCAGTAATGTCTATATTACTCATTATCTTTCATATGGATAGAAAGATTTATAGTCCAGTCACTACACAGACCCGCAAAAAACGACATCAACGGTGGACGGAGGTTATGGCCCTGCATAATACGGGATGCGGGTTCAGGAATATATCCCGCATCACCGGATTATCCCGGATGACGATAAGTCAATGGGTACAATCCGGGACATTCCCCGAAATGTCGACCCGTCTACCAAAATGGGGACTTCTGGAACCATGGAAGGGCTGTTCTTTATTTCACTACGCGTAGCGATCAGATACACATAGCATCCAGTAGACATTTTATTTTAGTGGTAGTTAATTTTTATCACCATGCTTTTACTAAACGGCCCCATATCGACTTCCTTAGCAGGGTCTTTAGTCAGCTCAGCAATATATTCATGAGTTACCGTTGCATGGTCACCAGGAGAATAGGAAGCGAACTCCTGATACTGATTATACTGCACATCAAAATTTGCCGTTTTATCAATGAGTCGCAGCAGTAACCCATTGCCCATGTCAAGATGGGTGGCATCATAAAGTATGTCATCGGTGTAGAAGCTGGTTGTAACATCAAATTGATCTGAGCATTCTGCCGTCGCATCCCTGATGGTGGAAACGCTAAACGGCTCGGTGATTGCTGAGCTTAAAAGGCTTCCAATCGGTATGCTGCCAAAATTGACGTTCTGGCTTTCGGGATAAATTTTAATATCAACGTTACAGTCCAGAAAACGAATGTTGTTCAGACCATCAATGTTATAACGCAGATTTTTAGCTCCAGCCCGAGTATTCGCACCTTCCGAGCCATCAAACTGAAGTACGTTAATCAAACCAAAATCGTAGGTATCGTCAGTATTCGCAGGAAACGCTTTAAGTTTTACATAGAGTCGGAAACGGGCACCAAAGGTAACATTCTTCTGAACCGTTGAGCCATTGCATTTCTTATTTGGGTATCCTCCGGAGGTGAATTCATAGCGATCGAGGCACATCCCCGTATCGATACCAACATCAATGCCTTCATAGTCGACACCGTTGTAGGTTACACCAAAGGTAAAATAGGGATTATTCAATATATCACTGCTATTAAAAGCGGACAGCTCAACCCAGGCAAATACGTCCTCTGAGGGATTTTGCGTTGTCCAGTTGATGGCATTATCGCAATACACGGTAATATTGATGTCTGAACTTTCCCAGATTTTTTGCCCCGGTGCCGCGTTTGAAGGTACTGCGAATGGTGGAAGCACTGCGGTATATGACGTGGTTCCTCCGGAAGCGTTCTGGTAGCAATCGACTGCCCAGACCGATGTAGAAAGGGAACATAACAGCAGGGTAAAAAAAACGAGCAATTTTCTCATTATTATCCCTTTTTTATCGTCTTCATCTGGCAAATCGCCTGCACAGAATTACAGCTGACTTTAAACATATTCACGCCGCCGTAATCGCCAATGAAGCCAATCTGGAAGTTTGTCGGTAAGTTTTTAATCTGCGCGCTGCTCTGGCCAAATGGCTCAATCATAATGCTCTGCGTATCGGCGAGCAGCGTTTTACCATTGGTGCCGATATAGCCGATGGTCAGGTAATATGGCGAGTTATTCTTCAACGCCATGCCGTTTGCCGTTCTGCTGATATCAACCTTACCCTCAGGGTTAAACTGGTTGTCTGTTATCTCAATTGCCTTCGGTCGCCAGAAGAGCTTAAGGCGACTCTGCATCGCAATCTGCATCACGTTCTTCTCCTGGGAACGCGGCGGGATCTCACGCACGTTATAGTAGAACAGCGTCTCACGATCGGCAGGAAGCTGGCTGAGCGTAGTCTGCCCAACTAGCCGCACCTGAACCTGCTCCCCTGCTTCCAGACGGATCATTGGCGGTAGAGCCGTGAAGTAGTTACGTGATTTTTTCCCGTGATTATCTTCAATCCATGATTGCGCCAGAAACGGCAGCTTTTCACTTTTATTGGTTAAACGCAGTGAAACGTTTTTATCCGACTGGTTGAAAATGATACGCGTGCGATCTGGCGTTACCGCCGCATTTAGTGTCGTACTTGCCCATAACAGGCAACAAATTCCTTTTGCTAACATGTTCATTCTCATTGTATTCTTCCTGAATTAATGTACTGTTTTACAAGGTAAAATAATTACTTTTCCATCAAGATTACTTTGATTCGGAGGTGTTATTTCACACGTTTTACCACTCCACGAAATCATAAGGTGGCTATTTTCCTGTACGCCCATCAGATACACATAACCATCATCAGCAACCAGCCCCACATCCTTGCCGCTTGCTTTATCGGACACCGGCACACCGAGCGGTGGATAGTGCCCATCGTCCAGCCTCACCACGCCAACTATCTGGTAGCCTTTACTGGCGTTCAGTTCCATATAACCAATTGCGCCTTCGGTTAAGGTTGTACGTATCACCGAGTTGCTAACATCAACGCCTTCCGGCAGGTTGTTGTTATTAATCATTACTGTGGCAGTTGTATAGCTGCTTATTGATGGAATAACGGAAATACCAAAATCGTTAGTTACAGCGCGTTTGTTGTTGATCTCAATGCCCGCAATACCGTCGGCATCAACCATCATCCGAGCGCTGTTACCGGGGCTATAGTCATGAAGTGCCGCACCGTGCTTCGTGGCGGTGAAGGAGCCGTTCCATCCGGCGTTGAAAGACCGATAGTTGTTCGGCTGCACGCTGCCACTGAGGCTCATGCGACCATAGGGAGAATAGTGCTGATAGTTACCACGTAGCGAAGGTTCACCATCTTCAACCTCCTGTTGGCTGCCGGATACCGACAGGTTCCAGGTATTGTTACGGTCCGTTGAGTCGTAATAGGTTGCCGTTTGTTGGAGATCGTCGTTGCCGTTTTTCTGCTGGCTATACATGATGTTACGGCTTAATCCCAGAGGCAGCGTCAGAGACATGTAATACTGGTTTTCATCGCGGTCGTCCCAGCGTACGCGACTCAGCGCCAGCGAAGCAGAAATATTGGTGATACGACCTATGTCAAAGCTACGGCTAACGGAGAAGGAATAGTTGGTGTTGCTGGTGTTGTTCCAGTAAGTGTTGCGGGTGACGCTCAGATAGGTATTCAGCGCTGCAGGGGCAATGTACTGGTTAAATGACAGCACATAGCTCTCTTTCTCGTTTTCGCTCGAATCGTCACCGTCGCGCGAAGCAATAAACTCGCTCATCGAGACATAATCTTTATCAGAAAAACGGTAACCCGCAAAGGTGATCTGGCTTCCCGTAGAGGCAAAACGTTTTGCGTAGTTTGCACGGTAGCTGAATCCCCGTAACCTACCACGACCTTCCCCCATATCTGCCTGAGCATTGGTCACATCAAATGACAATGAACCAAAGTTATTCATGTTAAAGCCAATCCCGCCGGTAAACGCCTGATAATCTTCCGCCGTCAGAATACTACCGCCGTACAGCGAAACATCATTCAACCAGCCCCAGGAGGCTTCGCCGGTCCAGAACAACGGGTTATTGATATCGTTATGGCTGACGGATGTCGGTTTACCTAGCGAGGTTTTATAGCGCACCCGCACCTGTCCTTTCCGGGTCAGAAACGGCATGGTAGCGGATCCGACCTGAAATGTACTTGTACGACCATCTTCTTCTTCAACCGTAACGTCTAACTGCCCCTGCAGAGAGTTCACCAGGTCGGTAATAGTAAATGGTCCTGGAGCGACGGTCGTTTGATACAGCGTACGTCCATTTTGCGAAACGGTTACTTTGGCATTAGTTTGCGCAATCCCACTGATCTGCGGCGCATAGCCTCGCAGATCTGGTGGCATCATCTGCTCGTCACTCTCTAACGAACCCCCAGAAAAATGGAAAGTATCGAAAAGATCGGAACTCAGATCGTATTGACCGAGCGTCAGTTTAGAAGCCAGCGACGGCAGAGGACGAAACAGGTAGGTACGAGCAAGGCTACTGTCGCTTGTCACCGACTTGCCCTGCTCAAAGGATTGGTTGTACTGATAATCAGTACGCAGTCGCCAGGCCCCCATATTAAAGCCCAGCGTCCCATAAGCGCTGAGATTCTGCGTGGTATTCCCTTCATCGGGTTGGTACTGGCTGGCATAGGCGTTATAGTCCAGCAACATCCCCAGAATTCCTTCATCCCAGAACTCTGGCGGTGTCCAGTTTTTGGCCTGGTACTTCATCCATGCCTGAGGCACGCTAAGCGTCAGTAACATGGTATTTTTATCAAGCTGGACGATCAGTTCAGGTTTTTGCGTAAGATCGAGGCAGCCGTCAGTATTCGGCGACAACTCAGACAAGATGAATTCATTGGTAAAACCAAATTGCGAAAGAAGGTCTTTGGTTAAACATAGTTGTGAGGGACTCTCGGCTTTAGTTTCAACCCACGTCATGTTAAAAACCCTTGATAAGGTATTTTTATTGACCTTAACCCGCACTTGATAAGTACCTGGCGAAATATATCCTTTGGTTTCAAATTGAGTGAGATCAACGTTTTGCCGATCTTCCGCGTCAATCATATCAACGTTAAATTCAACAGCATATAACGGCAACGAGCCCACTACCGTTATAACAGCTGCGCGCAATGTATTTTTTATTAAAAGAGATAATCGATTAGGTTTGAAACCGTCAGGATTAAGTATGCGCATAAGTTCCATTTCGTTTAATGAAAAACACACCGAAAGCCGATGAATCCTCCATCGGCTTTTTATTAAAACAGTCGGTGCGCTATTAGTTATAGGTCAGGACATAGTTTGCCTGAGACGCCACATTACCCTCAGTTGCGTTTTTCGCCAGAGACTCCATACGTGCTTTGAAATTCAGTTCCTGATAAGAGTTAGTATCCGGGAAGGTGATTTCAAACGGTTTTCCCAGCTCAATTTCGTTGTTACCGGAATCGAGAATACGCACGCCTACACCGGTTGCGCCGCCATAGTTACCTTCAACCGTGTTCGCCATCAGGCTGCTATCGGTGCTATCAACGTTTGCAGAGGTGAAAGTGACATTAACTTTGCTATGCAGAATAGTTGTGTTGCCTTCAGTATCCTTCGCGGCCAGCGTACAGTCCTGCAGGTGAATAGTGAAATCTGCCGGTAAAGAGAATTTACCACCGTTCAATGCGGTATCAGCCACTTCACCCAGCGGAACATCCAACTGATCATCACCCGGAGCGATAGAACAAGGCGCAGTAATAACCAGGCCACTAAACGTTACAGTGCCATGTCCCTCATCAGCTGCAGAAGCATTGAAAGCAGTTCCAGAAAGCAGGGCCGCAGACACTACAGCAAATAATGTTTTTTTAAACATGAAATAGTCCTTTACAATATATTATTTCTACATGACTTACAGACAAGCTATAATAGCTTATAGCTAGAATAATATTTGCTAGCCACAGTAATATACACGTCAGCATGCTTTACATTTTTTATTTTTCCTTATTTTTAAATTTAGTTAAACTTAAAAACACCCAAGCAAATGATTTCATTAAAATAGGCCTGGTCACTAATTTAAAATATAGTAAAGTAAGCGAGGAACCATAAAATAAAAATATAATTCATACGCATAATACACAGTCAACAATAAAGCACGCTTATAATATATCCATAATATTATTGATAATAAACGGTTAACCGTATAAATATATTTATTGTGCAAAAAAAAAGCCGAATTTTGGACTGCACCCCAAAAGTTGGACACCCAACTTTATAGGGGCAGTCCACACCATAGATACCCATAGATGTTGGATGATGGTAGTAGAGGAAGAAACGGGAAAATCATTTTCGGCGGACGCCAATAAAAAGCGGTAAGTGCATGGCATGTGCGAGAAGGGAAGGAATATGGAAAAGCTAAAATCAGTCGTGTCCGGCGGAAAAGGAACATTGCTTCCCAGATAATCATGGAGCAGGGTATTTGAAGACAGAATATTGTTGGCCAAGATGACACATTTTTAGGGGCTGAACCAGACGATGCCTGAACGGATTTGTGCTGAATGACGAAGCGGGCAGCAGGTGATTTTAAAAAGTAAAGTTGAGAAGAATACCGAAAAAGCGCGGCATTTAGATACAAAAAAGCCCGTTTACACGAGCTTTTTTATGCAGCATTTTATGCAGGACAAAACCAATCTTACACTATAAGTGATTGATTTTGTATCAAATATGGCGGTGAGGGGGGATTGACTCGCTTTGCTCGCCCCTTCGGGGCAGCCCACTCACTGCGTTCGCGGTCTGTCCAACTGGCTGCGCCAGTTGTCGAACCCCGGTCGGGGGTTCTCATCCCCCCCGCAGGCGTGCAACATGCGAAAAAAAAGCCCGTACTTTCGTACGAGCTCTTTCTCGAATATGGCGGTGAGGGGGGGATTCGAACCCCCGATACGTTGCCGTATACACACTTTCCAGGCGTGCTCCTTCAGCCACTCGGACACCTCACCATATTGTTTTGCTGCTCACCGTTGGTGGTCAACGGGGCGCTACTATAGGGAGTTGGCCTAAAACGGTCAAGCATAATTTATGCATTCTTTTCCGTTCGGTTAAGCATTGAGCACTCCCCCGCGAAAAACGGCGGGGGAGCGGCGATTAGCGCTGGGAATCAAGCTGTTCGCTGTTCTTCACCACGTCCTGCGCTTTCGCGTAGCTTTCGATCAGTAGCTGATAGGCTGGGAAGACTTTGGTGTAAACCTCGGCCCACTCGGCGGCATCCGGGCGGTTCCAGGTGCGCTGCAGCTCTGAAGCGACGGCGGCGGTGTCCATCGGTACGACGCCGGCCTGTACCACGCGGGCGAGGGTGATTTCCTGCGCCATTTTGCTGTAGGTACCGGAGGCATCAATCACCGCAAACACCTTGTAGCCATCGGCGACGGCGGCAATCGCCGGGAACGCCATGCAGACGCTGGTGATGGTGCCGGCGATAATCAACGTCTTGCGGCCAGTGGCTTTCACCGCGGCGACAAACTCCGGATTATCCCAGGCGTTGATTTCACCTCTACGCGCAATGTACTGCGCGTGCGGCGCGTTGTCGTGAATCTCCGGGATCAGCGGGCCATTAGGGCCTTGCGGCACGGAAGCGGTGGTGATCACCGGGATCCCGGCCAGCGTCGCCATTTTGGCCAGCGCGGCGGCGCGGGCACGCAGCTCGGGCATCGGCATATCGCCAACCGTCTGGAACAGGCCGCTTTGATGGTCGATTAACAGCATCGCGGTATCTTTTACATCAATAACGGGACGTAAACCGTTGAAATTAGCTGGAGTAGACATACCTTTCACCTCATAGAGTTTCAGATTTGACCAAAACGGCCGGAGTTAAAATCGCGAACGGCTTCAGCGATTTCGGTTTGATTGTTCATGACAAAAGGGCCGTAGCCGACAATCGGTTCATTAATCGGTTCGCCAGCCAGTACCAGCACTTTTGCATCGCTGCTGGCGTGCAGATTCACACGCTCTCCCTGATGGCTGAGCACTACCAGCTGCGCTTCCTGTACGGTGCTTTCGCCGTTGATCGTTACGCTACCTTCCAGCACCACCAGCGCGGTGCTCCAGCCATCGGGCTGGGTAAAGGTGAATTCTTTATCCTGCCTGAGCTCCATATCCCAGACGTTGAGCGGCGAGAACGTGCTGGCCGGGCCTTCGGCGTCGAGATAGCGCCCGGCGATGACCCGCAGCGAACCGCTGTCATCCGGCAGCGCTACCGTAGGAATCGACGCGGCTTCAATGCTCTGGTAGCCCGGGGCGGTCATTTTGTCTTTTGCCGGAAGGTTGACCCACAGCTGGATCATCTTCAGTTCGCCCCCACGGCGGGCAAACGCCGCAGAGTGAAATTCCTGATGCAGAATGCCCGCGCCAGCGGTCATCCACTGCACGTCGCCGGGGCCGATAACGCCGCCTTTACCGGTTGAATCGCGGTGTTCCACTTCACCGGCGTAGACGATCGTCACTGTCTCAAAACCCCGGTGCGGATGTTCCCCGACGCCGCGTTTAGCGCCGTCGGCCGGGAAGCTATGTGGCCCTGCGTAATCAAGCAGCAAAAATGGGCTCAGGCTTTCGCCGTGCGACTGGTACGAAAATAACGAGCGAACCGGGAAGCCATCACCCACCCAGTGCGGACGCGGCGCGGTATAAACACCTGTAATCTTTTTCATCGATTTCTCCTGTGGAGTGAGCTTTGATGTCAATTAGCTTATATTCAGGGTTAAAATCCCGGTAGATGGCAAAAGTGACCTACACTGTTGCAAAAATAGAACGATGGAGCGGGTATGCAGGATCTCAATGATTTCGCGTGGTTTGTCCGTGTGGTTGAACACGGTGGTTTTGCGGCGGCGGGGCGCGCGCTGGATATCCCAAAATCAAAGCTGAGTCGTCGCATTGCCCAACTGGAAGAGCAGCTTGGGGTGCGGTTGATTCACCGGACGACCCGGCAATTTTCGGTGACCGAAGTGGGGCAGACGTTTTACCAGCACTGCAAGGCGATGCTGATTGAGGCGGAGGCGGCGCAGGAGGCGATTGCGGCGCTACAGGCAGAACCCCGCGGCAGCGTCAGGTTGACCTGTCCGGTTACCCTGCTGCATGTCCATGTGGGGCCGATGCTGGCGCGTTTTATGCTGCGTTATCCCGGTGTACAAATTCAGCTGGAAGCGACCAATCGACGGGTCGATTTGATTGCGGAAGGGGTTGATGTGGCCATTCGCGTGCGCCCAAGGCCCTTCGACGACAGTGATTTAGTGATGCGCGTGCTGGCCGATCGCGGTCATTGTCTGGTGGCTAGCCCGTCGCTGGTGGCGGCGTCAGGAAAGCCCCGCTCGCCGGACGAACTCAGCCGCTGGCCTGGGCTGAGCATCGCGGCGGGGAAGCATATTCATAAATGGCTGCTTGATGGGCCGGAAGGGGCCAAAGCGGAGGTGCATTTCACGCCGCGTTTGATCACCGGCGATATGCTGGCGCTGCGTGAAGCCGCCGTCGCGGGGGTGGGCGTCGTGCAACTGCCGATTCTGATGGCGCGGGAACAGCTGGCAAACGGTTCACTGGTGCAGGTGCTCGACGAGTGGGAACCCAAACGCGAGGTGATCCATGCGGTATTTCCCTCACGCCGGGGATTGTTGCCCGCCGTGCGAGCGCTGGTGGATTTTCTCAGTGAAGAGTACGCCCAGATGATTGAGGAATGATGAGGATTAAGGGGTTATCGATTCATCAGACTCATGGGTGATGGAAAATCAGTGAATAACCCTGCTCGTGCCAGTGTTGTAATAGCTCTTGTTGCCGGCGGGTAGGGGTGATACCGGTCCAGACGATCAGCTGTTGCCCTGGGAACAGTTCGGGGCGCGGAGACTCCTGGGGTTCGGCAAGCACGGCAATGTGCCAGCCCTGCTGAGATAGCCGCCAGGCTTCCAGCCACAGGCGCGTGCGGTCTTCGGTGTCCCAGCCGCAAAGCAGGGCGTCTTTACCCGTTTTTTTGCGCGATTCGGCGAGGCAGGAGGAGACAAACTCAATCAGCACGCCGTCAAGCAGGCTGCACATAATGCGCGCGGTGTTGTGATCGAGGCTGATGCGCTGGCGCACCGGGACAAAAACGTGGTCGATCAGAGCGTCTGAGCTGTACTCACGGCTAAGCGCCCTGATTTTCGCCCGCAGTTTGGCGGGGTGGGCAAAACGAAGCGCCGCCATCATCTCTTCCTGCAGCGTAATCCAGTCGTCGTGCGCCGTGACCTTGCTTTCTTCAAGCAAGGCTTTCACTTTCCCCACCGGTACGCCGCTTTTAATCCAGCGTTTTATCTCTTCGATACGCTGGATGTCTTCTTCATCAAACTGGCGATGCCCACCTTCGCTTCGCTGGGGCTTCAATAACCCATAGCGGCGTTGCCAGGCACGCAGGGTGACGGGGTTGATACCACATCGCTCGGCAACATCGCCTATGCTGTAAAATCCCATTCAGCCCCTCATCGTTAGACCTACACATGCCGCGTAAAATGACGCGTCGGTACTATTTGTACAATTTATAATTTATTGTACAGCAGCTTTTAAATCAAGCGTAACGAGAAAACCCTGAAAGTGGTCTGGAGGAGGCGTGTGGAAGCTATCTTTTTGATATGTTAATAAAAAAAGGTAGGTTAATCCTGCCGTCGGGCGGCGGCAGGACAAAACATGCGCTTACAATTCAGTTTTCTTCTCTGGCCAGGCTACAGCGGGGATGCCGTGAAAACAGGGCGATGCAAACAAATGCCCCTGGAATTCAGTGATGCCAGCGGATTCCAGCCACATCCACTCTTCCGCCTTCTCCACGCCAACGGCAGAAACGGCAATTTCAAGCGAAGTACAACATTTGATAATCGCATGAATGATGGCCTGACGTGGCCCGCTTTTGTGGACGTCCTGAATAAGATCGCGGTTGATTTTGATGCGGTCGGGCTGAAATTGCGCAAGCAGCTGTAGGCCGGCGAATCCCGCACCAAAGTGATCGATGGCGACGCTTATCCCGGCTCCTTTTAACGAACGAACCGCGCCGCAGAAGGCGTCGAACTGGTAAATGGCTTCACTTTCCGTAAATTCCACCACGATCTGCTCAGGCACGAGATGATTCTCGGCGATTGATTGCAGCAATATATCGACCGCATCCGGCACCTTAACCAGCGTCATCGGCAAGATATTGACCGACAGCGTGCAATTACCGAGATCCAGCGCGGCAGCGAGCGCAAAGGCTGTCTTTTTACTGTGCAAATCTGCGTGATAGATCTCATCGCCACTCAGCGGGGCGAAGTAGGCTTTCGGCGAATCGCCTGCGGTGGTACGCAGCAGCGCTTCAAGCGAGATTATTTCGCGGGCGAGTGGATCGATAATCGGCTGAAAGGCAAAGCTGCAGCTCGCCTCGGGGCTAAGCTCCGCAGGGGAAAGGCGACGGGTGTGTTCAGTCGCGATAAAATCCCAGCTATCGGCAGAGGGGATTTCGAAGTAATTCTCTTTTTCGACGGCTTCTACGAAGGTGCGGAAAAACTGCAGCGCACGGTCGCGATAGGTGAGTTGATAGCGCGTGGTCCCTTTATCGAGAACCGCTTGTAATACCTCGTGCCTGCCATGATCGCGAAGATCGAAAAGCTCCATTCCGGTCTTACCAAATCGCCGCGAAGGCCCGTAATCACACAGTAGTTCCACCACGTTATAGTGACGATTATCAGCGCAGATGGCTTGATAAATCGCCTTTACGTTCTCCTCAGGGCCTTCAAGTAGCTGAAAGAAATGGGTGCCGTTAAATAGAAGGATACCCGTTACGTCAGCATGATTATTTTTGATATTCGCGTCGGCGACCATACTTTCGAGCGCTTTTACCGGCACGTCATCACGAAGATGGCTGCGGTAGATGATGGTTGTGAGCATGATTTTCCGAAGTAGGGGGGACACGTGCTCTAACCCTAACAGATTACAGGGTGGCTAACACATTAAATTAACATTATTTTTACCACTTCTGATTTGCTTATCGCCCTGCTGATATCAGGAGAATAGATGGCCGATATGAAGGTGGAAATATGTGTACAGGGATACGCTTTTAAATGTACGAATTAATCATTTAAGTTGTTGATAATAAATAATTAGCACTTTTTGTTAAATACGAATCATTCTCTTGTACAGATTTTGTGTACAATTTTTTGTGTCGTTTAATCACAGTCTGTTTATCTTTTACTTACTCGTACAGGAGAAACACATGCAGCAAAATGGTTACATTTTTGATACAGCTGGCGCCATTGCACAGTACTTCAATAAGGCCAGCTTGCCGACGCAGCAGGAAACGCTGGGTCAGATTGTGGTGGAGATACTGCACGATGGACGCAACCTTAACCGTAAGGCCCTGTGTACGAAACTACTCAGCCGTCTGGAGAAAGCCTCCTGTGAGAAGGAGAAAGGCCACTACAATGCACTGATCGGCCTGCTTTTCGAACGCTGACCGGCTTTTGATACCAGAACCCAACGCATAGCGCCTTTGTGGCTCTGGAAAAATAGATACGGAGTGAGCGTAGTGATGAATAGAAGTGACATTGAGAAACTGACTGACGAACTTATCGGCCAGGCCGTGCTGTTACTGCTTAAACGGAAGGCGCCGGTAAACTCAATGGCTCTACTTACCGAACTTCGTTCTCTGCTGGCGATTGAAACCGATGCGCGTCGACGCGATGCTTTTACAACTGCCATTGCTGATATCGAGGCAGTGGTAATGGTTAAAGCCAAAGACCAGAAACAGCAAATAAAACCTGGACAGACGGAAACGGTCCGATCGTTGTCGGGTGAAAGCCGAAACCCAGGAAAGGGAAAGGTTCACTAAAACCCTATTTTTAATGATGGTGAAAAAAATGAACACAGCAATGATTCAACAACCTGACATTTACAGCGCTCTGCTCGATCATTCTCTGTCAGAACATTTCCGTCATGCTGGTGAGGTACTCGCTGAAGAAGCGATCGTGTTAGGTTCAGCTATCCGCCATATTCTAGTGAGAGGGGAGTCGATAAATAATAAGAATATCATCCTGGCACTGGTGCAGCGCCTTGAGGTGACCACTGACGTCGTGCATGCCGATGTGATTAGAAATACGCTGGAGATTGTTGTCGGCCATACCATCGACGATATCTGAATATAAGCAATATCTGATGATGGTTTATTGCTAAAACGGTAGGTCAATTGTTATTTAACGACCTTTTCTCTGTTTCGCCTGCACTGGAAAAGAAATCATGCGTAGCGACGACTATGTACGGACAGAGCATGCCGATTTCTGGCTTTCGGATAATTATCTCAGGTGGGGGCTGGAGAGTCTTTTTACCCAGAACTCACTGGCGAAAGATTCAATTCACTACGTGTTTTTAACCGAACAAAGATACAGTGAAGTTCGTCAGCAAAATTATAATCTGAGTAATACAAGAATTATCTTACTGACAGATGGTTCGCGTTTTCAGTTTCTGAATGATATGGCTATTTATCAGTTCCCAATCAAGTCGAGTATTGAGGAACTGCAGCAGTTTATTATTTCAATTTCCAGTCAGAAAGAACCACTGCGGCATTATAAAGCCCCCGTTTCGTTAAACCAGCGTGAACGCTTATTAATTGATCTGATTAAGCAAGGGAAACGTATGGCTGATATGGGGGAACTGTTGAATCTGCATATAAAGACGGTGTATCAAACTCGCCAGTCACTGATGAAAAAAATGGGCTGCAGCGGCGCGGCGGATTTGATGCACAAGCTGCACAGTGACATCTTTAAAAGCTGGCTGGCAGAGAGCCATCAACTGCATTGATTTTGCGGTTGCCAGCGTCGCAGCCTGGTCGGGGGGAGGGGCATCCCCCCGCAGGCGTGCAATATGCGAAAAAAAGCCCGTACTTGCGTACGAGCTCTTCTTAAAATATGGCGGTGAGGGGGGATTGACTCGCTTTGCTCGCCCCTTTGGGGCAGCCCACTCACTGCGTTCGCGGTCTGTCCAACTGGCTGCTCCGTTACTCGGCCCATCCATGGGCCTCGCCCCTACGGGGCCAGCGCATGCGCTGTTCAAAATTGCTCCCGGCAATTTTGTGTCGAACCCCGGTCGGGGGTTCTCATCACCCCCGCAGGCGTGCAACATGCGAAAAAAAAAGCCCGTACGTGCGTACGAGCTCTTTCTCGAATATGGCGGTGAGGGGGACCGCTAAATATGAATACAAAGATGTTCAACCTAATCCTGTAACCTAATAAAATTAAGCGTTTTTTCTTATTGCCTGTCCGATTAAAACCAATATAACCCTGACGAAACACACTACAGATGGCATACTGAATGGCATACCAGAAATGTGCAAGAATTTTTCATGGCATACTGGATGGCATACCGAAAACAGCAGGATTTTCCCTTTTATGGCATTACTTACTGACACTAAAGCCAGGCACATTAAACCTGATGACAGGCCGTTACCTCATGGCGGAATTACGGGACTTACGCTTCATCCTTCATCAGTAAAGGGGAGGGGAAAGTGGGTTTTACGCTATGTAAGTCCTGTTACTCAAAAAAGGCGAAATGCCGGACTGGGGACTTATCCCGAAATCGGTATCGCGGAAGCAGCACGTATGGCGCAGGCCATGCGCGAACAACTGGCGACTGGTGATGATCCGCTTGAGTTGAAAAAAGCCGAAGCTGAGAAGGTTATTATTCCGACATTTGAAGCAGCATCGCGTCAGGTTCACGCTGAACTCTCGCCGGGATGGAAAAACCAGAAACACATAAAGCAGTGGCTATCAACACTGGAGCAGTATGCGTTTCCGTCATTAGGAACTAAACCACTCGACCGTATCACGCCTGCTGATGTGGCAGAAACATTGCGCCCTGTGTGGCTCACGCTGGCAGAAACAGCCAGTCGCGTAAAACAGCCAGTCGCGTAAAACAGCGAATCCATGCGGTGATGCAATGGGGATGGGCTCACGGGCACTGTGTTGCCAATCCTGTTGATGTTGTTGACCATTTACTGCCGGTACAGGCGGGTATTAATGTACGAACTGAGCACCAACCGGCGATGCCCTGGAGAAATGTACCGCTTTACGTGGCGACGAAAGTCTACAGTGATGAGCGCTATAACGTGACCCGTGCGTTGCTGTTGATTGTGATCCTTACTGGTGCGAGGTCAGGAGAAGCTCGTGGTATGTGCTGGCGGGAAGTTGATTTGGACAAGCGAATATGGATTGTTCCACCGGAAAGAATGAAGGCGGGGATTCAGCATCGTGTTCCATTATCTTTGCAGGCTGTCGCTGTGCTTGAAAAAATGCAGGGTTTGCATGATGAACTGGTCTTCCCCTCACCGCGAAAACAGATCGTATTGTCTGATATGGTGATGACCACTTTCCTGCGTAAAACAGGGGCTGTCAGCGATACGCCCGGACGACTCGCAACCGCTCATGGATTTCGTTCCAGTTTCAGGGACTGGTGCAGTGAGCAGGGGATATCGCGGGATGTAGCCGAACGGGCACTGGCGCATACGCTGAAAAACAAAGTAGAGGCTGCGTACCATCGTACTGATTTACTGGAGCAACGTGTTCCGGTGATGCAGGCATGGGCTGATTACGTGTTTTCAGCGGTGAAATAAACTTGCTCTGCGCCTTTCGGGGCGCTTTTCTTTTTTTGACTTTACTGTTTATCCGCATTTGACTGGTACAGAACTACGGGTATTACCGGTTCACCATAACCTCCATGAAAACCCTACTAAGGTTATATTAACAGGTAGGTTCATGAATGCGTTGTAGTTATTCTCCCTCTTCAAACTTCAGAGCCATGTCGTAATAGCTGTTGTCATTTAGATACCAGGGGATCATGCATGGCTGATTCATTAAAAGACCACAATAATATCGAACTTTAGAGTAACTATCTTTTCTTATCACTTTATGCCGCAAATACAAATTTCTTGCTGATATACTAAAGCCATATGCTCCAAACTTTGAACTCGTGTTTTTTGATATTGTATTTTCATCATTCATCTCGTAATAAATCGCTAACCTTGGCTCTTCCCAACGGCTGACCTCAATATCAAATGCTCCCAGCGTCCCCAGCCAGCTTCCTTGCGTGCCACCAAACATTCGTTTATGAAAGTAAAATCGGCTCATGTGTTTAAGGAGTCGTTCGGCATTTGTTGCCGAAAGACGGTCTTTACATTTAAAAGATGCAGAAGAATTTGGCTGTGCCTCAAGCAACCAGATATCAACAAGTCGTTTGTAGTAATCGGCAATATTCTTTCGTTCTGTATGAGGCATTCGAGAGTCAAGAGTAGGGAGGGTAATTGCACTATTCTGCTGGAGAGAAATCATTACCGCGATTGATCTCTGCAGCATCTTAAACTCAAACAGCAAGCCTGCACGGATAAACAGTAGCGATAATTCCGCACCAGACTCCTTCACGATTTTGTCAAAGTTAAATGAGTATTTTTTGCATGAAATAATTTTGCGATTTACCAGTTCGCGATAAAAACCGAGAGGCGCATCAGGGTATTCCAGCGCAAAGCAACATTCAGTAAGTCGGTATCTGATTAGATACGGCATGGTTGATAATGCCAGCGCCTTATCATTCATCAACTCTTCCGTAGCCCCAACAAGGAATTCACTGTCCACACCATTCTCGCTAGCAAGCTTGCTAAGTACGACAATACTAAAATTTCGGGCGTATTCAGCAAACTGCTCATGCATCACCCTGTTATAAGGCGTGCCGCCAGTATCAGACTCTTTATGCTGCTCAGCCATATTAGAAAAATAGTTGCTGTCAACAGACAGGTAAATTTCAAGAGCAGCCAGCAGATAGTGCTGGGTTATCTCAGCCTGTTTTCCGGTTATCCCTGTTTTCTGAAGCAGACCGTTGATTCTGCCAAGTATGCGCGGATACCACTCTGCAGCGGGGTCTGCGTAGATGACACTCATTACAACCTGACTGAAGTGAAGGTTGTCGATGGCATCAAATGCTGCTTTCTGCAAGGGGGTTGTTGCTGGCATAAGTTAGTGTCAAAAAAAGTAAGTGATAACTGCCAATTTTAGACACTATTCGACCTCATTACAATCCATCGCATACCAGCCAGTCGGCTCAGGTGGCGAATAACGGAGTGTCGTTATTCAGAAGATAACTTAAATTTTTATAGTTCAATGAGGTAGAAAAATGATCCCCCATACCCCGACCGTGAAGATTCTTCGTATGCGTGCACTTACAGCCAAACTCGGCATCGCCCGTTCAACCATTTATGACTGGCTCAATCCGAAGTCACCACG
>NZ_JBKDZH010000125.1:0-13711 GCF_047971185.1 Kluyvera sp.
ATGAAGGAATCCATCTTTCGTTGTTCTTTGCGATAGATGATGTAGTCACAGTTACAATCCTTTACTATGCCAGCAAATTTCGTTTCATTGTCGATAGTATCGAAATTGTCGATCAGGATTATGACAATCTGACCGTCAAGGAGAGCATTTCAGCTAGACTCTACTGTATTGCCGACACGATACAACATGCCCATTCCGGTCACAACTACACGACGCTTAGACACGTTTGTCCTCCAGGGAGGGATAAAAAAGGGATTCGTGGGACAAAAAAGATAAAACTCAGGCGGTCGAATGACCGCCTGGAGATGTTCACTTACGCCTGGTGACCGTTGATGTAATCAATGGCAGCCTGAACGGTGGTGATTTTCTCAGCTTCTTCGTCCGGAATCTCAGTATCAAACTCTTCTTCCAGAGCCATTACCAGCTCAACGGTGTCCAGAGAATCTGCGCCCAGGTCTTCAACGAAGGAAGCAGTGTTGGTCACTTCTTCCTGCTTAACGCCCAGCTGTTCGCCGATGATTTTCTTAACGCGTTCTTCGATAGTGCTCATACTCTTAAATTTCCTATCAAAACTCGCTTTCGCGATGGTTTTCGTAGTGTATAAAATGTTGAAAAATTTGCAACTAAATCCCGGCAGGTCATACCACGATTTTACGCTATTTTGCGGGTTTTTGCCCTCATAACGCAAATGATTTTGCACTAATCATGCTCAGACATACGTAGATTGCCCGTTGTCTGAGCACTTTGTGCAAAACACGATCAGACCATGTACATCCCGCCGTTTACGTGCAACGTTTCACCAGTGATGTAACTTGCTTCGTCGGAGGCCAAAAATGCAACCGCACTGGCGATTTCATTTGGAGAGCCGAGGCGCCCCGCAGGAACTGCCGCCAGTGTACCCGCACGCTGCTCATCGGTCAGCGCACGCGTCATGTCCGTTTCAATAAAACCCTGAGCAACAACGTTCACAGTAATACCGCGTGACGCAACTTCACGCGCCAGTGATTTACTGAAGCCGATCAGACCCGCTTTCGCCGCAGCGTAGTTAGCCTGACCCGCATTTCCCATGGTACCAACCACAGAACCGATAGTGATGATACGCCCATGACGCTTTTTCATCATAGCGCGCATTACCGCTTTTGACAGACGGAAAACAGATGACAGGTTGGTTTCGAGGATATCGTTCCACTCGTCATCTTTCATGCGCATTAACAGGTTATCACGAGTAATCCCGGCATTATTGACCAGAATGTCTACTTCGCCAAACTCAGCGCGGATATTTCCCAGAACAGATTCAATAGATGCCGGGTCGGTCACATTCAACATCAGACCTTTACCGTTCGCACCCAGATAGTCGCTAATCGCCTGCGCGCCGCTTTCGCTGGTCGCAGTGCCGATAACTTTTGCGCCGCGAGCGACGAGAGTTTCAGCGATTGCGCGGCCAATACCGCGGCTTGCACCCGTTACCAGGGCAATTTTTCCTTCAAAGCTCATGCTTTCCTCTTTTATTGCGCAAGTGCCGCTGACAGCGCAGCCGGCTCATTGATAGCCGATGCCGTCAGGGTATCTACAATACGTTTGGTCAGACCGGTGAGGACTTTACCCGGGCCAACTTCATACAGATGCTCTACGCCCTGGGAAGCCATAAACTCAACGGTTTTGGTCCACTGAACCGGGCTGTACAGCTGGCGAACCAGCGCGTCGCGGATCGCGTCGCCGTCGGTTTCGCACTTCACGTCGACGTTGTTCACGACCGGAACGGTCGGCGCGTTAAAGGTGATTTTTTGCAGCTCAACGGCCAGTTTCTCCGCCGCAGGTTTCATCAGCGCGCAGTGGGAAGGCACGCTGACCGGCAGCGGCAGCGCACGCTTAGCGCCAGCGGCTTTACAGGCAGCGCCTGCGCGTTCTACGGCTTCTTTATGCCCCGCGATAACCACCTGGCCCGGCGAGTTGAAGTTTACCGGAGAAACCACCTGCCCTTCAGCAGACGCTTCACACGCTTTAGCGATAGCCGCATCGTCCAGACCGATAATCGCTGACATGCCGCCGGTGCCTTCCGGTACGGCTTCCTGCATGAATTTGCCGCGCATCTCAACCAGACGTACCGCGTCAGCAAAGGCGACCACGCCCGCGCACACCAGCGCGGAATATTCACCCAGGCTGTGGCCAGCCATCAGCGCCGGTGCTTTACCGCCCTGCTGCTGCCACAAACGGTACAGCGCCACGGAAGCGGTCAGCAGCGCAGGCTGCGTCTGCCAGGTTTTGTTCAGCTCTTCCGCCGGCCCCTGCTGGGTCAGCGCCCATAAATCGTAGCCCAGAGCGGCAGAAGCTTCATGAAAAGTTTCTTCGATAACCGGATAGGTTGCTGCCAGTTCAGACAGCATGCCTACGGCCTGTGAACCCTGCCCCGGGAACACGAAAGCGAATTGCGTCATGTTTTTTATCCTTATACTTAGAAACGAACCAGCGCCGAGCCCCAGGTGAAACCACCGCCGAAGGCTTCCAGCAGCACCAGCTGACCGCGCTTAATACGGCCGTCGCGGACGGCTTCGTCAAAGGCGCACGGCACGGAAGCGGCCGAGGTGTTGCCGTGACGGTCAAGGGTCACCACGACGTTGTCCATGGACATGCCGAGCTTCTTCGCCGTCGCGCTGATAATACGTAAGTTCGCCTGGTGCGGCACCAGCCAATCCAGTTCAGAGCGGTCGAGGTGGTTAGCTTCCAGCGTTTCATCAACGATGTGCGCCAGTTCGGTCACCGCGACTTTAAAGACTTCGTTACCGGCCATCGTCAGGTAAATCGAGTTGTCCGGATTCACGCGATCGGCGTTCGGCAGCGCCAGCAGCTTACCGTAGCTGCCGTCGGCGTGCAGATGGGTAGAGATGATGCCCGGCTCTTCAGAAGCACCCAGCACCACGGCACCCGCGCCGTCGCCAAAGATAATGATCGTGCCGCGATCGGTCGGATCGCAGGTACGAGCCAGCGTATCCGCCCCGACCACCAGCGCGTATTTCACCGCGCCGGACTTCACGTACTGATCGGCCACGCTCAGGGCATAGGTAAAGCCCGCGCACGCCGCGGCGATATCAAACGCCGGGGCACCTTTCACGCCCAGCATGTCCTGAATCTGGCAGGCTGCGCTCGGGAAGGCATGGGTGGCAGAAGTGGTCGCCACGACGATCAGGCCCAGCTCGCTGGCTTCGATGCCCGCCATCTCCAGCGCGCGTTTAGCCGCTTCGTAACCCAGCGTTGACACGTTTTCATCAGGGCCAGCAATACGGCGCTCACGGATACCTGTTCGGGTGACAATCCACTCGTCAGAGGTATCAACCATTTTTTCCAGATCGGCGTTAGTCCGCACTTGCTCAGGCAGATAGCTACCGGTACCAATAATCTTCGTCTACATGTACGCTCAGTCACTTTTCGCTAATATAGCCGCCCAGTTTGACTCACCTTACTGCTTGCCAGCTTCCGGTTTATCAAACCCTGCGGGGTATACGGATTCCAGGCGAGCGGCAATTCGCTGAGGAACTTGTCGCTGCACCGCCTGCACTGCCTGTTCAATGGCGATTGCAAAGGCTCGCTGATTAGCAGCGCCATGGCTCTTAATCACCGTGCCGCGCAATCCTAACAGACAGGCGCCATTATACTGGTCGGGGTTGAGGTGACTGAATCGCCTTGTCAGGCTTTTTTGTAACCAACGCTTTAATAAAATCAGCCACCACGACCGTTTTTTCCCTTCGCTCTGCGATTTCAGCAGCGAAAGGAACATGCGTACCACCCCTTCCATCGTCTTTAAGGTGACGTTACCTGTAAAGCCATCGCAAACCAGCACGTCGGTTTTGCCTGTTAACAGCTCATTGGCTTCAAGATAGCCGATATAATTCAGAGAAGAGATTGTTTTTAACACTAATGAGGCGTCACGAATACTATCGTGCCCCTTAATCTCTTCTTCGCCGATGTTGAGCAAGGCGACGCGCGGGTTGGTAATCCCCAGCACTTCCTCGGCCATCACCGACCCCATGACGGCAAACTGCACCAGCATGGTACTGTCACAATCGACGTTGGCACCGAGATCCAGCACCACCGTCTTGCCCTTCTGCTGGTGCGGTAACACCGTCACCAGCGCCGGGCGCTCAATCCCCTGAATGGGTTTGAGCAGCAATTTTGCCAGCCCCATCAGCGCCCCGGTATTCCCGGCGCTAACGCAGGCTTCGGCCCGCCCTTCTTTCACCGCTTCCAGCGCCACGCGCATTGAGCTACCGCGACTGTGGCGGATAGCGTGCGATGGCCGCTCATCACTGGCAATAACCGACTGGGCAGGGATTATCTGCAAACGCGAACGTTGTTCGAAGTCAGCTCTGGCAAGTAATGGCGTAATGTCGTCGGGATTACCGACTAATAGGAGTGAGAGTTGTGGATTAGAACTCAGTGCCTGCAAAGCTGCAGGCACCGTCACGGAAGGGCCAAAATCGCCCCCCATGACATCTAACGCCAGGGTTAGACGTGTCAAGGTATCGTCGCCGCTCGGTTTGGTGTTTCCCCGCGTTAACGGGGAAATTCCTCACTAAGCTTCATCACGCTTATACTCTTCGTCTTTCACGCTACAGGGGCGTTGGCTGCGTTCGTTCACCCCAATCGCATAGTTATCTATGCTCAGGGGATTCTCTCGCTTGCCGCCTTCCTGTAACGCGAAATACTTTGAGTATCGCGTGATTACTTAGCGATTACCTTACGACCACGGTAGTAACCGTCGGCAGTGATGTGGTGACGCAGGTGTTGTTCACCAGAAGTTTTGTCTACAGACAGGCTGGTGACTGCGGTCAGCGCGTCATGGGAACGACGCATGCCACGTTTGGAACGGGTTGGTTTATTCTGTTGTACGGCCATGGACCTTACTCCTCAATTACTTTTGCTTTAAGCTGGCTAATACGGCAAATGGGTTTGGTTTCTTCGCCTCTTCAGGCAGTTCGCCAAAGACCATGTCCGCCTCGGACACTTCACAGTGTTCAGAATCATGCACCGGAACTACCGGCAAGGAGAGGATGATTTCATCTTCAACCAACGCCAGCAGATCGATTTCACCGAATTCGTTAACCTCAATCGGCTCATACGCTTCCGGGAGTGCCTCAACCTGATCGTCATTCTTGACCGGGCTGAAACAATACTTTGTGTAGACATGATGAGTAAACGGTTTCCCGCAACGCTGACATTCCAGCGATACCGTCACCTTCGCATCGCCGGTTAAAACCGCAAGGCGTTGGTTATCGATAGCGAAGGTCATCTCGCATTCTACATCACTGTCCACACTGACTACGGACGCGGCGACGCGCTCCGCCTGATCGGGGGTATAGATACCCTGGTAATCAAGGCGTTTTTGAGCCGTACGAACCGGATCGAGAGTCAGGGGTAATTTTACCTTTTGCATAGGGCGCGCATATTAACTTTGTAACGTCATAGAGTCAAAGAAAAAGGCAGCCTCAGGTTGCCTTTTGCCAATAATTCGCACACATTGCGGCCTATAGTTTAAAATGTCGGAATCCAATTCGCTACCGTCTATTTAAAAAATTATGCCTGATTTGATTCTTGCCTCCACCTCCCCCTATCGCAAACAGCTGCTCGAGAAGCTTGGCGTGCCGTTTCAGTGCGCCGCCCCGGAGGTGGACGAGATGCCGCTGCCGGGCGAAACCCCGCGCAGCCTGGTGCTCCGTCTGGCGCAGCTTAAGGCGCAGGCGCTGGCCGAACGCTTCCCCCACCATCTGATTATTGGCTCAGATCAGGTCTGCCTGCTGGATGGCGAAATAACCGGCAAACCGCACACCGAAGAAAATGCGCGGCGGCAATTAAAAAAAGCCAGCGCCAATGTGGTGACCTTTTATACCGGGCTGGCGCTGTATAATTCTGTTAATGGTCAGTTACAAACGGAATGTGAGCCGTTTGATGTCCATTTTCGCCATTTGAGCGAACAAGAAATAGACGTTTATATAACTAAAGAGAGCCCGCTTAATTGCGCCGGTAGCTTTAAAAGCGAAGGGTTAGGCATCACCCTCTTTGACCGTCTGGAAGGGCGCGACCCGAATACGCTGGTCGGTTTACCGCTGATTGCGCTGTGTAAGATGCTACGTCGCGAGAACGTTAACCCGCTGGCTGATTAATGCATTCCCGGTGTCGCTGCGCTCGGCCGGGCTACATTCGGAATAGGTAGCCCGGCCGAGCGCAGCGACGCCGGGAAATCCCACCCACGATCACAGTTTATTTTTTCATCATCACTACAATCCAATCTCCACATTGAAACATTGTTTTAATTTAAGGAGTAAGGATGCGTGTCAAATCTAAATTGTTATTTATGCTGGCGATGCTGACCGCAGCGCAGGTCAATGCGACTGATGATTGGCAACAGCAGGGCATCGTCGAGGGAAATCTTCCCGCCAGCTGGCAGCAGATGAAAAGCCAGATGCAGTACCCAGATTCCTGGCTTTCCGGGCACTATTCTGATTTTAAAGGCTGGCAGCAGCACGCCCGGCAGGAATTCCGCCAGTCGCTATTAACGCCCGACTCCACCAGGCCTTTTGACGCGCAAAAGATCGCCAGCGAAGATCGCGGCAGCTACACCGCGGAAAAGCTCGCGCTCAACATTACCGACGATAACCGCATCTCCGCGCTGATGCTGACGCCGAAAACGCCCGGTCCGCATCCGGCCATCGTCCTGCTGCACGATCACGGCTCAAAGTTTGATATCGGCAAAGAGAAAATGATTCGCCCGTGGGGCAATGCCGAACAGCTCGCCAGCGCCCAGGCGTGGGCCGATAAGTTCTTCACCGGGCGTTTTATTGGCGACGAGCTGGCAAAGCGCGGCTACGTGGTGATCGCCATTGACAGCCCCGGCTGGGGCGATCGCGGCCCGATGGTGTACGAGCAGCAGCAGGCGCTGGCCAGCAACTACTTTAACCTCGGCCGCTCGCTGGCAGGAGAAGTGGCCTATGAAGATATGCGCACCGTCGATTTCATCGCCTCGCAGAAAGGCGTGGATAGCCAGCGTATCGGCGTGCTCGGCTTCTCAATGGGCGGTTTCCGCGCCTGGCAGCTGGCGGCGCTCTCGGAGAAGGTGGCCGCCACGGCGGTGATCTCGTGGTTTGGCACCTATGACGGCCTGATGACGCCGGGCAACAACGTGCTGCGCGGCCAGTCGGCGTTTTATATGCTGCACCCGGGCATGCCGGCGAAAATGGATATCCCCGATATCGCCAGCATTGCCGCACCGAAACCGATGCTAATCTTCAGCGGTGGCCAGGACAAGCTGTTCCCGGCAAACGCGGTGAGCGATGCCTTCGCGAAGGTTCATAAAGTGTGGGCCTCGCAGAACGCCGACGATAAGCTGGTGACCAAAAGCTGGCCCGAGCTGGGACACGTGTTTTATCAGCAGCAGCAGGACGAGGTGTTCCCGTGGCTGGATAAATGGCTGAAGCCCTAATCGCCAGGCAGAGATAAAAAAACGGACCCACAGGCCCGTTTTTTATTTACTTCTGATTACGCAGCACCTGTAGGCAGCGCTTGAGCTGGTCGTCCAGCGGCGCTTCCACGCGCATCACCTCTCCCGTTCCCGGATGGGTGAACTTCAGCGCCGCCGCGTGCAGGAACAGGCGATTCAGCCCGGTGCCCGCCAGCTGCTTGTCAAACTCGCGGTCGCCATAGCGATCGTCAAAAGCGATCGGGTGGCCCGCATGCAGCGTGTGGACACGAATCTGGTGCGTACGGCCGGTGACCGGGCTACAGCGTACCAGGGTGGCGACGGCGTAGCGCTCTTCCACCTTAAACCGCGTTTCCGACGGCTTGCCTTCCTGGCTGACGCGAACAATGCGCTCGCCGCTTTGCAGAATATTTTTCAGCAGCGGCGCCTGCACCGCCTTCACGTGCGACTGCCACTGCCCGCGCACCAGCGCCAGATAATCTTTCTGCATCCCCTTCTCGCGCAGCTGCTCATGCAGCGAACGCAGCGCCGAGCGCTTCTTCGCCACCAGCAGCACGCCGGAGGTATCACGGTCGAGACGGTGAACCAGCTCGAGGAAGCGCGCTTCCGGGCGCAGGGCGCGCAGCCCTTCAATCACCCCAAAGCTTAAGCCGCTGCCGCCGTGCACCGCGGTACCGGAAGGTTTATTCAGCACGAGGATGTGGTCGTCTTCGTACAGGATCACATCGCTGAGCGCGGCCACTTTTTGCAGATGCGGCGATACCGCGTCTTCTTCACGTTCGGCCACGCGCACCGGCGGGATGCGCACCTCATCACCGGCTTCCAGCTTGTATTCCGGCTTGATGCGCTTTTTATTCACCCGCACCTCGCCCTTACGCAAGATGCGATAAATCATGCTCTTCGGCACGCCCTTCAGCTGGGTGCGCAAAAAGTTGTCGATTCGTTGCCCGGCTTCGTCAGCGCTGATGGCAACCATTTTTACGGTCGGAGTCTCAGTTTTCATGGTGCGCGATTCTAAATATCCCGGCTCATTAGCGCCACTCATTTTTCTATGCTTATATTTATCATGTCCCGTTTACCGCTGCTGCTTTTCCCCGCGAGCTGTTTGTTATTAGAACAATCTCAGCGGACAAGTGAAGAAACTGTGAGTAACCGGGTGATAAAAGGTGAAAGTCATCTTGCTATAACCGGGTTACCAAGGAATAATGAAGCTGTTTTCCGTGAGAACCTGGAATAACAAGGATAAAACGGAATGACCAGTTTTGTCTGTTCGATCATCCACGCAGCAATGGCGTAAGACGTATTGATCCCTCAGACAGTTAGCGGGCTGCGAGTTGCAGTCCTTACCGGTACATATACTGTACGAATTTTAGATGGCAGAAAAATAACGCAACGGGAAACATCCGTGCAAATCTCTACCTTCTGAAAGATGACGAGTATAAATGGAATCTTCTCTGGAGAGTTATCCCAGGCTGTTCCCCAAATAATTGCGCTGTGTTTCCGTTTGAAACACAGGCTACCGACACTCTGCGCCTCTTAAGCGAGCGACAACCGTGAGGTTGGCGACGTGAATAGTCACGAGGCCATCGGTTTACCCCGGAAAGGCAACACTCTGCTCGCAGCTTAGTCGTCAATGTAAGAATAATGAGTAAGTTACGATGAAAAGAATGTTAATCAACGCAACTCAGCAGGAAGAGTTGCGTGTCGCCCTCGTTGATGGGCAGCGTCTGTACGACCTGGATATTGAAAGCCCGGGACACGAACAGAAAAAAGCGAACATCTACAAAGGCAAAATTACCCGTATTGAACCGAGTCTCGAAGCCGCATTTGTTGATTACGGCGCCGAGCGTCACGGTTTCCTCCCCCTCAAAGAAATCGCTCGCGAATATTTCCCAGCCAACTACAGCTCTCACGGTCGTCCTAACATCAAAGATGTGCTGCGTGAAGGCCAGGAAGTTATCGTCCAGATCGATAAAGAAGAGCGCGGCAACAAAGGCGCGGCGCTGACCACCTTTATCAGCCTGGCGGGCAGCTACCTGGTGCTGATGCCGAACAACCCGCGCGCGGGCGGTATCTCTCGTCGCATCGAAGGCGACGATCGCACCGAACTGAAAGAAGCGCTGGCCAGCCTCGAGCTGCCGGACGGCATGGGCTTAATCGTACGCACCGCGGGCGTCGGCAAATCCGCCGAAGCGCTGCAGTGGGACTTAAGCTTCCGCCTGAAGCACTGGGAAGCTATCCAGAAAGCCGCTGAAAGCCGCCCTGCCCCGTTCCTGATTCACCAGGAAAGCAACGTGATTGTTCGCGCCTTCCGCGACTATCTGCGCCAGGACATCGGCGAAATCCTGATCGACAACCCGAAAGTAATGGAGATGGCGCGTCAGCACATCGCCGCGCTGGGTCGTCCGGATTTCAGCAGCAAAATCAAACTGTACACCGGTGAAATTCCGCTGTTCAGCCACTATCAGATTGAATCGCAGATCGAGTCCGCCTTCCAGCGTGAAGTGCGCCTGCCGTCCGGCGGTTCTATCGTTATCGACAGCACCGAAGCGCTGACCGCCATCGACATCAACTCCGCGCGTGCAACCCGCGGCGGCGACATCGAAGAGACCGCGTTCAACACCAACCTTGAAGCCGCTGATGAAATTGCTCGCCAGCTGCGTCTGCGCGACCTCGGTGGTCTGATCGTCATCGACTTTATCGATATGACCCCGGTACGCCACCAGCGTGCGGTGGAAAACCGTCTGCGCGAAGCCGTCCGTCAGGACCGTGCGCGTATCCAGATCAGCCATATTTCCCGCTTCGGCCTGCTGGAGATGTCTCGTCAGCGCCTGAGCCCGTCGCTCGGCGAATCCAGCCACCACGTCTGCCCGCGCTGCTCCGGTACCGGCACCGTGCGTGACAACGAATCGCTGTCGCTCTCCATTCTGCGTCTGATTGAAGAAGAAGCGCTGAAAGAGAACACCAAAGAAGTCCACGCCATCGTCCCGGTGCCGATCGCCTCTTACCTGCTGAACGAAAAACGTGCAGCGGTCAGCGCTATCGAAGCTCGTCAGGGCGGCGTTCGCTGCATCATCGTGCCGAACGACGAGATGGAAACGCCGCACTACTCCGTGCTGCGCGTACGTAAGGGTGAAGAAACCACCACCCTGAGCTACCTGCTGCCGAAGCTGCACGAAGAAGCGATGGCCCTGCCGGTTGAAGAAGAGTTTGTTGAGCGTAAGCTGCCAGAGCAGCCGGCGCTGGCCACCTTCGTGATGCCGGAAGTGCCTGAGCCTACCGCGGAAAAAGCCGCGCCGGCCGCGCCTCAGCCGACAGCTGCCGCTGCACCCGCCGCCCCGGGCCTGCTCTCTCGTTTCTTTGCCGCGCTGAAGAGCCTGTTTGCTGGTACGCCGGAGAAGCCGGTTGAAGCGAAGCCTGAGCAACAGGAAGCGAAACCTGAGCGTCAGCAGGAACGCCGCAAGCCGCGTCAGAACAACCGTCGCGATCGCAACGAGCGCAGCGACCGTCGTAATGACCGCAGCGATCGTAATGAGCGTAACGACAACGCCGAAGGCCGCGAGCCGCGTGAAGGTCGCGACGAGAACCGTCGTAACCGTCGCGAGAAGCCGCAGCAGTCTGAAGGCCGCGAGAACCGCCAGCTGAACGCCGTGGATGACGCTGAAAAAGCCAAATCCCGCGACGAGCAGCAGCAGTCTCGCCGTGAACGTAACCGCCGCCGCAGCGACGAAAAACGTCAGCAGCAGGAAGCGAAGCCGCAGGTTCGTGAAGAACAGGCCGCCGTCGCGCCGGAAGCCGCACAGGAAGAACGTGTACAGACGATGCCGCGCCGCAAACCGCGTCAGCTGGCACAGAAAGTGCGTATCGAAACCCCAGAGCAAACTGCCGCTCGTGAACTGATTGTGGATGAACCGCAGCAGGAAGCACCGCGTACCGCGCTGGCGAAAGTTGACCTGCCGGCCGTCGTTGATGCGCCGGTACAGAGCGAGCAAGAAGAGAATGCGGAAGGTCGTGATAACAACGGCATGCCGCGTCGCTCCCGTCGTTCCCCGCGTCATCTGCGCGTAAGCGGTCAGCGTCGTCGTCGTTACCGTGACGAGCGTTACCCGACCCAGTCGCCGATGCCGCTGGCCGTGGCCTGTGCATCGCCGGAACTGGCTTCTGGTAAAGTGTGGATCAGCTACCCGGTAGCCCAGGCGGAAGCGCCGGTTGAGCAGGAAGTGATTGAACAGCCAGCGGTAGCACCAGCCGCCGAGCAGGCTGTGGTTGCTGAGCCTGCGGTGGTTGAAGCCGCGGTTGAAGCGACTGAAACCGTCACCCCGGCTGCCGTGGCTGAGCCGGCTGTCGTTGCCGAAGAAGCCGCGCCAGTGCAGGAAGAAGCGCCAGTACCGGTTGTGGAAGACGCGCCAGCGGCCGTGGTTGAAGAGACCGTTGCTGAAGAAGTGACTACCGCTGAAGCACCGGCGATTGAAGACGAAGCGAAAGCCGAAGCGCCGGTGGTTGAGACCGCGCCCGTCGCTGAAGAGCCGGTGGTTGAAGACGCCGTCGTCGAAGAACCTGTTGTTGCCGCGCCAGCGGTAGAAGCGCCGGTGGTTGAAGCGCCAGCAGAGGAAGCGCCGGTTGTCGCAGCGCCAGTCGTTGAAAAACCAGCGGTTGTCGAGCCAGCGGCTAAACCGGCTGCGGCTAGCCGCGCCTCTGCGCCGATGACCCGTGCCCCGGCACCGGACTACGTACCGGAAGCGCCGCGCCACAGCGACTGGGTTCGCCCGTCCTTCAACTTCGACGGTAAAGGTTCCGCCGGTGGTCACAGTGCTTCGCACACCGCCACCGCTGAACCCACCCGCCCGCAGTCGGTTGAATAAACCGCTCGCGTGAAATAAAAAATCGGCCCTGGTGGCCGATTTTTTTTGCCTGACGATCGGCGGCGGTCACCCCTGCTCCGGCTGCCGCATCCCGGCTATTTTCGGCATCACCTCACGCATCAGATCGAGAAACTTGCGCAGCCGCGTGGGATAATAACGCGCCCACGGATACACCAGATGCACCGGCAGCGGCGTCGCCTGCCACGCCGGTAGCAGTTCCACCAGCGTCCCGTTTGCCAGCTCCTCCTCCACCGTCCAGCTCGACACCACCGCCGCCCCGACGTTCGCCAGCGCGGCGTTCTTCGCCACATACAGGCTATCGGTGCTCAGCCGCGCGGCAATATTGACGTTAACGCTCTGGTCACTCTCCGCATGATGCAGCACCACCTCATGCTGATAGAAGGTGCTGATCGCAATCCACGGCAGAGTGGAAAGATGCTCCGGCGCGGTCACCGGCGGGTAGCCCGCCAGTACCTGCGGTGAAGCGACGATGCAGCGAGGCACCTCCGCCAGCAGCACCGACACCGTCGCCGGGTCCACTTCCGCGCCGACGCGAATCGCGCAGTCAACGTTATCGCTGATAAAGTCCACCGCCCTGTCGTGCAGCATCCACTCCACGGAAAGCTGCGGATAACGGGCCAGAAATCCCACCAGCGGCATCAGCAGCTGCTGCTGGCCGAACGCGTGCGGGGCGCGTACGCGCAAGGTTCCTACCGGCTGCTCGTCGGTCAACTGCAACGCATCTTCCAGCGCCAGCCAGCAATCCACCACCTGACGCGCATGTTGATAACAGCGCTCGCCGTCGTCGGTCAGCTTCATGGCGTGGGTTGAACGCAGCAGCAGCTTAGCGCCCAGCATCGCTTCCAGCGATTGCAGGCGGCGGCTGATGGTCGCCTGAGTGGTCTCAAGCTGGCGGGCGGCGGCCGATAGCGAGCCCGACTCCACGATGCGAATAAACGTGCGCATCAGCTCCACGCGATCTATACGCTCTGTTCTTTTCATTTTCCTGATGTCTATACGCCAAACGTATAACTGTTTTACCACCGCAGCGGCTACCGCACCAGCAAGAGGAAGCGGAAAATGCACGGCATACACCGTTGAGGATGACACCATGAATACCAACACGCTTTCTTCCCAGGCCTCGGGCCTGCTGATTTTTGTCCTGGCGCTCGGCGCTGGGTTCAGCGTTGCCGCCATCTATTATGCGCAGCCGCTGCTGCCGCTGATGGGCGCCACCCTTAACCTGAGCGTGGAAGGAATGGGGCTGATTCCCACCCTCACCCAGGCTGGCTACGCGCTGGGCATTCTGTTCCTGCTGCCGCTGGGCGATCGCTACGACCGCCGCACATTAATCCTGCTGAAAGGCCTGACGCTGGCGGTA
>NZ_JBKDZH010000126.1:0-3072 GCF_047971185.1 Kluyvera sp.
ATTTTACTCCTAGTTTTGAGAAAAACGCGTTCAAAGTTTTTTACCAATTGGCGTGTCATACTGCCATCACATACAATTACCATCCCGAAGCTTGCTATTTTTCTATTTCCTTATGGTTCAGTAATCACATACCAATGCTTGTCTTTATGATCTGGCACCTGGTCCTCCCCTTATAAAGGGTATTATTCGCTCTATGGCGAGGGTGTCATGAGGCGCCACCCCACTCATTTTTGCCAGGTTTAATTTTTCTCAAAATCCACCAGGTTTGTAGTCGCTGCTGGTACTTTCGGCGCTTTATCTCTTCTTTTTTGTCTTCTTTGGTGTTATTCTACTTTTCTCTCTCCGTTTTAACCCCTCTTATCTTTTTATTAGTCCCAAACATGCTGGTGAGGAGGTGACAATTGGTGTAGCCAAAGTTATGTTCGAGCAGTGTTACCTGGGTGCCAATTTTACTCTATAATATCCAGCATGCTTGATTTTTAGACATTTGGGTGGGGCATTGCAATAAACCTCACCACATGAGGTGCATGAGGTAACATAAGTGGTGTCCCACCTATTGGTCTCAGTAGCAACACTTGCCTGTTGCTTGCAGTCTCTCTTGTTGCAGCGAAAGCCACGCAACAGAGCTTGGAGCTGGCTTTCGGTAATCACAAACTTGCGATCACACTTTTCAGTAACCTCAGAAATCTGGGAGCATGTGAGGTCTGAGCGTGCCAAAGCTCTCGGCACTGAAGGTAAGCTCGCTGATGTTGAAGGCTGAGGTAAAGCACTTGAAGTTGAAGGCTGAGGTGATGGTGGTGAAGAAAGGAGACTTGTGACAGGTTGTGAAGTTGAAGGTGGCGATACTGGCTGCGTAGCAGTTGAAATAAGAGGCGGCGGTGGTGGATGTCTCTCGCTAGTATGAGGCGAGGCAGGCTCCACACGTTGCCGCTTGTGTTTACTCTGAGGTAATCTGCTGAGCAGCTCCTCCACATGTCTTTTTCTCTTAGGCATGATGTACTTATTTACCACTCTATACAAATGCCACAAGTTTGTATTGATGGTAAATAAGAGGTGTGAAATAAGCGAGAATCTGAGCACGTCAAGGCATGAAGCAGAGTGGAGTGTGTCTGCTCTCTGAGCGTCACGGTCCCTCCCGCTCGCTTTGCCTCTCTCAGGAGAGGTTGCCAGATTGCGTGAAAATGTATCGGTCTGTGCTTATTCCGTCATATATATGGAACATAGCTCAAAACCCTACTACCATGAGATGCACTGGCAGCAGCGTGAGCCGGCCACCCAGCTGGGATTTAAATGTCCCCGAGCCAGGGTATTTAAATTATTGGAATCGGAAAAAACTTCGCCAGACGAAACATCTAGTCCATGGGGTATTGCCAGGCCACTTAACTCAGTTTCGTATTTTTTAAATTAATTTCATAATATACCATAGCGAACTCTCCCCTTAATCTGTATCTGGCACTGGATAGGTCCCGCCTTCATTATGGTGTTCAGTTTTGGTGTCCATATCTTAGAAAACATACAGACTCCCTCGATGCTGTACAAAAAATGACTAAAATGATCCAAGGACTTAGAAACTTACCCTGCAGAGTAAGACTACAGAAACTTAATTTACATTCTTTGGAAAGACGCAGACTACGAGGAGACTTAACTGAAGTTTTTAAATGGGGCGATGTAGATAAAATACTGATACTGAAAACAGATGTTAGGGCATGCTGCAGTGGATATTAATTCGATAAATTCAGATTTAGGAAGGACATAGGCAAGAACTGGTTCACGAATCGGGTAGTGGATGAGTGGAACAAACTAAGTAAATATGTAGTTGGTACAAACAAGACTGAGAGTTTCAAATGGAGGTTAGACAGATTCATGGATTGGGAGCGGAGTTGGTGAAAACTCCCTTTCAAGAGCTGCCAAGGCTGTCTGGCATCTTGTTGTCTCTTTTTGTCGTTGTGTATCCTCGTATAACTTAAATAGCACGTGTTTATCATTTACCTGTTCCGTTACTGGTCATTTATTAGGTTATCTTTATGTTCTAGTGTTTTTTTGTTGATTTGCGATTGTTTGCTCTTCACCGTGTGTACGTATTTCTTTGCCCGTGTACTCCATTTTAATGTACACACAAATGAAGGTTGTGGGGCTGGTGCGTTTGTGGTCAGTGGTGGTGGTGGTGGTGGTGCAGCGCTGTGGTGACGTTATAGCAGCGGTGGTGATGGCAGTGGAAGTGGTGGTACTGGTGGCGTTAGTGGCGGTGGAAATGATGGTTATATAGGGTTTTGATGGTGATGGGACGGTAGTGGTGTTACAGGTGGTTCTGGAGATGGGGCTGGTAGTGGTGGTGGTGGTGAAGTGGCTGCAATGTTGATAGTGGTAGTGGTTTGGCCAGCTTGTGGTGGTGGCTATGGTTTAGTGGTAGATGCAATGTAACAGTGGTGTAGCAGCGGGAATAGTGACTCTGCTAATGGTGATGCTAGTGATGTGGAGTGTTGACAGTCCTATAGTAGTGGTGGTGTGGCTGTGGTGGAAGTGGCGGTGTAGCAGCGATGGAGGGAGTACAAGAGTGGAGGTGTTGTAGCGGTGGAGGTGATGACAGTATTAGTGGTGGTGTAGAGGGGGTGTAGCGGTGGTGGAGGTGACGTAGCAGTGGCGGTGGTAGTGGTTTAGTTGTGGTGGTGATGTAGCAGCGTTGGTGTAGTAGTGGTGGTGTTGCAATGGTGATGAAGTAGTAGTGGTGGTGTAGCAGTGGTGGTGTTGTAGTGGTGGTGTTGTAGTCGTGGTGTAGCGGTGGTGGTGTAGTAGTGCTAGTTTAATGGTGGTGGTGGTGGTGGTGGTGCAATAGTAGTAGCAGTAGTAGTAGTGGTGTCGGTTTTGTAAGAGTGGTGGTGTAACTGTGATAGTAGCTGTGGTGTAGTAATCGTGGTGTGGTAGCGGAGGTGAAGTACTGGTGGTGTAGCGGTGGTGGTATGGGTGCTGTAGTAGTAGTGGTGTAGTAGTGGTGATGGTGGTGATACAGCAGTGATGGTGTGGTAGTGGAGGTGTAGTAGTGTTGATGTAGTAGCGCTGGTGTTGCAGTGATGG
>NZ_JBKDZH010000127.1:0-1694 GCF_047971185.1 Kluyvera sp.
CCAACCTAAACCAAACCAAACCAAACCTAACCAAACCAAATCAAACCAAACCAAACCAAGCCAAACCAAACCAAATCTAACCCAACCAAACCGAAACAAACCAAACCTAACCAAACCAAACCAAACCTAGCCAAACCAAACCAAATTTAACCAAACCAAAGCAAACCAAAAATAACTAAACCAAACCTAACGAAACGAAACCAAACGAAACCTAACCAAACCTAACCAAATCAAACATAACCAAACCAAAAATAACAAAACCAAACCAAAAAAACCCAAAAAAAAACTAACCACACGAAACCAAACCAAACATAACAAAACCAAATATAACCTAGGCAAACCAAACCAAAACGAAGCTAACCAAACCAAACCTAACCAAACCAAACCTAACCAACCAAATTAAACCAAACCCTACGACACAGAACCAAACCAAACCAAGCCAAACCAAACCAAACCAAACTAAATCTACAACTAAACGACACTTAACGAAACCAAACAAAATTAAAACAAACCCAAAAAAACCTAACCTAACAACCCAAACAAATGTAACGTAACCTCAGAAGGGCGGAAGGGTTGGTCGAACCATGAGGGCAGATTTGAAATATACGGGCGGGGTAGGGGCGGGGGCAGGGCAAGATGGAGGGCAGTTTCGTCTCTTGGAGGACTGGGCGGGGGAGCGGTGTTCAAAGGGGAAAGAGGAACATGGGAAAGGGAGGGGAAGGAGAAACACGGAAAGATGGAGGGGAAGGAGTTACATAAACAGAGGGAGAGGAAGGAGGAAAACAGTGAAAGAGAGGCGAAGGAGAAACACGGAGAGGGGAAGAGGAAGAGGGAGCACGGAGGAATTGAGATGAAGAAGAAATACAGAGGGAGGAGGGGAAGGAGGAACTCGGAAGGAAGGAGAAAGAGGAGCAGAGAGGGAGGGAGGGGAAGGAGGAACACGGAGGAAGGGAGGTGAAGGAGGAACACAAAGGGAGGGGGGGGGAAGGAGGAACACAGAGGGAGGGAGGGAAAGGAGGAACTCGGAGGGAGGGAAAGAAAGGAGGAACACGGAGGGAGGGAAGGGAAGGAAGAACACGGAATGAGGGAAAGGTAGGGGAAACTCGGAAGGAGAGGGGAAGGAGGAACACGGAGGGAGCAAGAGGAAGGAAAAACACGGAGGGAGGGACGGGAAGGAGGAACACGGAGGGAGGGAGAGGAAGGAGAAACACGAGGGGAGGGAGGGGAAGGAGGAACACGAAGGGAGGGAGGGGAAAAAGGAACACAGAAGGAGGGAGGGGAAGGAGGATCACGGAGCGAGGGAGGGGAAGGAGGACCACGGAGGGAGGGAGGGGAAGGAGGAACGGGGAGGGAGAGAGGGGAAGAAGGAACATAGAGGGAGAGAGGGGAGGGAGAAACACGGAGGGAGAGAGGGGAAAGAGGACCCTGGAGGCAAGGAGGGGAGGGAGAACCACGAAGGGAGGGACGGGAAGGAGGATCACGGAGGGAGGGAGGGGAGGTCGGAACGCGGGGGGGGGGTGGGGCCGAAGGGTCGGGACGGGGTGGGGTGGGGGCCGGGTGTGGGGGGGAGGGGGGTGGGGGGGGGGGGGGGGGGGGGGGGGGGGGGGGGGGGGGGGGGGGGGGGGGGGGGGGGGGGGGGGGGGGGGGGGGGGGGGGGGGGGGGGGGGGGGGGGGGGGGGGGGGGGGGGGGGGGG
>NZ_JBKDZH010000128.1:0-2640 GCF_047971185.1 Kluyvera sp.
GCTGACGCAGCATGCGGGCAATTTCATCCGTTGTGGTGCCGGAGTCGAGAATAATCCGGGGCCCCGGTTGAATCAGTTCTACTGCAGCCTGTGCGATGCTGCGCTTCACTGCGGTATTGAGCGCACTTTTATCTTCCACTGATGGCTCAGCAGCGGGCGTCGTCCCGTCACAGATCAGCGCACCGCCATAGGCACGAACGGCGATACCCTGTTTTTCAAGAAAGGCCAGATCGTTACGGATCGTCACCGTCGAGACGCCATATAGCAGGGCAAGATCGTTTACCTGCACGCTTCCCTGCTGCAGCAGCCGCTGGATAATTTGCTCGCGTCTCTCACTGGTGCCGCCGATGCGCTTATCTACAGAAGAGTCGGTACTGCTCATAGTAATTCCTTTAGCTAAATCTTTCGTTTCATTTCGTTTTGCCTATTAACACCTTTCTTTTAGCGGAATGCAAGCCCTGAAACGCGCGACAGCAGGACAATTCACGGCGCTAAAGACTTTCATTATGTTTCTTTTGTGAAACGGATCGGAAAACCATTATCTTTCGTTTTATTTTTACAGCACCATGACGCAGTATTAGATGAAACAAAACGAAAGATTAATATCATTACCATCCGAAATGGAGAGGAAAGTGAAACATCTTACAGAAATGGTGGCACAGCATAAACGAGGGAGTACAACCGGAATTTATGCCGTCTGTTCCGCACATCCACTGGTGCTTGAAGCGGCTATTCGTTACGCCCGGGCCCAGCAGGCTCCGCTGCTGATCGAAGCCACCTCCAATCAGGTAGATCAATTCGGCGGCTATACCGGCATGACACCCACTGATTTTCGCGGCTTCGTCTGCCAGCTGGCCAGTTCGCTCGATTTTCCCCAGTCGCAGCTAATCCTCGGCGGCGATCATCTCGGCCCTAACCGCTGGCAAAACCAGCCTGCCGCTCAGGCGATGGCCAATGCCGACGATCTGATTAAAAGCTACGTCGCTGCCGGATTTAAGAAGATCCATCTCGATTGCAGCATGTCCTGTGCGGACGATCCGCTGCCGTTAACCGATGAGATCGTCGCAGATCGCGCCGCCAGACTGGCGAAGATAGCCGAAGAGACCTGCCGTGAGCACTTTGGCGAATCCGACCTGGTCTACGTCATTGGCACTGAAGTACCCGTCCCAGGTGGTGCTCACGAAACGCTTACCGAACTACAGGTCACCACTCCTGATGCTGCCCGCGCGACGCTCGAAGCGCATCGCCATGCCTTTACTCAACGCGGGTTGACCACTATCTGGCCGCGCATTATCGGGCTGGTAGTTCAGCCCGGCGTCGAATTCGATCATATCAACGTTATCGACTATCAGCCGCAGAAAGCCGTAGCGCTGAGCGCAATGGTAGAAGCTTATGACACACTGATATTTGAAGCCCATTCCACGGACTATCAGACACCGCAGGCGCTTCGTCAGCTGGTGAAAGATCATTTTGCCATTCTGAAGGTCGGCCCGGCGCTCACCTTCGCCCTGCGCGAAGCACTGTTCTCGCTGGCGGCGATAGAGGAAGAACTACTTCCTGCGAAAGCGTGCTCCGGCCTGCGTCACGTGCTGGAAAACGTGATGCTCGATCGCCCGGAATATTGGCAAAACCACTATCACGGCGACGGCAATGCACGGCGCCTGGCGCGCGGATACAGCTACTCCGACCGTGTTCGTTACTACTGGCCGGACAGCCAGCTCGATGAGGCTTTTGCACGTCTGGTGCGCAATCTTGCCGACTGGCCGATTCCGCTGCCGCTTATCAGTCAGTATATGCCGCTGCAGTACATCAAAGTTCGCGAGGGCGATCTCAAGGCAGCACCGCGAGAGCTCATCATCGACCACATTCAGGACATACTGCAGCAGTACCACGCTGCCTGTGAGGGCGTTACGTCCCATAACGCATAACAACAAAGAGGAAAACGCGATGCCAAACATTGTCTTAAGTCGTATTGATGAACGTTTAGTCCACGGTCAGGTGGGGGTCCAGTGGGTCGGGTTTGCAGGAGCTAACCTGGTGCTGGTGGCCAACGATGAGGTTGCTGAAGATTCAGTACAGCAGAATCTGATGGAAATGGTGCTGGCGGAAGGGATCGCCGTGCGCTTCTGGTCGCTGCAAAAAGTCATCGACAATATCCACCGCGCCGCCGATCGGCAAAAAATCCTGCTGGTCTGCAAGTCCCCCTCCGACTTTATGACGCTGGTCGCAGGCGGGGTACCGGTAACACGTATCAACGTCGGAAACATGCATTACGCCGAGGGTAAACAACAAATTGCCAAAACGGTCTCTGTCGATGCCAGCGATATTGCCGCCTTCAACGGGCTGAAGGACGCTGGGGTGGCCTGCTTCGTACAGGGCGTTCCGACAGAACCCGCTTTGGATCTCTTTAAACTGCTCTGAGGGATTCATAATGGAAATCAGTCTGTTACAGGCTTTTGCATTAGGTATTCTGGCCTTTATTGCAGGCCTGGATATGTTCAACGGGTTAACCCATATGCACCGTCCGGTGGTCCTCGGCCCGTTGGTCGGCCTGATTCTGGGCGATCTGCATACCGGTATTTTAACCGGCGGCACGCTGGAGCTGGTCTGGATGGGGCTGGCCCCACTGGCGGGCGCCCA
>NZ_JBKDZH010000129.1:0-10013 GCF_047971185.1 Kluyvera sp.
AAGTAAAAAATTCCTCAGAATACTAGTCACTGGTCCCGGATTAGGCTTGTGACCAAAACCCAATTTTAATCACGAAACTGGCTGTGATACCTGCTTACAATCAAAATAACAGCCTTAAATAGGATACGCATCGCATTTTTAATCAAAAGTAATATTTGGGGCCTTATTGAGGGCCTCACTTTTAATTTTTAGAATAAAAATTATAAAATTCAGTTAGATAGAGAACAAATCGCATCCAGTCAGAGGAGCCAAATTTAGAAAAGCCTGCTTTCGAGCAGGCTTTTTGCTTTTCGGCATTCAGCCATTACCCTGCCTCTGCGCGAGCGTCAGAAAAGCGCGTATCGCCCCATTATTCTCTTTTTCCCGGCTCACCAGCATCAGATTCGCCGACAGCGCCGGTACATCCAGCGGACGGTATACTAACCCCGGTATCGATACATTCATCAGCGGTTCGGGAATCAACGCCAGCCCCTGCCCGGCGGCAGCGAGCGCCAGTACGCTCAACGTACTGGCCGTCTCGTGCACGATACGGGGTGCGTGCCCCAGCATCGCGCTCAGCGTGGTATAAAGCGCCTCATCGGCACCGTGCGCATCGTAAAAGATTAGCGGCTCTTCATCGAGCATGGCTACCGTCAACGAGGTTTGCGCGGCCAGCGGATGATCGGCTGCCATCGCCACCTGGCGTCGCCAGATTCCGATACGTTGTGCAACAAGCTCCGGGTGGTGAATTTTGTCGTGATCGGGGGTGTAAGCAATATCGAGCTGGCCCGTGAGCAACGCGTCCGCCTGCAACAAAGGCGGTATTTCACGTACTACCAGCTCTGCATCGGGATATGCGTGGCGAAACGCTCGCAGGTCGCGGGTTAACGTTCCGCTGAAAACGGCGTTCCCGGCAAAGCCAACCCGCACCCGTCCTATCTCACCGCGTATTGAGCGCTGGACCGTCTGCCGCGCATGTTCCACCTGCGCCAACGTGCGGCGCGCTTCATCCAGCAGCAACCTACCGGCGTCGGTCAGCTCCACCTTACGACTGGTTCGCACCAGCAGTGGGCCGCCCAGCTCTTCTTCCAGCGCTTTTATTTGCATACTTAACGCCGGTTGAACAATGTGCAGGCGTTCAGCGGCGCGGCCAAAATGGCCCTCCTCGGCAACCGCCAGAAAGTAGCGCAGATGGCGCAAGTCCATATAACGACCTCATCATCATTAAAATTGATTGATCGGTAAAATCTCTGTATTGGAAATTATCGCCGTTCGCCGCGAAACTGCAATCCCACTTCGTACTGGAGAAGATGTTATGACCCCTTATGTTGAAGACCGTCAGCAAATTACCGACCTGATGACCGGCTGGATCCACCGCGATCTGGGAGAATGGACCGCGCTGCGTAACCTGTTTCACCCGGATGGCACCATTGAAATTACCTGGTTTGAAGGGCTGGCGAGCGATTTTGTCGATGGCTCAATGCGCATGGGGGCATCGGATTTTCGTACCAAACATGTGATTGCTTCGCCGACGGTAACCTTCAATGCCGATGCGACAAAAGCGCTGGTTGAAACCAACGCCATGATTATCGGAGAGAACGTCGCGCTGAATCTGGGCTGTACCGGCCACAACCGCTTTTACGATCGGGCAGAAAAACGTGATGGCGTATGGAAACTGTCTCACCGTCAGAGCATTTACGACATGGCCAGCTTTACCTTTCCTCTCGGCGTGGTCGAAATTGATACAGATACCGTCGCGAAATACCCGCGCGAATACGCCGCGCTGGCCTATCTGCTGGAGAAAAGCGGCTTCCCGGTTCAGCGCGTTTTCGCCACCCGCGGCAGCGAACTTGAGAAGCAAATCAAGGACGCGGGTCAGGATTGGCTAACGGCATAAGGCCGCCTGTTCCACTGGAGACGACTATGATTCAATCTTTTATTGTCGATACCGAAGACGCCGAACTCGCCTGCTATCAGGAGGGAAGCGGCCCTTTATTGTTGCTGATCGTGGGCGGCAACGGCGATAGCAGTCGCTTTATCCCGCTGTCTGCTCAACTGGCCGGTCGCTACACCGTCGTGCGTTACGACAGACGCGCGAATGCCCACAGTAGCGGCAATACACAGGCCTCGTTGGATATGGCCCAACAGGGCCGCGACGCCGCCGCAGTCATTCGCGCCACGGGACTGGGAGCAGCCTACGTGTTCGGCAGCAGTGCGGGAGCCAACATTGCGCTACAACTGACGCAAGATCATCCGCAACGGGTACGCGCGCTGGTCGACCACGAGCCGCCAATTACCGATTTTCTCCCATCTTCTGAAGCCGCACCATGGCGAACATTTTTTGACCGGGTTTACACCACCTATCTGAACGAGGGCGGAGCGGCGGCGATGCGCCTGTTTGCCAGCTCATTCGTTGGGCCTGAACCGAATTCGACCGCGCCTGGCGATCAGAGCGGCAGCTTCGAGCGTTTTCTCGCGCATGAATTCCGCTTTATCAACCGTTTTGTTCCGGATCTGGAAGCCCTGCGGCGTGGTGGCGTACCGATGGTGACCGCAGTAGGCCGCGACAGCGGGGAGGCATTTTACGTGCAAACGGCGCGCGAGCTGGCACGTCAGCGCCCGTGCTCATGCATTGAAATCAGCGGTCACCATCTCAGCTATGCCAGCGAGCCTGTCGTTTTTGCCGACGAGCTGCACGCGATTTTTTTAAACCTTTAACCCCCCAAGGAAGACGTATGGCCCCGATACATTCGAACGGAACATGGATTGCGCTTTTACTCTCGATATCGCTGTTGCCCGCTGTAGCCTCGGCTAACCGAATACTCACCTACAGCGATCATGAGCCTTTGGGAGGCATGCGTACCCGCTTTATTAACGACGTCTTTTTCCCTGCGATTGAAAAAGAATCACAAGGCCGCCTGAAAGTTGATGCCCACTGGGGCGGCGAGCTTAACAACAGCTATGAGGCCTTAGGCAAAGTGAGTCAGGGTGGGGTTGATATGGCGACCGTCGTACCGGAATACGCCGCGGACCGCCTGCCATTGCACCAGATTTTCAAAAGCTTCCCCGTCGGCCCAACCGGCGCACAGCAGGTTGATTTCTTCCGTCACGCCTACAGCGAGATCCCATCGTTCCCGGCTGAACTGAAAAAAAATAATATTGTGAATGTTTTTCTGCAAACCGGCTATCCGCTGGCCTTTTTTAGCCGCAAGGCAATGCCGGATCTCGGCGAAATCAAGGGGGGGACATGGCGTTCCGCCAGTTTCTGGCAGCAGCGTTTTCTGCAAAATGCAGGCGCCACTCCGGTGACAATGCCCTGGGGTGAACCGACCTATAATGCGCTGAAAACCGGCGCCATTGATGGCATGATGCTGAATGTCGATAGCGGTTACGATCTGAAAGCCTATCGCTTCGCCCCCAACGTGCTGATTGCTAAAGAGCTATGGCTGGGGCACCTGTACATTCTGGCGATGAACGAAAAGACCTGGCGCTCGCTCTCCACACAGGATCAAGCAGCAATCCAACGCGCGGCAAACACCGCGTATCAGTCGCTGGGCGCAGTGATGGACCGCAGCTTTAACACCCAGATAGCGGATTTACGTGAAGCGGGCGCGACGGTACGCATCCTGAAACCACAGGAAATTGCGCAATGGCAGGCCACTACCCGCTATCAGGCTGCGCAGAGTAAATGGGTCGCCGAACAGGAAGCGAAAGGCGTCAAAGAAGCGGGAACCGTGCTGAAGCAGGTTACCACCCTCATGAATAACGCCAGCAGACATTAAAATGAATCTGCCGTTTGTGTGGCACAGGTTGAGGTGTTGAGGAAAACACGCCCAGCATTCCTGAACTCGGCTAACGGCTTTGCTCATACTCAATCGCTTCTCGCACCGTCGCCAGCGCGTCGCTGAGCTGTGCGACCGGGACCGAACCTAGCGCCACGCGGATGGCCTGGGGAACGTTAGGCGTCACGCAAAAAGGTTCGGCGGTTGAAACGGAAATCTGCTTATCCATCAGCCGCTTCGCCACCCGATCTGCCCGGCTCTCCTCGGCCAGCGGCAGCCAGAGAAACCAGGAGTCCGGGTGGCTGATACAGGGTATCGGCCCCAGAATCTCACGAGCAAGACGCTGGCGCTGGCGGGCGTCACGCCTTTTCTGCGCCGCCAGCTGCGCAACGGTGCCGTCAACAATCCACTGGCAAACAAGTGCGCTCATCACCGATGGCGTATTCCACGTGGTAGCGCGAATGGCGCGCTCAAGCGCTGGACGCCAGGCATCGGGGCAGACCACCATGCCCACGCGGATGCCGGTCGCCACATCTTTCGAAAAACCGCTCACATAAACCGTCCTTTCCGGCGCATAGCAGGCCAACGGCGACGGCGCGCGTGCGGCCAGATAGGCATAGGCAGCATCCTCAACGATCAGCAGATCGTACTGACGCGCAATTGACGCCAGCCGCTGCCGCTGCCGGGTGTTCAGCACCCAGCCAAGCGGATTATGCAGCGTTGGCATGGAATAGACCGCGCGCAGGTGCCGGGTCTGGCACAGCCGGGCAAGCGCCTCGAGATCCGGGCCTTGCCCAGTAGCGGGAATCGCAAGCAGCTCAAGTTGATACAGCGCGGCCAGCGCTTTAAATCCGGGGTAGGTTAAGGCATCGACGGCCACCACGTCACCGGGGCGCAGCAGGCCCATTACCGCGACGGCCAGCCCATGCTGCGCTCCGTTCACAATCAATACGTTCTCCGCCCGCGCTACCAGCCCCTGGGCGCTAAGATGGCGGGCAATGATTTCCCGATCGCCCGCCCTGCCCGCGTGAGGCTGGTAGCGCAGGTGTGATTCAATATCCCCGACGTTAGCCAGCTGCCGCAGGCCGTCGCGCAGCCTATCGCCCTGCCCCGGCAGCGACGGATAGTTGAAGTTAAGATCGAGTACGTCGGCGGCGATCGCCTGCTGATCGATGCCGTGCCCCGCCGCCAGCGCGATTTCCCGCACGAAGGTCCCACGCCCGGTTTCCCCGCTCACCAGCCCCATCGCCTCCAGCTCGGTGTACACCCGCGTCGCCGTCGCCAGCGAGATATGGTGCTCAGCGGCCAGCCGCCGGTGCGTCGGCAGGCGGCTTCCCGCCTTCAGCTGCCCGCAACGGATAGCCTTCGCGTAGCCGTCAACGAGGGTTTTATAGCGCGCCTTCATGCAATGTATCCATGACAATAATTTGATTGTACCGAATCATAAAAACTACCATCGCTGCCACAACGACTCAACAACGAGGTGCAGGAAATGAAAATCGTACATACAAAACAGACGGCGTATTCCGGGTGGCTCAACGGGCTGCTGGGAGTGATCATTTTCAGTGGTTCTCTGCCGGCAACGCGGATAGCGGTGCTGGAGATGGATCCGTTTTTTCTGACCTTTTTACGCGCCTCTATCGCCGGTCTGGTTGCCGTTGCCCTGCTGAAAGGGTTTGCTCAGCCCCGCCCGCATCGTAGACAAATTGTGCCGCTGCTGATTGTGTCGCTGGGGGTAATTGTTGGCTTTCCGCTGCTAACCGCGCTCGCGCTGCGCTACGTTACCGCCGCGCATTCGATTGTTTTTATCGGCCTGCTGCCGCTGGCAACGGCGATTTTCGGCGTTCTGCGCGGCGGCGAGCGGCCGCGCATGGCGTTCTGGATCTTCTCCGTGCTCGGTAGCCTGCTGGTTGCCGGTTTTGCGCTGTGGCAAAGCGCAACGCTGTCGCTGACCGGCGATCTACTGATGCTTGCCGCCGTGCTGGCCTGCGGGCTGGGCTATGCCGAAGGCGCGACGCTGACGCGCGAGCTGGGCGGCTGGCAGGTTATCGGCTGGGCGCTGGTGATATCATTACCGGCAATGCTGCTCGCAGCGTTAATCACCCGCCCACCCACGCTGGCGGCGTTTTCCCTTTCAACCTGGACGGCCGTGGGCTACGTCTCGCTGTTCAGTATGCTAATTGGTTTTATCTTCTGGTATAAGGGGCTGGCGGCGGGCGGGATCGCCGCAGTCGGGCAGCTACAGCTATTGCAGCCCTTTTTAGGTTTGGTACTTTCAGCAATGCTGCTTCATGAAGCGGTAAGCCCGCAGATGATCGCGGTTACGCTCGGCGTCATTCTATGCGTGCTCGGCTCGCGGCGGTTTGCGTGATAACGCGACGCCGGAAACGCCCGGCGTCGCAGAGCGGGGTTACAGTGCGGCGTGAATCATATCCAGCACCTGCATATTACGCACCGTCTCCTCCAGCGGGATCAGCCGCGACGGCTGGTTGAGCACCGCGCTGGAGAAGTGGCGGATTTCGGCCTGATAGCGGTCAGATTCGCTGACCGGCAGCTCGCGTACGCCCTCGGCGGTATGCAGATGCAGCGCTCCGGCATCATCGAGGAACGGTTTATCGATAATCAGCATGCCTTTGGTGCCGATAATTTCCGCGTAGTTGCGGCCAAATGCGTTGAATCCACAGTGAATATTGGCAATCAGGCCATCATCGTACTGTAACAACGCCGACAGATTGGTATCCACGCCCTGGTCCGTTTCGCACAGCGCCTTACAGCGTACCGGCAGACGCCCGGTGACCATGCCGATAAAGTTCACCGGGTAACAGCCCACGTCGTACAGCGCCCCGCCGCCGAGCGCGGGCTGCATTTTGATGGTATTCGGCCGGTCGAGCAGGAAGCGGAACGAGACGTTAATATGGCGCAATTCACCCAGCGCGCCGCTTGCCAGCACCTGTTTGATCACCCGTACGCGGTCGGTGTACTGGTACATAAACGCTTCCATCAGCAGGCGGTTATGCTGCACCGCAGCCTGCTGCATCTCCTGCGCCTCGGCGGCCGTCAGGCCAATCGGCTTTTCGCACAGCACATGCTTACCCGCAGCGAGCGCGCGCAGCACCCACTCTTTATGCAGCGAGTTCGGCAACGGGATATAAACCGCCTGAATGGCGGGATCGGCGAGCAGCGCCGCATAATCGCCGTAGCTCTGCGCCCATTCACCGACGGGCAGCTCCGCCTGATTGCGCGATGCCACGCCGTACAGACGCGCATTATCCGCACGCTCAATGGCCGGGATGATCGAATTTTTGGCGATTCGGGCATAGCCAAGTACGCCCCAGTTCACAACGGTGCTCATCTCATTCTCCCTGGAAATTTACAGCAAAAAGCCCGCACAATGCGGGCTTCGACGATATGTTATGGATCGCTTAAAGGGTGTTATGTGAGACGCTAATATTCACCGGCATACCCGAGCGCCGCTCCAGTACCGATCTCGCGCGATTCACATCTACACCCTGCCCTTCCGTAAAACTACGCAGAGCGGGCGTCATTGGCAACGGAACTTTGTTATCCGATTCATATTCTGTGCGGTTGCGCGACAGCGGCTCATGCACCTCCACCCAGCGGCTGCCGTCCGGCTCGGTGGTGTACTTCACCGGTTGGTCGATAATCTGTACCCGCGTGCCCACCGGCACATTGTCAAACAGGTACTTGATATCGTCGTTACGCAGGCGGATACAGCCCTGACTGACGCGCAGCCCGATGCCAAAATTAGCATTCGTACCGTGAATAGCATAAAGCCGCCCAATATAAATGGCGTACAGCCCCATCGGGTTATCCGGCCCGGCAGGCACAAACGCAGGCAGACTTTCGCCGCGCTTTGCATACTCACGGCGGGTATTCGCCGTTGGTGTCCAGGTTGGCCCTTCCAGCTTGCGCTCGACGGCGGTCACCCAGTTGCGCGGCGTTTCGCGCCCGGCCTGACCGATACCTATCGGCAACACTTCGACGGTATTGCTGCCCGGCGGATAATAATAAAGCCGCATTTCGGCAACGTTCACCACGATTCCCTGACGCACGGTATTTGGCAAAATCAGCTGCTGCGGGATCACCAGCGAGGATCCGGATTTCGGCAGGAATACGTCAACGCCCGGGTTGGCTTCCAGCATATTGCTCAGCCCCTGCCCGTACTGGGCGGCGAACGCCTCCAGCGGCAGCCGGTTATCCTGCGGCACCGTGATGTTCAGCGTGCTGCCCACTAAACGGCTGCCCTCCGGGGGAAGTGGATAGGTGACGGCCAGCGCGGCGTGGCTAGCCGCCGCCAGAATCAACGCACACCAGAGTTTTACACGAGGTCTCATTTCCCTTTCCTCATTCACGGCAGATATCGGTTAATTATAGCTTTTTTCACCCGCCGCGTTGCTATTCTGTTACAGCATCAAGAATATGGTTAAAGGTTAATCAGTTGTTATAAGGGAACCGGCTAGCGCTTTTGTTTCATCATCCGCTGACATACTATCGGGAAAAGCTGCAGACCTGACACAAGGAGCGAACGATGAATAATACGGGCGTGAGTCTGACCCCCGAGCAGGCGCTGGATCAACTCCAGGCGCTGTACGATCAATCGGTAAGTGCGCTACGTGACGCTATCCGTCTGTTTATCGACGATCGCTCACTGCCCAGCGCCGATGCGCGAGCCAACGGATTATTTATGTATCCACAGCTCTCGGTCTCCTGGAGCGGCTGCGCGCACAAGGCGCAGAAAACCCGCGCCTTCGGCCGCTTTACCCATTCCGGCTGCTATACCACCACTATCACTCACCCAACGCTGTTCCGCAGCTATCTGCTGGAGCAGCTGTCGCTGCTGCATGAAGATTACGATGCGCATATTGAAGTCAGCCTGTCGCAGCACGAGATCCCCTATCCGTATGTGATTGACGGCCTGACGCTCGACCGTTCGATGAGCGCCGATCTGACCCGCTTTTTCCCCACCACCGAACTGTCGCAGATTGGGGATGAAACGGCGGACGGCTTAACCCACGCCACCGAATTCTATCCGCTGTCGCACTTCGATGCCCGCCGCGTCGACTTCTCGCTGGCACGCCTGCGCCACTACACCGGCACCCCGGTCGAGCATTTCCAGCCGTTCGTGCTGTTCACTAACTACACCCGCTACGTCGATGAGTTCGTGCGCTGGGGCTGTAGCCAGATCCTCGACCCGGACAGCCCGTACGTGTCGCTCTCCTGCGCGGGCGGGATCTGGATCACCGCCGATACGGAAGCGCCGGAACAGGCTATTTCCGATCTGGCGTGGAAAAAACACCAGATGCCGGCCTGGCACCTGATCACCAAAGACGGTCAGGGGATTACGTTGATTAACATCGGCGTCGGCCCGTCTAACGCTAAAAACATCTGCGACCACCTGGCGGTACTGCGCCCGGACGTGTGGCTGATGATTGGCCACTGCGGCGGCCTGCGTGAAAGCCAGTCGATTGGCGACTACGTGCTGGCGCACGCCTATCTGCGCGACGATCACGTGCTTAACGCCGTGCTGCCGCCGGACATTCCGATTCCGAGCATCGCCGAGGTCCAGCGCGCGCTGTACGACGCGACTAAGCAGGTCAGCGGGATGCCGGGAGAGGAAGTGAAACAGCGCCTGCGCACCGGCACGGTGGTCACCACCGACGACCGCAACTGGGAGCTACGCTATTCGGCTTCCGCGCTGCGCTTCAACCTTAGCCGCGCGGTGGCTATTGATATGGAAAGCGCGACGATTGCCGCGCAGGGATACCGCTTCCGCGTCCCGTACGGTACGTTGCTGTGCGTGTCGGACAAACCGCTGCACGGCGAGATTAAGCTACCCGGCCAGGCTAACCGCTTCTATGAGGGGGCAATTTCCGAGCACCTGCAGATTGGCATTCGCGCCATCGATCTGCTGCGTGCCGAAGGCGACCGTCTGCATTCGCGCAAGCTGCGCACCTTCAACGAACCGCCGTTCCGTTAACGATGCCTCCCCGGCCCTGCCGGGGACATTGGCTGAACGCAGAAAAGCAAAAAGCCTGCTCGAAAGCAGGCTTTTCTAAATTTGGCTCCTCTGACTGGATACGAATTCTCATGTATAATATTGAATTTAAATTAATTTAATTTTTAAAATTGAAATGAGGCCCTCAATAAGGCCCCAAATGTTGTTGCTGCTTTGAAATGTGATTTTTATCATATTTTTGGTTGTAGTACTGTCCGCGGGTAGACATGACAATC
>NZ_JBKDZH010000130.1:0-4702 GCF_047971185.1 Kluyvera sp.
AATACGCGCAGATTTTACGTCCCGTCCTCGGTACCAAATCCCAGCAGTATTTGCATCTTTTACCCAAAACGAGTAAAATTTGCCACGTTTCAGGCGCGGGGTGGAGCAGCCTGGTAGCTCGTCGGGCTCATAACCCGAAGGTCGTCGGTTCAAATCCGGCCCCCGCAACCACTTTCCCTTAGAGTTCTTTTTCAAATATACTGTGAAGACTATGGCCTTCGTAGCTGGATTTGAAAAAAATTCTTTCGGAAGGTTCGCCGAACCGCAGGAGCGGTTATAGGGTTCAGTTATCGACAGCCCCGATTTATCGGGTTTTTTTGTTCTCTGACTACAGAATAACTGGGCTTTAGGCCCTTTTTTTATGTCTTGGGGGTGGATTTGTCCACATTAGAGCAAAAATTAACAGAGATGATTACAGCGCCGGTTGAAGCCTTAGGCTATGAACTGGTCGGCATCGAATTTATTCGCGGTCGCACATCCACACTGCGCATCTATATTGATAGTGAAGATGGCATCAATGTTGATGATTGTGCTGATGTGAGCCACCAGGTAAGTGCGGTAATGGACGTTGAAGATCCGATTACCGTGGCTTACAACCTGGAAGTTTCCTCTCCGGGCCTCGACCGTCCGATGTTCACCGCTGAGCACTATGTGCGTTTCCTGGGTGAAGAGGTGACGCTGGTCCTGCGCATGGCGGTACAGAACCGTCGTAAATGGCAGGGCATTATCAAAGCGGTAGACGGTGAGATGATCACTGTGACAGTCGAAGGCAAAGATGAAGTGTTCGCGCTGAGTAACATCCAGAAGGCGAACCTGGTTCCCCACTTTTAACAGTCTGGATTGAGGTGAAAGGCCCCGATGAACAAAGAAATTTTGGCTGTTGTTGAAGCCGTCTCCAACGAGAAAGCGCTGCCGCGTGAGAAGATTTTCGAAGCGCTGGAAAGTGCGCTGGCAACGGCGACAAAGAAAAAATACGAACAGGAAATCGACGTTCGCGTTGAAATCGATCGTCGCAGCGGCGACTTCGATACGTTCCGTCGCTGGGTGATTGTTGAAGAAGTGACCCAGCCAACCAAAGAAATTACCCTTGAAGCCGCACGCTTCGAAGATGAAAGCCTGAACGTGGGTGAGTACGTTGAAGACCAGATCGAATCTGTGACCTTCGACCGTATCACCACCCAGACGGCGAAACAGGTTATCGTTCAGAAAGTCCGTGAAGCTGAACGCGCGATGGTTGTCGATCAGTTCCGCGACCAGGAAGGCGAAATCGTCACTGGCGTGGTGAAGAAAGTGAACCGCGACAACATCTCTCTGGAAGTGAAATCCGAAGGGATGGCCGGTAACGCTGAAGCGGTGATCCTGCGTGAAGACATGCTGCCGCGTGAAAACTTCCGTCCGGGCGACCGCATTCGCGGCGTACTGTACGCCGTTCGTCCGGAAGCTCGCGGTGCGCAGCTGTTCGTCACCCGTTCCAAGCCGGAAATGCTGATCGAGCTGTTCCGCATTGAAGTGCCGGAAATCGGTGAAGAAGTTATCGAAATTAAAGCCGCCGCTCGCGATCCTGGCTCTCGTGCCAAAATCGCGGTTAAAACCAACGACAAGCGTATCGACCCGGTCGGTGCTTGCGTGGGTATGCGCGGCGCGCGCGTGCAGGCGGTCTCTACCGAACTGGGCGGCGAACGTATCGATATCGTACTGTGGGACGACAACCCGGCGCAGTTCGTGATCAACGCGATGGCGCCGGCTGACGTGGCATCCATCGTGGTTGACGAAGACAAGCACACCATGGATATCGCGGTAGAAGCGGGTAACCTGGCGCAGGCGATTGGCCGTAACGGCCAGAACGTTCGTCTGGCCTCTCAGCTGAGCGGCTGGGAACTCAACGTGATGACCGTTGATGACCTGCAGGCGAAGCACCAGGCAGAAGCGCACGCGGCTATCGATACCTTCACCAAATATCTTGATATTGATGAAGAGTTCGCCACCGTGCTGGTAGAAGAAGGCTTCTCCACGCTTGAAGAACTGGCCTATGTGCCAATGAAAGAACTGCTGGAAATTGATGGTCTGGACGAAGCGACCGTTGAGGCGCTGCGTGAACGCGCGAAAAACGCCCTGACCACTCTGGCACTTGCCCAGGAAGAAAGCCTCGGTGACAACAAACCGGCTGACGATCTGCTGAACCTGGAAGGGTTAGATCGCGCACTGGCTTTCAAACTGGCCGCTCGTGGCGTTTGTACGCTGGAAGACCTCGCTGAACAAGGCGTTGACGACCTGTCTGACATCGAAGGGTTAACCGACGAGAAAGCGGGTGAGCTGATTATGGCTGCGCGTAATATTTGCTGGTTCGGCGACGAAGCGTAATAAACTGTAGCAGGAAGGAACAGCATGACAGATGTAACCGTAAAAAAGCTGGCCGCAGAGATTGAGACCTCGGTAGATCGCCTGGTACAGCAATTTGCTGACGCTGGCATCCCGAAGTCTGCTGACGACTCTGTGTCCGCACAAGAGAAGCAAACCTTACTGGCGCACCTGAACCGTGAAAACGGCTCTGCGCCGGATAAGTTGACTTTGCAGCGCAAAACGCGCAGTACTCTCAACATTCCAGGTACCGGTGGAAAAAGCAAATCGGTACAAATCGAAGTCCGCAAGACACGCACCTTTGTGAAACGCGATCCGCAAGAGGCTGAACGCCTGGCCGCGGAAGAGCAGGCGCAGCGTGAAGCGGAAGAGCAAGCCCGTCGTGAAGCTGAAGAAGCAGCTAAACGCGAGGCGCAACAAAAAGCTGAACGTGAGGCCGCAGAAAAAGCTAATCGTGAAGCCGCTGATAAAGCGAAACGTGAAGCTGCGGAAAAAGACAAAGTGAGCAATCAACAGACCGACGATATGACAAAAACCGCCCAGGCTGAAAAAGCCCGCCGTGAAAATGAAGCTGCCGAGCTGAAGCGCAAAGCGGAAGAAGAAGCGCGTCGCAAGCTTGAAGAAGAAGCCCGTCGCGTTGCGGAAGAAGCGCGCCGCATGGCAGAAGAAAACGAGAAAAATGGTGTGAATAACGCTGAACCGACTGAGGACACCAGCGACTATCACGTCACCACTTCTCAGCATGCTCGCCAGGCTGAAGACGAAAACGACCGTGAAGTAGAAGGCGGCCGTGGCCGTGGTCGTAACGCCAAAGCCGCGCGTCCGGCGAAAAAAGGCAACAAACACGCCGAATCCAAAGCCGATCGTGAAGAAGCGCGCGCCGCTGTTCGCGGGGGTAAAGGCGGCAAGCAGCGTAAAGGTTCCGCACTGCAGCAGGGCTTCCAGAAGCCGGCTCAGGCCGTTAACCGTGACGTTGTGATTGGCGAAACCATCACCGTTGGCGAACTGGCTAACAAGATGGCGGTGAAAGGTTCTCAGGTCATCAAAGCGATGATGAAGCTGGGTGCCATGGCCACCATCAACCAGGTCATCGACCAGGAAACCGCACAGCTGGTTGCCGAAGAGATGGGCCACAAAGTTATCCTGCGTCGTGAAAACGAGCTGGAAGAAGCGGTAATGAGCGACCGTGACACCGGCGCTGCGGCTGAACCGCGCGCACCGGTTGTGACCATCATGGGTCACGTTGACCACGGTAAAACCTCTCTGCTGGACTACATTCGTTCAACGAAAGTGGCCTCTGGCGAAGCGGGCGGCATTACCCAGCACATCGGTGCATACCACGTTGAAACCGACAACGGTATGATCACCTTCCTCGACACCCCGGGCCACGCCGCGTTTACCTCCATGCGTGCTCGTGGTGCGCAGGCAACGGATATCGTTGTGCTGGTTGTCGCCGCAGACGATGGCGTGATGCCGCAGACTATCGAAGCAATCCAGCACGCGAAAGCGGCAGGCGTGCCGGTCGTCGTTGCAGTGAACAAAATCGATAAGCCGGAAGCCGATCCGGATCGCGTTAAGAACGAACTGTCCCAGTACGGCATCCTGCCGGAAGAGTGGGGCGGCGAGAGCCAGTTCGTCCACGTATCTGCAAAAGCGGGTACCGGTATCGATGAACTGCTGGACGCTATCCTGCTGCAGGCTGAAGTGCTTGAGCTGAAAGCGGTCCGTAACGGCATGGCGAGCGGCGCGGTGATCGAATCCTTCCTGGATAAAGGTCGTGGCCCGGTTGCAACCGTTCTGGTACGTGAAGGTACTCTGCACAAGGGCTATATCGTTCTGTGTGGCTTCGAATACGGCCTCGTTCGTGCGATGCGTAACGAACTGGGTCAGGAAGTGATGGAAGCGGGTCAGTCCATTACGGTGGAAATCCTCGGCCTGTCCGGCGATCCGGCTGCCGGTGACGAATTGACCGTCGTGCGTGACGAGAAGAATGCGCGTGATGTTGCACTGTATCGTCAGTGCAAATTCCGTGAAGTTAAGCTGGCTCGTCAGCAGAAATCCAAACTCGAGAACATGTTCGCCAACATGACCGAAGGCGAAGTTCACGAAGTGAACATCGTACTGAAGGCCGACGTACAGGGTTCCGTGGAAGCGATCACCGACTCCTTGCTGAAACTGTCTACCGACGAAGTGAACGTGAAGATCATCGGTTCTGGCGTAGGAGGTATCACCGAAACCGACGCCACCCTGGCTGCGGCGTCCAACGCCATCCTGGTTGGCTTCAACGTCCGTGCTGACGCTTCTGCGCGTAAAGTTATCGAAGCTGAAAGCCTGGATCTGCGCT
>NZ_JBKDZH010000131.1:0-5191 GCF_047971185.1 Kluyvera sp.
GCGCTGGGTACCTCTATCGAGCGTCTGTCTTCCGGCCTGCGTATCAACAGCGCCAAGGACGATGCCGCTGGCCAGGCTATCAGCAACCGTTTCACCGCTAACATCACCGGTCTGACCCAGGCGTCCCGTAACGCCAACGACGGTATCTCCATCGCGCAGACCACCGAAGGCGCGCTGAACGAAGTGAACGACAACCTGCAGAACATCCGTCGTCTGACCGTACAGGCACAGAACGGCACCAACTCCGAGTCTGACCGTAAGTCCATCCAGGACGAAATCAATGCTCGTCTGCAGGAAATCAACCGTATCTCCGAACAGACCGAGTTCAACGGCGTGAAAGTCCTGAGCGCTGACCAGACGCTGGGTATTCAGGTAGGTTCTAACGACGGCCAGACCATCGATATCAACCTGAACAAAGTTGACTCCTCTACCCTCGGCATGGCTGGCTTTGACGTGACCAGCGTAGCGACGCAGGTTGTTACTGGCGCAAGCGTTACCAACGGTACTGATTCAGCTAAGTTAAGTGAAGCCGACGTTAAAGACATGAGAGACGCTGCTGGTATTGATGCAGGCGGTTCTATTTACTCCACCACCGATGCGAACGGCAACGTCTCCTACTTCGGCGTTAACTCTGACGGTACCGCAGCTAACCAGGTTGAAGTGACCATCACCGACGGTAAAGCCACATTTGCCGCCGTAGAAGATGCAAATGATGATCCGGTTGAAGCAACCGCAGCGATGGTGGCCATGACCACCCAGCTGGACACCATCGACAAAGCAATGGCTCAGGTTGACGAACTGCGCTCCTCCCTGGGTGCGACGCAGAACCGTTTCGATTCTGTTATCAGCAACCTGAACAGCACCGTTAACAACCTGTCCGAGTCCCGTTCCCGTATCCTCGACGCCGACTTCGCTTCCGAAGTCTCCGAGATGAGCCGTGCGAACATCCTGCAGTCCGCCGGTATCTCCGTGCTGTCTCAGGCAAACCAGGTTCCGCAGAACGTCCTGTCTCTGCTGCGTTAATCCCGGAAGTTTCTACCCAGCCCGGCTATGATGCCGGGCTTTTTTGTGCCCGTGAATTGCCTGCCAGCCCCCTTCCCTTCAGCCAATAAAACCCCAAAAAAAAGCCCCAGGCCAGAGCCTGAGGCAAAAAAGAAATGACGACCGCTTAGCGCAGCCGTCATAGGAAACCCTGACGGGTAAAAGAGTATTTATTCGTAAGCTGGCGCTTCGCTTACCTGCTCAACCAGCGCCATCTCTTCGCTGTTCAGCAGCTTTTCGATATCCACCAGAATCAGCATGCGCTCATCAACGCTGCCCAGCCCCAGCAGGTATTCCGTCGACAGCGTGACCGAGAAGTCGGGCGCCGGGCGAATCTGATCGCTGGTTAACGACAGCACGTCAGAAACGCCGTCCACAATAATGCCGACCACGCGCTCGCCGATATTCAGAATGATGATTACCGTGCTTTCATTAAACTCGCCAACCACCTGCTGGAACTTCACGCGCAGATCGACGATAGGCACAATCACGCCGCGCAGGTTTGTTACGCCAATAATAAAATCGGGCGTATTGGCAATCCGCGTCACGCGATCGTAGCCGCGAATTTCCTGCACCTTGAGGATCTCAACGCCGTACTCTTCGTTCCCCAACGTGAACACCAGATACCCCTGGCCGATGTTCTTTTCACCATACTGTTTTTCTGATACTGAAAACGTCATGATTTTACCTTCGCTAACAAGTAATTAATGTGTGGACTTGTCATACTGACGCTGCGTTTTGCACATAGAGGCCAACGCTGCAACGTCAAGGATCAGCGCCACGCTGCCATCGCCCAGAATCGTCGCCGCAGAAATACCCGGAACCCTGCGGTAGTTCTGCTCCAGGTTCTTCACCACCACCTGATGCTGACCAATCAGCTGATCGACCAGCAGCGCATAGCGGCAGCCCGCGCTTTGCAAAATAACCGCCACGCCATCGCTCACCCGCTGCGTCGCGCGCTGAATAGACAGGACCTGATGCAGCTCAACCAGCGGCATATACTCATCGCGAACCTGTAGCATCAGCTCTTCACCGGCCATGCGGTAGAGCGCTTTTTCGGAAGGTTTCAGCGACTCCATTACCGTACCGAGCGGCAGAACGTAGATCTCTTCGCCCACCCGCACCGACATGCCGTCGAGAATCGCCAGCGTCAGCGGCAGGATAATGCGGATAATGGAGCCTTTATCTTTTTCAGACTTAATTTCAACGTGGCCGCCCATCTCCTGGATATTTCGTCTGACGACGTCCATACCCACGCCGCGCCCGGACACGTCGGTAACTTTCTCTGCGGTAGAGAAACCGGCGGCAAAGATCAGCATCCAGACTTCTTCGTCGCTCATATTTTCATTCAGCGCCATGCCCTGAGCGCGGGCGCGAGCGAGAATTTTTTCGCGGTTGAGGCCTGCGCCATCGTCGATCACTTCAATCACAATATTGCCGCCGTGATGCTCAGCGGAGAGGGTTAAGTTGCCCTTCTCCGGCTTGCCTTTGGCGCGACGAACGTCGGTGGCTTCGATACCGTGATCGAGGCTGTTACGCACCAGGTGCGTCAGCGGGTCGATAATGCGTTCAATCAGGCTCTTATCCAGCTCCGCCGAGCCGCCTCGCAGGGTCAGCTCAACGTCTTTATTGAGTTTGCCGGCAAGATCGTGGACTAAGCGCGGGAAGCGGCTGAAAACGTATTCCATTGGCATCATACGAATGGACATCACCGATTCCTGCAGATCGCGGGCGTTACGTTCCATCTGGCCAATGCTGTTGATCAGCCGATCGTGGATGGCCGGATCGAGCGTCGAGGAGATCTGCGAGAGCATCGCCTGAGTGATGATCAGCTCACCCACCTGGTTGATGATCTGATCGACCTTTTCAACCGCCACGCGAATGCTGCCCGCTTCGGACTGCTGGGCGCGTCCGGCTGGCTTCGGCCGCGCAGGCGGTTTGGCGGGTGCCGCGGCCGGGGTTTCCACCACCGGCGCGGGTTCAGGGGCAACGGGCGTTTCGGCGATGGCCGTCGGCGTCGCGACGTCGGCCGTTTCGATCGCCACCTGTTCCGGCTCAATCACAAAGCACAGCACCGAGGTAATGTCGTCCGCGGAGGTCGTGGTCTTCAGCTGCACCTGCAGCGTTTCGCCTTCCACCTTCTGGCCGACAATCTCACCTAAATTGCCCAGCTCCTCGGTCATCAGCGCCTGTTCAGACGCTTTCAGCCCCTTGAGGACGATATTCAGCACCGTCTGCCCGTCGTTCGCCGCAACCGGAGCCGCCGCCACAGCCGGCTGTTCCACCGCCGGCGGAGCACCTGCATCGGCTTTTCCTTCCAGCGCAATCTGGCGCAGCGCCTCACAAATGTACTTAAAGGTCTCCTGATCGGGCTCTTGCGATGCTTTATAGGCATCAAGCTGGTCTTGCATAATATCTTTACTCTCGAGGAACAGATTAATAATGCCGCTATTCAACTGAAGCTGTCCGCAACGCGCGTCATCCAGCAGGTTCTCAAGAATATGAGTCGTTTCCTGCAGAACGGTGAATCCGAAGGTTCCCGCGCCGCCTTTTATCGAGTGCGCGGCGCGGAAGATGGCATTCATCATCTCCTGATCGGGTGAAGAGACATCCAGCTCTAAAAGATGTCTCTCCATATCCGCCAGCAGCTCATCGGCTTCGGCAAAGAAAGTTTGATAAAAATCACTGACGTCCATTTGGCTCAACCTTTTCCTGGCTTGGTGGCTCTTCTCCAGGCTGAACGGCAATCCCTTCGACCTGGTTCAATAATTGACTAACTTCATGTTCTGTCGCGGGCTGAGCATGTAATTTCGCCGGCGGACGCGGCGGCATCACCGAGTCTTCCTTGAGGATCGCTTCCTCTTTTTCTTTGCTCAATACGAGGATACTGATGCGGCGGTTTGACGGATCGTTTGGCGGCGTATCCGCTAACCCCATCATGTCGGCGCTTCCAATCACGCGCAGAAATTTGTCCGGCTGAAGGCCCGCCGCGGCCATCGTACGCCGCGAGGCGTTGGCGCGATCGGCCGACAGTTCCCAGTTGCTGTAGCCCACGGCTCCGCCCGAGTACGGCAGGGAGTCGGTATGCCCCGTCAGGCTAATACGGTTTGAAATTTCATTAAGCACCGGCACCAGCGCCTGCAAGATGTCGCGCATGTACGGGGCCGGAACGTAGCTGCCGATGTTGAACATCGGGCGATCCTGGGTATCCGTTATCTGGATCAGCAGGCCATCGTCGGTTAACGACAGCATCAGGTTGGACTGGAAATTGTTCAGGCGCGGATCGGTCTCGATCAGCGATTCCAGCTTCTCCCGCGCGCGCTGAAGCGTCTGGCGGCTGCGCTGCTCATCAATCTTATTGAGCATCTGGCGCAGCACTTCGCCGTCAGATTTAATAAAATCGTCGCCGCCTCCGGGGATGGGGCTGGAGCTCAGGCTGGCGCGATCGCCGCCGCTGATCGCGACTTTTAACGGCATTCGGAAATATTCAGCAATTTGCTGGCGCTCCGTGGGTGATGACGTGGCCAGCAGCCACATCACCAGGAAGAACGCCATCATCGCCGTCATAAAGTCGGCGTAAGCAATTTTCCAGGAACCGCCGTGATGATCGTGCTTGTGCTTCTTTTTACGTCGAACAACAATGATCGACTTTTCCTGCTTACTCATGATGATGCGCTATCCGAGCTGCTGCCGCTTTTCACCTGACGCATGTGTTCCTCCATTTCAATGAAGGATGGACGTTCGGTGGAGAAGAGGGTTTTACGGCCAAACTCAATCGCAATCTGCGGCGCGTAGCCGTTGACGAATGACAGCAGCGTCACCTTGATGCACTGCAGCATTTTGATCTCTTCGCTGCTCTTCTGACGCAGCAGCGTCGCCAGCGACAGTACGAAACCATAGGCCAGAAGAATACCGAGGAAGGTCCCGACCATCGCGTGCGCGATCAGCTCACCCAGCTCTGCCGCCGGGCGATCGGCCGCCGCCAGTGCGTTAACCACCCCCATCACCGCCGCCACTATAGCGCACGCCGGCAAACAGTCGCCGAGGGCCTTCAGAATACCGGCCGGACCGTCATGCTCATGTTCAAAGGTTTCAATCTCCTCATCCAGCAATCCGTCCATCTCAAATGCAGTCATGTTCGAGCTGACGC
>NZ_JBKDZH010000132.1:0-6169 GCF_047971185.1 Kluyvera sp.
ACGATGATGTAATCACCGGTATCTACGTGCGGAGTGTATTCCGCTTTGTGCTTACCGCGCAGGCGCAGAGCCAGTTCGGAAGCCAGACGGCCCAGAGTTTTACCGGTCGCGTCAACAACATACCAGTCGCGTTTTACGGTTTCTGGTTTAGCTGTAAAAGTTTTCATTAAAAGCTTACCCAAATAAATAAGTTACACGTTGGTGAACACCCAAACGTTTAGTCAGTTGAGGTTCACACGACATTGTCCAGCAAACCTACCCCTTCGAATAGCCTATGCCGGCGCAGAGAAAGTTTTGGGAAAAAAACTCTCTTGTAACGTGGGGTCGCAAGATTATAGAGAAGTCGTGGTCAAAGGTCGACCCCTTTATGTGATTTGCTGCGGGTTTTTCGGGGTTTGGGGATGTGCGACCTGATGCCCTCACCCCCAACCCCTCTCCCACGGGGAGAGGGTGCCATTTATGGCATATGCGCCCGCTTCAGGTACTCTTCGCTCTGCATCTCCTGCAAACGCGACAGACAGCGCTGGAACTCAAACTTCAGCCGCTCGCCCTGATAGATGTTGTACAGCTCGACCTCGGCGCTCACCACCAGCTTCACGTGGCGCTCGTAGAACTCGTCCACCAGCGCGATAAAACGACGCGCTTCGCTCTCCAGCATCGGCGTCATCACCGGCACGTCAAACAGCATCACGGTATGGAACAGCCGCGACAGCGCAATGTAGTCGTGCTGGCTGCGCGCGTCGACGCACAGGGTCGTAAAGGAGACCGCCAGCGTCTGGTTCTCTACGCCGAGGGTCGGCAGCGGACGGTGATTAATCTCCAGCGCGGTCTGGTTCATCTGCGGCGTCCCCGCCAGCGCCAGCCACAGTTTATTCATTTGCTGGCGTGTGTCATCGTTCAGCGGCGAGAGCCACAGGTGCGCCTGCGTCAGCGTGCGCAGACGATAGTCGATGCCCGCGTCCACGTTCATGATGTCGCAGTGCGCTTTAATGGCGTCAATCGCTGGCAGGAAGCGCGCGCGCTGCAGGCCGTTGCGGTACAGCTCGTCCGGCGGAATATTGGAGGTGGCCACCAGCGTAATCCCGCGCGCAAACAGCGCCTTCATCAGGCCGCCAAGCAGCATGGCGTCGGTAATATCGGAAACGAAAAACTCATCGAAGCACAGCACGTCGGTCTCGGCTTTAAAGCGCTCGGCGACAATTTCCAGCGGGTCGCTGTGGCCCTGTAACGCCGCCAGCTCTTCGTGAACGCGCAGCATAAAGCGGTGGAAGTGCAGGCGCTGCTTCCGCTCGCCCGGCAGGCTTTGATAGAACATATCCATCAGCCAGGTTTTGCCGCGCCCCACGCCGCCCCACATATAAAGGCCGCGTACGGCGCTCGGCGCGTCGGACTCTTTCTTGCCGAGCAGCTTGCCAAAACGCGCGCGCAGGCCGCCGCTGGGGGCTGTGGCTGGCGTTTTGTGCTGGAGTTCCTGGTAAATGGTGTCGAGACGGTTGACCGCCTCGCGCTGGACATCGTCAGGTTGATGACTGCCCTCCTCGAGGGCCTGAAGATAGCGCGATGTGGGGGACTGGCTTTGCATGATCTAATTGTTATTCCTTTGAAAACCGGTATGTCTTACTTCACGATTGACTAAAAAAAGTCCGTTCTACACTACGCGATGATGCGTCAGGATTCCACTTCTACAGGATTAGCGGTTATAGTGGCACTATCGGGCGCTGGCATGGAGTTGCCGAAGCCGCCAATACCCTACGGAACAACAAAACAATGGGAGATGTTCATGACCTGGGAATACGCGCTAATTGGGTTAGTTGTCGGTATCATCATCGGTGCCGTGGCCATGCGTTTTGGTAACAGTAAATTACGCCAGCAGCAGGCGTTACAGTACGAGCTTGAGAAAAACAAAGCCGAGCTGGAAGAGTACCGCGAAGAGCTGGTGAGCCATTTCGCCCGCAGCGCCGAGCTGCTTGATAACATGGCCGATGACTATCGTCAGATCTACCAGCACATGGCCAAAAGCTCCAGCAACCTGCTGCCGGGCATGTCTGCGGAAGCCAACCCGTTCCGTAATCGTCTGGCCGAGTCTGAAGCCGGCAACGATCAGGCGCCGGTACAAATGCCGCGTGACTACTCGGAAGGTGCATCCGGTCTGCTGCGCAGCGGCGCAAAACGCGATTAATCTGCTTTCCACAATTATTTTACGGGCGCACGACACGCGCCCGTCCTCTTCCTCTCACGCCGTCTATATTTACTTCAATAACATCAGTCTTTTCGGGAAGTCGTGTTCTTGTATCCAGGGTCATGAGGGCCAGCATCAATGAATAAATCAACTTTACTGTTAAGTGCATTGGCGTTAAGCGTTGGGTTATCCCTTGCTGCTCCAGCGCCGGTGTTCGCGTCGCTACCGACGCAGGTTCCGGGCCAGGGCGCGTTGCCTAGCCTCGCGCCGATGCTGGATAAGGTGCTGCCTGCGGTGGTGAGCGTGAAGGTCGAAGGCACCGCGCCGGTGAATCAGCAGGTGCCGGAGGAGCTGAAAAAGTTCTTTGGCGACGACAGCGGCAACCCGGCAAATGAACCCACCCAGCAGTTTGAAGGCCTGGGCTCCGGCGTCATTATCGATGCGATTAAAGGCTACGTGCTGACCAACAATCACGTCATCAGCGACGCGCAGAAAATCAGCGTGCAGCTGAACGATGGCCGTGAGTTTGAAGCCAAACTTATCGGCAGCGACGACCAGAGCGACATCGCGCTGCTGCAAATCCAGAAAGCCAGCCACCTGACGCAAATCGCCATCGCCGACTCCGATAAACTGCGCGTCGGCGACTTCGCTGTCGCCGTCGGCAACCCGTTCGGCCTGGGGCAGACCGTTACCTCCGGGATCGTCTCGGCGCTGGGCCGTAGCGGCCTGAATCTCGAAGGCCTGGAGAACTTTATTCAGACCGACGCGGCCATCAACCGCGGTAACTCCGGCGGCGCGCTGCTCAACCTGAACGGCGAGCTGATCGGCATTAACACCGCCATTCTGGCCCCCGGCGGCGGCAGCATCGGCATCGGCTTTGCGATCCCCAGCAATATGGCGCAGACCCTGGCCCAGCAGCTGATTCAGTTTGGTGAAATCAAACGCGGCCTGCTCGGCATTCGCGGGATGGAAATGACCGCCGATATCGCCAAAGCGTTTAACCTCGACGTGCAGCGCGGGGCGTTTGTCAGCGAAGTGTTGCCGGGCTCCGGTTCCGCAAAAGCAGGGATTAAATCCGGCGACGTGATTACCAGCCTGAACGGCAAGCCGCTGAACAGCTTCGCCGAACTGCGTTCGCGCATCGCCACCACGGCGCCGGGCTCGAAGGTGAAACTCGGCCTGCTGCGCGACGGCAAACCGCAGGAAGTGGAAGTCACGCTGGATAAGAGCACCTCATCAACCGCCAGCGCACAGCTGATCATCCCGGCACTGGAAGGCGCATCGCTCAGCGACGGCCAGGCGAAAAGCGGCACCAAAGGGGTGGTGATTGCGAGCGTAGAAAAAGGCAGCCCTGCCGCGCAGATTGGCCTGCATAAAGATGACGTGATTATCGGTATCAACCGCCAGCCGACGCAGTCTATTGCCGAACTGCGCAAGGTGCTGGAGGCGAAACCGGCGGTGATTGCGCTCAACGTCATGCGCGGTAACGAGAGCATTTACCTGCTTCTGCGCTAATCCACGAAAAACCGGGCATCGCCTGGAATGTATGTCCGGTTTTCTCGTGGTATGCTTCGTCCAGTTTCCTCATCAACGAAGCCTGTATCATGCTTGTAAAGCTCTTACGTTCGGTTGCAATTGGTTTAGTGGTCGGTGGCATACTGATTGTCACCGTGCCTTCTTTGCGTCAGTGGAATCCGTTATCCGCCCCGCGCTTTAACAGCACGGATGAAGCGCCCGCCAGCTACAACGCCGCGGTACGCCGCGCAGCGCCTGCGGTGGTGAACGTCTATAACCGCAGCCTGAACAGCAACACTAATAATCAGCTGGAAATCAAAACGCTCGGATCCGGCGTGATTATGGACGAGCGCGGCTACATTATTACCAACAAACACGTGATCAACGACGCCGATCAGATCATCGTCGCCCTCCAGGATGGCCGCGTGTTTGAAGCCCTGCTGGTTGGCTCCGACAGCCTGACCGACCTGGCGGTACTCAAAATTAACGCCACTGGTGGCCTGCCGGTGATCCCGATTAACCCGACGCGCACGCCGCACATCGGCGACGTGGTGCTGGCCATCGGTAACCCGTATAACCTCGGGCAGACCATCACCCAGGGGATTATCAGCGCGACCGGTCGTATCGGCCTGAACCCCAGCGGTCGGCAGAACTTCCTGCAAACCGACGCCTCCATCAACCACGGTAACTCCGGCGGCGCGCTGGTTAACTCACTGGGCGAGCTGATGGGGATTAACACCCTCTCCTTTGATAAGAGCAACGACGGCGAAACGCCGGAGGGCCTGAGCTTCGCCATTCCGTTCCAGCTGGCGACCAAAATCATGGATAAGCTGATTCGCGACGGGCGCGTCATTCGCGGCTTTATCGGTATCAGCGGGCGGGAAATCGCCCCGCTGCACTCACAAGGCGGCGGCATCGACCAGATTCAGGGTATTGTGGTCAACGAGGTCGCCCCGGACGGCCCGGCCGCGCAGGCCGGTATTCAGAACAATGACGTGATTATCTCGGTCAATGGCAAACAGGCGATTTCCGCGCTGGAAACCATGGATCAGGTTGCCGAGATTCGCCCGGGCTCGGTGATTCCGGTGGTGGTGATGCGTGACGATAAGAAGCTGACCATGCAGGTGACGATTCAGGAATATCCGGCGTCGGGCTGACACGACGCGGGTTTTCGCCTGCGTCGTGATACGTCTAGTCTATGAACACCGGTCCTGCCGGGAAATGCGCCAGAAAATTCGTGAAGATCAGCAGAGCGGGGAGACTTTTCTCCCCGACGGCCTCTTCACGGATCGCTTTATCCAGCGCGAATAAGCCAGGCTCGCCCCCTTCCCCCAGAATGCCGCCCATCCAGAGCAGACGCTGCGCCTGCTGGCGAGCATGCTGCGATGCGCTTTTCCAGGCGACCAGATGCAGCAACGTTTGTAACAGCAGGATCCGAGGCGCGTAGCCATCGCGTTGTAATCGCCTGAATACGGGTAATGCAATGCTACGTACCGTCGAGAAACCGCTCGCCGCCTCCCCCTCAATCGGCGATAACCCAACGGCCGCCTGTTTGACGAAATCGCATAACCGATTGTGCGTTAATGGCCGCTCGCCTGCGCTCATATACCCTGCGGCAAAACAGAGTAACCCGATACCCTGTGCCCAATCGGTCGATGGCAGGATCCCCTGCGGAACAGTCGGCACCGACCTCTGCGTGGCACGCCCCCCCTCGTCGTAGCACTGTGCAAAGCGTTGCTCATATATTGCTAAGTTGACGCCGGACCACGGCAGCAAATGCAGCGCTGGCTCAAGCTCAGTTATCTGATTCACCGTCTCAACAACATAACGCAAGATGGTTTCTCTGGATGGCATGGATGTACCTTGCCGAAACGCAACCATTTCACTCATTACTGTGTCCTCATTTTGCGGGAGCAGAATCACTGCTCCCGGTTAGATTGGATTACATCGCCAGCACGTACTTCAGCATCACGCCCGCCGCAATCGCCGAGCCAATCACCCCCGCCACGTTCGGGCCCATCGCGTGCATCAGCAGGAAGTTCTGCGCGTCCGACTCCAGCCCCACTTTGTTTGATACCCGCGCCGCCATCGGCACCGCCGAGACGCCCGCCGAGCCGATCAGCGGGTTGATTTTGTTTTTGCTGAACACGTTCATCAGCTTCGCCATCAGCACCCCGGCGGCGGTGCCGATACCAAACGCAATCACCCCCAGCAGCAGAATGCCCAGCGTCTGCGGCTGCAGGAACTTGTCCGCCACCAGCTTGGCCCCCACCGACAGGCCGAGGAAAATGGTGACGATGTTGATCAGCCCGTTCTGCACCGTGTCGCTCAGGCGTTCCACCACGCCGCTTTCGCGCATCAGATTGCCGAAGCAGAACATCCCCAGCAGCGGCGCGGCGTCCGGCAGCAGCAGCGCCACCAGCAGCAACAGCACCACCGGGAAGAGGATTTTTTCCCGTTTGCTGACGGTACGCA
>NZ_JBKDZH010000133.1:0-2016 GCF_047971185.1 Kluyvera sp.
CCCCTCGACCCCCCATCTGAGTTATATCTAACCTATTTTTAGTTTGCGATGGGTATATATGGGGTTCAAAAAACTCAGAATGAGGAGATCTAAACAATGAGACAGGTAATTATTGTCTAGGAAAGTGATGTCCTTTACCGAAATAATACCCTGAAGTCATCACAGTCATGTAGTAAATAAATTCATGTAAGCTTTTCTCTATAATAATGTTGGCATCCACAAAAAAACACAGCAGCAGGGAAAGAGCCTGCTATAGCTGCGTTGGTATTTCAAGAGCACACTGGATACCTTCTTGCAGAGGCTAGAGGACACACCACCGCTTCCTGCATGTTTCACCTGGCCTTGCTACAACAGGCTGGGGCGCAGGTAACCACTACGCACCGCGGCACACCAGGCGAGGGTTTTCCTGTGTTGATTATTACTGTTTCCTCTGTCATGCGTTTGATGATACCCTTAACCTCAACTACTAATATACACGCACGTCTCAATCCTACTCACCCAGGAGGCACAGCACAGGCAAGCAGGCACTCAGCAGAGGGGCGGCAGCGGGAAGTGGCGGCGGGGATCTTTCCTAACTGGCTCGGTTCACAAGTCGTGCAAAAACTCACCGCCTGCCCGGCCCTCCTGTAATGTCAGACGACCACCGTGAGTCAAGGGAACCGAGCTGGCGGCCTATGGGTGTGGCCGAGGCCCTGGGGTGGACTGGCAGCGGCTGTAGCGGTAGGAATAAGAGGTGTAATATGTCACCCGCCGCGCCAGCCACCACGCCGGGCCCGTCAGCTGTTTTGGGGAGGTGGTGGTGGTGGTGGTGGCCCCTGGGTAACAGGTGTGCCAGCAGCCCATTATGTTCTTATCGTATTTTCTCTGCTACACTTTTTCTCTACTTAAATTTACTTATCATATTAGAATGGGACTTTTTTTGCATAAAGTGTGGCAGAAAATATCAAAAAGCTTCCCCCCCCCGTGTTTTTAGGGGGTACGGGATAAAAAGAAGAGCCTGTTAAAGGTGGTAGTAAGGGCAAACATTGCTGGTGGTGACGGTGGTTGTTCACGAATGTCTATTATTTTCGCCTTTTCTCTCTTATAAGCGTATTTATTGTTTTCTTATGTAGTTATAATACTAGAACGGGACTGTATGACATTACGTGAAGTAAGACGGTGTAGAAACAGGTATAATGTGCCCGACTTCGCTTCGCTATCGGTTACAAAGGGGTCGTCTGCACAGATAAAAAGCAAGGAGGTTTATTAAAGCCTCCTTGGTACAAGGTCCGTTAACATTCTTGCACAGTATTTTTGTGTGGACCACCCTCCGGAAAGCAGGAATCCAAGCATTCATAGTCTTGGCTGGACCACCTCCCAACCACATCCGGCATCCACTGGAAGCACTCATGATCTGGGCCAAACCACCTCCCAACCCTTTCGGGTACCCACAGGAAGCACTCAGGCGGGCTTTTCAGTATGGTCGCCCCAAGTCATTCATTCGGCAATTATTTTTCATTCATTCATAACTCCGGAACTACTTTTCCTAATGTCTTGAAACAAACGCCTATGAGTTAGTCTCATGGCATTCTATAACCAAGCTAATTTTCATGTCGATAGCTACTGTAGTTTTTGAGTCGCAAAATGGTCACAGACGGACAGACGGACGGAGACAGACGGACAAAGTCGGAACAATAGTCTTCTCAGCACTGCTATACAGAAGACTAAAACTGAGTGAGTTGTAATACGTTGTAGCTGATGACGTCAAACAAGTCACTTTTCTTTCGTTCTTTCTTCCTTATGTGTAACTGTCTCTTGTTGCATGCACTTATGACATTAAAAGGGACTTTTTTCTATGTAAAATTCACCTATTGATAACAGGCATTTTATCGTGGAAGAGGGTGAGGTGTTTACGACAATCTGCATGTGGTGATAAAGCGCCTCCGTGGTGTAGTGGCTAATTAGCACGCCTAGCTACGAATCCGCGGGCCCGGGTTCGAATCCCGGCCTGGGCAGTTGGCGCGCAGCCCACCCAGC
>NZ_JBKDZH010000134.1:0-2987 GCF_047971185.1 Kluyvera sp.
GAACTGCTCATCAGGAAGCTGCCCTTCCAGCGTCTGGTGCGCGAGATCGCTCAGGACTTCAAGACCGACCTTCGCTTCCAGTCGTCTGCCGTCATGGCATTGCAGGAGGCCTCCGAGGCCTACCTGGTTGGTCTCTTCGAAGACACGAACCTGTGCGCCATCCACGCCAAGCGTGTCACCATCATGCCTAAGGACATCCAGCTTGCCCGCCGCATTCGCGGTGAGCGTGCCTAAATATGCATCATCAACCGTATCAGCACTGATGCTTGTGCATATCTACAATCTAGGCCCTTTTCAGGGCCAAAGGTATCTTGCAGGAGAGAATTCTTATAGACACTGGGATTTATGCTTCTTTGTTTGCTCCATAGGTAATTAGGTGAACAATATCTATACGCCATTCATAACGGCGGCAGGAACATATCTTAATGAACAAAGAAAGGAAACACAACACCACCTTCTCACAAGGTATGCATATATTAAACGAAAGAACACCATGATAATAAAGCCTCCTTGGTACAGGGACCGTAAACATTCTTGTACAAACTTTCTGTGAAGAGTCCCCCCCCCGGCAAGCAGTCATGGTCTGGGCTGGAACACCTCCGGCATCCACTCGATGCAATCATGGTCTGGGCCAGACCGCCTCCTTCGGGTACCCACCGGAAGCACTCACGCGGGCTTTTCAGTATGGCAGCCCCAAGTCATTCAATCTTTCCTTCATTGCTTCATAACTACGGAACTATTCTTCAGGTGTCGTGCAACTAACGGCTAGGAGCTACTCCCATGGCGTTCTTTAATCATGCCAATCTTCATTTCCAGAACTACTGTTGAAAGATAGGTCACTGGCAGACAGACGGACGGACGACAAACAAAGAAACAGGGACAACAAGCCTTCCCCGCTGCCCCACTTGTTCTTCCTCTCCCCTCCGCCTCTTATTTTTCTCTATTCCCTCTAGGGAAAGGGAAATGAAACAGAGCAACCCAGAAATGATACAGCGACCCGCACTTGTCGCTCATTCGGAACTAATACATGTATGCGTGTATATCAAGATATTAAAAAAAAAAAAAAAAAAGCTGTAGGAATACAGGCAAATAATTCCTAGGCGAGAAGCGGGTGAGTCGGTCTGTCTTGATTCTCTTTCGCTAAAAAGATTGTGGCTCCGATGGAGCCGGTTCTTTTCCTTTGTTGCAAAGTAAGCAACTTCCTTGCTTACTTAGAGGATGTGTACTTGGTGACGGCCTTGGTACCCTCGGAGACGGCGTGCTTTGCCAGTTCACCGGGCAAGAGGAGACGGACGGCTGTCTGAATCTCCCGGCTGGTTATGGTGGATCGCTTGTTGTAATGTGCCAGGCGGGAGGCCTCGGCGGCGATGCGCTCGAAGATGTCGTTCACGAAGGAGTTCATGATTGACATGGCCTTGGATGAGACGCCGGTGTCGGGATGAACCTGCTTGAGCACCTTGTAGATGTAGATGGAGTAACTCTCCTTCCTCCTGCGCTTCTTCTTCTTGTCACCCTTGGCGATGGCCTTCTGGGCCTTGCCAGCCTTCTTGGCTGCCTTTCCTGATGCTTTGGGGGGCATGATGGCTGCTTTCACGGAGCGAGTCGGTGAAGGAATGAACGCGGCTCATGCAACTAGCCCTATATAGCGCAACTGGTTACTCAGGATCGCGAGAGCGAGAGATGGCTCGCGTTCTCATTCGCAAGGCAGCCGAGCCGCGGCCATCCTCTGATCCCGCGCTGGACTATATAACCCTTAGGTTGGCGCATTTGAGAAGCATTCGCTCTACGAGCCAACAGCTGAAGCGCTAGCTCATCACCGCCACTCAACACTGACGCCATGTCTGGACGCGGCAAGGGAGGAAAGGTGAAGGGAAAGTCCAAGTCCCGCTCCAGCCGGGCTGGTCTGCAGTTCCCTGTGGGCAGGATCCATCGTCTCCTGAGGAAGGGCAACTATGCCGAGCGCGTGGGCGCCGGTGCACCGGTGTACCTTGCAGCTGTTATGGAATATCTGGCTGCTGAGGTGCTCGAGCTCGCCGGCAACGCCGCCCGTGACAACAAGAAGACGCGCATCATCCCGCGTCACTTGCAGCTGGCTATCCGCAACGACGAGGAGCTCAACAAGCTCCTGTCCGGCGTGACCATTGCCCAGGGCGGTGTGCTGCCCAACATCCAGGCAGTGCTCCTCCCCAAGAAGACCGAGAAGAAGTAAATGCTCTCGGCCTTTCAGCGACAACATTTCCGTTTAATCAGGCTCCCCCTGGGAGCCACACCCTATTTTAAAAAAGAGAGAGATTTGGACGCGACGACCACCTCGTCTTTTCGAGAGAGAGATGAACAATAAGTAGCGGCGAAAGGAAATGCACAATTGCTCGAATATCCTGAACGAGACCCAGGGGCACAACAGACAGACAGAGATGTCAGCTGGGACCCGTGTCGACTCGGCTCATGGCTAACCCTCAGTTCTGGTGGTGGGGAGATTACCGTATTAATTCTGTTTGTTTGTTTGTCTGTTCGTTCGTTCGTTCGTTTCTTTGCTTCTTTCTTTGTTTGCTGGGTACTGTGTTGATTTTCATGTGAAAAGTAGTGATTTCCGACGACAACGAATGTCACATTACTTCGCGACGCATCAGAACTTACCCGAATAAAGTAGTTTCTTACGCGTGTTGGAAGTTAGTTGTACTGATAATACCTACCAAAACAAGTGGAGTGTGCCCGAATTCGCTTCGCTTTCGGCCACACAGGGGTCTTATGTACAGGTACAGGAGCAGCAGGCTGAAGAAAGCATCCACGATACAGGGTCTCTCCCCCCCCCCCCCCAAAAAAAAAAAAAATGGGGGTGCGGCCCCCACCCCCGGAAAGCAGGAAAGCAAAAACACATGGTCTGCGCCGTACCACCACCGGCAACCACAGGAACCAGTGAGACCGGGTTTTAAGTATGGTCGGCCCACAGTCATTAATTACTCAATTTTTTTACATTAATTCATAAA
>NZ_JBKDZH010000135.1:0-14153 GCF_047971185.1 Kluyvera sp.
AGGCGATGCAGCGGTTCATTTCGTGAGAGATGAACGGCCCCAGATCCTGGTTACGGTGGGTACGCTTGGTAAAGCGATAGCGACGGAAGCTATGGCCGGTCATCACGGTCATATCCTGCAGGTGGCAGTTGCCGCCCTCTTCACAGACCGGGCAGTCGTGCGGGTGGTTGGTCATCAACCACTCCACCACGCTTTCGCGGAACTGCTTCGCTTCTGCGTCGTCGATAGAAATAAAGGTGTTATCCGTCGCCGGCGTCATGCAGGACATGACCAGGCGACCACGCGTGTCTTCCGCGTTCTGATATTGCTTCACCGCACACTGGCGGCAAGCACCGACGCTCCCAAGCGCCGGGTGCCAGCAAAAGTACGGAATATCAAGGCCAAGAGACAGACAAGCTTCTAGCAGGTTGTCCGCCCCGTTGACTTCGTATTCTTTGCCGTCTACATGAATCGTAGCCATTAGCATGCTTCCAGTTGGCTCGGCCGAAACCGAGCGTTAATCAAAATTCTGTTTTACCAGCGCGCTTTCAGCAGGTTCGGCTGAATACCATTGATGGAATGGGTATTGCTGAACGGCTGCTTGATGCCTGCTTCGAATTCGTCGCGGAAATATTTAATGGCGCTCTGCAGCGGCTCAACCGCACCAGGCGCATGCGCACAGAAGGTTTTACCCGGCCCTAAGAATCGACACAGTTGCTCAAGTGTCTCGATATCGCCAGGCTGGCCTTCCCCTTTTTCAAGGGCACGCAGAATTTTCACGCTCCACGGTAAACCGTCGCGGCACGGCGTACACCAGCCGCAGGACTCGCGGGCGAAGAACTCTTCGAGGTTACGCACCAGCGGTACCATGCCAATTTCGTGGTCGACGGCCATCGCCAGCGCGGTACCCAGACGGCTCCCCGCTTTACCGATGCTTTCAAACTCCATCGGCAGGTCAAGATGCGCTTCGGTCAGGAAGTCAGTTCCCGCACCGCCCGGCTGCCAGGCTTTGAACTTCAGACCATCACGCATGCCGCCCGCGTAGTCTTCGAGGATCTCACGCGCGGTGGTACCAAACGGCAGCTCCCACAGGCCCGGATTTTTCACCCGGCCGGAGAAGCCCATCAGCTTGGTGCCCGCGTCTTTGCTGGTCGAGATGTTCTGATACCATTCAACGCCGTTGGCCAGAATCGCCGGGACGTTACACAGCGTCTCGACGTTGTTGACGCAGGTCGGCTTGCCCCATGCGCCAGAGCTTGCCGGGAACGGCGGCTTGGAGCGTGGGTTAGCGCGGCGGCCTTCGAGGGAGTTAATCAGCGCGGTCTCTTCGCCGCAGATGTAACGCCCTGCCCCGGTGTGCACGAACAGTTCGAAGTCGAACCCGGAGCCCATGATATTTTTGCCAAGCAGGCCGGCTTCGGTGGCTTCGGCGATCGCGCGGCGTAGATGCACCGCCGCTTCAATGTATTCACCGCGCAGGAAGATGTAGCCGCGGTACGCTTTCAGCGCGAACGCGGAGATCAGCATGCCTTCCACCAGCAGGTGCGGCAGCTGTTCCATCAGCAAACGGTCTTTGTAGGTGCCCGGTTCCATTTCATCGGCGTTACACAGCAGGTAACGGATGTTCATGGATTCGTCTTTCGGCATCAGGCTCCACTTCAGACCGGTGGAAAAGCCCGCGCCGCCGCGCCCTTTCAGGCCAGCGTCTTTGACCTGGTTGACGATTTCGTCCGGGGAGAGCCCGGTCAGCGCCTTACGCGCACCTTCATAACCGTTTTTGCTACGGTATTCGTCCAGCCAGACCGGCTGTTTGTCATCGCGCAGACGCCAGGTCAGCGGATGGGTTTCGGGAGTACGAATAACGGTTTTCATTATTTATACCGCTCCAGTAGCTCAGGAATGCCTTCCGGGGTCAGATGCGCGTGAGTGTCCTCATCGATCATCATGCTCGGCCCTTTATCGCAGTTCCCCAGACAGCAGGTCGGCAGCAGCGTAAAGCGACCGTCAAAGGTCGTCTGCCCCGGTTTGATGTCCAGTTTTTTCTCCAACGCCGCCTGAATGCCCTGGTAGCCGTTGATGTGGCACACCACGCTGTCGCAGTAGCGGATCACGTGACGGCCTACCGGCTGACGGAAGATCTGGCTGTAGAAGGTCGCCACGCCTTCCACGTCGCTTGCCGGGATACCCAGCACGTCGGCGATGGCGTAAATGGCGCCGTCCGGCACCCAACCGCGCTGTTTCTGAACGATTTTCAGCGCTTCAATGGACGCCGCACGCGGATCTTCGTAGTGGTGCTTTTCGTGCTCAATAGCTTCACGCTCTGCCGCACTCAGCTCAAAAGCCTCGGTTTGTGGTTGTTGATTCTCGTGCATAATTAGCGGTCCACGTCTGACATAACAAAATCGATACTACCCAGGTGAACGATCAGGTCGGACACCAGGCTGCCGCGTACCGCCACCGGGATCTGCTGCAGGTGCGCATAGCTCGGGGTACGGATACGGGTACGATAGCTCATGGTGCTGCCGTCGCTGGTCAGGTAGTAACTGTTGATACCCTTGGTTGCTTCCACCATCTGGAAGGACTCCTGCGCCGGCATCACCGGGCCCCAGGAAACCTGCAGGAAGTGGGTAATCAGGGTTTCGATATGCTGCAGGGTGCGCTCTTTCGGCGGCGGCGTGGTCAGCGGGTGATCCGCTTTGAACGGGCCTTCCGGCCTGTTGTTGAGGCACTGCTCAAGGATACGCAGGCTCTGGCGCAGCTCTTCCACTTTCAGCATCACGCGGGTATAGCAGTCGGACACGCCGCCGCCCACCGGCACCTCAAAGTCGAAGTTTTCATAGCCAGAGTAAGGGCGCGCTTTACGCACGTCGAAGTCGATACCGGTGGCGCGCAGCGCGGCGCCGGTACAGCCCCAGTCCAGCGCTTCTTTCTTGCCGTAAGCGGCAACGCCCTGAGAACGCCCTTTCAGAATGGTGTTACGCAGCGCGGCCTTCTCGTAAGAATCCAGGCGCTTCGGCATCCAGTCGAGGAAATCGCGCAGCAGTTTGTCCCAGCCGCGCGGCAGGTCGTGCGCGACGCCGCCGATACGGAACCAGGCCGGGTGCATGCGGAAACCGGTAATCGCTTCTACCACGTCATAAATTTTCTGACGGTCGGTAAAGGCGAAGAACACCGGGGTCATCGCGCCGACGTCCTGAATAAACGTGGAGATGTATAGCAGGTGGCTGTTGATGCGGAACAGTTCAGACAGCATCACGCGGATCACGTTGACGCGATCCGGTGTGGTGATGCCCGCCAGTTTCTCAACCGCCAGCACGTAAGGCATTTCGTTAACGCAGCCGCCGAGGTACTCAATACGGTCGGTGTAAGGAATGTAGCTGTGCCAGGACTGGCGTTCGCCCATCTTCTCGGCGCCACGGTGGTGATAGCCGATGTCCGGTACGCAGTCGACAATCTCTTCACCGTCAAGCTGCAGCACGATACGGAACGCACCGTGTGAAGACGGGTGGTTAGGGCCGAGGTTGAGGAACATGAAGTCCTCGTTTTCGGCGCTACGCTTCATGCCCCAGTCTTCCGGTTTGAAGGTCAGCGCTTCCATTTCCAGATCCTGCTTGGCTTTGGTCAGCTCAAACGGGTCGAATTCGGTGGCGCGGGCCGGGTAATCTTTACGCAGCGGGTGGCCTTCCCAGGTCGGCGGCATCAGCAGACGCGTCAGGTGCGGGTGGCCAGTAAAGGTAATGCCGAACATTTCCCAGGTTTCACGCTCATACCAGTTGGCGTTCGGGAAAAGTTTGGTGATGGTAGGCACGTTCAGGTCGTTTTCAGACAATGCCACCTTGAGCATGATATCGCGATTGCGGTCTATTGAGATCAGGTGGTAGAAAACGGAAAAATCCGCGGCCGGTAAACCGTCGCGGTGGGTGCGCAGACGCTCGTCCATGCCGTGCAGGTCGAACATCATCACGTAAGGCTTTGGCAACTTCTTCAGGAAGTCGATAATTTCCAGCAGCTGTTCGCGCTTAACCCAAACGACAGGAACCCCGGTGCGGGTGGCCTGAACGGTAAATGCATCCGGCCCAAAACGGTTGCGCAGTTCGCCGATGACCGGATCATCAAGGTGATCGCGGGTTTGCCATGCGGCGGTTTCTTGCGCGGTTAAATCGGTCATATTGTTCACCATTGCAAAAGGTCCGTGGTGACTGCCGGGAGTGGCCTTCGCGCTGTTGTATGTTGATTTGCGAAGTCAAAATGCCACCGCCCGCAGGCGCAAATTAAATCTCGTCTGGCGTGCGCAGATTGGTCACTGCAATGCGTTCGCCGCGTTTACGCTCGCGTTCCGATTGCATGTTGGCGCGATAAACGCCCTGATCGCCAACCACCCACGACAGCGGACGGCGCTCTTTACCAATGGATTCCTGCAGCAGCATCAGCGCCTGCATGTAGGCTTCCGGACGCGGCGGGCAGCCCGGGATATACACATCGACAGGAATAAATTTATCGACGCCCTGCACCACGGAGTAGATGTCGTACATACCGCCGGAGTTGGCGCAGGCACCCATCGAGATCACCCATTTAGGCTCCAGCATCTGGTCATACAGGCGCTGAATAACCGGGGCCATTTTGGTGAAGCAGGTACCGGCCACCACCATCAGGTCTGCCTGACGCGGGGAGGCACGCAGTACTTCCGCGCCAAAACGCGCAACGTCATGCACCGCAGTGAATGACGTCACCATTTCGACATAGCAGCAAGAAAGGCCGAAGTTGTAAGGCCAGATGGAGTTCTTACGACCCCAGTTGACCATGTCGTGAAGCGCGTGCTCGAGTTTCCCCATGTACACGCTTTTGTTCACCTCTTGCTCCAGGGGATCGGTGACAATCTCCTGCTTCTGCAGAGGGTAACGGTCGTTCTCACCGTTAGGATCTATGCGGGTGAGCGTATAATCCATCTTATTGCCTCGCTTTTACTGCGTATTACGGTTAGTGACGCTGTCGGTTTCCGGGTTAATCATCGTGCGACGAGAACGTGCAGGCGTCCAATCCAGCGCGCCAATGCGAACGAGGTAAACCAGGCCGGCCAGCAGCACAAATATGAAAATGGCGGCTTCGATAAAGCCCACCCAACCGCTTTCACGGATGGACGTTGACCAGGCATACAGGTAAAGCGCTTCCACGTCGAAGATGACGAAGAACATTGCGACCAGATAAAACTTGGCCGACAGGCGCAAACGTGCGGTGCCTACGGAGTCGATACCCGACTCAAACGGGGTGTTTTTGCTTCGCGCGCGCGCGCGACCGCCAAGGTACCAGCCGCCGATTAACATCAGGCAGCAAAGGCCAATGGCAATGATCAGAAAGATAGCGAATGCCCAGTGATGAGCGATGATTTCTGTGGATGTTGACATACGCAAAGCTTTACCAAATAGGTAGCATGACCTGCTCTGCTCTTAACGGCAGATGGACGCTACATCGATTCATGGGGAGGATTAAAAAACCTACAAACAGCCCAACCGGTAGCCTGGACCGTAAAATGTTGAGGTTTTTTACTCCTTTCTATAACCTTTTGTCAACTTTAACAAAAGTTTCCTCACATTAATTTACATCAAAGGCATTTCATTAACATTACGTGCCCTTTGATCCGATTCTCTTCAGCACACCTTACGGTTTACCTGTTGTTGAATCGTGTCCGTTTTGTAGCAATAACAGTAATTACCCCTCTATTTTGACAGGATTTCCTGACGATTCATCCCCCCAAAGAGGAGTATTTTCTTGATCTAAGACACGCTTTTGTTAATTCGCCCTGTAAAACGGCAACAATCTATCCGTTTTTTTAACATTAGCAGGTGATATGGCATTGCGTTTGACGATGGGGGGATTGGCCAGGAAAATATTTCTAATTACATGATTCTTATCACATTAATAGTTTTATTTTTTCCATCCTGCCGCAAAAGTACAAAAAAAGAACCGCAAACCTTTTTTATCTGGTCTACGATTCTTTTTTGCACTTACATTTTGTTACTACTTTTCAACCGGAATGTTAATCAATGTCCCTTTCAAACATGAGGGTATTATCCCCCTCTTCCGGAGTATACATTCCGGCCGACGGCCACGGATCGTGACGCGGTTGCTGCGACTGGAAGATCATCTGTGTCAGTTCGTTTTCATTGTCCGCATCGTAGCTCAGCATATATTCGGTTTCCGGCAGATCCGGCATCCCCTCACCTTTACCGAGCGCACGCAGGTCCGGGCTCATCATCTCTACCGGACGCGCCGTCACCCCAAGCCCGGCCTTCACCGCGGCCCGCACAGCTGAGAGCGTGGAGGCCACGTAGGCTAAGCGCCACGGCATACCGGCGGTATCCAGCGTTTTGATAATGGTGTCGCGGAACGGGCTGGGATCGTCAAGCAGCACCAGCGGCAGCGGCTCTTCGGGGCGCAGCGTAAATTCGGCCGCACAGTACCAGAGCGTAGGCGAGGTGCGCAGCACCGTCGAGGCAAAACCTTCCAGCGGATGCGTCGTCAGCGCCAGATCGACCTCTTTATTGCGCAACATGTCGCCCATCACGCAGTGACGCTTCACCCGTACATCAAGCGCCAGTTTGGGATACGCCGAGCTGATGCGGTTGAGCAAAAACGGAAGGATGGTATCCGCAGATTCGTCAGATGAGCCCAGCGTCAACTGCCCCTGCAGCGGGCTAAACATTAGCGACGTGCATGCTTCATCATTAAATCTCAGAATTTTTCGTGCATAGCCCAGCAGCTGGATGCCGTGTTCCGTCAGCAGCTTATTTCGCCCATGGCGGGCAAACAGCTCCTTCCCCACCAGCTGCTCCAGCCGCTGCATCTGCTGGCTAACGGCGGATTGGGTTCGGCATACCGCAGCAGCCGCGGCGGCAAAGGTACTCAGATCGGCAACAGCAACAAAGGTTCTCAGCAGATCGAGATCGAGGTTCAGTATCGGACGATTGGCATTTATCATATTAATCCACTTACAGGTTCGGAGGCCGACCTGCCTTATTGATGCTGCACTCTAAAAATTCAGGCTAATCCTTTAATCATCTTTCACCAATCGCTGACGAATGACTGCCTGACGAGTGTCAGTATTAAAATTTTCTGCTGCCACGGAGGGCAACAGTTCCTTTTTACAATATATCCTGTAGCCTGCGGCTTTTTATCGGATACCCCCTGAGCAGAGCCTCGCGTAAGAAGTTGTAGGAAGCGACGTCGCGAAAATGCTTCAGGGAGATTGCTGTACGTTTTAAAAGAAGCCAATAAATATGATGAATAACATTGAGTTATAAAACCGAGAATGATAATCATCAATGAAACTAACTCGTAAGAGTCTTACTGACCTCGACATATTAACCGAAATCCATAAGATTTATAAGCCTAAATAAGCTGTATCTGAAAGTGAAAAAGGTTCAGAATCAAAACAATTTAAGAAATCTAACAAATCACATTCATTACTTTTCAAAATATAAAAAAATATTAATCTTTGCCTGAAGCCACCATTAACATCAACTTCACAAAAGTAGGTATCATGACTAATCCTTATTTGTTGGAATTTAATTTTAAATTAAAATAGTTGAAGGGTGCTTAAAGTATATCCAGAGCATTGACACTTAAGCGAAATCATTTCTTTTTTATCAGACAGAAAAACCACCGCCACCTGGAACGACGGAAGATTGAACTACAAAACAATAAATTAACAAAACATCACATAAACAGAGCCGTCATTCCCCAGTAAAAAACAATGCTCCAACGAAAGGAAATGAACAAAATCTTCTACTGTTAACCCTTCAAAACGCCGGGCTTGGGGAGTACATTGTTCGGTGCTGACTTCCACGGCAGGGAGTGGCGATAACAGCTAAAAAGGTCAAAGGTTCATGTCCCCCATCGAAAAATCCAGAAAGTTAGACAACGTTTGTTACGACATTCGCGGCCCGGTCCTTAAAGAGGCCAAACGCCTTGAAGAAGAAGGCAACAAAGTTCTTAAACTGAATATCGGCAACCCGGCGCCTTTCGGGTTTGACGCGCCGGATGAAATTCTGGTCGACGTGATCCGCAACCTGCCCACGGCGCAGGGCTACTGTGACTCCAAAGGTCTCTACTCCGCGCGTAAAGCCATTATGCAGCACTACCAGGCGCGCGGTATGCGCGACGTGACGGTAGAAGATATTTACATCGGCAACGGCGTTTCCGAACTGATCGTGCAGGCGATGCAGGCGCTGCTCAACAGCGGCGACGAAATGCTGGTGCCAGCACCGGATTACCCGCTGTGGACGGCGGCGGTGTCGTTATCCAGCGGCAATGCGGTGCACTACCTGTGCGATGAATCCGCCGGCTGGTTCCCGGACCTCGATGATATCCGCGCGAAGATTACTCCACGTACCCGCGGCATTGTGATCATCAACCCGAACAACCCGACCGGCGCGGTCTACTCGAAAGAGCTGCTGATGGAGATCGTCGAGATCGCCCGCGAGCACAACCTGATCATCTTCGCCGACGAAATCTACGACAAGATCCTCTATGACGAGGCTCAGCACCACTCGATCGCCGCGCTGGCCCCGGACCTGCTGACCGTGACCTTCAACGGCCTGTCAAAAACCTACCGCGTGGCCGGTTTCCGTCAGGGCTGGATGGTGCTGAACGGGCCGAAGAAACACGCCAAAGGCTATATTGAAGGGCTGGAAATGCTGGCGTCGATGCGCCTGTGCGCCAACGTCCCGGCGCAGCACGCCATTCAGACCGCGCTCGGCGGCTACCAGAGCATTAGCGAATTTATTACCCCGGGCGGGCGTCTGTACGAACAGCGTAACCGCGCATGGGAGCTGATCAACGAGATCCCCGGGGTCTCATGCGTGAAGCCGCAGGGCGCGCTGTATATGTTCCCGAAAATCGACGCTAAGCGCTTCAATATTCATGACGATCAGCGCATGGTGCTGGACTTCCTGTTACAGGAAAAAGTCCTGCTGGTTCAGGGTACCGCCTTTAACTGGCCGTGGCCGGATCACGTGCGTATCGTCACCCTGCCGCGCGAAGACGATCTGGAAATGGCCATCACCCGCTTTGGCCGCTTCCTGTCGGGCTACCACCAGCTGTAATCGTCTCCTAGGCCGTCGGCATTTGCATCCGACGGCCATCTCTGCGCACAATGCCTTTACTGAAGCTACTGAGTAAGGGTCGTTATGAATCAGAGTCATTTTTTTGCCCACCTCTCCCGCCTGAAGTTAATTAACCGCTGGCCGCTGATGCGCAACGTGCGCACAGAAAACGTCTCTGAGCATAGCCTTCAGGTCGCGATGGTCGCCCACGCGCTCGCCGCCATTAAAAATCGCAAGTTTAACGGTCAGCTGAACGCCGAGCGCATTGCGCTGCTGGCGATGTATCACGACGCTTCTGAAGTGCTGACCGGCGATCTGCCGACGCCGGTGAAATATTTCAATTCGCAGATTGCGCAGGAATATAAGGCGATAGAGAAAATCGCCCAGCAGAAGCTGATTGAGATGGTGCCGGAGGAACTGCGCGATATTTTTGCGCCGCTTGTCGATGAGCATCAAAGCAGCGAAGAAGAGAAAGCGATTGTGAAGCAGGCCGACGCGCTGTGCGCCTACCTGAAGTGCCTTGAGGAGCTATCGGCGGGCAACAACGAGTTCCTGCTGGCCAAGGGCCGTCTGGAGAAAACGCTGGAATCTCGACGCAGCGAGGAGATGGACTATTTTATGGCGGTGTTCGTGCCAAGCTTCCATCTTTCGCTGGATGAAATAAGCCAGGATTCGCCGCTTTAAATCTTCCCGGGATCGCATTCGCTCGCCCGGGCTACATAGTGTGGTAGCCCGGGCGAGCGAATGCGCCCCCGGGGAAGAGACGGCTTAAAATGGAAACAGAATCGGCACCAGCACCACGCTGATAATCATCACCAGCACCGTAAACGGCACGCCGATTTTGACAAAATCGCTGAAGCTGTATTTACCCGGCCCCAGCACCAGCGTATTCACCGGCGAGGAAACCGGCGTCATAAAGGCCGCCGACGCCGCCATCGCCACCACCATCGCAAACGGATACGGCGACACGCCCATCGATTTGGCCGTCGCCAGCGCAATCGGCGCCATCAGCACCGCGGTGGCGGTGTTAGAGATAAAGAGACCAATCGCCGCGCACATGACGAACAGGCAGCCCAGCATCAGGTACGGCCCCTGCCCGCCGCCCACGTCCATCAGCCCTTTCACCACCAGATCGACACCGCCGGTTTTTTGCAGCGCCAGCGCAAACGGCATCATTCCGACGATCAGAATAATGCTGGGCCAGTGGATGGATTTATAGGCGCTCTGGGCGTCGATGCAGCGGAATTTGCCCATCAGCAGGCAGGCGATGATGGCGGCGATCGGGTTAGGAATTTCATCGGTGAGCATCAGCGCCACCATCAGCACCAGGCAGAAAATAGCGTGCGGCGCCTGGCTGTGGGCAGGCGATGCGTCGCTGACCTCTTCCGGTAAATTGAGCACCACGAAATCGCGGCCGTTTTGCGCCAGCTGGCTGATTTGCTTCCAGTTGCCCACCACCAGCACGATATCGCCAAGCTGCAGAGACTCATCTACCACTGAGCCGTCCAGCGCCTCGCCGTCGCGCTTCATCCCCACCACGTTGAGGCCGTAGCGGGTACGGAAGCCCATTTCTCGGACGGTCTTGCCAATCAGCTCCGACTCCGGGATCAGCGACACCTCCGCCATCCCCACGTCGAGAGCCTGATCGGAGAAATACTCGCCGCGCAGCACCATCGGTTCGAGCAGCTGCTCGCTACAGAACTGACGCAGGTCGATTTCCGCGGCGGACATATCAATCAGCAGCACGTCGCGGGCGCGAAATTCGGATACCCCGTTCACGTTCACAATCACCCGGCGGAAACGACGCCAGCGCTCCACGCCGATAATGTTGGCACCGTAGCGCTCGCGCAGCTTCATGTCGTCCAGACGCTGGCCGATCATCGGCGAGCCGGGACGAATTGCCAGACGGCGCGCGCGGCCGGTCAGACGGTATTCTTTGATCAGATCGCGGAAGGTGCTGCGTTTACGGCCATCGCGCAGCTGGCCGCTGTCCTCGCCTTTCAACAGAAAGCGCATCACCAGCATATAGAGGACGCCAAATACCAGCACCACCAGGCCAATCGGCGTCACGCTGAAGAAGCCAAAACCCTCCAGCCCTTCACGGATAAGCTCGCTGTTGATCACCAGGTTGGGCGGCGTGGCCACCAGCGTCATCATGCCGCTGATAAGTCCGGCAAAGCTCAGCGGCATCATCAGCCGCGAGGGGGAAATATTCATGCGCGCCGAGACGCTCAGCACCACCGGAATAAAGATAGCCACCACGCCGGTCGAGCTCATAAACGCCCCCAGCCCGGCAACGGTCAGCATCAGGAACACCAGCATTTTGGTTTCGCTGTTGCCCGCCACCTGCACCAGCCAGGACCCCATTTTGGTGGCCACGCCGGTGCGCACCAGGCCGTCGCCGATAATAAACAGCGCGGCAATCAAAATAACGTTAGGGTCGCTGAAGCCGGAAAAGGCTTCGCTGAGGCTCAGCGTGCCGCTGAGTACAAAAGCCACGATAATGCCCAGCGCGATCGCATCCATGCGTACCTTGCCGGTGGCGAAAAGTACGACCGCAACCGCAAGCAGACAGAGCACCCAAATCAGTTCACCGTTCACAGCACATCCTTGTCATCAAATAAGCGGTAAGTTGTTCAAGTAAAAAGCCGGTAACCATAGTGACAGAAAAAAGCCCCAACGATGTGGGGCTAAATCATAAGATCATGCATTCTGCGAAACGTTGACCGTCCCGTCCGCCAGTTTTTCTACCCGTAGCGAGGTCAGCGTCGAGAGCACAAAATCGACCTCCAGCAGCTCCGGCGTTTCCGGCGGTACGTTCACCGCCGCTACGTGGCAACCCGCTGCCAGGCCGGACTGCACGCCCGCGGTGGCGTCTTCAACAACCAGACATGCCTGCGGCGGCAGCCCCAACAGCTCGGCGCCCAGCAGATACGCGTCCGGCTGCGGTTTCCCGCGTTTGACCCGCTCGGCGGTGACGAACACCGCCGGCGTCGGCAGGCCCGCTGCGCGATGGCGCGCGTGCGCCACCGGAATGGAGCCGGAGGTGACGATGGCCCACGGAATGCTTTGCGCATCCAGCTGCTGTAGCAGCTCGACCGCCCCCGGCAGCGCGCGGATACCGTCGAGATCGTTCGCTTCTATCTGTTCCAGGCGCAGAAACTCGGCCTGAATTTCCGCTTCCGCTTTGCCCGGCATAAAGTGGCGCAGCGTGGTAATCGCCTGCTTACCGTGAATAAAATCCAGCACCGCTTCCGGGTCGACGCCGTAGCTTTCAGCCCAGAACCGCCAGGAGCGTTCGACCACCGGCAGAGAGTCCACCAGCGTACCGTCTAAATCGAACAGGAAACCTTTACACTGCACGGCAAACTCCTCAGGCGTTGATGATCTGATTAATTTCGTTGCTGCTCAGGTGATACTGACGCGGGCAGCCGTGCCAGACGTTCAGCATGCGCTGATATTTATCCCACATCGGGGTCTGCGCGTTAAAGCCGTGGGTACCGGCGTCAAAGTGGGTGTAGCGGCCTTCAATATTGACCATAAAGCGAACGTAGCCCAGGAAGCGCGCTTCGGTCGCGGCGTCAAAGCCGAGGAAGGTAACGCGACGCTCATCAATGGTATCGGCGTCTTTCAGGTTGGTCCAGGAGACGTGCAGCGCATGGTACATCTCCATGATGTCGATAACGATACGACAGGTCTCTTCTTTCAACTCCCCAAACTCACGATCCAGTTCGCGCATCTGTAAACCATAACCACGTTCAATAATGGTTTGCAGGCGGCGGTAGCGCTCAGCGTTGTCGGGATCAAGCATGGTCATCATTTTGTACTGATTAGACAAAATCAGACGTTGTGCATGGGTCATTTCCATTTTTCGACTCCTGTAGCGCTTTGCAGCATAAAAAAAGACACAAGGTTTGTGTCTTCTTTTATATGCGTTTTTCGCTATCAATTACAAATCATCGAGGAAAGTTTTATCCAGTTGTTTGAAGGCGCGCTTAAGCGTGTCAGCCAGCGCCTGGTAATCGGGCTTGCCTTCCACCGGCGCGAGCGCCTGCCCGGCTTCCTGCAATTTACCGCGCACTTCGTAGAACCACGACAGTATTGACGGCGGTAATGGCGTCACCGAACGCTTGCCCAACCACCACAAACCCTGCATCGGCAGGCTCAGCGCAAACAGCGCCGTGGCCACCGCCGGGCCAAGCTGGCCGCCGAGGGCGATTTGCCAGCACAGCGTAAAAATAGCGAGCGGCGGCATAAAGCGGATCGCATGGCGCGTTGCACGAATCACGCGATTCTCAACAAACACCGGCGCCAGACGTTTTTCGAGCGGCCACGTCTTTGCATAGTGCTGCCCCCGGCTAAACAAACTGAAGAAACTGACCGGGCGTTGCTCGGGAGTCGACATGGCTTACCTCAACTTCTTTCATAAAAATTAAAATATTTTTGCAAAACAACAACTGGGTATGACATCGTTCAAAAAATTTTGGCATACACCCTACGATCGGGTATCCTGTGCCAGCCTGAGAGAGCCAGATTCTAACCTCCTCCGGCACATCAATTATCGCATATTCTGCCATTGGCTGAAAATTATGCAAAATGACTTAGAATCAATATGTATTTCTTAGATCATGCCTGATATACGTTCCGGGCATGATGTTAATCATAAATGTCGGTGTCATCCTGCGCTACGCTTAATGACTCATTGACGTTTTTTTAGCCACGTATCATAAATAGGTACTTCCATGTCGAGTAAGTTAGTACTGGTTCTGAACTGCGGTAGCTCCTCACTGAAATTTGCAATCATCGATGCAGCGAACGGTGAAGAATACCTTTCTGGTTTAGCCGAATGTTTCCATCTTCCTGAAGCACGTATCAAATGGAAAATGGACGGCAATAAACAAGAAGCGGCTTTAGGTGCAGGCGCCGCTCACAGTGAAGCGCTGAACTTTATTGTTAATACTATTCTGGCACAAAAACCAGAGCTGTCTGCGCAGTTGACCGCAATTGGTCACCGTTTCGTACACGGCGGCGAGAAGTATACCAGCTCCGTGGTCATTGATGACTCCGTTATCC
>NZ_JBKDZH010000136.1:0-3369 GCF_047971185.1 Kluyvera sp.
AGATAGCAGTGGTAGGAGGAAAATGAGTCACTGAGTTAGAACAGGTAATAAGGAAGCATGTAGTAATGGAGTTAATGAAAGAGAAACAGGAAGCAAAGGAAGACAGGAGGTATGGAGGTAGAGAGAGAGAGAGAGAGAGAGAGAGAGAGAGATGCACTTAGCCGGTGTATAAAAAGTTTTTCGAGAGACCGAGAATTATGATGAAATATACCTTTGGGAGATGGAGAAAGAAAAAGTAGTGCAGAGGAAAGATTTAGGGGTATGTAAGAGGATATGTATGAGGTAAGATGAAAGAAAGGCCTTGGGCGAGTCACCAGTTCAAATTTTAGATTCTTGATAATTATGTTTAATATTTCACGTTCTTGCGCCACTGCTTATTATACGAAAGAAGAAATAAATATTGATAGTGTTACCTTTGGATGTAGAGAAAGAATGTATTAAAAGCAAGTTTGAAGTTATGTTACCGTCTTTAAATTATTGATAATGAGTGGTTTACAGTGACTGGTATGTTCTCAGCAAGAGTGTGGCTGTCGAGGGACTCGCTTCAGGTTCACAGTCATGGAGTCTTAAGTTGGGCTGGGCTCAGGTCTTGATCAGAAATGTAAAAATTAACATAATTTATGAAGTAAGTTTGTATAATGTTTTACAGAAATTCATTGATACCTTTTTATGTTATGCTGATTGACAGACATATATACAATCAAACGTATAGACACGAAGTTAGACAAACTGACTGGAAGGAAAACACATTGACAAACATGCAGACAAACAGAAAGACAGACATATGGACAGACTGACAGACAGACAGGTAGACTGACAGACAGACAGACAAACAGACAGGCAAACAGACAGACAGACAGACAGGTAGACAGGCAAACAGACAGACAGACGCAAAAAGTCAAACTAAGAAAGGTGAGACAACTAAGAAACGTGAGACAGTAGCAGAGGTAGCACTTGTAGTAGCAGCAGCAGCAGCAATAGTAATTGTAGTTGTAGTAGTACTAGTAGTAGTAATAGTAGTAGTAGTAGTAGTAGTAGCAGTAGTAATAATAGTAGTTGTTGTTGTAGTGGCAGTTGTATTAGTAGCAGCAGCAGCAGCACTATATCACTGGGGTACATTGTAGTTCACTGGAAGCTACATAAACGTCTAATTATAGTACTTACATGTTCGGTGGTGGGCCAGGAAAGTGTGCTGCTGCCTTCTTGATCACTGTGTGAGGGGACTAGGGGGAGACGGCCACCGAGGCTAATATTCTTCTTTTATGTGGTGCAGTTATTCTGGAACCTCCTCCATGTGATTGCCTCCTCGATTTTTTTCTCTCTGTTGGCGCCGTTACTGCATTCTCGGTATGTTAGAGGTAGGTGAAGCTCCCCGACTGACTGACTACATTATTGATCCTTTCTTGACTCTCAAACATCAGCCAGTCAAGTGTAGTCGTTTCTCTAAGTTTACGTAACTGTCATACGTATGAAAACTTTCATTACCGTACAGTGCATCCCTGGATCATTACATTATAAAGAAACGTACGTAACATGCAGCTCAACAACAGTTATAACAAGGGCGACGCAAACAGATACCAGTGAGTTGCAACGCACCAAAACTTGTCCCCTCCAAACTCGGCAGCAGCAGGCTGCTTCCGGCCAACCGTCAGCTCGACGGAGGCACACGGGATTGACCCCTGGCTATTAACAGCAAGCAGTGTTCTGGATTTCTGTACCTGAGAGACAGCGTTGCGTGCCGTCTCTGCCCCGGGCAGGCCTGTGGTCGTTACAAAATGTCGCGTTTGGGTGTTGGCTGTCCCCGCCCGGCCGCGGCTATGGGTACTCGCGGCTCACTGGCGGTTGTTTACGAAATGCTCGGCCCTTATCACCTGGGTCACGGAGGTCACCGTCTGGCTGCCTCCTATACAGTAACATTTATTACTCAGACTTAATGTTATAACACAATACAAAGGAAGCCAATATGCCTTTTGAACCTACAGTAATACATACTGGAACTTGCAAGTGGTAATAATGCAGGTAAATACTGGTAACGTACAAGTGCAGACAAATGAAGAGTCTTCTGGCAATTGCGCAGCCATACTGACACAGACTTGGGGGGCCGCATCTTCTCTCTTCACTGCCATCATCAGTGTATCTCTGTTCCGTTATTCTCCGAGATGCTTAACATTCAAGGTCAGCTTGACTGCTCGTACACTCTCTCTGCATTGTTGATATGTTTTATCCTCGAACTGTGACGGTAATAATGTTTGATGATGACAAACATTACTGGGTTGTACTGATAGGGTGATTTGTAGCATCGATTCAGGTATTCTTGCCAGTCTCACCACAACAGATAAATCTGGATTGTGTTGCAAATTTCGATATTCGAAATTAGTTTTTCGAACAGTTCATTATGTAAATCGAATCGGTTAAATTGTACCTACAATTAATAAAAACATGTGTTTATCACACTCACCACTTAATACAGACTCATAATTACTCTTAATTAAGCCCCCTCTTCACACGAGGCGTTTCCAACTGGGCGGTAGCAAACGCGCGGTTGCAAAGACAATGGCAGTCTATGGAGCTGTACACACGTAAACGCGGCGGTTCCGAAAACGCCGCGGTTGCGAGATCCCCCTCGCCACCGCGCGGTTGGCCGGCGGTCCGAGATACATACAGCTGAATAGCAACGTACACACAGCGCGGCAGACCGCGCGTTTTGAAGGCAGCGGGCGGCCTCATTGGCTGCAATGCTTGTCAATAAGGAGAGACTGTACGTTACCATGGCAACTCCTGGGACACTCCAAGTGATGTCATTCACACGGCAGTCGACCGCGGGCAGAGTGGCAGACATGATGGAGACTGACCGCTTCGACACTGACTTGTTTATTAATGCAATTGAAAAACGTCCATCCATTTGGGACATGAAGTTGTTGGGAGGAGGTAGCTGACATTTTCTGCAGTTCTGGAGATAAGGAAAAACAGTGTGAGTGAGTCAGCTGAAGAACACGATTATTCTCAAATAATTGAAAACTTGCTTTCACGCTCTCTTAAAGTGGGGTACAAGGTTCTAAACGTGCCATGGATAAGTCTGTCATGTAAAACTGCATAAACCCAGTGTCGTCTCTGTCACTGTTTGTGCCACTTCCAACGGCGATACAACAGCCAAACACTAGCTGCCTCCTCCATGTCCATCCTGGCACTGCATTCCTAAACACCCACCAGTACGGGGTGGGTCAAACCTGCATTAACAGCGCGGTGGAAATCGCTTAGTGTGTACAATTACTGTACTCCGTTTAACGCGCGGTAGCTGCCGCGGTTGAAAACGCCTCGTGTGAACCAGGCCTTACACACACACACACACACACACACACACACCCCGGG
>NZ_JBKDZH010000137.1:0-2049 GCF_047971185.1 Kluyvera sp.
CAACAGCAACAACAACGACCACAAAACAATAGCAGCAGCAACAACAACAACAAGGATGCTTAAGGGTGTTGATCTAGTTATTGATAATTGTTCTCATATGTTATATTTTTCCTCCCCCTCCTCCTTCTCCTCTTCCTCCTCCGCCTCTGCTTTCTTCTTCTTCTTCTTCTTCTTCTGCTTCTTTTTTTTCTTCTTCTTCTTCTGCTTGTGCTTCATCTTCTTCCTCCTCCTTTTTGTAATCTTCATCGTCGCTGTCACATATCTTCCTCTTTTTTTTCTGTTTCATTTATAATAACTTTTTTCCTTATGTGTTGCATTTGGTCTCTCAAGTGTTGAGGCGCCAAGTGTTCCCACAGGTTTCGTGCAGTACTAATGAGGACGCAGAGGTGTTTTTTTTAGAAGACAAAGTGTTTTATGGTGACGTGTCATTAATATGTTTAATTTACTTTTATGTTCTTTTACGTTATTCATTGTCACGTTTTTGTGAGAAGGTGGGAAACTGCTTTTTATTCTATGCTAATATGTAATTGTTAATCTCTTAGCCCAATACTAGAGTTGGCTTTACAGCTCAACAACAGTCCTTGTGCTGTCTATCCCAATAGACCCTCATTTTGCTGCCCAACGGTCATCCTTTAGTTTTGGAGTCCGACGACCGCTCTGTTTAATAGCCCAACACCATTTAGATTTTGAGCCGAACAATCGTCTCATTTTCCAGCTCCACACCACCATCAACACCTCCTCTTTGTCTCTCTACTTACAATAACACCTGTACTTCACCTTCACTTATTCCTCTCCTTCCCCAGGTTATCGACTACGAGAAGCTGTACGGCGTGGTAGTGGTGAGGCTTCTTACACCTATTCCTATTCCTACTAACAAAACATTTGTACTCCACCCTCAACACCTCCTACTCCTCTTCCTAGATCATTGACTACGAGGTCGTCGGTGGTCACACGCTGTCAGCCACCTACTACTACTACTACTACTACTACTACTACTTCCTCCACCACCACCACTATTACTACTACTACTACTACTACTACTACCCAGGTCATCGACTACGAGGCCCTGGGCGACGTGGTGGTCGTCACACACTCAGGCCACAGGACCGTCAGCCACCTCCTGGTGCAGCGGGCCGAGCAGTCTGACTCCGGCAAGTACACGTGCAAGCCATCCAGCGGCGAGGACGCGTACGTGATGCTGCACGTGCTGGACGGTGAGTGTGTGGTGGGGACCTGGGAGAGGGAGAGAGATGGAGGGTGCTGCACGTGCTGCACGGTGGGTACAGTAACGGGTAGTGCTGCACAAAGACGTTGTCTCGGCTTGCTTTAATGTGCACATGTACAGTGTGGTGCTTCCCTGTTGGCTGATGGGTCTGATCTGATCTTCGCTGAACGCAACCTGGCGTGCAGGTTGCGGAACACGAACAAACGAGGAGTAGCAACAGTCATAGTCACCCAGTAATCCTTATAATCTGACACCACTACAGTGAGTGCCTGGGGGAGCGGGAGGATGCGTCAGTGATGCCGCACGTGTTGGACGGTGAGTGAGAGAGAGAGAGAGAGAGAGAGAGAGAGAGAGAGAGAGAGAGAGAGAGAGAGAGAGAGAGAGAGAGAGACAGACAGACAGACAGACAGACAGACAGACAGACAGTATATGTCAACAATTTCAGTGTTGTTCATAAGTCATTTTAATTCACTGGTCTTTCTCATATTTTTTTTCCCATCACCTTCCGTGTCCCCAGTGCTCGGCTGGTTTGTTTGTGTGCCTCACTCCTCGGAGCCATGTGTGTTTGTTTAGCGTGTGTTGCGTCGCTTGTGTTGTGACAGTGTAGTGAACACACACACACACACACACACACACACACACACACACACACACACACACACACACACACACACACCGCACCCGCCCCGTGGTGCAGCGCATAGCGTCGTCGCCTCTGACCCAGCAGTGGGCCCAGCAAGCTGACGTTCGCGCCTTGCTCGGGCACTAAAGATTTTTCGCTGCCAGGGTCGGTTACTGTCCCCCCTTGAGCAAGGGGGATGGGG
>NZ_JBKDZH010000138.1:0-1884 GCF_047971185.1 Kluyvera sp.
AGTAGTCAGCACTAACAAGGTTGTTGTTTTGGTGGCAGAAATGAGAGATCTTGCCACAAAAACGACTTTGATGAGTGTACAATAGCTGGCTTCCCATATTTACTGTAGCTGTGCCCTCACTATCGGCAGGGCACCAACGGCAGCAGCATTATTTTTTAATTACCGTTACACACAATTAGTTGGCCATTTGGACGCTGTGTTTGTATGTGCCAGAAAAGTAAGCTATAAAATAATTTTCTACGTTGTTAACACATGAGATGTCTAATATAACAGGAATGACAATCATAAAAACATGAGCCCTTGTCTCCACAGCTGATATTGTGCCTCTGACTGGCTGCCACACTTTGTTTCAGTGACTGTGATTCGCTAGGAGAGTGTGACGGCGCATATTATTACTATTATACAGGTTAAAATAAGCAATTTTCGTACTATTTTGGGGGGGGGGCTGGAGCGGTTTAATTCAATTGACATTGTTTCCTATGGGAAAAATAAATTCATTCTTTGAACAAATCGAAGTTCAAAGAACCTCCTGGAATGGATTGTGTTAGAAGTTTGAGGACCCACTGTATTTTCTTTTAAAAATACCATTAGCATACTTTAGGTTCTGTTTTGTGGTGAATCAAAATACAGAACAGGTTGGAGCCTGATCTAATACAAGTGTTGCACTGGGTGTGTGCTGCAGATGCTGCTGTGAAGGTGGAAGGCGGCTGCTTCTCGTGGGAGGGCGACGGGGAGCAGGCGAGCTGGAGGCTGCAGGACATCGAGCTAAACATCCCTCATGGCCGACTAGTGGCCTTGGTGGGTAGTGTTGGCTCGGGCAAAAGTTCCATCCTGTCAGCCCTCCTCGGGGAGATGAAGAAGGACGCCGGCAAAGTGGTGATCAACGTAGGTGGCGCTGATCCGTGAATCAGTGTGCAAGAGTGGATAAACTGAATATACTTAAGTCATGCAGTTTGTGCAACTACGATTGAAAGTTTCAAACAGAGGTTAACTAGATTTATGGAGGGGGGAGATACATTGTGAATAGATGGTTCTCAGGAGCTGCCATGGCCAACTGACATCTAGTAGTCCCCCAATATCATTAAGACTATATCCTTGTGAATACAAAAAATAACTGCCACAAGCCATAGCTTATGAAACTAATATTCACCGATTTATAGGAAACACTTTATATGGACTGTAGGTATGGTCTTTTCTTCCTTTCTTTTTATGTGTCCCAACAACACTTTACAGGGCAGCGTGGCTTACGTGCCACAAATCCCGTGGGTCCAGAACGCCACCCTGCGGGACAACATCACATGGGGACAACCTTACCACCCGAAGCGCTACCGGCGCGTGGTAAGGGCGTGTGCACTCCAGGCGGACTTCGACATGCTGCCGGCGGGTGACATAACTGAAATTGGCGAAAACGTGAGTACTGCAACTTTCGTGTTGTACAGGTGATGAGGCCAACCAATCCACAAATACTGCCAATTCCGTTACAGTTACGCATATCACCAGGCCGAAGCTTTCACAGTTTATTAGCATTTAGTTTCTGCATCTGTGAACTCGCCTAGCGTAGAATGTTTCGCGTATATGGTAATTTATTGCATCAATGTTAAGCAGCGTGAGGAGAGTTTTAATGTGTGCTTGCACACTGACTACGGAACCGGCGGATTAATAAAGACCCGTTGTGTTTAACAAAAGACTTTCTGACGTAATGATGTAGAAAAAGGGCACTACTTTCACCCCCCTCCCCCCTGTCTACACGCAGGGTATCAACATCAGCGGCGGACAGAAGCAGAGGGTGTCCCTAGCACGGGCGATCTACAGTGATGCCAACATCTTCCTGCTGGACGACCCTCTTAGTGCCGTGGACTCTAACGTGGGCAGACACATCTTCAA
>NZ_JBKDZH010000139.1:0-1882 GCF_047971185.1 Kluyvera sp.
CGCGTACTGCTGCTCCGGACTTCCAGGTTTACTGGATGCAGAGCATGTGTCTTAAAAGACACTGAGGGGCAAGGGTCAGTGTTAATAATAATGATACTGTTAATATATGCACCCAGTGACAATGTCTGTGATGCGTTGTACAGTCACGGGAACCATAAAAAAAAAAAAATGTTAGGGGGGGTAACTTTGGGAGGGTCACTTGATGAAATCCCCTAATTATAATGTATATATATGACCGATTTATGAAAAAATTGTTTAACAATAGGTTCTTACTTGACGTAAACCCATCGTAAATAGGGGAATGACTGTACTCGATCCTCCCATTTCACTGTTGGTCGTCCTCTTGCACCCACTACATTCACCACACTCTTATATTATAATAATCAAGCAGGAGCTCGGAAAAAGAATCTTTCCGAGCTCAGACTGAACGTGTGTGGTTCGATTTGCACAAGGGAGCCTCTCTCTAGGGGCACTACATTGATGGCAAGCGGTGATGTGTCCTATGGGGCATTATCTGTTCCTGTTGAGGTTCTCTCTCTCATGGTGTGTATCAGAGTATGTAGGGATGCAGTCCCCCCCTCCGGACAACAGGACATGAACCCATGTTTTCTGTGGAGAACGCTACCCAAGAAGAAAATGGTGGCAGAAGAAAATGAAGCAGCTTGACTGAGCAATGCACGATCCATCAAGAGGGGAGAGGAAGGATGTGTAGTGCCAGGCTGTGAATAAGACCTACGACATGAGGTGAGCTGTGGGGTGCCCTTTGGCTCACCATCAGTGTCGAGGCATCACAACCGAAAGGTCTTGGGTTCGAGTGCCAAAAAGGTAGGAGTTCGGAAAAAAGATTCTTTCCGAGCTCAGATTGATCATGCATGATTCAATCTGCACCAGGGAGCCTCTCTCTAGGGGCGTTACACTCAGAAGTGGGTCTTCATGTGTCTGGCAATATCCCGTTTTGTCTTGAAATGCTTTCCACAAACATCACACTTGAACTCTCTCAGGCCAGAGTGTCTGAAGATGTGACTGTTCAATGTAGACTTCAAACTGAACCTTCTTCCACACTCTTCGCATTCATGATTTCTTTCACCAGTGTGTGTAAGGATGTGTGTGCCGAGGTGACTCTTCTGACTAAATCTTTTTCCACAAACTTCACATTCATGATTTCTTTCACCGGTGTGAGTAAGGGTGTGTGTGTTGAGGTGACTCTTCAGAGTGAATCTTTTTCCACAGACTTCACATTCATGATTTCTTTCACCAGTATGTGTCAGGGTGTGTGTGTTGAGGTTTCCCTTCTTACTAAACCTTTTGCCACACTCATGGCATTCATGCCTTCCTTCACCAGCGGGTGTGGGTGTATTTGTTGAGGTCACCCTTCCCACTGAGGCTTTTCTCACACTCTTGCCACTCATGGTTTCCTTCACCAGTGTGTCAAGGGTGTGTCTAGTGAACTTCCTCTTTGTCTCAAATCTTCTCACACTTCTGACACTCAAACTTTGCTTTTCCTTTATGGCTGGAGAAGTAGCATGCAAGGTGGTGGTGGTGGTGGTGGTGCTTCTTCTGATCACCCTTGATCCTCACACCAGTTGCTGTCTGCTCCTGCTGGTCCCGGCCACTCAGACTGCTGCCCGGCCTTGCAGCCTCCACTGCAACACTACTCCTGATGTCAGGAGTCAGCTGGTCTTGCAGAAACTTCAGGGAAGCTGGAGCGGGCAGCAAGGCTTCCCTGAAGCCACACTCAGGAATCAAGGAAGCTGGCAAGGCAAGGAATGCACCAAAGAGTCCTGAAGTCAGACGCAGCGAGGACAGCGTAGTGTTGAGGAAAGCACGTGCCTCAGACCCTCTCTTCAGCACCACCACCAGTGGTAGCCATGGGGACACAGAG
>NZ_JBKDZH010000140.1:0-7210 GCF_047971185.1 Kluyvera sp.
AGAATTCACTCACTTCCTGGAAGAACTGACCACACAGTACCCGATCGTATCCATCGAAGATGGTCTGGACGAGTCTGACTGGGACGGTTTCGCATACCAGACTAAAGTACTGGGCGACAAAATCCAGCTGGTTGGTGACGATCTGTTCGTAACTAACACCAAGAGCCTGAAAGAAGGCATCGAGCAAGGCATCGTTAACTCCATCCTGATCACATTCAACCAGATCGGTTCTCTGACCGAAACTCTGGCTGCGATCAAAATGGCGAAAGACGCTGGCTACACCGCTGTCATCTCTCACCGTTCTGGCGAAACTGAAGACGCTACCATCGCTGACCTGGCTGTTGGTACCGCTGCAGGCCAGATCAAAACCGGTTCTATGAGCCGTTCTGACCGCGTTGCTAAGTACAACCAGCTGATTCGTATCGAAGAAGCGCTGGGTGCACAGGCTCCGTACAACGGTCGTAAAGAGATCAAAGGCCAGGCATAAGTCTGACTTTATCTGAATAGTAAAACCGGGCAGCAATGCCCGGTTTTTTTGTTTTTAGCGTCTGCGTTAAATCAGCATATCCAGCAGTAAAACAATCAGCAGCCCCACCACGGAGTTGGTTAACTCCAGCAATCCCCAGGTCTTGAACGTATCTTTGATCGACAGGCCAAAATACTCTTTGAACAGCCAGAAAGCCGCGTCGTTGACGTGGGTCAGCGTGTTGCTGCCCGATGCCGTCGCCAGCACCATCAGCGCCGGGTCCACATTAAAGGTGGTGATCATTGGCCCGACGATCCCGGCGGCGGTGATCGCCGAAACGGTGCCGGCACCGGTGGCCAGACGCAGCAGTACGGTAATGAACCACGCCATGATTAGCGGCGAAACTGACGACGTGCGCATCATATCGGCTATGTAGTCGCCCACGCCGGTATCCATAATGATCTGCTTAAACGCGCCGCCCGCGCCGATGATAAACACCACCAGCGCCACTTTCTCAATGGCGGTGGAGTAGGAGCTCATCACCTCGGTCATTGATTTACCGCGCGCGGTGCCGAATGCATACAGGGCAACCAGCACGGCGATCAGCATGCTGACCTGCGCGCTGCCAATAAAGTTAAGGAAGGAAACGATGCTGGCGCCTGCCGGGATAAACAACTTAATCACGGTGACGCCTGTGATGATAATCGCCGGGATCAGTGGGACCAGCAGGCTGGTGGCGAACGACGGCATTTCGTTATCGCGAAAGACCTTCTGGGACTCCAGCTGCTGTGGAATCGGACGGTCCAGATTGCCCAGCAGCTTCGGCAGCAGAATACCGGAACAGATAACCGTCGGAATGGCGACGATAATGCCGTAGATGTAAACCATCCCCATATCCGCGTGGAAGGCCGCGACCAGCGCCGTAGGGCCCGGCTGTGGCGGGAACAGGCTGTGCGCGGTGGTCGCCGCGGCCACCATGGTGATACCCAGCTTCAGGAACGGAATCTTCGCCTCGCGGGCGATGCTGATCACCAGCGGCGCGAGGATCAGGAAGGCGACCTCGTAGAACATCGCCAGGCCAAAGATCAGTCCGATCACCATGATCGCCCACTGCACTTTTTTCGGCCCGAAACTTTGCAGCAGCGTAGACGAAACGCGCTGTGCCGCGCCGGAATCGACCATCAGCTTGCCGAGGATCGCGCCGAACAGAATGATTAGCGCCAGGTGGCCCAGCGTGCTGCCGACCCCCGCCTCGATAGACTTGCCAATCGCCTCCAGCGGCAGCCCTTCACAGACGCCAACAAAGATAGCTGCCAGCAGCAGCGCCAGCATCCCATTGATTTTAAACTTCATATTGAGAATAAGTAGCAGTACAACGCCCAGGGCGACCCAGATCACCGGCAGGGCTTCAGCAAACGCGTTCATCCATTTTCCCTTGTCAAAATTTATAATTGGTATGATATGTAGCCGGGGGCGGATATTACTCATGAAAATGTGTCATACCAATTTGATTAGCATAGCAACCTGTTAAAAAGTGAATGGCGGCCAATATTGATGTAATGAAAATGTTATTTTTCATAAAAAGGGTAAGAGGCATCACAGAAAATGGTCTCAACAGGGCCGGACAAAAAGTGATGCGCGGTAGCGCAAGAAGTGCGAGGGATCGTTGGCGTGAAATATGCAATAATAACGGTTTACCACTACTGAAGAGTTGATGATGCAGTACCCGATTAACGAGATGTTCCAGACCCTGCAGGGTGAAGGTTATTTTACAGGCGTCCCCGCCATTTTTATTCGTTTACAGGGATGCCCGGTAGGCTGCGCCTGGTGCGACACCAAACATACCTGGGAGAAGCTCGCGGATCGGGAAGTTTCTCTGTTCAGTATCCTGGCGAAAACCAAAGAGAGCGATAAATGGGGCGCGGCAAACAGTGACGATCTGCTGGCGATTATTGGCCGACAGGGCTGGACCGCACGCCATGTGGTGATCACCGGCGGTGAACCCTGCATTCACGATCTCACCGCGCTGACCGCACTGCTCGAACAAAACGGTTTTAGCTGCCAGATTGAAACCAGTGGCACCCATGAAGTGCGCTGCACCCCTAATACCTGGGTGACCGTGTCGCCGAAGGTGAACATGCGCGGCGGCTACGACGTGCTGTCTCAGGCGCTGGAGCGTGCGGATGAAATCAAGCACCCGGTTGGCCGCGTGCGTGATATCGAAGCGCTGGACGAACTGCTGGAGACGCTCTCCGACGACAAACCGCGGATTATTGCGCTGCAGCCGATCAGCCAGAAAGACGATGCCACCCGCCTGTGCATTGAAACCTGTATTGCGCGCAACTGGCGTCTGTCGATGCAGACGCACAAGTATCTGAATATTGCCTGATTGAGTTCCCGGCGTCGCTTCGCTCGGCCGGGCTACCCGCGAATGTAGCCCTGCCGAGGCGCAGCCGACGCCGGGGCAAACCGCTACTTCGCCGCCTCGTTCATCACCTTAGAGAACGTGTCCATTGGGCAGAACCCGTCGGCATCCACCGGGCAGCCTTTCAGCGACAGCGTCACCCGCTGCGGCGGTGTTTTCAGGGTTAACGTCTCGGTATTACGCAGCTGTTCCGCGCTTTGATAGACATACTCAATCTTCATCAGGTCACGGTTATCTTTGGTATCATGCCAGCGCTGGAACACAATTTTCCCGCCAATCGGCGTGCGCTCATATTGCCCCGGCAGGGTGTAGGCGTTGAAATCGAGCGCCGTCAGCAGCGAGGCTATATTGGAATCATGCCCCACCAGCACGGTGATTTTCGGCGTTTTGGCCGCGTCGGTCACCAGCGCGTTATCGATATATTTCACCAGCGGTTTCGCGACGTTACGCGCCACTTCTGACGAGGTAAACAGGCTGTCCTGATAGCCGTTTTTCAGCTGTGACAGCAACTGCCACTGTTTATCGGTTTTGATCTCGCCCCACGCGACCTGATCGAGCGGGAACCCTTCATAATATTGCAGCGTAAAGGCGTCGACCAGCGAGTTACCGATGGCCAGCGGTCCTTTCACGCCGGGCTCTTTCTGATAATTGGCGCTAAAGCTGTCTTTGGCTTCCGTCAGAGAACACTGCTGCTTCTCCTTGCAGGAAGGGGAGTCCTGGTAGCGCACAATCTGCGACAGCAGCTTGTAGCTTTCATCAAGCGATTTCCCCCCGCGCTCTTTCTCCATGGCCTGTACTGCTTTGTCACGGAAAGCGCTTGATTCGTCGGTGATCACCGGATTAAACGTCGGGTCCATGGTGCCCATTTTTTCCTGATGATGGACGGTGACGTCACAGCCGGGGAACGCGCCATTGATAAAGAACTGCGCGGTGGCGACGGTACGTTGCAGGCTATTGGCATAGGCGTAAACCGTCTCCGGCGCCGGGCATTCACCGCTAGTCACCAGACCCTGCTGCGCCAGCCATTCGCGCATGTAGTGGCCCATATACACTTCGAGCACCCCGCCTTTGGTGGTCAACTGGCCGCCGGGAACGTCCCATTCGGGCCATTGATTCGGCGTGGACTGCTCCAGTACGCTGCCGTTGGTTGCCAGCGGCGCGCGTAGGTTATGGCGGCTCATCATCAGCACCTGCTGTAGCTGATACCCTTCCGGCGGCGTATCGGCCTGAGCGGCTGCGGAAACAAAAAGCAATGCGGGTATGGCTGCGGCGAGAAGCGTTTTTTTCATCCCTTTATCCTCACAATGTATTAACCAACCCAATGAGTGTGACAGAACTTTGTCATTTTTCCGGGCCGCGTGCCGCATTATGAAAAATCAGAGACTTGAATGTGATAGGGCGGTGTAGAGAAGAAGGCGGGGAGCCGCGAGCGGGCTCCCGAGCCAGGCGGCAATTACTCGCCGCGATAGATGCAGCCTGCGGTGCAGGTTTCTTTGACCATTACCGCGCTCAGCAGCGGCACAACCGGTTTAACCTGTTCCCAGATCCAGCGGGACAGCACTTCGCTGGTCGGGTTTTCCAGGCCAGGAATATCGTTCAGATAGTAGTGATCCAGACGATCGTAGGTCGGTTTGAATGCCGCTTTCAGTTCGGCAAAATCCATGATCCAACCGGTATGGGGATCGACTTCACCGGTAATCTCAAGACGCACCATAAACGAGTGGCCGTGCAGGCGACCGCACTTATGCCCTTCCGGGACATGCGGCAGGTGGTGGGCGGCTTCGAAGGTGAAATCTTTAAACAGTGTGGTGGACATCATGAACTCTCAGTATTGCGGAAAAAACGCCGCATAGTACCCGAATGAACATTTTTCTGCATTAACTAAAACGGCCAAACAGACGCACGGTTAAAGAATTGATGAATGTGATAAATATTTTTCATTTATATCAATGTCTTATTTAATCTGTTTTAGTGCTATTAACTACCAGGAAAAGAGGTTAGTCCATTTGGTTATTTGATATTTCTATCCCTTCTTTAATTGTTATTATCGACGTCGTTAACCTTACATTCAGTTTTGTTTTTCCTGATTAGAAACAGCTTTGCTACTGGAACATAACGACGCATGACAACACAGTCTCCCCCTTCAGCGTTGCTCCCGCTTAATTCGGAGCAGCTGGCGCGCCTGCAGGCGGCCACCACCGATTTAACTCCTACCCAGCTAGCCTGGGTTTCCGGCTATTTTTGGGGCGTGCTTAATCAGCAGCCGGGTTCGGCTGCGCTCACGCCCGCGCCGGTTGCCGCTGAAGTGCCGAGCATTACGCTGATCTCCGCCTCGCAAACCGGCAACGCCCGCCGCGTGGCGGAAGCGCTGCGTGACGATCTGCTGGCCGCCAAACTGAACGTGAACCTGGTGAACGCCGGGGATTATAAATTCAAACAAATCGCGTCAGAAAAGCTGCTGGTGATCGTGACCTCTACGCAGGGTGAAGGGGAAACGCCGGAAGAAGCCGTTGCGCTGCATAAGTTCCTGTTCTCGAAAAAAGCGCCGAAGCTGACCGATACCGCCTGTGCGGTGCTTGGCCTTGGCGATACCTCCTATGAGTTCTTCTGCCAGGCCGGTAAAGACTTTGACAGCAAGCTGGCCGAGCTGGGCGGTGAGCGCCTGCTCGACCGCGTCGATGCCGACGTCGAATACCAGGCAGCTGCCGCCGAATGGCGCGCGCGTCTGGTCGAGGTGCTGAAAGCGCGCGCACCGGCGGCACCATCGGTGCAGGCCGTAGCGGGCGGCGCGGTGAACGAGATTCACTCCAGCCCGTACACCAAAGAAGCGCCGCTGACGGCGTCCTTGTCGGTGAACCAGAAAATTACCGGCCGTAACTCAGAAAAAGACGTCCGCCATATCGAAATCGACCTTGGCGATTCCGGCCTGCGCTATCAGCCGGGCGACGCGCTGGGCGTCTGGTATCAGAACGACCCCGCGCTGGTCAAAGAGCTGGTTGAGCTGCTGTGGCTGAAGGGCGACGAATCCGTCACCGTCAACGGCGAAACCCTGCCGCTGGCCGAAGCGCTGCAGTGGCAATTCGAACTGACGGTGAACACCGCCAATATCGTGGAAAACTACGCCACGCTGACGCGCAGTGAATCGCTGCTGCCGCTGGTGGGCGATAAAGCCCAGCTGCAGCAGTATGCGGCCACCACGCCTATCGTCGACATGGTGCGCTTCTCCCCGGCGCAGCTTGATGCCGACGCGTTAATCGGCCTGCTGCGTCCGCTGACCCCGCGCCTGTACTCTATCGCCTCCGCACAGGCGGAAGTCGAAAGTGAAGTGCACGTGACCGTCGGCGTCGTGCGTTACGACATTGAAGGCCGCGCCCGCGCGGGCGGCGCGTCCAGCTTCCTCGCCGACCGTGTGGAAGAAGAGGGCGAAGTGCGCGTGTTTATCGAGCACAACGACAACTTCCGCCTGCCGGCTAACCCGCAGACGCCGGTGATTATGATTGGTCCAGGCACCGGTATCGCGCCGTTCCGCGCCTTTATGCAGCAGCGCGCCGCCGACGGTGCGGAAGGTAAAAACTGGCTGTTCTTCGGCAACCCGCACTTTACCGAAGACTTCCTCTACCAGGTTGAGTGGCAGCGCTACGTAAAAGAAGGCGTGCTGAGCCGTATCGATATGGCCTGGTCCCGCGATCAAAAAGAAAAAATCTACGTACAAGACAAACTGCGCGAACAGGGCGCGGAGCTGTGGCGCTGGATCAATGACGGTGCCCACATTTATGTCTGCGGCGACGCCAATCGTATGGCGAAAGACGTTGAGCAGGCGTTGCTGGAAGTGATTGCTGAATTCGGTGCAATGGACATCGAAGCGGCGGATGAATTTTTAAGTGAGCTGCGCGTTGAGCGCCGTTATCAGCGAGATGTCTACTAATGAGCGAAAAATACCCAGGGCCTTTAGTGGTCGAAGGCAAACTGACTGACGCCGAGCGCATGAAGCGTGAGAGCAACTTTCTGCGCGGCACCATCGCGGAAGATCTCAACGATGGCCTGACCGGCGGCTTTCACGGCGATAACTTCCTGCTGATCCGTTTTCACGGCATGTACCAGCAGGATGACCGCGACATTCGCGCCGAACGCGCCGAGCAGAAACTGGAGCCGCGCCACGCCATGCTGTTGCGCTGCCGTCTGCCGGGCGGGGTGATCACCACCACCCAGTGGAAGGCGATCGATAAATTCGCCGCGGATAACACCATCTACGGCAGCATTCGTCTGACCAACCGTCAGACCTTCCAGTTTCACGGTATTCTGAAGAAGAACGTTAAGCC
>NZ_JBKDZH010000141.1:0-2724 GCF_047971185.1 Kluyvera sp.
CTTTCAGTTTCTCAAGATGAAACACAGTATGGTCACATCTTGAGATTCTTCTAGACCTGACATGAAGCTTGAGTGTAGCACAACAAGCCGATGATCAGTTGCAAGGAACTCAGCACTCCGGAAAACCCTGCAGTTCTGAAGGATCCTCCAACGAGTACTTACGAGGATGTGGTTGATCTCCTTAGCCCATCCATGTCTGACACGAGACAACCATCTGCTGTTCGGATAGCACTCACCCGAGAGGGAGATTTGGAGCGTAGCTTCTTCAGGGCTCAGTAGGCAGGTCGGAGGTCATTAGCATTAAAATGACCCTCGACGTCATCAGCGAGATTCCTGACATATCTCTTCTTGTCTCATGTTAGGAGAGCTTTAGTCCTATGTGAAAAAGGCCTATATTGGTCCTAATTCCAACAAGCCTGGCATGGCAACTCTTCTCGATATTCCCTATAGTCTTGCCCGAGGCAAGACCGCCCCGAGATCTCGGGTGTTCTCCAATACACTCCTTTGCAGCTTGGAAAGTTTCACGTTTGAAGTTATCTCACAGTTCTACAGGGTCCTCAACGGTGCCGAGCACATTGAATCGACTTGAGACCTTCACTGCATACTCATGAGCACACGACAAATCGGACGGAAAGAGGAATTAATCTATGTTAAATTGTATACTAATACCTCCAATAACTTAATCGTCTCAATTTCGGGTAAAAGACAGAGGAAGGAACATCAACACTCACTTACCTAGACACGGGTAGAGACGGGGAAGGAAAGAGGACTGCTGCAGCAGCAGGAGCTACGGTTGCGAATGTGAGGACGTGGGAAGAGGGAATAAGAGGCAAGAAGACAGTAGAAAGAAGAAACGTTTTAGTGTGAGAAAAAGACCCCGAAGGCTTAACTCGGGGTGCATGAGGACAGTGGCGTGTTGTGGAGAGGTGAGGTGGCGGATGAATCAGCCACGGAGACGGGTGCATGAAAAAGGGGAGGGAGGGTGATGGTCGCACAGCTGGCTGCAGTGCGTCGCAAGTGTGGGCTGTCTGCGTGAGTGGCGGGCAGGGAAGCGGAAGGGAGAGGTTTGTATGTTCGTATCATTTAAATTCAAGGGAAATACTGTTTATGTGTGAGTGGTTAGTGTTGCTTGTCTTAATGTAGCGTCTTATCAGTGTGTCTGGGTGAGTGAGAATGTGAGATTAATTAGAGATCGGGTCCCTGAGGAGAGCATGGACGTCAGGGTGGAGGGGTGTGATGCCTCGACGGTTCAAGCGGGAAAGGGAAATTCTGCTAATAGTCTGGAGGAGTGGGGCGGAGAAGGGTAAGTCTCTGGAGTTGTTAAGTTGGTTTGTTGTGCCAAACAATGTTTAGCGGGGATGTTTACTGGTGAGGTGCAATGCCTCGCTGGTGACGAAGTCACTCCCATTTTGTGTTATTAATATAGCGGAGGCCTTTGTTTGGATACGCTGCAACATAATCTTTATGCGGTGGGCAGTAAAGGAGAGGGCGAGGGGGCAGTAGCTGAGGAGTGGGTAGATGAAGGCAAGGTAGAAGTGACCTTTTGTCTTTGAGAGGCGAAGCGGAAGCGGAAGAATCTGGAGAGAGCCTGTGTTACCGGCCAGGCTTGGCCTTAACGTGTGCGTGGAAGCTGAGTCGGGTGTCGGACTGTAGGCTCAGAACGGTGGCGGTGTTGGTGATTGGGAAGGGAGGGGTGGAGGGCTGGGCGGCGCTGCGTGGTGATCTGATATAGAGGGAGAGGCCAGGACTTTTTAACGCTAAAGTAAGTGGCGGCGGACTTGAGTTGATTTGAGCGTACCCGCCACTTATGTTCCCATGATGTTATTAAGTTGAGTTCCCTCTGCATGCAGCTGGTCAGGAGGTCGAGGGACTGTGATCTAGTCAAGATCGTTATGTCATCTGCGCACTGGATTGGGAATGAGTCTGAGTGGGAGGGGGAGTGGAGGTCATGGGTATGCATATTGTGTAGTGTGGGGGCAAGAACAGATCTTTGTGGTATTCCGGCCTATGGGGAGATAAAGTCTGAAGTCACTGTGTAATGTTTATGCGGCTTCGTCTGCCGGTCAGATAGTTACAATAAAGTTTGAGGAAGGGAAAAGATAGACGGAAATTGATTTTATATATTAGGCCGCTCTCCTGAGGAGAGACGAGGAGAGGTGAGTCAGGAGTCTCGCGAGGACATCGAGGGTCATTTTAATGCTAATGACCTCGGACCTGCCTACCGAGCCCTGAAGAAGCTTCGCTCCAAATCTCCCTCTTGGGTGAGTGCTAACCGAACAGCAGATGGTTGTCTCGTGTCAGACATGGATGGGCAGAGGGCTCGTTGGGCTGAGTACTTTGAGCAGTTGTACAGGGTGGATCCTCTGAACAGGCAGCTCCCAACTGCTGGGTTACAGATGGTGGATACTGACCCACCCATTGACGAAGCCCCGCCCTCTTTTGACAAGGTCAGAGAGGCTGTGGCAAGGTTGAGGGGTGGAAAGGCAGCTGGTGTTTGTAACATCAGTGCGGAGCTGCTCAAAGCTGGAGGTGAGGCCATGATCCGTGGGTTGCATGCAGTCTTGTCTGCCGTATGGCAGTCAGGTGCCATTCCTCCTGACTGGAAAAGGGGGTTGGTCGTCCCTATCTGGAAAGGGAAAGGGAACCGTCAGGACTGCAACAACTACCGCGGTATTACACTGCTCAGCGTGCCAGGCAAGGTGCTTGCCCATCTGTTGCTAATGC
>NZ_JBKDZH010000142.1:0-2729 GCF_047971185.1 Kluyvera sp.
ACTGCAAGTGGTGATGGGTAGGTGGGTAAAATCACAGCAGTAAATAAAGAGAAAAAATGCAATTAGAAGCAACTGTAAGACAAAACCTTAGTAAGGGAGGGTGGAGGGAAACCAGATTCGGGTCATAAGTCCTGGACATAGCTTTGGCTGTGGGTGTGAGTGACTCTATTTACCTTACTTATACAAATATGTATAAACAATGGCCACTTACAAAGGTTAAGTTCTTGTATGATAAGATTATAGCAACCGCTCCAAATTGTGGTAGAGTTTAAATATAGATCTTGTTAAAACCCTACAAAATGTGGTGCAACTTTATTTATGCTGCAAAAGCCTGCAATCTTATGGCTGGCAGCAACTTTATATAAGCAGTTTTTAATTTGGGTGCTTTGCCGTGACTGCTGCTGCTGGCTAAGGGTTAATAAGCTAAAACAGGGTTAATTAGCTAAAACATGAATTTTATAGCATGCAACAATAAATTATTAATCTACAAAGATATGTGATGAATGAAAAAAAAGAAAAAAGTTTTACACAACATACGTTTATGTTTTTACTTATATTTTGGTATGCTGTGTACTTACAATTATTATTTTGGTCTCTAGTCCTTGAGACTTCACCTGCAAGAGATGTTCAGTGAACGACAGGGGCAGAGGAGACTCACAGTATTGGTGATGGTGACAGTGGAAGGTGCAACAGCCACAGACACATTCCTCCAGGGAGGTGGATTGCTCTCCACCACCCTGTCAATGGCTGAGTTAAGGACCTCCATGCCTGATGGCCGTTCTACCTGCAGAAGCCCAACATACTGCACTCGCATTACTTTCTTGGGCTCCTCCATGGGTGTTGGGAAGGACTGTGCTGTAGAAGGGTCATCCATTTAACCACAATAAAGTTTTCAACAAACTTTTCTAGGAATGATTAATGATTATCACATATTAGTGGCTTGATTAATAACCTGCAAATCTATACTTGAAAAAGAAATCCTTTGTAAATATACACTATCAATGTACAAAAAACATACAGAAAGATAGTAAGTCATTCATTACAAAGTAGTCATCAGGGAAATGTATGGGTAGGACAGAGAGTCAAGGAAAGTCTCAGTAAAGAAGACAAAAATCAGAGAAGGAAGATCACTCACAGAAACTGGCTACAGTAACCAGCTGTACACTGTCCTGTGCAAGTCATGAATTTGGCCTTGATTATATAGTCAATGACACCAAATTACATCTCATACTCCATCAAGGCGTGAAACTCATTTTGCCTTACAAATTTCTTCCAGTTCAGCTCGCATGCATCCTTCAATTTCATTCCAGACCTACACATACAGTCTCTGTTAATACCATCTTGAAGTCATACCTAGCTTTCAATGCCAATATCAATGACATCAATTCATTTTACCATGCCTCTTCCCTTTATATTTTAGTATGACTACATCACCTCTTCAAACCTTTATTTTGTCTTGCTCATACTTTCTGTATTTCCTGTCTCTCCTGCACCACCTCATTCCTCACCTGCTCAGTCCTGTACATGCCCCAGATGATCTGTACCATACTAATTTTTAATGTTCTCACAAGTGCTTAACTTTCATTTAGCAGGATCAATGAAAATGGCAGACTTCACTTACATTAAATGAACGTGTATGAGACTGGCAGAAACAATCTAAGAGATGAACTGGTAGAAAATACTTATTAGGATGAATGTTAAATAAATAACTTGTGATATGCTTATTGAGGAAAGTTTGCTTAGGTTATGTTTACACCGGGCGGCGATCGACGTACGAGTGTGGGCGAGCTCAGTTTTTCGGAACATGTTGTCCACTCACACTAGTCGCGTGGACTCTCGGCACTGATCACCCAATAGCATTTACACCGAACATCACTGTGATCGATATAAGACTGAATTAGGGAGCGTGGTGCGACGGTGTGGCGACCAAGAAGCAATCGGTCGCACGTAACGCAACGGGCTCGGCCTCATCCTGCGAGAGCTCGCCTGGATGATAGTTGTGAGCGAGCATGACCCAGGGCAAGCCCATGGGGATAGCATTGTGACAGAGTTACGACATTTGGCAAGCGCGTTGTGAGCCTATTGCGACGGACTTGCGACTCGTGCGATTGACTGCGAGTTTGTGCGATCGAATTTTGACCAACATATGACATCTGCGTCACAGCCTACAGGGACGAAGTATTCAAGATGCCAACCACCCCTGACGAATGGAAGCAAGTGGCCTCAGAGTTCGAGAGAAGATGGCAAGTTCCTCATGTGACTGGAGCCCTGGATGGAAAGCATGTCAAGATCCGCCAGCCTGCAAACTCTGGAAGCGAATTCTGGTGCGTCTACAAGCACTGCTACTCAATCATCCTCATGGCCATGGTTGACGCTGATTACAAGTTCCTGTGGGTGGACACTGGGGGTGTTGTCCATCAGTCACATGCCCAGATCTACAATGCATCTGAGCTCAAGCAGTGTATCGAAGATGGCACCCTTGGCATCCCACCTCCTGAGCGTCTCCCTCAAGATCCCGAGCCTGATGATGACCATCCAGACCTCAAAGTGCCTTATTTTATCCTGGGTGACGACGCCTTCGCTCTGAGAACACACCTGATGAAGCCGTGGTCCAAGCGTCGGATGACCAAGGAGGAGGGCATCTACAACTCCCACATCTCCAGAGGGCGTCGCGTGGTGGAGAATGCATTTGGGATCCTAGCCAAGTCACTCATGGCGAGGCTGAATTG
>NZ_JBKDZH010000143.1:0-1762 GCF_047971185.1 Kluyvera sp.
CCTTACCAGGCTTGGGGATTGGAATGACTATAGCAGACTTCCAGGAGGGGGGTACATATCTGTCACTCCACATCCTATTAAATAATCCTAGGAGGAAGGACAGTGATCCAGAATCTAGGTGACGGATCATAGAGTAGGTAATGTTATCTGATCCTGGGGAGGAGTCCTTGCATAAAGATAAAGCGGAGCGCAGTTCCGGTAGAGAATAAGGGACATTGTAGCTTTCACCCCCGCCGGACGAAAAGTCTAGTTGGCGAGCCTCGTCTGCCTCTAACTGGCGACGCACTGCTGGAGATCTCGAGGCCCGGCTGGACACGAAAGAAAAGGTCTCAGCGAGTATATTGGCTACCGCCTGGCCGTCAGATACCTTATCCCCGTTGACATTGAGGACCGGAGGTGGGCCTGGAGAGAACTTTCCCGCTATCTTCCGCACGCGCTTGAATACCTGCGACATAGGTGTCTGCACGTTCAGTGCGGAGACGAAAGACGCAAGGGACTTACGGCGACCATCCTTGAGGACTCGACGGCCCTTAGCTATAGCCAGTCTGTATTGTCCCCGGAAAAATTCGGTTTTGTGTCGACGGTACCTACCAAAAGCTCGACGACGCTCTGCCACTGCCTGTCTACACTCATCAGACCACCAGGGGACCGGTCGGCGCTTGGTAAATCCTGTGGTCTGAGGGATGGAAAGCTCACAAGCTCGCTGGAGTATAGATGAAAAATACTCGACAGCGCTGTCTATGTCCGGGAACTCATCAAGCTCGCAGTCAACTGTGGCAAGGTGTTTAAAAAGTCCCCAGTCAGCGTGGTCCAGCCGCCAGCGGGGGACACGGGGTGAGGGGAGGATGTCGGGAGAAGACAGGAGTATAGGGTAGTGGTCACTCCCACAAAGATCTCCTGTGACGCTCCATGTGAAGTCAAGTAGGGCGTCAGGAGAGCACAACGATAAATCTAGGGCCGAGGTGGTGTCTGTCTGAATGTGGTAGTGGGTATGGTCACCGGTGTTAAGAATACCTAGATCTAAGGCTTCAACGACGGAGGCAATCATTGCTCCCCTGGGGTTGACAAGTGTATCTCCCCACAGGGTGTGCCGACCATTAAAATCCCCTAAAATAATAAACGGGGAGGGCAGTTGCTGAACTAGGGAAACGAAGTCCTCTCTGTCTACTGGAGAATTGGGAGGGAGGTATAAAGAGCAGACAGTGTAAGTTCTCCTGAGGTGGAGCTGGACGGCCACCACCTGCAGGGGGGAGACAATATTAAAAGAGGTAAAAGCAATGCCTCGTGAGGTATCTACAAAAATTGCAGTTCCACCATGATGGTCTTGCCCGCAGACAGACACAGACCGGCTGATATCTCCGCAGGAGCAGACTGAGCTCCTCCCAATTCCCTCTCAACCCACGAAGATTCCACTGTAGGATGTTAAAAATATTAAAATTAACGCTGCATAGGGAGGCCCCTAGAGGAGGCCTTCTCAACACCGGTATCCTTCTTGCTCTTGCCCTGTCTAATGGTGGTGGGCAGAGCATTGGAGGTAGTGGACAATTGCCTTGCAGTCTTTCCCAGCCCAGTGGCCAGTGAGGTGGCCACAGGCTTGGTCAGACTGGCAGTAGGAGCGGTGATGACGACGTGAGCCGACATCGGGGTAGGAGTGACGGCAGGAGCCGACACCAGGGTGGGAGGTTCGGCCGTAGCCGACACTGGGGCGGGAGTAACGGCCGAAGTCGATACCGGGGCAGGAGTGACGGCCGAAGCCGACACC
>NZ_JBKDZH010000144.1:0-3304 GCF_047971185.1 Kluyvera sp.
ACGGAGTGAAAATACACGCTTCCGTATTTTGTACTACTGTATTTTTTTGTATTATTGTATTTCTGTATTGTTGTATTTTTGTATTATTGACGGACGGAGTGAAAATTAACGCTTCCGTGTTTTGCATTATTGTATCATTATTGTGTTACTGTATCATTTTGTATAGTTGTATCATTGTATCATTTTGTATTATTGTATCATTGTATTATTTTGTATTATTGTATTGTTTCTATTACTGCATTAGTGTATTATAGTATTATTGTATTATTTTTTATTATTGTATTATCTTGTATTACTGTATTATCAAACATACACTCACGGCAGGCGGGCGGAGCGAAAATACTCACCTCCGTATTTCGTTATTATGCTCAGGATATGCGCCCACTACTGACCTCATATTTACGTGGAAAAGAATGTTAAATCCATACTGGCATTTCCTCACTGATGTGGGGGCGAAGAGCTTGACTGTCATTCCTTACTGTTTGTACGAGGAGAAAAATATCTTCGAGCTTTTTTCTTCATTTGTATTTTATAAGTGAAATAATGTCTCAGCTCTTTTTTTGTATATATTTCCGAGAGCAGCAAATGACTTAGTACCTTTTCCTGTACCTCCACGATCAAAAGCAAAATGTCGAAGTACTTTTTACAGCATTGCTACAAAAAGTCTACACGAAGAGCTCCTCACATTTCTCTCTCTATTTTTTTTTTCTTTACAGCCAAATGATGTCAATACCGTTTTCTATCCTTCCGCAAACAATCACAAAATGTCGTATACACCACTTTTTTCGGCATTTCTAGCAAAAGAAGTCGAAAGAAATACCTGCGCGATTTTCTCTGTGTATTTTTACAGCCCAATAATGGCGTAGCACATTTTTCTGTACTTCCACGAGCAAAAACAAAATGTCACACCACTGTTTTTTTTCAGCATTTCTATCAAAAGGCTAAGCAAAGAAATGTCTGGATGCTATTCTCTACACATTTTTACAACCCAAATATGTATTAGTAACTTTTTGTACACTTCTACAAACTAAAAACACAAATTTCTTACTACAATGACATCCTAGCAACTTTTCCTAAACTACTAATAAGAAACATTAAAATTCTTACTGACCTAAAGAATAAATATATCGGCTTACATATCTTCCGTTTTGGGAGAAGCAGGTACCCACGCACATCTGCATTCCCTGAGTGTGATGGGGCCCCTCACACCCGCCAGGAAGGGAAGGAGAGAGGGAGGGAGTGAAGAGGAGAGGGAGAGAGGGAGGAAGGTGACATAGGCGGTCTGAATTATTGAACACTCGGAGACAACTAAAGGTGTGTGTGTGTGTGCGTGTGTGTCTCTGTGTGTGTGTGTATGTGTGTGTGTGTGTGTGTGTGTGTGTGTGTGTGTGTGTGTATCAGTCAGTCTCTCTCTCTCTCTCTCTCTCTCTCTCTCACAGAAAAACTTGACATTTTTCCTCGGAGAATACAACGAGCAGACAGGTTTAAGATGTTGCGGCGCTTTGCAAACAGATTCTCTCCTTCAAGAATAACAGCGAAATACCACTCGATGCTACTTCGGTATTCAAGGCCATTTTTTAGTTACCTTCCTTGATGCACAGAGAGGAGGAAAAGAGTCAGAAATAGCCCCAGAAAACAGACGAAAAAGAAATGAGTTTGAGTATGTATTTCTGTCACTGTTGTATAACGATGGGGCGAACAGGTGCATTGCGTGGACAGAAAGCATGTTAGTATTTATATCACCAATGTTAAACGAACAGGGAGAACTGAGGATGTGGGTAGGGTTTTATATACGTACTTTTATTGCTCCTGTTTGACGTGCTGGGCGAAGAAGGTGAGTGGATGTAGTTATGTTATCTATGTACTTTACGCTTCTGTCTGTCAGGTAGATTTGCTGTATATGATGTGAACCCGTGTGCAAGTGTGTTTATGTCTCAGGTAGGTTAGTGTTAAGATTTCTCTCTTATTCTTGTTTCTCCCCTTCTCTCTCTCTCTCTCTCTCTCTCTCACACACACACACACACACACACACACACACGTACAATTAGTTACTTACGTGCTTCATTCACTGCTTCAGACCCCGAGTGGACGGGACTTCCTCAGCGTCTCATTAAGGCTTCTAGTCTTCCATCACGTGCTTCCAAACTCTCACTCATCAGCGTTAGTCAACTAATTAAAGCCAACGTCTTGTCTGCGTGGGTCGGATAGGGTTCAATCGGGTTGAACCGGATCGGGCTTGATCAGGTTGGTGTTTGGAGTTGAGGCAAACCGTCACTGTGCACTAAATGCGGTATGCTTAGTATCGTGACTGATCTCAAACTAATAACGTAACTTATTTGGCCAGCCAAGTCGTGTCAAGTCGCGTGTAAGTCCACCTCCTTCGTCGTGACTGATCTGAGCTCCGTCGTGACTGATCTCAGACTGACAACGTGACGTGTTTGGTGAGCCCAGTCAAGTCGCCTTTAGTCCACCTCCTCCGCCGTGACTGATCTCAGACTGACAACGTGACGTGTTTGGTGAGCCCAGTCAAGTTGCTTTTAGTCCACCTCCTCCGCCGTGACTGATCTCTAAACTTCCCCGCACCAAGTCTTGAGTTTGTCCTAACTTTTCTATCAAGTTGATGAAAGTTGGCTCCCCGGCGGCCTTTTGCCATGAAGGTTAAAGCTGGCGGGTGGCGCGGCAAGAGAGGAGGCGCGGGGGAGAAGCTGCGAGGCCCCTTGGGTAAAACTAGACACAGTGCTGCCTGTAGGGGCCACCACCACCACCACCACCCCAGTTCGACCACCACCAATACCTGTGTTCCTTACCTTCCCCGCTCCTGCCACACAACCCTTCATGCCACAACCGCTCCCAACCTTCCAAATTACTAAATCATCTTCATGATCCGCACAAAATAACAAGAGATTTCAATCACCATCAACACCAATCCACTACATCCCCCGCCATGCCTATCACAACCACGACGCCTTCCCAGTCACCACCATCACCACTATCCTCACCATCACAGCATAACATTTCCTGTAATCCTTGAGCCGCACTGTTACCATCACCATCACATCCCAACCATCATCACGATCCATCATCAGCATCTCCTGCAACCATTCACTCTTCACCATCACCACCACCATACCATGACTCACCCACCATCACCATGCCACCTCAATCATTCTTTGGACATGAAAACTTCCAAATCTTTCCTCGCCTCCAGAACGATTAACCACACTGAACACCTACACGGACGAAATACCTGGGTACACTTGCCCCCCAGAACTGTCGGCCCTTGTATGAACGATGAACTGCTAAC
>NZ_JBKDZH010000145.1:0-18273 GCF_047971185.1 Kluyvera sp.
GCGCGGTGGTCCCACCTGACCCCATGCCGAACTCAGAAGTGAAACGCCGTAGCGCCGATGGTAGTGTGGGGTCTCCCCATGCGAGAGTAGGGAACTGCCAGGCATCAAATTGCAGTAAACCGGGATGAATAATCCGGGTAGTGACAAAGAAATTCGGTGGAGCGGTAGTTCAGTCGGTTAGAATACCTGCCTGTCACGCAGGGGGTCGCGGGTTCGAGTCCCGTCCGTTCCGCCACTTATTTAATCATTAAGCCTGCTGAAATAGCAGGCTTAGTGGTAAGAAAGCTTTAGGGGCGTAGCTCAGTTGGTAGAGCACCGGTCTCCAAAACCGGGTGTCGCGAGTTCGAGTCTCTCCGCCCCTGCCATATATAATCCTTTGCTTCGGCGAAGGATTTTTTTTGCCTGAAATTTACCTTCCTGAAAAGGCCCAACGCTGTTCTGCGGGCCAGAAAACTTCACAAAAATCAAAAAACATTGTTTTTCAATATGTCGCGAATTTGCGCCTGTTTGTCGCTATTTTGCAGCCAGATTGCGTATAAAGGCCGCAAAATGGCGGTGCCATCAGTAACGGGATAAAGCCCATTCTGCTCCTGTGCCCATGAAACAGGCAGCCAGGTACACCCTTTCAACGGTGCCAGCTGAAGACGGGCTAAGCTGGCGGAACTGGTCGTCAACAGAGGGATATCGTCAGCGGTAATAAGCCCCACTTCATGTTGCTGAAAATCAGCCCCCCACTCCAGACGCAGGTAGTTCAGATCGGCTTTGGTGGTTTCCGGCGAAGCACAGTACAGCTCAAGCGCAAAATGCCCCAGCAGCTGGCTGCTGAATTCATCCATCTTGGGGGCTTCGGTGGTGAGTAAGAGATCGAGCTGGCGCTCGTGCAGTTGCTTAACCAGTGACTGACGCTGAGCGATTCGTGCCTCAAACTGCAGCGAATTATCGGCCTGATAGAGCCGCGCCAACCACTCGTTGAGCATGCATTCCCACAGCGAAGCGCTTGCGCCTATCGAAAATTCATTGTGCCGTGAGGTACTTGCCACTTCTTTACGCGCCGCCTGCCACGTATTCATCAGCGTTTCCGCGTAGGGGAGCAGTTTTTCTCCCGCAGCGGTCAAGCGGATGTTATTACGATGGCGGGTGAACAGATTGACCCCAAGCTGATTTTCTAACTGACGGATTCGAAAGCTCACCGCAGATTGTGTCAGATAGAGCGCTTCTGCAGCTCGCCCGAAGTGGCGAGTTCTGCTCACTTCGAGGAAAGTTTTCAGCAATTCGGTATCCACAGCTTTCTCCGCAAAATTTTTTGTCGTAATGATTTAAATCTTTTGTTTTACACTCTGTCAAGCGTATCTAATACTCCGCGCCATAAATAGCTCGGCCAAAGAATTAGGAGCGTGTAGGATGGCGGAAAGCTTTACGACGACTAATCGTTTTTTCGATAATAAAAATTATCCACGCGGGTTCTCTCGTCATGGTGATTTCACCATCAAAGAGGCGCAGCTGCTTGAACGTTATGGCTTTGCCTTTAACGAACTCGATCTTGGCAAACGCGAGCCGGCGACCGAAGAGGAACAGCTGTTTGTCGCGGTATGCCGCGGTGAGCGTGAGCCAGCGACGGATGCTGAACGCGTATGGACTAAGTATGTCACGCGCATCAAGCGTCCAAAGCGTTTCCACACCCTGTCTGGTGGTAAACCGCAGGTGGAAGGCGCTGAAGACTACACCGATAGCGACGATTAATAAAAAAGGGGCTCAGGCCCCTTTTTTATTGTAGTAAGGTTTGTAGATGGACAAGCATTCTGTCGATACCGCGATAGCTAAGTGCCTCCTGCAAATGACGCTTTGCAATATCCTCCACACCCTCCATATCCGCCAGCGTACGCGACACCTTTAACAGGCGCTGCCAGGCGCGAATCGACAGCCCCAGCCGCGTTAAGGTCTGTTCGAGCCATAGCGCATCCGTTTCTTCCAGAGAGCAGTGCTGCCGAATGTCGCGGCTGCCCATGTGCGCATTAAGCATTCCCTGTCGTGCGTACTGACGCTGCTGCGCCGTAATAACCCGCTGCTGGACCGTCTGACTGTTTTCCCCCGAATGAGCTGGCTGGCTAAGCAGACCCGGCGGCGGAAGCGGTATTTCTAGCGACAGGTCAAAGCGATCCAGAAACGGTCCGGATAGCCGATTGAGATAGCGCAGCGTTTGCTCTGGCGTACAGCGGTTATGCTGCCCTTCGTAGTGCCCGGTCGGGCTCGGGTTCATAGCGGCAATCAGCTGGAAGCGTGCGGGATAGGTAATTTTCGCCCGCGTGCGTGAGATGTGAATCTTGCCCGACTCAATCGGCTCCCGTAGTGCATCCAGCACCCGACGTTCAAACTCGGGTAGCTCATCGAGAAACAGGATGCCGTTATGGGCGAGAGAGATCTCTCCCGGTGCCGGAATGGACCCGCCGCCGACCATGGCCGTCAGAGAAGCGCTATGGTGAGGCGCACGAAAAGGGCGGCGTCGCCATTCGCTTTGCGCACAGTAGGTATTCTCCAGACTAATAATGGCCGCGCTCTCCAGCGCTTCGCGATCGCTAAGCGGTGGCAGCAAGCCGCGCATGCGGGTCGCAAGCATGGTTTTACCCGTACCCGGCGGGCCAATGAGCAGCAGATTATGGCCACCCGACGCCGTGATCTCTAACGCCCGTTTTCCCTGCTGCTGGCCAATCACATCGCTTAAATCTTCACACACCGCCGTGGCGGGTATGCTCTCCGGCGGCGGCAGGCGTAGCTCCTGTTTTCCTTCCAGAAAGGCACACACTTCAAGCAGATGGCCGGCGATCAGACAGTCGCTCCCGCCCAGCAGGCCGACCAGCGGCGCATCCTCTTCCGATAGCACAATCTGCCGACCGGCATGGATCGCCTCCATTGCCGCCGATAGCGCCCCAGGAATGCCGCGTAGCGCGCCTGTGAGCGCTAATTCACCCACGAACTCATACTGCCCCAGTTTTTGGCTGTTAAGCTGCTCAGAAGCCGCCAGGAGCGCAATAGCGATAGGTAAATCATATCGCCCGCCTTCCTTAGGGAGATCGGCGGGGGCCAGGTTGATAGTGATCTTCTTTGCCGGAAAGGTATACCCGCTGTTGATGATGGCGCTACGCACCCGGTCACGGGCTTCTTTGACGGTGGTTTCCGGTAGCCCCACCATCACCAGACCCGGCAGCCCCTGGCTGATATGTACTTCGATAGTAATGAGCGGGGCGCTGACTCCCAGCGCGGCACGCGTATAGACGACGGATAGCGACATAATTCCTCCCTGGATGGCGGTATTATGCGTCATGCTATCGTGGCATGAACCCAATGATTGGCGTATTTACGCGGCATCTTCCTGACTTTTCGCTAACTTTCAGCGCATTTCATTTCTTCTGGAAGCGCTCTCGCATAAAGCAGCCAGAGCGGTGAATGATGTTTGCGCCATGCCCGTCGCCAGAGTCAAAAGGTGAAATATTTTCATTTCATAAATTTTCTATATAAAACAAATTGTTTTAATAAGATCGTTAGCCTGGTAATCATCTGCGTCATAAAAAAAACTTGTGCTTTTTGTGATGTCTGTGGTAACTCTGTAGGTATTCCTTCGAACAAGATGCAAGAACAGACGAAAATGACAGCCCTTCTACGAGTGATTAGCCTGGTCGTGATTAGCGTGGTGGTGATTATTATCCCACCGTGCGGGGCTGCACTTGGACGAGGAAAGGCTTAGAAATCAAGCCTTAACGAACTAAGACCCCCGCACCGAAAGGTCCGGGGGTTTTTTTATGGCCTGAAAACTATAACGGGAGGCAGATGATGACACGCAGCATAAAATTCTGTTTCTCACGATCTACGGCGGGGAACTAACTATGAATGGCGCACAGTGGGTGGTACATGCGTTGCGAGCGCAGGGTGTTGAAACGGTATTCGGCTATCCAGGTGGAGCCATCATGCCGGTTTACGACGCGCTGTATGACGGCGGCGTAGAGCACCTGCTGTGTCGACACGAACAGGGCGCCGCCATGGCGGCCATCGGCTACGCGCGTGCCACCGGGAAAACCGGCGTTTGCATCGCCACGTCCGGCCCGGGCGCTACTAACCTGATCACTGGCCTGGCCGATGCGTTGCTCGACTCTGTTCCGGTGGTTGCCATCACCGGTCAGGTCGCCGCGCCGTTAATCGGTACCGATGCTTTTCAGGAAGTGGACGTTCTCGGTTTGTCGCTGGCCTGTACCAAACACAGTTTTCTGGTGCAGTCGCTGGAAGAGCTGCCGCGCGTGATGGCGGAAGCGTTCCAGGTGGCAAACTCAGGCCGTCCAGGCCCGGTTCTGGTCGATATTCCGAAGGACGTGCAGGTTGCACAGGGCGATCTGGATCCGTCCTTCTCCACCGTTGAAAATGACGATACTTTCCCGCACGCCGAAATGGCCCAGGCCCAGCAGATGCTGGCGCAGGCGCATAAACCGATGCTGTACGTGGGCGGCGGTGTCGGCATGGCGCAGGCGGTTCCAGCGCTGCGCCAGTTTATGTCCGTCACGCAAATGCCTGCGACCTGTACTTTGAAAGGGCTGGGCGCGGTGCCGGCAGACTACCCGTTCTATCTCGGCATGCTGGGGATGCACGGTACCAAAGCCGCTAACCTGGCCGTACAGGAGTGCGACCTGCTGATCGCCGTCGGCGCGCGCTTCGACGACCGCGTCACCGGTAAGCTGAACACCTTCGCGCCGCACGCAAAGGTTATCCATCTGGATATCGACCCGGCGGAAATGAACAAGCTGCGCCAGACGCACGTTGCGTTGCAGGGCGACCTGAATGCGCTGCTACCCGCGTTGCAGCAGCCGCTGGCCGTTGACGGGTGGCGCCATCAGGTGGCAGGAATGGCCGCCGAACACGCCTGGCGCTACGACCATCCGGGCGAGGCGATCTACGCGCCGCTGCTGCTCAAACAGCTCTCCGACCGCAAACCCGCCGACAGCGTGGTGACTACCGACGTTGGCCAGCATCAGATGTGGTCAGCGCAGCATATGACCTACACTCGCCCGGAGAACTTCATCACCTCCAGCGGCTTGGGCACCATGGGCTTTGGCCTGCCTGCTGCCGTAGGCGCACAGGTGGCGCGGCCGAACGATACGGTTATCTGTATCTCCGGTGACGGTTCTTTCATGATGAATGTGCAAGAGCTGGGCACCGTGAAGCGCAAGCAGTTACCGCTGAAGATCGTGTTACTCGACAACCAGCGTTTAGGGATGGTTCGACAATGGCAGCAGCTGTTCTTCCAGGAACGTTATAGCGAAACCACCCTCACCGATAACCCCGATTTCCTCATGCTGGCCAGCGCCTTCGGCATCCCTGGTCAGCACATCACCCGTAAAGACCAGGTTGAAGCGGCACTCGACACCATGCTGGCAAGCGAAGGCCCGTACCTGCTTCATGTCTCAATCGACGAACTTGAGAATGTCTGGCCCCTGGTGCCGCCTGGCGCCAGTAACTCGCAAATGCTGGAGAAATTATCATGATGCAACATCAGGTCAACGTGCAGGCCCGCTTCAACCCGGAAACCTTAGAACGCGTCTTACGTGTGGTACGCCATCGCGGTTTTCAGATTTGCTCGATGAATATGGAGACCGCCGGCGACGCGCAGAATATAAATATCGAATTGACCGTTGCCAGCCTGCGGCCAGTCGACTTACTGTTTAGCCAATTAAATAAACTGGTGGACGTGGCCTCGGTTGCCGTTCAGCAGTGTACAAACACATCACAACAACAAATTCGCGCCTGAGCGCAATAGGAAGAGAAATGACGACGAAAAAAGCGGATTACATCTGGTTCAACGGTGAGATGGTACGTTGGGAAGAGGCCAAAGTGCACGTCATGTCCCACGCGCTGCACTACGGCACCTCCGTATTTGAAGGTATCCGTTGCTACGACTCTCACAAAGGCCCGGTTGTTTTCCGCCACCGCGAGCATATGCAGCGCCTGCGTGATTCCGCCAAAATCTATCGTTTCCCGGTCTCTCAGAGCGTGGATGAGCTGATGGAAGCCTGCCGCGCCGTGCTGCGCAAAAACAACCTGACCAGCGCCTATATCCGTCCGCTGGTATTCGTGGGTGATGTCGGCATGGGCGTTAACCCGCCGGACGGCTACAGCACCGACGTGATCATCGCGGCGTTCCCGTGGGGAGCTTATCTGGGCGCAGAAGCGCTGGATCAGGGGATCGATGCGATGGTTTCTTCCTGGAACCGCGCAGCGCCGAACACCATTCCAACCGCCGCGAAAGCGGGCGGTAACTACCTCTCCTCACTGCTGGTCGGTAGCGAAGCGCGCCGCCATGGCTATCAGGAAGGGATTGCGCTGGACGTGAATGGCTACATCTCCGAAGGTGCGGGTGAAAACCTGTTTGAAGTGAAAGATGGCGTGCTGTTCACCCCGCCGTTTACCTCTTCTGCGCTGCCGGGCATCACCCGTGACGCGATCATCAAGCTGGCGAAAGACCTCGGTCTGGAAGTCCGCGAGCAGGTGCTGTCCCGCGAATCGCTCTACCTGGCCGACGAAGTCTTCATGTCCGGTACCGCCGCGGAAATAACCCCGGTGCGCAGCGTCGACGGTATCCAGGTGGGCGAAGGCCGCTGCGGCCCGGTCACCAAACGTATCCAGCAAGCATTCTTTGGCCTCTTCACCGGTGAAACCGAAGATAAATGGGGCTGGTTGGATCAGGTTAATCAATAAGATAAAGAATGAGGCGGCACGCACCGCCTCATTAACGAGACAGAGACTGGGAGTACTAAAGCATGCCTAAATATCGTTCCGCCACCACCACCCACGGCCGCAATATGGCGGGCGCCCGCGCACTGTGGCGCGCCACCGGGATGACCGATGCCGACTTCGGTAAGCCGATTATCGCCGTCGTGAACTCGTTTACCCAGTTCGTGCCGGGCCACGTCCATCTGCGCGACCTCGGTAAACTGGTTGCCGAACAGATCGAAGCCGCCGGCGGCGTGGCCAAAGAGTTCAACACCATCGCGGTGGATGACGGTATCGCCATGGGCCACGGAGGCATGCTTTATTCACTGCCGTCCCGCGAGCTGATCGCCGACTCCGTTGAGTACATGGTTAACGCCCACTGTGCCGACGCGATGGTCTGCATCTCCAACTGCGACAAAATCACCCCCGGGATGTTAATGGCCTCGCTGCGCCTGAACATCCCGGTGATCTTCGTTTCCGGTGGCCCGATGGAAGCCGGGAAAACCAAACTCTCTGACAAGATCATCAAGCTCGACCTGGTTGACGCGATGATTCAGGGCGCGGACCCGAAAGTCTCCGACTCGCAGAGCGAGCAGGTTGAACGTTCCGCTTGCCCAACCTGCGGCTCCTGCTCCGGGATGTTCACCGCCAACTCAATGAACTGTCTGACCGAAGCGCTGGGCCTGTCGCAGCCGGGCAACGGCTCGCTGCTGGCGACCCACGCCGACCGTAAGGAGCTGTTCCTGACCGCCGGCCAGCGCATCGTTGAGCTGACCAAACGTTATTACGAGCAGGATGATACCTCCGCGCTGCCGCGTAACATCGCCTGTAAAGAAGCCTTTGAGAACGCCATGACGCTGGATATCGCCATGGGCGGTTCCACCAATACCGTTCTGCACCTGCTGGCGGCGGCGCAGGAAGCGGAAATCGACTTCACCATGAGTGATATCGACAAGCTGTCCCGCAAGGTGCCGCAGCTGTGTAAAGTGGCGCCAAGCACCCAGAAATACCATATGGAAGACGTGCACCGCGCCGGCGGCGTATTAGGCATTCTCGGTGAGCTGGATCGCGCCGGGCTGTTGAACCGCAACGTGAAAAACGTCCTCGGTCTCTCCCTGCCGCAGACGCTGGAGCAGTACGACATCACCGTCACCCAGGATGACGCGGTTAAAAAAATGTTCCGCGCCGGGCCGGCAGGCATCCGCACCACCCAGGCGTTCTCGCAGGACTGCCGCTGGGATACGCTGGATGACGATCGCGCCGAAGGCTGTATCCGCTCGCTGGAGCATGCCTACAGCAAAGACGGCGGCCTGGCGGTGCTGTACGGCAACTTCGCGGAAAATGGCTGTATCGTAAAAACCGCAGGCGTCGACGACAGCATCCTCAAATTTACCGGCCCGGCGAAAGTCTACGAAAGCCAGGACGAGGCGGTTGAAGCGATCCTTGGCGGTAAAGTGGTCGAAGGCGACGTGGTAGTGATTCGCTACGAAGGGCCGAAAGGCGGGCCGGGCATGCAGGAAATGCTCTACCCAACCACCTTCCTGAAATCGATGGGCCTGGGTAAAGCCTGTGCGCTGATCACCGACGGTCGCTTCTCCGGCGGCACCTCCGGCCTGTCTATCGGCCACGTTTCCCCGGAAGCGGCGAGCGGCGGTAACATCGCGATCATCGAAGATGGCGACATGATCGCTATCGACATCCCGAATCGCGGTATTCAACTGCAGCTGAGCGAGGCGGAGATCGCCGCCCGTCGTGAAGCGCAGGAAGCACGCGGCGACCAGGCGTGGACGCCGAAAAATCGTGAGCGTCAGGTCTCCTTTGCCCTTCGCGCTTATGCCAGCCTGGCAACCAGCGCCGACAAAGGCGCGGTGCGCGATAAATCGAAACTGGGGGGGTAATCACCATGGCGGATTCACAGCCCCTGTCCGGCACCCCTGAGGGTGCCGAGTATCTCAGAGCGGTGCTACGCGCGCCGGTTTACGAAGCGGCGCAGGTCACGCCGCTACAGAAAATGGAGAAAATCTCTTCGCGCCTCGACAACGTCATTCTGGTGAAGCGCGAAGACCGTCAGCCCGTCCATAGCTTTAAGCTGCGTGGGGCCTACGCCATGATGGCGGGGCTGACCGAAGAGCAAAAAGCGCATGGCGTTATTACCGCATCGGCCGGTAATCATGCCCAGGGCGTGGCGTTCTCCTCTGCGCGGTTAGGCGTGAAGGCGCTGATTGTGATGCCAACCGCGACCGCCGACATCAAAGTGGATGCGGTTCGCGGCTTCGGCGGTGAAGTGCTGCTGCACGGCGCGAACTTTGATGAGGCCAAAGCCAAAGCGATTGAACTGGCGCAGCAGCAAGGCTTCACCTGGGTGCCGCCGTTCGATCATCCGATGGTCATTGCCGGACAAGGTACGCTTGCGCTGGAGCTGATCCAGCAGGACGCTCATCTCGACCGCGTGTTTGTGCCGGTGGGCGGCGGCGGTCTGGCGGCGGGCGTGGCGGTACTGATTAAACAGCTGATGCCGCAGATCAAAGTGATCGCCGTGGAAGCGGAAGATTCAGCCTGCCTGAAAGCGGCACTGGATGCTGGCCATCCGGTGGATCTGCCGCGCGTCGGTCTCTTTGCTGAGGGCGTGGCGGTCAAACGCATCGGCGATGAAACCTTCCGCCTGTGTCAGGAATACCTCGACGACATTATTACCGTCGATAGCGACGCGATCTGCGCGGCGATGAAAGACCTGTTCGAAGACGTCCGCGCGGTGGCTGAGCCTTCCGGGGCGCTGGCGCTGGCGGGGATGAAGAAATACATCGCCCAGCACAACATTCGCGGCGAGCGTCTGGCGCACATTCTTTCCGGTGCCAACGTTAACTTCCACGGCCTGCGCTACGTTTCCGAACGCTGCGAGCTGGGGGAGCAGCGTGAAGCGCTGCTGGCGGTGACGATCCCGGAAGAGAAGGGCAGCTTCCTGAAGTTCTGCCAGCTGCTGGGTGGGCGTTCGGTGACTGAGTTCAACTACCGCTTTGCCGACGCCAAAGACGCCTGCATCTTCGTGGGCGTGCGCCTGAGCCGTGGCCTTGAAGAGCGTAAGGAAATCCTTAATCTGCTTAACGATGGCGGCTACAGCGTGGTGGATCTTTCTGATGATGAAATGGCCAAGCTGCACGTGCGCTATATGGTCGGCGGCCGCCCGTCTAAGCCGTTGCAAGAGCGTCTCTACAGCTTTGAGTTCCCGGAATCGCCGGGCGCGCTGCTGAAGTTCCTCTACACTCTGGGGACGCACTGGAACATCTCACTGTTCCACTACCGTAGCCACGGTACCGACTACGGTCGCGTGCTGGCGGCGTTTGAGCTGGGCGAGAATGAACCGGACTTTGAAACCCGGCTCAACGAATTGGGGTATGAGTGCCACGACGAGACCCATAACCCGGCGTTCCGCTTCTTCCTCGCGGGCTAACGGCAGCTTAATGGGAGATAACCTGCCAGGGTTATCTCCCGCTCTCCTTTTTTCGTTTTATTTATCGTGACCTGCCAAATTATTTTTCTGTCAACAAACTGCAATCATAAAAATGTGACCTAATTCATAATAAAACGCTCACCGCGTTGCGCCAGCCGGCGCACATCTTTTGGGGGCAATATTTGTCGCTCACTTTCGACTCCTGAATTAACATTGTCTCTAGTTAATTCTTAGCGGTTAGAGAGGATATTCGGATGAGAATGGATATAATTGATGCCCCGAATGAGAGTGCGCATGGATGTGAATATTTCACGCCTCAGCTCACATTTCTGGATAAACAATATAATAATTCCACGGACTATTTTTCTTCGATATTTTTACTGCTGAAAGAGCAAGGCTACGTCGGGGACTCTTTTCTTGACGCGATTCTTGCTAGAGAAAAGGCTTATCCAACGGGTTTACCCACGCTGCCGGTCGCCATCGCGCTACCGCATACCGATCCCCAGCATATCATCCGCCCCTTTATCTCCGTGACGAGGCTTTCACAGCCTATCGCCTGGCAGGAAATGGGCAATGACGATAACACGCTCTACGTTCAATTTATTGTTCTTCTTGGTTTTATTGACCATAGCAGCCATCTGACGGCGCTGCAAAAGCTCATGGACTGCCTTGCTGATGAACAGGTCGTCCAGACCCTACGTGAAATAGACGATGTAGATACCTTTCTCTGTACCCTCACATCAAGACTGCAATTAGATAAGGATTTATAAAATGAAAAAAGTCATAGTTGCCTGTGGAAGCGGCGTTGCGACCTCACAAACCGTTGCCAGTAAAGTGGCCCGTTTATTGAATGAACGTAACCAGTCGCACATCAAAGTTGAAGTGATCGACCTGAAATCGCTTGATAGTCATATAAAAGATAGCGCGGCTTATATCGCCATCACCAAAGTTGATAAGCAATATCCTATCCCAGTAATTAACGGGATTGCCTTTCTGACCGGCATGGGGATGGAGCAGGAATTACAAAAGGTCATTGATGCCTGTAAATAAGGTGTAGCTCTTTAATCCGTATAATTATTTTAGTGGAGAAGTGCTATGGACTTTCTTGGTGTAGTCATAAATTACATTCTGAATTTAGGCGCGCCGGTTTTTGTGCCCTTTATTATGTTATTAGCCGGGCTGGTGGTGCGGATGAAATTCCGCGATGCGGCATCGGCGGCCATTACCCTGGGCGTTGCCTTCGTGGGGATGAGTATGCTGATCGGCTTTATGGTCGATGCCATCGGGATTGCCGCGCAGACCATGATGAACCGTACCGGCCTTGAGCTCAGCATCGTTGACGGTGGCTGGACGACGATGGCGAATATCTCCTGGGCCTGGCCATATGCGTTCGCGATGTTCCCGCTTCAGGTTGGCGTAAACATTGTGATGTTGATGCTAAATAAGACCAATACCTTCAACGCCGACCTGTGGAACGTGTGGGGGAAAATCTTTACCGCGTTTATCGTGGTGAGCGTCACCACCCCATTGTTTGGCCCGGTCTGGAGTCTGGTGCTGGCGTTCCTTGTGGCGGCTTTCCAGATCATTATGGAATTGAATGCCGGCGATATTCACCAGCATCGTATCGAGAAGCTCACGGGGATTCCGGGGGTGACCTGTACGCACCGTATGGTTTTCTTTGGTGCCATCTATTACCCGTTCGATCTGCTGCTGCGCAAAATCCCGGTCTGCAATAAACCGATGGATGCCAGCGCGCTGCGGGCTAAAGTTGGGGTGTTTGCCGAAAACCACATCATCGGTTTTATTCTGGGGATTCTGTTTGGGGTCATTGCGGGCTACAGCGTCGCGAAAACGCTGATGCTGGGCGTGCAGGCCTCGACGGCGCTGGTGCTGTTCCCGATGATTTCCAAGCTCTTTATGCAGGCGCTGTCGCCTATCTCCGAGGCCATCAGCGACTACATGAACAAGCGATTTTCCGGGCGTAAGCTGTTTGTCGGCATCGACTGGCCGTTTATGGGCGGCGCCAGCGAGATCTGGTTTGCGATTATTGTCGCGATTCCGTTTACGCTGCTGTGGGCGCTGATTCTGCCGGGAAATAAGATCCTGCCGTTTGCCGGCATCATCAATATTGCGCTGATTGTGCCAGCCTATCTGGTGACGCGCGGCAACACGCTGCGCATGGTTATCCTGAGCATTATTGGCGTGCCGTTCTTCCTGTTCGTCGGTACGCAGTTCGCGCCGATGATTACCGACCTCGGGCTGGCCACTAAAGCGATCACCATTCCGGCAGGGCAACTGATTTCGAACAGCTCGATTGATGCTCCCGTCTTTACCTATGCCTTCTCCTTCCTGTTCAAATTCCTGGAAGGCAGCTTTATCCCGCTGGTGTTCGCGCTTTGGTGGGGCTGTGGTTACTTCTTCTACTCCCGCGAGCTCCGTCGTGAAAGCAATCTGGCGCAGCGGCAGGCCGAGCAGCAGGAGAACGTTCCGCAGGCGTAATTCTGGATTTAATGTTCACGTCTGGCGGCTGGCGTCGCCGCCAGGCTTTTCATTGCAGGAGGGTCGGCATGGCTATGGATAAACGTGTGGTGGCAGTGCTGGATGCCATTGTGAACGATCCCGGCATTACGGGGACGAAGTTAGAAGAACAGTTTTGCCTGACGCGCAAACAGCTGAGTTATACGCTGAAAAAGGTGAATGACTACCTGGAGTCGAACCATTTTGACCGGATCAACCGCCTGAAAACCGGGAAACTGCATATCCCGCGCCACGTGATTGAACATTTTCGTCAGAACCAGACCGCTGAAATGGAGCATCGCTACCTCTACTCGGAGGAAGAGCGCGGACAGATGATTATCTTTATGCTGCTGACCCGCAGCGAACGGTTGTCATTACTGCACCTCTCGTCTTCGCTAGGCGTCAGCCAAAACACGATCATCAACGATCTCAAAAAGGTGCGCACCGACGTCATCGAGCACGGGCTGGAGATTAGCTACGACCGGGGTAACGGCTACCATATTCTGGGCGAGGAGCTGGAAAAGCGCTATCTGCTGTTGAACTGCCTGCGTCGGGTGCTGGAGATCCCGGTGGCGAAAAATATCATCGCGCAATACAACAACGTCATGAGCGACTATCTGGAAAAAGTCGGTAATATTTTCAGCGAAATTGAAAAGCGTTTTAAAATTCAGTTTACCGACCGCCAGCTTCAGGAACTTATTTATTTCATCTGCTTTGTACTGCACCGTATTGATTCGGGGAAAGGTCTGGTTAATCTTCCGAATAGCTATGCCGATATTATTGGAAGTAGAGAATTTACGCTGATGCAGAGCGTGATCGGTAAAATCAATATCAACAGCGAAAATGAGCTGGTTTTCCTGACAGCGCTGATCCAAAGTTCAAATATTCAAAGCATTGCTGATAAATATTTCCACCTGGACACGCTGCTGCTCGAAAGCGTCGTGGCGGTGGTTGATAACTTTGAAAAAATAAGCTGCGTCACCATCAAAGAGAAAAATGAGCTGATTGAAAAAATATATCAGCACTGGAAGCCGGCCTATTACCGCATTCGCTATCATCTGACCAATACCAGCAGCGTTTACGACCTGGTGGTGAAGGAGTTCAGCCATCTGCATGAGATGGTGCGTCGCGCGGCGGTGCCGTTTGAGACGGTACTGCACTGCGAAATTCCCGATGAAGAAATGGCATTTTTGACGGTACTTTTTGGCGGCTGGCTGACCCGTGAAGGCGTTATCCATCAGATTAAACTGCAGAAAACCGCAGTGGTCGTGTGTGAGAATAGCGCCACGATTTCTACCTATCTGTTCCTGACGCTGCAGGTGCTTTTCCCGGAGCTGCACTTTACCGAGGTGATGTCGCGCCGCGAGTTTGAGCGCTATACCGGGCACTACGACGTGGTCTTCTCGACCACACACCTGAACACCAGTAAGATGGTGTTTGTGGTTAATCCGTCGATCGGCAGCATCCATAAAAGCGCGTTCCGCAACCACGTTATCAGCGCGCTGCAGGGCGTGGACCCGAATATTATTCAGATAGAACAGCTGCTACTTATCTTCGAGCGCTTCGGCAATATTATCGATCACAAAGGGTTACAGCGGGCGCTCGCTAGCTATATCTATGATGAAAACAGTGCCGCCAGCGCGGTGAACAGCATTGAACCCCCGGCACCATCGCTGATGGATTTACTGCAACGCGAGCACGTTCAGTTTGTCACTGCGCTGCCCGACAGCTGGCAGCAGGCAATTACTCAGGCTTCAGCGTCCCTGCTGCAACGCGGCGTGATTGAACCCCGCTATTTGCAAATCATGCTGAATAAAATCGCCGATGAACAACCCTATATCATGCTGGCTGATGGCGTAATTATCGCTCACGCGGGTGTTGATGATGGCGCGTTGGATACGGGGATGGCGCTATTACGCTTACCTTCTAAGATTGATTTTGCCGGTTATATGCAGGCCGATATTATTATTGTTCTGGCCACCAATAACCCACAAAAACATCTTAAAGCGCTGGCGCAATTAAATGAATTTCTCGAATTTTATGATGGCGGTAATGTTATTCGCCGGGCACAGGATGAATATGTGCTGATAAACGAATTTGTCCGTCACTCTTAATAATTAATTTAACGTCGTTGCAGCCGAAGTGCTGCAACGTTATTCCCCGGCAATGATTGTCGCGACATCGCTCGCCCCTATAACCGTATACAGGATAAACATTATGTTAGACATTCAGAAAAAACACGTCGTTGAAATGGCCAGAACCGCTCAGCAATGGGGACTGTGTAAACATAAAGCGGGTAATTCCAGCGTACGAGATAAAGAGACCGGGCTTATTCTGGTGACCCCAACGACCATCGATAAAATGCATTTAACCCCGCGCGATATCGTGGTGATGGACGTCGAAGCAAACGTGATTGAAAGCGAAGCCGGGTTGCGTCCAACCAGCGAATGCCTGATGCATATCGAAATTTATAAGGCCCGCCCTGACGTGTTTGCTATTTCTCACACTCACTCCCTCTATGCCACCTCGTTTGCCGTGCTGAATAAACCGATCCCGGCGGTGGTGTATGAATGCGCGATCCTCAATCTGAAAGATGGGGTGATTCCCGTAGCACCTTATGGCCGCCCCGGCACGCCAGCGTTGTCGAACAGCGTCATCGAACCCATCCAACGCGCTGACGCCATTCTGATGGAAAAACACGGTGCGATTGGCGTGGATAAAGACCCGTATGAGGCGGTGCTCAAGTCCGCCTACCTTGAGGAGATGGCGCAGATTTATTACCACGCGCTGGTGATTAACGGCGGTAAGGAACCCGATGCTTTCACGCCGGAAGAGCTGCAGCGCTGGGCCTACCCGTCACAAATCAAATTTGCCCGCTAATTCAGGCACCCGTCCATTCGGGCGGGACATTCATGGAGAGAACGCATGAAAAAGTTTATCAACCAGGCGGAGAATTTCATCCCGGAGATGCTGGAAGGCATTTATCTGGCGCACCCCGACCGCCTGCGTTTTGTGAATGACGATCCGCACTGCCTGGCAATCGCGCGCCCGGTGCCGGGCAAGGTGGGGATTGTGACCGGCGGTGGTTCCGGGCATCTGCCGCTGTTTCTGGGCTACGTGGGGCAAGGCATGCTGGACGGCTGCGCCATTGGCGATGTGTTTCAGTCACCCTCGCCGGAGCAAATTCTGGCCGTCACTCAGGCAGTAGATAGCGGTGCGGGCGTGCTCTATCTGTACGGTAACTACAACGGCGATATTTTCAATTTTGATATGGCGGCGGAAATGGCCGACATGGAGAGTGATATCCGGACCGCGACGGTGGTGGCTGCTGACGATTCGGCGGGCGTTGCGCCGGGGGCTGGCGAGGCCACGACCCGGCGTGGCGTTGCGGGTATCTTCTTCGTCTACAAATGCGCCGGGGCGTCGGCGGCCAGAATGGATGACCTGCAAACTGTCCAGCGCATCGCCCAGAAGGCGGGCGATCGTGTGCGTACGCTGGGCGTAGCGCTATCACCGTGTATCGTTCCACGTATCGGCAAGCCGGGGTTCCAGATCGGCGATAACGAAATGGAGATTGGCATGGGCATTCACGGTGAAAGCGGCATCCGCCGTGGCCCGCAGCTGAGCGCGGAATCCATCGCCGAAGAGATGATGTCCTGGCTGCTGGCAGACTCGCCCTGCCAGCAGGGTGACGAAGTGGCCGTGCTGATCAACGGCCTTGGTGCCACGCCGCTGGAAGAGCTGTATCTGATGTATCGCCACGTGCACCAGATCCTGGCGGAAAGCCAGATGCGCGTTTTCCGCGTCTGGATTGGTGAATTCGCGACGGCGATGGAGATGACCGGCATGTCCATTAGCCTGATGCCGGTCGACGAAGAGCTGAAAACGCTGCTCAATGCCGGGGCAGATGCGCCGATGTTCCGTCAGTTTTCGGCTTAAGGAGGGGCGATGACGTTAGAGACACAGAGTCTGCGCGCGCTGTTCAGCGAATGGGCCTGCGTGATGGAGGCCAACAAATCGGTACTGACCGAGCTGGATAGCGTAGTCGGTGACGGCGATTTGGGGCTGACCATGAGCGACGGTTTCGCGGCGGCGGAGCGCTATGTACAGGCTAGCGAGGAACGCGACCTGGGGCGATTTTTCTACCAGGCGGGTAAGGCCATGGCGTCGGCGGTGCCGTCGACCATGGGTACGTTAATGGCTTCCGGGCTGATGCAGGTAGGGAAAATGTTTAAAGGGCGAGAGACGCTGGCGCTGGCGGATGCGGGGGCGTTGTTCGAAGCCTGGTACGACGGCGTGCAGCAGCGTGGTAAAGCGCAGCCGGGAGAAAAAACCTTTCTTGATGGTATGGCGCCAGCGCTGGTGGCGCTGCGCGCCGGGGATGATCCCCTGGCGGCCGCGAGGAATGCGCTGTTGCAGGCGCAGCGGGGCGTACAGCAGACGACGACCATGGTGGCGAAGCATGGCCGCGCGGCGATTCACGGCGAACGGTCGCGCACGTTTGTCGATCCCGGCGCGATGGTCGCGCAGCTGCTAATCCAGGGTTATTTTAACTTCGTGCGGGCGATTAGCCCAGCCGACGGGCTGTAAGTAAGGAACCGCAATTATGTTGAAAGAAGTGGTGAAAATCAGCAATCAGCACGGCATTCACGCGCGTCCGGCAGGGGTTCTGGCCAAAGCCTGTGCGCAGTACCAGTCGCGGATCGAGATGATCTACGACGGCAAGGTCATCAAAGGGAGAAGCATCATGAGCATTCTGGGGGCCGGGATCAAAGGTAAAGGATCGCTGGAGATCATCTGTAGCGGCAGCGATGAGCAAGAGGCGATGGCCAGGCTGAAGGTGTTGTTCGCGGAGGGTTTTGGCTTCGAGTAGCGCTGGGCGTTGTCGGCGATCAAAAAAGGGTTCATGCTTTACATGAACCCTTTTTGTAGTGCTATCAGTCGATTACAGCGTGATAACGTCGAATTCGACTTCAGTATTCACGTCCGCGTCGTAATCCACACCGTCGAGGGCAAAACCGAACAGGTTCAGGAATTCCTGCTTGTAACCTGCATAGTCAGTTTCTTGCGCCAGGTTTTCGGTGGTGATCAGCGGCCACAGGTCACGACACGCCTGCTGAATATCGTCACGCAGTTCCCAGTCATCCATACGGATACGCTGGTTGTCATCAAGCGCCACTTTATTGCCGTACAGGCTGGTGGTCATCAGACGGTTGATCTGCTCGATGCAACCTTCGTGAATGCCCTGCTCTTTCATCAGCTTGAACACCATGGATATGTACAGCGGCATCACCGGAATAGCAGAAGATGCCTGTGTGATTACCGATTTCAGGACGGCAACGTTAGCAGAGCCGTTGAGCGGTGCCAGCTGGTTACGCATTTCACCCGCCGCTCGGTCGAGGTCTTCTTTTGCTTTGCCCATCGCGCCGTGCCAGTAGATTGGCAAGGTCAGGTCGTTTCAGATGTAGGAGTAGGCCACGGTTTTCACGCCATCAGCCAGAACTCCCGCTTCGATCAGCGCGCCCATCCACAGTTCCAAGTCTTCACAGCACATCAAA
>NZ_JBKDZH010000146.1:0-17955 GCF_047971185.1 Kluyvera sp.
AGCAGGTTACGTGCACGGATGGTCAGTTCACGTGGGTTGAACGGCTTGGTGATGTAATCATCTGCGCCAATTTCCAGACCGAGGTTATTGTCGACTTCATTGTCGAGGCCGGTCAGGAACATCAGTGCGACATTCGCTTGTTCACGCAGTTCTCGCGCCAGCAGAAGGCCGTTTTTGCCCGGCAGGTTGATATCCATGATTACCAGGTTGATATCATTTTCAGACAGGATCTGATGCATTTCCGCGCCATCGGTCGCTTCGAAAACATCGTAGCCTTCTGCTTCGAAAATACTTTTTAACGTGTTGCGTGTTACCAACTCGTCTTCAACGATAAGAATGTGCGGGGTCTGCATGTTTGCTACCTAAATTGCCAACTAAATCGAAACAGGAAGTACCAATAGTCCCTGACCTGCCTGATGCATGTCGAAAATTAACATGATCGGCGTAACATGACTAAAGTACGTAATTGCGTTCTTGATGCACTTTCCATCAACGTCAACAACATCATTAGCTTGGTCGTGGGTACTCTTCCCTCTGGACCCGACAGTGTCAAAAACGGTTGTCATCCTAACCATTTTAACAGCAACATAACAGGTAAAGAGGCACCAGACCGCCAATAAACCTACGCTTCGTTGACATATATCAAGTTCAATTGTAGCACGTTAACAGTTTGGTGAAATCATCACTGCGGAATGATAACGCCTATCACATTTTTTCCACAACTCAAGTAGTTGCACAGGTTAACTGATAAATGTAGTGAATCCAATTACTATCGTTATGTGCGAATGGAAATAGTTCATATAAACATATAGATATCTGCTATCTGTTAACATATAAAACGAATAAACACATCGTAAATAGTTTAGCGTTTTTTATGTGTTATGAAACATCATTTCAGTGATTTATGTTGCATTTTTGTAAATTCGCGCTGCGCAATATGTTGATGTACATCACATTATTGCCTGAAAACTGCAATTTGAGAGAACTTTAAATGCGCTTATCTATTGTGCTGGTTTCGCCAGCAAGGGCCGAAAATATCGGGGCTGCCGCCCGCGCCATGAAAACCATGGGATTTAACGACATGCGTATCGTCGATAGCGTTGCGCACCTGGAACCGGCCGCCCGCTGGGTGGCCCATGGCTCTACTGACATCCTTGACGGCATTACCTGCTACCCCACGCTGGCGGAGGCGCTGCACGACGTCGATTTCACCGTCGCCACCACCGCCCGCAGCCGCGCCCGCTTTCACTACTACGCCACGCCGCAGGAGCTGGTGCCGATGCTGGCCGAAAAAGCGCAGTGGATGGGCCACGCGGCGCTGGTGTTTGGCCGCGAAGATTCCGGGTTAACCAATGATGAACTGGCGTTAGCGGATGTGTTAACCGGTGTGCCGATGGTGGCCGACTATCCGTCGCTGAATCTCGGCCAGGCGGTGATGGTGTATTGTTATCAGCTCTCTTCGCTGTTACAAAACGCGAACCCGCCGGCAACCGCAGGTGACGAAAATCAGCTGATTGCGTTAAGGACGCGTATCACCCATTTACTGGAACGCCTTGAGGTCGCCGGAGATGTAAAACTGGCTGACTGGCTGCAACAACGTATTGGCTTACTTGAACAGCGCGATACGGCAATGTTGCATCGTTTGTTGCATGATATTGAAAAAAATATGGCAGAGTAAAAATCTGTCATCTCTTTTACCTATGGTGTTATGTGTTGTCATTTTGCTTAACTTATGGCTTTTTTCGAGGTTTGTCGTCGGTTGAGCGGTCGGATGTGAAGGGGTTACAAAACGTGACGAAGTTAAAAATACATTGACTTAGACGGGCAGATACTTTAACCAATATAGGTATAGCACAGACAGCTAAATAACAGAGCACACAACATCCATGATTCGCATCAGCAGCATTATGACCATTACCACCACCACTATTACCACAGGTAACGGTGCGGGCTGACGCGTACAGGAAACACAGAAAAAAGCCCGCACCTGAACAGTGCGGGCTTTTTTTCGACTGAAGATCAAGGGGTAAAAACCATGCGAGTCTTGAAGTTCGGCGGTACATCAGTGGCAAACGCGGAAAGGTTTCTGCGTGTTGCCGACATCCTGGAAAGCAACGCCAGGCAGGGGCAGGTAGCAACCGTGCTCTCTGCCCCGGCAAAAATCACCAACCATCTGGTGGCGATGATTGAAAAAACCATTGGCGGCCAGGACGCGCTGACCAATATCGCCGACGCCGAACGTATCTTTGCTGAACTCCTTCAAGGCCTTGCTACCGCGCAGCCGGGTTTCCCGCTGGCGGACCTGAAGGCGGCCGTTGAACTCGAATTTGCCCAGATCAAACATATCCTCCACGGCATCAGCCTGCTCGGCCAGTGCCCGGATAGCGTCAACGCCGGCCTGATCTGCCGCGGCGAGAAGCTGTCGATCGCCATCATGGCGGGCCTGCTGAGCGCGCGTGGCCACAAGGTCACGGTGATTAACCCGGTTGAAAAACTGCTGGCCGTTGGCCACTACCTTGAATCGACAGTCGATATTGCAGAATCTACCCGCCGCATTGCGGCCAGCCAGATCCCGGCAGACCACATGGTGCTGATGGCGGGCTTTACCGCTGGCAACGAGAAGGGTGAGCTGGTGGTGCTGGGGCGTAACGGTTCCGACTACTCCGCCGCGGTGCTGGCGGCCTGTTTACGCGCTGATTGTTGTGAAATCTGGACCGACGTCGACGGCGTTTATACCTGTGACCCGCGCCAGGTGCCGGACGCGGTGCTGCTGAAGAGTATGTCGTATCAGGAAGCGATGGAGCTCTCCTACTTCGGCGCTAAAGTGCTTCACCCTCGTACCATCGCCCCAATCGCCCAGTTCCAGATCCCTTGCTTAATTAAAAACACCGGTAATCCGCAGGCCCCAGGCACGCTGATCGGCGCCAGCAGCGACGATGACGCGCTGCCGGTCAAGGGCATCTCCAACCTCAATAATATGGCGATGTTCAACGTCTCCGGCCCGGGGATGAAAGGCATGGTCGGCATGGCGGCACGCGTGTTTGCCACCATGTCGCGCGCGGGCATCTCCGTGGTGCTGATTACCCAGTCTTCCTCCGAGTACAGCATCAGCTTCTGCGTGCCGCAGAGCGACTGCGCGCGGGCGAAGAAGGCGATGGAAGATGAATTCTACCTGGAGCTGAAAGAAGAGCTGCTGGAGCCGCTGGCCATCATGGAGCGCCTGGCGATCATCTCCGTGGTCGGCGACGGTATGCGCACGCTGCGCGGTATCTCGGCGAAGTTCTTTGCCGCGCTGGCCCGCGCCAATATCAACATCGTGGCGATTGCTCAGGGGTCCTCCGAGCGCTCAATCTCCGTGGTGGTTAACAACGACGACGCCACGACCGGCGTACGCGTTACGCACCAGATGCTGTTTAATACCGACCAGGTGATCGAAGTCTTCCTGGTTGGCGTCGGCGGCGTCGGTGGCGCGCTGCTTGAGCAGATTAAGCGGCAGCAGGCGTGGCTGAAGAAAAAACACATCGACCTGCGCGTGTGCGGCGTGGCGAACTCGCGCGCGCTGCTGACCAGCGTGCACGGGCTGAACCTGGAAAACTGGCAGGCAGAGCTGGCGGAAGCGAAAGAACCGTTCAACCTGGGCCGCCTGATTCGCCTGGTGAAAGAGTATCACCTGCTGAACCCGGTGATCGTCGACTGTACCTCCAGCCAGGCGGTGGCGGATCAGTACGCCGACTTCCTGCGCGAAGGTTTCCACGTGGTGACGCCGAACAAAAAGGCCAATACCTCGTCGATGGACTACTACCATCAGCTGCGCCATGCGGCTGGCCAGTCGCGCCGTAAATTCCTCTACGACACCAACGTGGGCGCGGGGCTGCCGGTGATAGAAAACCTGCAGAACCTGCTCAACGCCGGTGATGAGCTACAGCGCTTCTCCGGGATCCTGTCCGGCTCGCTGTCGTTTATCTTTGGCAAGCTGGATGAAGGCATGAGCCTGTCGGCGGCGACCAAAGTGGCGCGTGAGATGGGCTACACCGAACCGGACCCGCGTGATGACCTGTCGGGAATGGACGTGGCGCGTAAGCTGCTGATTCTGGCTCGCGAAACCGGGCGCAGCCTCGAGTTGAGTGATATTGTGGTGGAATCGGTGCTGCCAGAGAGTTTTGACGCCACCGGCGATACCGAAAGCTTTATGGCGCGTCTGCCGCAGCTTGACGATGAATTTTCCGCCCGCGTGGCGAAAGCGCGTGATGAAGGCAAAGTGCTGCGCTATGTTGGCAATATTGAAGAAGACGGCGTCTGCCGGGTGAAAATTGCCCCCGTTGACGGCAACGACCCGCTGTTCAAAGTGAAAAATGGCGAGAACGCGCTGGCGTTTTATAGCCACTATTATCAGCCGCTGCCGCTGGTGCTGCGCGGCTATGGCGCAGGCAACGATGTTACGGCGGCAGGGGTATTTGCCGATCTTCTGCGCACATTGTCATGGAAGTTAGGAGTTTAAAATGGTTAAGGTGTATGCCCCGGCTTCCAGTGCCAATATGAGCGTCGGGTTTGATGTACTGGGTGCCGCCGTCACGCCGGTTGACGGCAGCCTGCTGGGCGACAACGTATCGGTTGAGGCGGCAGATCGCTTCAGCCTGCAAAATTTAGGGCGCTTTGCGGATAAACTGCCGAGCGAACCGCACGAGAACATCGTTTATCAGTGCTGGGAACGCTTCTGCCAGGAGATTGGCAAGGCGATCCCGGTGGCGATGACGCTGGAAAAAAATATGCCGATCGGTTCAGGGCTGGGCTCCAGCGCCTGTTCCGTGGTCGCCGCGCTGGTGGCGATGAACGAGCACTGCGGCAGGCCGCTGGATGAAACCCGGATGCTGGCGCTGATGGGCGAGCTGGAAGGGCGTATCTCCGGCAGCGTGCACTACGACAACGTCGCGCCGTGCTATCTCGGCGGGATGCAGCTGATGATCGAAGAAAACGACATTATCAGCCAGCAGGTGCCGTGCTTTGACGACTGGCTATGGGTACTGGCCTATCCGGGCATAAAGGTCTCTACGGCGGAAGCGCGGGCGATTCTGCCCGCGCAGTATCGTCGTCAGGACTGCGTGGCGCACGGCCGTCATCTGGCGGGCTTTATTCACGCCTGCTATTCCCGTCAGCCGCAGCTGGCGGCAAAACTGATGAAGGACGTGATTGCCGAGCCGTATCGCACCAAACTGCTGCCGGGCTTCAGCGAAGCGCGTCAGGCGGTGGCCGGCATTGGCGCAGTGGCCTGCGGCATCTCCGGCTCCGGGCCGACACTGTTTGCCCTGTGCGATAAAACCGAGACCGCCCAGCGCGTGGCGGACTGGCTCGGTCAGCATTATTTGCAGAATCAAGAAGGCTTCGTTCATATTTGCCGGCTGGACACGGCGGGCGCACGAGTAGTGGGATAACCGATGAAACTCTATAACTTAAAAGATCACAATGAGCAGGTCAGCTTCGCGCAGGCCGTGACTCAAGGGCTTGGCAAGCAACAGGGGCTGTTCTTTCCGTTAGATTTACCGGAATTCAACCTGACCGACATTGATGAGCTGCTGACGCAGGATTTCGTCACCCGCAGCGCGAAAATTCTCTCCGCGTTTATCGGCGATGAGATCCCCGAATCCGAGCTTGCCGCGCGTATCGCGACGGCGTTCACCTTCCCGGCGCCGGTTAACAAGGTGCAGGACGACATCGGCTGTCTCGAACTGTTCCACGGCCCGACCCTGGCGTTCAAAGACTTCGGCGGCCGCTTTATGGCGCAGATGCTCACCCATATCGCCGGCGACAAACCGGTGACAATCCTGACGGCGACCTCCGGTGATACCGGCGCGGCCGTGGCGCATGCGTTCTACGGCCTGCCGAACGTCAAAGTGGTGATCCTCTATCCGCGCGGTAAGATTAGCCCGCTGCAGGAAAAACTGTTCTGCACCCTGGGCGGCAACATTGAAACCGTGGCTATTGACGGCGACTTTGATGCCTGTCAGGCGCTGGTGAAGCAGGCGTTCGATGACGAAGAGCTGAAGGTGGCGCTGGGGCTGAACTCGGCCAACTCTATCAACATCAGCCGCCTGCTGGCGCAGATTTGCTACTACTTCGAAGCGGTGGCGCAGCTGCCGCAGGAAGCGCGTAACCAGCTGGTGATTTCCGTACCAAGCGGTAACTTTGGCGATCTGACCGCGGGCCTGCTGGCGAAATCGCTCGGTCTGCCGGTGAAACGCTTTATCGCTGCCACCAACGCCAACGACACCGTGCCGCGCTTCCTGCAGGACGGCAAGTGGGCGCCGAAAGCCACTCAGGCGACGCTGTCCAACGCGATGGACGTCAGCCAGCCGAACAACTGGCCGCGCGTCGAAGAGCTGTTCCGCCGTAAAATCTGGCGTCTGAACGAGCTGGGCTACGCGGCGGTGGACGATGAGACCACCAAAGCGACCATGCGTGAGCTACAGGCGCTGGGCTACACCTCCGAACCCCATGCGGCAATTGCTTACCGCGCGCTGCGCGACCAGCTGCAGCAGGGCGAATATGGCCTGTTCCTCGGTACCGCGCATCCGGCGAAATTCAAGGAAAGCGTAGAAGCGATCCTTGAGGAAACGCTGCCGCTGCCAAAAGCGCTGGCGGACCGCGCCGATCTGCCGCTGCTCTCGCACAACCTGCCGGCTGACTACGCCGCGCTGCGCAAGCTGATGATGAGCAACGCGTAATGTCTCCGTTTCCCCCTCTATAGCGGAGGGGGAAATAGGGAGAAATTATGCAGGAATTCGTCAGGGAAAAAGGAGAAATTCCCAATAAATGCGGGGCGTTAGATTATAGGATTGCAGAGAATAACAACGTGGGTTCCAGGGCGGTAAGCTCTCTTCATCGGCCACACTGGCGAACGAAGAACCAAGGAGTTACCCATGTTAAAACCTGCGATGTTTGCACTGGCAATGATGCTGGCGGCTCCGGTTATCACTCAGGCCGCAGAGATTACGCTGGTGCCTGCCGTGAAGCTGCAAATTGGCGACCAGGACAATAACGGTCGCTACTGGGATGGCGGCCACTGGCGCGACCACGGCTGGTGGAACGATCACTATGAATGGCGCGACAACCGCTGGCATGCCCATACGCCACCGCCTCCGCATCACGATAACCGTGGGCACGATGACCATCATGACAATCGTCACGATGACCACGGTCATGATAATCACGGTCGCGGCGACGATCATCGCCCACCGTCAGGCCATCATTAATCGTGAATTCAGGTAGCCTGCGGGCTACCTGCTTACTGTTCGTGGCGCTTGAAGACTAACTCTTCGGTGCTCGAACTTTCCGCATCAAAGAAATACCCTTCGCTATCAAAACCGGTCAACTGCTCTGGTTTCGACAGACGGTTCTCAATGATGTAGCGGCTCATCAGCCCGCGCGCCTTTTTGGCGTAGAAGCTAATCACCTTAAACTTACCGTTTTTCTCATCGAGGAAGACGGGCTTAATGATTTGCCCCTTCAACGCTTTCGGTTTCACCGAGCGGAAGTATTCATCTGATGCCAGATTCACCACGATATCGTCGCCCTGATCGTGCAGCGCGGCGTTCAGCGTATGGGTGATTTCCTCACCCCAGAACTGATACAGATCTTTCCCGCGCGGGTTCTCAAGACGAATCCCCATTTCCAGACGATAAGGCTGCATGAGATCCAGCGGGCGCAGCACGCCGTACAGGCCGGAGAGCATGCGCAGGTGCTTCTGCGCGAAGTCAAAATCGGCTTCACTGAAGGTTTCCGCCTGTAGCCCGGTGTAGACGTCGCCTTTGAACGCCAGAATCGCCTGGCGGGCGTTATCTGGCGTGAAGTCCGGGTGCCAGTCGTGGAAGCGGGTGGCGTTTAAATCCGCCAGCTTATCGCTAATCCCCATCAGCGCTTTAATCTGCGGCGCTGAGAGCTTGCGCGCCACGCCGATCAGCTGCTGAGAGTGCTCCAGCAGCATCGGCTGGGTATAGCGCGTGGTGGCCAGCGGGCTTTGGTAGTCGAGCGTTTTAGCCGGAGAAATCAGAATCAGCATATCCAGTCCTTGCAGAAAATTTCACGCAACTTTAACAAAAAAACGGCCGCAGGTGATCGATTGCTGCTATTGGCGCGGCGGTTGATCCCAACTTTCCGGCGCTAGCTGGCGGGCGATTTCCGGGTAGTAGTCCGGGTCGAACACCGGCGTGACGCCGAGTTTACGCTGGCGCAGATAGTCCAGCGCAATGATTTTGACGACCGGCGATAGCAGCAAAATAGCCGAAAGGTTGGTGATCGCCATCAACGCCATAATCACGTCCGCCAGCTGCCAGACCACCGGCAGGCTGAGCTGGCTGCCCATCACCACCATCAGCAGCGTACCGATACGCAGCAGCCAGATGGCCCACGGCTTATTGCAGCGTAGGAAGATCAGATTGTTTTCGGCGTAGACGTAGTTGGCGACGATCGAGGTAAAAGCAAACATGACCATCACCAGCGCCACAAAGCTCGCGCCCCAGTGGCCAACCAGTACGCTCATCGCGTGCTGGATAAGCTGAATACCGTCATAGCCGGTGGTCCGGGTACCGTGGCCCGCCAGCAGCACCACCATGGCGCTGGCGCTACAGATAACGATGGTATCAATTAGTACGCCGATCATCTGCACGATGCCCTGCGCCGCCGGGTGAGGGGGGAAGGAGGCCGCTGCTGCCGCCGCGTTAGGCGTGGAACCCATCCCCGCTTCGTTGGAGAACATACTGCGCTGAAAGCCGCTGGTAATCGCCTGGCTGACGCTATAGCCGACCGCGCCCGCCGCCGCTTCTTGCCAGCCAAAAGCGCTGCGAATAATCATGTTGATGATGGCCGGCATTTCCACGATATGCCACAGCGAGATCAGCAGGCAGGTGACGACCCATACCAGCGCCATCAACGGCACCAGCCACTGGCTAAGCCGCGCCACGCCTTTCAGGCCGCGCATAATCACCAGCAGCGCAAGGAACGCCATCACGACGCCGGTCACGCTGCGAGGAATGTCGAAGGCATACTTCAGCGCATGCGCCGTGGAGTTTGCCTGCACGATGTTGAAGATTAAGCCGTAGGCGAGCAGCAGGAACAGCGAGAAGAGCACGCCCATCCAGCGCATGCCCAGCCCTCGCGTCATATACCAGGCCGGCCCGCCACGGAACTGCCCGCTGGCGTCACGCTCTTTGTAAAGCTGGGCCAGCGAGCATTCGGCGAAGCTGCTGGCCATGCCGATAATGGCGGCTACCCACATCCAGAACACCGCACCGGGGCCGCCGACGGTGATCGCCAGCGCCACCCCGGCGAGGTTGCCGCTGCCGACGCGCGCGGCCAGGCTGATGCACAGCACCTGGAATGAAGTCAGCCCGCCGTCGCCTGGCTTCAGGCTTCTTTTCAGACTTTTGCTAAACTGACGGATGTAGCGAAACTGGATGTAGCCGGTTCTCCATGTAAACCAGATACCACACCCCAGGAGCAGGTAAATCATTACCGAGCCCCACAGTATTTCGCTGATAAAAGACAGGAAATCAGGCATTAAACGTCCTCTTGTCTATGCCGAACGGGCGGCTGAATCCGGGAAACAAACGCTGCTTCACACGATTCGATTCAGCCAATGTAAGCGTTACCACAATCAGCGCGCACAGCGGCCACGTCTGAAAGTCCAATGCTTGAGTTTATCATACTCTGCGCTCTCATGACGTCGGCGGTTGCGCTGAGGGAGCGGCGTGATATTATCGGGGCAGACCGGTTACATCCCCCTAACAGCTGTTTAAAGAGAAACACTATCATGACGGATAAATTGACATCTCTGCGTCAGTACACAACCGTAGTGGCTGACACCGGAGACATCGCAGCAATGAAGCTGTATCAGCCTCAGGATGCGACAACTAACCCTTCCCTGATTCTGGGCGCAGCACAGATCCCTGAGTACCGCAAACTGATCGACGATGCGGTTGCCTGGGCGCGTAGCCAGAGCAGCGACCGTGCGCAGCAGGTTGTAGATGCTACCGACAAACTGGCCGTAAACATCGGTCTGGAAATTCTGAAGCTGGTCCCGGGCCGTATTTCTACTGAAGTTGACGCGCGCCTGTCCTATGACACCGAAGCGTCCATCGCCAAAGCCAAGCGCCTGATCAAAATGTACAACGATGCTGGCATCAGCAACGATCGTATCCTGATCAAACTGGCTTCTACCTGGCAGGGCATCCGCGCGGCGGAGCAGCTGGAAAAAGACGGCATCAACTGTAACCTGACTCTGCTGTTCTCCTTCGCTCAGGCGCGTGCCTGTGCGGAAGCGGGCGTGTTCCTGATCTCCCCGTTTGTGGGTCGTATTCTGGATTGGTACAAAGCCAATACCGATAAGAAAGAGTACGCGCCAGCGGAAGATCCGGGCGTGGTTTCCGTGAGCGAAATCTACCAGTACTACAAAGAACACGGTTATGAAACCGTCGTGATGGGCGCAAGCTTCCGTAACATCGGCGAAATCCTTGAGCTGGCTGGCTGCGACCGCCTGACCATCGCCCCTGCGCTGCTCAAAGAGCTGGCAGAAAGCGAAGGCCCGCTGGAGCGTAAACTGACCTTCACCGGTGAAGTGAAAGCGCGTCCGAGCCGCATCACCGAATCCGAGTTCCTGTGGCAGCACAACCAGGATCCGATGGCGGTCGACAAACTGGCGGAAGGTATCCGTAAGTTTGCGATTGACCAGGAAAAACTGGAAAAAATGATCGGCGACCTGCTGTAATTCAGCCAGGACGTCATGCGACAGCCCGCTTTTCTTGATAGAGAGCGGGCTGTTTTTTTAATGCTGGAGGGAAGGGAGCTCGTCAGCGGAAAGGCCGGTGATCTCAATGATATCCGCCACCGACATCCCTTTTTTCAGTAACGCCTGCGCGATATGACGGGCCGCTTCGCGTTTGCCTGTTTGTAGACCTTGCTGCACCCCTTGCTGTATTCCTTCTACCCGACCTTCCTGCTTCAGTTGTTCCGCTAATGTCATCAGTTCGTCTCCATACTGAGGCGCGCGCTGCGCCATTTCGTACAACAACGTGCGGGCATCCTGGGCTTCTCCCGCCTGGAGCATATAGTTTACCAGCGCAATCACCTGTTGTCCGCTGATGTTGTTGCAGGTTAATAGCCCCGCTAGTTTATCGAGAAGCCGAGTGAGATCGCGCTGGCGTATATGCTTTTGAATCAACGTCAGCGCAGCCATACTGCGGTGACGCATGATCTCATCATCGGGGATTACCGTGATATCCACCAACGGAAATGGCTGACTATAAATGCGTTCCGCTAGCTGCGGTTCGGTGAAGTTATCCAGCCAGTTCAGGGAGTAGGGGTAAGGACTTTTTCGCCCCTGGTAAAACAGAATGGGGATCACCAGCGGTAGCGATTTATGCCCGGCCTCCAGATGGCGTTGCATGGCGGCAATGGCATAACGCATCAGACGAAAGGCCATATGTTTATCGGGCGAGCTTTGATGTTCAATCAGCACGTGAATATAACCCGCCCCGCAAACCGTATTCAGCGAGTAGAGCATATCGCTGAAGTAAGGGTGCAAATCGTCCTCGATGAAGCTACCCGATTCCAGCTGTAGCGTTTGCAGATCGCACAAATGTAGAAGCGCTGGAGGAAGGTGAAGGGCAATAAAATCCCGCGCTGTTTCCATATGTGAAAGAAAGGCTTTAAAGACTAAATCATGCGGTGTGGGTGTCCTGTTTTTTCGCATGTCCTACCCTCCGTGGAAGCGTGTGGGCGGAGTCTGCCACTACGGCTATTTTCACGGTAGCGAATTGTGAATTAGCGTGCTGGTTTTGCGGCGAGCCTCGGGAAATGGGGTGTGATTACCCCTCCGGTGTCTTAGTATTACCGACCATTCACGTGTATCATTCTGCTTAACAGTACAGTTTCAACGGAATAATCATGAACACGTTACGCATTGGCTTAGTTTCTATCTCTGACCGCGCCTCCAGCGGCGTTTACCAGGACAAAGGCCTGCCGGCGCTTGAAGAGTGGCTGAGCAGCGCGCTGGCTACCCCATTTAAAGTCGAAACCCGCCTGATCCCCGACGAGCAAACCATTATCGAGCAAACCCTGTGCGAGCTGGTCGATGAGATGAGCTGCCACCTGGTGCTGACCACCGGCGGTACCGGCCCGGCGCGTCGCGATGTGACCCCGGATGCCACGCTGGCGATTGCCGATCGCGTGATGCCGGGCTTTGGCGAGCAGATGCGCCAGGTGAGCCTGCACTTTGTACCGACGGCGATCCTCTCTCGTCAGGTCGGGGTGATTCGTAAACAGGCGCTGATCCTCAACCTGCCGGGCCAGCCGAAAGCGATTCAGGAAACGCTGGAAGGGGTGAAGGATGCCGATGGCAAGGTGCTGGTGAACGGTATCTTTGCGAGTGTACCGTATTGTGTACAATTGCTGGAAGGGCCTTATATCGAAACGCATCCGCAGGTGGTAGCAGCATTTCGCCCTAAGAGCGCACGTCGCGAGACTTTATCCTGAATGTGATGCTTTTCTGACATAACCTATCATTCCTCTGGAGTGCGATAGGGTTTACGGTATAGTCATTTTTGCTTTACACAAATCGTAAACTTATATCAACAGTCCGACTTTGCGAATGGTTTGTTATGTCACATTACACCCGACCTCTGAATCGACAGGATTATAAAACGCTGACGCTGGCCGCCCTGGGCGGCGCGCTGGAGTTTTATGATTTCATCATCTTCGTCTTCTTTGCCGCTGTGGTAGGGGAGCTTTTCTTCCCGGCGGATATCCCTGAGTGGCTGCGCCAGGTGCAAACCTTCGGCATCTTTGCCGCCGGCTATCTGGCTCGTCCGCTGGGCGGCATTATCATGGCGCACTTTGGCGATCTGGTCGGGCGCAAAAAAATGTTTACCCTTAGCATCCTGCTGATGGCGGTACCGACGCTGGCGATTGGCCTGTTGCCGACTTACGCCACTGCCGGGCTGGCGGCGCCGCTGCTGCTGCTGCTGATGCGTATTTTGCAGGGCGCGGCGATTGGCGGCGAAGTGCCGGGGGCGTGGGTGTTTGTCGCCGAGCACGTTCCGGCCCGGCGCATTGGTATCGCCTGCGGTACGCTGACGGCGGGGCTAACGGTGGGGATCCTGCTGGGCTCCGTGGTGGCGACGCTGATCAACACGCAACTGACCGCGCAGGCCATTCACGACGGCGGCTGGCGTATCCCTTTTCTGCTCGGCGGGGCCTTTGGGCTGGTGGCGATGTACCTGCGGCGCTGGCTGCAGGAGACGCCTATCTTCCTCGAAATGCAGCAGCGTAAAGCGCTGGCGCAAGAGCTGCCAATTAAATCCGTGGTCCTCAAGCACAAGCAGGCGGTGGTGGTCTCAATGCTGCTGACCTGGCTGCTCTCCGCCGGTATCGTGGTGGTGATTCTGATGTCACCGGTCTGGCTGCAAAAGCAGTACGGCTTTGCCCCAGCGTTGACCTTACAGGCCAATAGCGTGGCGACAATAATGCTCTGCGTTGGCTGCCTGTTGGCGGGGTTGATTGTTGACCGCATCGGGGCCAGTAAAACCTTTATTGTGGGCAGCATCCTGCTCGCTTGCTCTAGCTGGGTTTTCTACCATCTTGCCGGAACGCACCCTGAGCAGCTGTTTTTACTCTACGGGCTGGTAGGTCTGTGTGTGGGTGTCGTGGGCGCCGTGCCTTATGTGATGGTCCGCGCCTTCCCGGCGGAGGTGCGCTTTAGTGGTATTTCCTTCTCCTACAATGTCTCTTACGCCATTTTTGGCGGCCTGACGCCGATTGCCGTCACCATGTTGATGGGCGTTTCGCCGATGGCGCCAGCCTGGTATGTGCTGGCGCTGTCGTTGATTGGCCTTGGGCTCGGTATCTGGCTGCGTAAAGAGATACCCGCAGTAAGCAGCGCCCCTGCCGAGGCGTAAGCTGACACCACGCGGCGTCGACCCCGGCGTCGCGTGTGCTAGCGAATAATGGTGACGTCTTTAAAGGTAAACCGTTTTTTCTGCCCCGCTTCCTGATAACCGATGCGAATGTAGACGCGCAAATTTTCCAGCCAGGCGTAATCGCTGCTCATTGCTCTGCCATCGCCCCGATCATCGGTGCAGATAAGCTCGATATAGCGCCCAGGGAAAGCCTTGTTCAGCGTTGAGGCATCGCGCCACGGGCCTTCCACACGACAATCCTGACGCTTCGATTTGCTTCCCTCCGGGGCGGTATCATCTTGCAGTACCGCATGCCAGTGGTACGGCTGGCCAGCCTCCGGCGTCACGCTAAAGTTGGTTTCCAGCGTCTGAGCGATGAACGGGCTATTTTTCATCGAATCCCACTGTTTCAGATCAACGATATTGAATAATCGATGGTACTGGCTATAGAACGTCACCCCTTTGAGTATCAGCGTATCAAGCGTGAGGGTACTACCGTCAGGCAGCCTGTCGATGCGCGTTTTGCCCTTAATATCGCTGTCGCCAGGCCACACCGGCGTATAGGTGAGGCTGGAAAACACAGGCGCGTTACGCCCGTTTTTCAGTACCTGCATTGCTGTCTTGCTTACCGTTTCGGAAAGCGGGTAACGGGCTAAAGCCGCAGGATCGTTGTGTTCGAAATCGGGGATTGTCAGCGGTGCATCAGCTTCGGTTTTCTGCCGGGCTACCCACGTGCCGCTGCCGGTAAACGCGTTGAGATCCTGTAGGGCACACAGTTGCTTCACGGGGGCGGTAAGCGTGGCGGGGAGGGAAGTGAAGGCGGAATCCGTGGTTGTGGTGTTGTCAGTCACAACGTTGGCATTCAGAGAGAACGCTCGTTCAATGCGCGCCTGCTGGTTATCGCAATTAACCTGCATCTGGCTGATTTTAAAGTCGTAGGGCGCGTCATATTTCTTTTCACGATGAACCTGAGCGTAATCCGTACCTACGCGCAGATTGAGCATATTGCCCTCGCGATGGCTGTTATTCAGGTCGATAAACGGCTGGTCGCCGTTCTTATCTGCGGCAGTGAGTCCTACCCAACGAGGCGGCGCGACGTTTTGTTTGCAGACATCGAGTGCAGGGTTGGTGCTGAGCAGGCTATCGGCATCGGGCTCGAAAGGGACGCCGGGAATATAGCGGGCGAAAGAGTTACCGCCGTAGGCGCGGATATTGCTCCCGGTTACCGTGTGCAGGTTCATATACAGCAGCGTTTTTTCATGGGTTTGGCAATCAACGTTTAGCCAAAGATGATTACGTGATCCCTCTGACATCGTAATCCGATACACGGTATTGATGCTATCCCCGACGCGTACGGTATTTTCCTTATCCCAGTCAACGCTTCTGACTTCAGGCGTTGGTAGCGCACTGGCACCAACGGGCATCAAGGCTCCACAGGCCAGAATCAGGGGGCAAGCTGAGGTGAGGCGCATCATCAATAATCCTTTTTATCATGAGAAGTTATTGAAAATAGCGCAAATTATCAGGAAGCGATAATCCCAGTATCGGTAGTTTATGGGTAAAAAAAACGCCGGACAGGCCGGCGTTTTTCAGGATGAGGCGAGGATCAGTGTTTTTCACCAATCGGCAGTACGGTGCGACCGAACTGTTCGTTCAGCACTTCACCCATTGCCAGGTAAATAGCGCTCGCGCCACAAACCAGGCCAACCCAACCCGCTACGTGAATAATCGCTTCGTTGCCGTTGATGTTGCCAATGGCCAGCAGCGCGAACAGCACGGTCAGGCTCAGGAACACGAACTGCAGCATGCGCGCCGCTTTCAGCGTACCGAAGAACATGAACAGCGTGAACACGCCCCACAGGCCCAGGTAAGCGCCGAGGAATTGTGCGTTAGGCGCATCGCTCATCCCCATCTTCGGCAGCAGCAGAATGGCGACCAGGGTCAACCAGAAAGAGCCGTAGGAGGTGAAAGCGGTCAGACCGAAAGTATTCCCTTTCTTGTATTCCAGCAGGCCCGCGAAAATCTGCGCGATACCGCCGTAAAAAATACCCATAGCGAGAATAATGCCGTCAAAGGCGAAGAAACCGGCGTTATGCAGGTTAAGCAGAATGGTGGTCATGCCGAAGCCCATCAGGCCCAGCGGTGCCGGGTTAGCCAACTTAGTGTTGCCCATAATTCCTCAAATCATCATTGAATGGTGAAATAATCTCCCCAGTTGCCGGGGGCGCGGCATCATAATCAGGAGTAAACGGGCTGTCTATGATCTGATCGGGGGAAAATGAACTATTTTCCCCCGTTAACTTATCCGGCACGCTGGAGCGCCGCGCGGGCAATCAGCCGACGCAGGCAGGCAATGCGTAAAACGGCGGGGATGGTGACGCGATAAGCGCTGCCGCTGACGGCCTTAACGCCATTCACCGCTGCGCCCACCGGGCCACCCAGACCGGCGCCGCGCATCAAACCGTGGCCGATGACGCTGACGGCGGCATGTTTATGCAGAATGTGGCTAAGCTGGCCGTCCAGCAGATGCTCAATGCCGTGGTCCAGACGATGGCTGTCGATAAGCTGCGGCAGCAGGGCTTCCAGTTCCATCACCTTCAGCTCGATTGCCGCGTGAAAGCGCGCTTTCTGCTCGTCATTCATTCGCTTCCAGGCGTGGCGAACAAACTGTTCCAGCAGCTGCTTCTCAATGGCTGCAGTCGGCATGGTTTTATCGGCTTTCAGGCCCAGGCGTTTGGCGACGTCGCGCAGGATTTCGCGGTACAGCTTGCCGTGGCCGCGGATCTGGTTGGCGATGCTATCGCCGCCAAAGTGCTGAAACTCGCCGGCGATCAGCTGCCAGTTGCGGCGGTGCTGCTCCGGGTGGCCATCCATCGACATATACAGCTCATTGTGCAGCAGTGCGCTCGACAGGCGACGTTTGCCTTTTTCATTATGCGTGAGCAACTGCGCTAAGCGCGCCAGCTGTTCTTCGTTGCAGTGCTGAAGGAACGTGAGGTCTTCATCATTCAGATAGGAAACTTTCATTGGCGTTCGTGGCTTGTGTGAGCGGGGCGAGGTTAATCGTCGCCGATGATTTTTAGCGACGCCATATCGGAAGAGTTCACGGTATGGCCTGAGAAACTGATTCGGGATACGCAGCGTTTGTTGTCGTTATCGCTGTTGATGTTGATCCAGTCAGTTGTCTCACCTTCTTTCAATGAGGAAGGAACGTTAAGGCTCTGGCTGCTGCTGCGGGCGGCCTTAAAGTAGACGGAGGCGCCGCTGAGCTGCGCGTCGCCGCGGTCGACCGTGAGCTTGATGCGCTTCACCACCCGGCAGATAGGCAGCTTGAGGGTCAGATCGTTAGTTTCATTGCGAGGCAGGGCGATAACGCCCAGCGTTTTGTGGTCGTTGGCGCAGGCGGTGCTGGCCAGCATCAGGCCGAGCGCCAGGCTCGCCGAGACGTTCAAAATGGTTTTCATTGTATTCCTTACCGGAGGGGCCATTTCAGTGAGTGAAATGCTGAGGGGAATTTTATCCCTCGCCGGTACGGTTTTCAGCGCTCAATTATAACAACTTATGACAGTAATTTGCTGAATGAATTGGTGTTTTTATATGTTTATAATGAATCTATTACGTCAAGGCGGCAGAAATAAAAGCGCACTGAATGAAAAATTTTTACTGCTGCCCCTTGATGGATGCCGTTGCGACCCCATCTTGTAGTCAACCGCAGTGAGTGAGTCTGAAAAAAAACGATTCAGGGCAGTTGAAACCGAGCGTTTTGCCCTTATTACAGACTCACAACCACATGTTGACTGAATTTTTAGTGGAGACGTTTAGATGGGTAAAATTATTGGTATCGACCTGGGTACTACCAACTCTTGTGTAGCGATTATGGATGGCACTACTGCACGCGTGCTGGAGAACGCCGAAGGCGATCGCACCACGCCTTCTATCATGGCGTATACACAGGATGGTGAAACTCTGGTTGGTCAGCCGGCTAAACGTCAGGCAGTGACAAACCCGCAAA
>NZ_JBKDZH010000147.1:0-2426 GCF_047971185.1 Kluyvera sp.
AAATTGAATAAAAAACATTGATGAAGTAATAGAGCAAACAAGATGAAAGTAAGAAAAGACAATGAATAAAGGATATAAAATGATTAAGAAGAGAAAATCAGATATAGAAAGGAAAATCAGATGAAGTAGAAGAGAAAACAAGACAAAGTAGAAGAGAAAACAAGATGAGGTACGGGAGAAAACAAGATGAAGTATAAGAGAAAACAAGATGAAGTGGAAGAAAAATCAAGACAAAGTTGAAAAGAAAACCAGATGAAGTAAATAGAAAACCAAATGAAGAAGAGAAAACCAGGTGAAGTAGAAGAGAAAACCAGATGAAGTAGAAGAGAAAACAAGATGAAGTTAAACAGTAAACAAGATGAATTACAAGAGACATGAAGTAAAGAGAAAACAAGACGAAGTGGAAGAGAAAATGACATTAATTAGAAGAAAAAACAAGGTAAAGTAGAAAAGAAAACAAAATGGTGTAAAGAAAACAGGAAAATGAAAAAACAAGATGAGTAGAGGAGAAAACAACATGAAGTAGAAGAGAAAACAAGATGAAGTAGAAGAAAAAACAGGAGGAGAAAGCAAGATGATGTAAAAGAGATAACAAGATGAGGTGGAAGAGAAAACAACATGAAGTAGAAGAGGAAACCAAAGGAAGACACCAAATGAAGTAGAAGAGAAAACATGATGAAGCAGAGGAGAAAACCAGACAAAATCAGATGAAGTAAAGAGAAAACAAGATGAAGTACAGGAGAAAACCAGATAAAGTACAGTAGAAAAAAACGCAAGATGAAGTGGAAGAAACAACAGATGTAGCAGGAGAAAACCAGATAGGAAAACCAGATGAAGTAGAAGAGAAAAAAAGATGAAGCAGAAGAGAAAACCAGATGAAGAAGACAAAAGATAAAGTAAAAGAGAAAATCAGATGAAGTAGAAGAGAAAACCAGATGATGTAGGAGACAAGATGAGGTAGAGGAGAAAACAAGATGAAGTAGAGGAGATAACAAGATGAAATGGAAGAGAAACCAAGGTGAGGTAGAACTTAAAACTGATGAAGTAGAAAACAAAACAACAAAGTAGAGGAGAAAACCAGATGAAGCAAACAAGAAAGCAAAATGAAGTAGATGAGAAAACATGATGAGGTAGAAGAGAAAACAAGATGGGGTAGAAGAGAAAACCAGAAGTAGAAGAGAAAACCAGAAAGCAGAGGAGAAAACAGGATGATGTAGAAGAGAAAACAAGAAGAGGTAGAGGAGAAAACAGAATGAAGTACAAGAGAAAACCAGATGCAGCAGATGAGAAAACCATATGAAGTAGGAGACAACAGGAGGAAGTAGAAAAGACATGATGAAGTAGAAGAGGAAACAAAATGAAGTAAAAGAGAAAACAAGCCAAAATTGAAAAAAAGATGAAGTAAAAGAGAAAACAGTATGAAATAACATAAGAAAAGTGAAGATGAGTTAAAAATAAGAAAATAAATGATGTAGAGGAGAAACAAGTTCAAGTAAAAGAAAAAACAAATTAAACAGGACAGTAAACAAGCTTGAGATTCTTCTTGACCTGACATGTAGCTTGAGTGTAGCAACGACAAGCCTATGATCAGTTGCAAAGAACTCAGCACTCCGGAAAACCCTGCAGTTCTGGAGGATCCTCCAACGAGTACTTACGAGGATGTGGTCGATCTCTTTAGCTACCTCTCCAGCATTGCTATACCATGTCCAGCGGTGCAGCTCTGGTCTCTGATACCAAGAACCTGCAATTCTCAACCTTCTGGATCTTGCAAAATTCAGGAGAGAACTGTTGGTGTTCCTGGTGCCAGAGCCGTGAGGACCAACATATAACTCATAGCCAGCTCTCTCAGTGCCAGTAGTAGCATTAAAGTCGCCCAAGACAATGAGTGTGTCCCGATGGGGGCACTGGTCTAATACTGAGTTGAGTTTGGCGTAGAACGCCTCCTTCTCTTCAGTTTCACACAGCTTGGTAGGAGCATACACTGCAATAAGAGACATGAAGCCCAAAGTGTGCTTAAGCCTCACTCGCATTATACGCTCATCACACAGAGAAACCTCCACCACGAACGGCTCCACTCTGCTGGAGATGCCTGTAGTTACCCCCCTGAGACGGGCACCATTGCTTATGCCGGACCAGTAGTAGATGTACCCCATACTACTGATTTCGCCATTGCCAGGCCTACTCGTCTCAGAGACTCCCACTATACCCACCCTCAGCCTCTTCAGCTCATCCGATAGACAGAGCAGTCGGTGATCCTCCGACAGACTCCGGACGTTCCAGGAGCCCAGACGTAGAACCTTCCGAAGGTTGACCCCAGGCATGGTTCTGCTGGCGGGCGCCGAATTTGCACCTCCTCGGCCACTCCAAAAATAAAATGGGGGGCTAGGGGCCCTCCCTCCATCGGGAAGCAGGAGTCCCGAGGGCTT
>NZ_JBKDZH010000148.1:0-3406 GCF_047971185.1 Kluyvera sp.
AAGGCATGCCCAAGGCTCCAGGGCCTTGAAAGCGCTTATCTGCCATTCTGGGCCTCTACAACTGCTCCACACCATTCATATGCACTTCTGCACCACTACCACCTACTTTCACTTTCAGTTCTCTTATACACCGATCCATGTATTTATTAAAGAGCCAAGGTGACATGACACACCCTTTCTCACTGCCACACTAATCCTAAACTCTTTCTCCCTCTACTGTGTACTGATACACATGGCACTAGCCTCTTTGTTTTTTAATAAACAACTTCCTGTGCCATAAAGTTTTGGAACATCCCACAGAGCTTCCCTGTCCACCCTATCATAAGCTTTTTCCAGATTTTTTTTGTATTCTCATTTTTAATATAAAAATTGTTTGATCAGGGGTCTGAATTCTTCACTATTCCTGGTTTTCCTTTGCATTCCATTATTGTAGATGACCCATGACAGTTGCATAAGTCAGGTGAGAAAAAAATGGTGGGGCAATGACTATGATGAGAGAAACATGACCAGCACATACGATAATTTCATTTTGCTGTCAAGTAAGCCACAGTATGGTGTAATTGTTGAGTTTCCTGACTGTTTGTGTTTTATTATCATGCCCCTGGGATTCATGGTATAACAGCAGAAATGCTGAAGTATATAGGAGATATAGTTGTGGAGAGGATGCTGTGGATATGTAATCTAGCATGGAAGCAGAGTGAGGTGCCGGAAGACTGGAGAAAAGCCATCATTGTGCCACTGTACAAAGGAAGAGGGATTAGGGATGATTGTAACAGCTATAGGGGAATAAGTTGACTCAGTGTGCCAGGAAAGGTGTATGGAAGGGTTTTAAATGAGAGGATGATGAAAATAACGAATGAAAGTGTAGGTGATGAACAAGGGGGCTTTAGGAAGGGGAGGGGGTGCGTGGATCAGGTTTTTGCACTGAAAATGATGGTTGAAAAGTACCTGGAGAAGGATAGGAAGCTGTTTGCTGCTTTCATGGACTTGTATAAGGCATATGACAGGGTTGACAGGAAGGGTTTATGGGATGTCTTTAGGATATATGGGGTGGGAAGGTAATTACTTGAAGGGATAAGATTTTTTTTTTACTAGGATGCGAGTGCCTCTGTGCCTGTGAATGGGGAGTTGAGTGAGAGTTTCAGTGTTGGTGTCGGTGTGAGACAGGGGTGTGTGATATTACCATGGCTTTTTAATATTTATATGGATGGGTGTATGAGAGAGATGAAAGTCAGTGTGGGAGATCCGGGTGCTAGACTGAATGTGAGAGATGTAGAGCAGTCTTTGGTGGCAGGGCTGTTCGCAGATGACACAGTGTTGTTTGCTGAAAATGAGAGGATGCTACAGAGGATTGTGGATGAATTTGACAGGGTCTGCAGAAGGAGAAAGTTGAAAGTAAATGCAGGCAGGAGTAAAGTAATGGTTTTTGAGAGGGCGAGAGAGCAGACTATTGATTTTAGCAAAGCCATACTGAGTTAGGGCAGAGAGCAAGACAGTGTAAGATCTAGTTGGGGAGGAAGAGGATGAAGGAAATGACTGAATTGAAGTACTTGGGGTCAGTTATGTGTAAGCATGGGAGCATGGAGGGAGAGGTAAGGGAGAGCAGTGAAGGGTAGGCAGGTTATAGGTGCATTGGAGAGAGTTATGAACGGGAGAAGTATAAGCATGGAGGTAAAAAAGAGTATAAGGAACAGTATCATCCTCCCAACTCTCATATGCAGCAGAGACATGGACATGGAATGTAGGACAGCAATCACGAATATGTGCGGTTATAATGAGTTACTTAAGAGATGCGTGAGGTATGTCAGGGTGGGATGCAGAAAGTAATGAAGACATATATAGGAGATGTGGTGTGGGTGCAACAGCAGAGGGAGTGGAGTGTGGAGTGGTTGTATGGGTGAAGGGTGGTACACTGAGATGGTATGGACATTTGAAGAGAATGAGAGAGGATGACTTGGTGAAGAGAGGGTATGAGGGCAAGATTGAGGGAGGGGGTGTCAGGGGGAGACCACCCGTGAAATGGATAAATAGAGTGGATGAGTATTGGAGAGAGAGAGTGGGGAGGTGAGGAATGGAATGTACTGAGAGAGAGTGCCTGAATAGGGAGAGCTGGAGACGCTTGTACTGTGGCCACCCCCTTGTGGTAAGTTCCCGTGGGGGGACAGGGCGTTGGAGATGTAGATAGATAGAAATAATGTATATCTTTATTTAGACAGCAGTTCATCTTTATATCCCCCTTCAGTTTTGTAGAGTGTTTTTCCTGATACCAGCACTAATTGCAAGGGTGTGTACAAATTGGCAAGCACAGCCTACAATTCATTAAGTAGCTAGTTTTCCTCTCTGGGTCATTGGAGGGGAATTGGTGGGACAAGAGTAGGGGTGTGAAACAAAACAAGGAAAAAGACACTCAGATTCTTTACCTCAAGAAGGTAGAGCAAGAATCTTTATTTGCCTAATGCGCCCAAAGAGAGCTTTTCTGTTCGCTCTGAAACACAGGAGAAATTGATGTATATTTTGGGGAGAAGTGCAGTATGGCAGGACGAGGATTTGAACCCGCTCGCCCACATGACCAATGGAGACGGGAAGGCCACTGCCGTACCAAGTGAGCCAAAGTGGCGTCCCCTTGGCCCAGAGGTATTTTGGGGCCTTTCCACATCTGACTGGTCACTACCAGCTTTCCTCCCTATTGTAGCTCAATTTCTGTGTTTCGAAACTTTACTTGAGTTCCTCTTCTAACCGTCTGCTCTGGTAGTATACACCTCTGAGAGAAAGACGGACCATCCAGACACCCTATGGATCCAAGGGTGCAACCCGACTACCACTACCACAGGAGCCAGGATAACACCGCTGCAACACACCTCTAATGTGCCCAACAGGAGCTTCATTGCTCATTCGAAAACACAGGAGAAATTGATCTTTATTTTTGGGAGAAATGCAAAGAGGTGGGGTGAGGATTTGAACCTGCTTGCCCATGTGACCAGTGGAGACAGGAAGGCCATTGCTTTACTGAGTGAGCCAAAGAGATGTCCCCTTGGCCCAGAGGTATTTTGGGGCCTTTCTGCATCTGACCTTTCACTACATTTGTAACTTGAATTTTCTAGAGGCAGTGTGTCTCTCATATCACACACAAATGTAGTCTAGGGAAAACTTGCAGAATTTAAGAAAAATGTGTTTTCTGTCAAGCAGCGTACCCCAAGTCACATGCATTCACTGGTTTGCTTGAGTGGAAACTAAAGTTATTTTGACATTTTACAGCTATGGTGAAGTGTGCTGAATCTTCTCCATTGTCAAAGCACCTTATTGTATAAGTCAGGGGTGGGGAACGTCCGGCCTCCGTGCCATATAGTGCCTGCAAGACCATTTGATCAGGCCCGCGAGGCAATTCATAAATGCAGTTTCATAAACT
>NZ_JBKDZH010000149.1:0-4278 GCF_047971185.1 Kluyvera sp.
AATCTTAACGCAACAATCCTCGGCCAGGCCATCGCGTTTGTCATGTTCGTTCTGTTCTGCATGAAATACGTATGGCCGCCGTTAATGGCTGCCATCGAAAAACGTCAAAAAGAGATTGCTGACGGTCTTTCTTCTGCAGAACGAGCTAAAAAGGATTTGGACCTTGCACAGGCCAATGCGACCGACCAGCTGAAAAAAGCGAAAGCGGAAGCCCAGGTTATCATCGAGCAGGCGAACAAACGTCGCTCCCAGATCCTGGACGAAGCCAAAGCTGAAGCAGAGCAGGAACGTACTAAAATCGTGGCACAGGCTCAGGCAGAAATTGACGCCGAGCGTAAACGTGCTCGCGAAGAACTGCGTAAGCAAGTCGCTATCCTGGCTGTTGCTGGCGCCGAGAAGATCATCGAACGTTCCGTGGATGAAGCTGCTAACAGCGACATCGTGGATAAACTTGTCGCTGAACTGTAAGGAGGGAGGGGCTGATGTCTGAATTTGTTACGGTAGCTCGCCCCTACGCCAAAGCAGCTTTTGACTTTGCCGTCGAACACAAAAGCGTAGATCGCTGGCAGGACATGCTGGCGTTTGCCGCCGAAGTGACGAAGAACGAACAAATGGCAGAGCTTCTGTCTGGCGCACTGGCGCCGGAAACGCTCTCAACGTCGTTTATCGCTGTATGCGGTGAGCAACTGGACGAAAACGGTCAGAACCTGATTAAGGTCATGGCTGAAAACGGTCGTCTTAAAGTGCTCCCTGATGTTCTTGAGCTGTTCGTGCACCTGCGCGCCGCGAGTGAAGCTACCTCTGAGGTAGAAGTCATCTCCGCCAATGCGTTGAGTGAAGAACAGCTCGCGAAAATCACCGCCGCGATGGAAAAACGTCTGTCACGCAAAGTTAAGCTGAATTGCAAAATCGATAAGTCTGTAATGGCAGGCGTTATCATCCGAGCGGGTGATATGGTCATTGATGGTAGCGTACGCGGCCGTCTTGAACGCCTTGCAGACGTCTTGCAGTCTTAAGGGGACTGGAGCATGCAACTGAATTCCACCGAAATCAGCGAACTGATCAAGCAGCGCATTGCTCAGTTCAATGTTGTGAGTGAAGCTCACAACGAAGGTACTATTGTTTCTGTAAGTGACGGTGTTATCCGCATTCACGGCCTGGCCGATTGTATGCAGGGTGAGATGATTTCCCTGCCGGGTAACCGTTACGCTATCGCACTGAACCTGGAGCGCGACTCCGTCGGTGCCGTAGTCATGGGTCCGTATGCTGACCTTGCCGAAGGTATGACCGTCAAGTGTACTGGTCGTATCCTGGAAGTTCCGGTTGGCCGTGGCCTGCTGGGCCGTGTGGTTAACACCCTGGGTGCACCAATCGATGGTAAAGGCGCGCTGGACAACGACGGCTTCTCTGCCGTTGAAGCTATCGCTCCGGGCGTAATCGAACGTCAGTCCGTAGATCAGCCGGTACAGACCGGTTATAAATCCGTTGATGCCATGATCCCAATCGGTCGTGGTCAGCGTGAACTGATCATCGGCGACCGTCAGACCGGTAAAACCGCGCTGGCAATTGACGCCATCATCAACCAACGTGATTCCGGCATCAAGTGCGTCTACGTGGCTATCGGCCAGAAAGCGTCCACTATTTCCAACGTGGTACGTAAACTGGAAGAACACGGCGCGCTGGCTAACACCATCGTTGTTGTGGCAACCGCGTCTGAATCCGCTGCACTGCAGTACCTGGCACCATACGCCGGTTGCGCAATGGGCGAATACTTCCGCGACCGCGGCGAAGATGCGCTGATCATTTATGATGACCTGTCTAAACAGGCTGTCGCCTACCGTCAGATCTCCCTGCTGCTTCGTCGTCCGCCAGGCCGTGAAGCATTCCCGGGCGACGTATTCTACCTCCACGCTCGTCTGCTGGAGCGTGCTGCGCGTGTTAACGCCGACTACGTCGAAACCTTCACTAAAGGTGAAGTGAAAGGGAAAACCGGCTCTCTGACCGCTCTGCCGATTATCGAAACCCAGGCGGGTGACGTTTCCGCGTTCGTTCCGACCAACGTAATCTCCATTACCGATGGTCAGATCTTCCTGGAAACCAACCTGTTCAACGCCGGTATTCGTCCTGCGGTTAACCCGGGTATCTCCGTATCCCGTGTTGGTGGCGCAGCGCAGACCAAGATCATGAAGAAACTGTCCGGTGGTATCCGTACCGCGCTGGCACAGTATCGTGAACTGGCGGCGTTCTCCCAGTTTGCATCTGACCTTGACGATGCAACCCGTAAACAGCTTGACCACGGTCAGAAAGTGACTGAACTGCTGAAACAGAAACAGTATGCGCCGATGTCCGTTGCGCAGCAGTCTCTGGTTCTGTTCGCGGCAGAACGTGGTTATCTGGCGGATGTAGAACTGGCGAAAATCGGTAGCTTCGAAGCCGCTCTGCTGGCTTACGTCGACCGTGATCACGCTCCGTTGATGCAAGAGATCAACCAGTCCGGTGGCTATAACGACGAAATCGAAGGCAAGCTGAAAGGCATCCTCGATTCCTTCAAAGCAACCCAATCCTGGTAAAGTCTGACGGCCTGTCTCAGGGCAGGCCGTAGGCATTGAGGAGAAGCTCATGGCCGGCGCAAAAGAGATACGTAGTAAGATCGCAAGCGTCCAGAACACGCAAAAGATCACTAAAGCGATGGAGATGGTCGCCGCTTCCAAAATGCGTAAATCGCAGGATCGCATGGCGGCCAGCCGTCCTTATGCAGATACCATGCGCAAAGTGATTGGTCACCTTGCGAACGGTAATCTGGAATATAAGCACCCGTACCTGGAAGAACGCGACGTTAAGCGCGTGGGCTACCTGGTGGTGTCTACCGACCGCGGTCTGTGCGGTGGCTTGAACATTAACCTGTTCAAGAAACTGCTGGCGGATATGAAGGCATGGTCCGAAAAAGGCGTTCAGTGCGACCTCGCAATGATCGGCTCTAAAGGTGTGTCCTTCTTTAATTCCGTAGGTGGCAACATTGTCGCTCAGGTTACCGGTATGGGCGATAAACCAGCCCTGTCCGAACTGATCGGTCCGGTAAAAGTGATGTTGCAGGCCTACGACGAAGGTCGTCTGGACAAGCTTTATATTGTCAGCAACAAATTTATTAACACCATGTCTCAGGTGCCGACGATCACCCAGCTGCTGCCGTTACCGGCTTCAGAAGATGATGAACTGAAACGTAAAACCTGGGATTACCTGTACGAACCCGATCCGAAAGCGCTGCTGGATACCCTCCTGCGTCGCTATGTCGAATCTCAGGTCTATCAGGGCGTGGTAGAAAACCTGGCCAGCGAGCAGGCCGCACGTATGGTTGCGATGAAAGCCGCGACCGACAATGGCGGCAGCCTGATTAAAGAGCTGCAGTTGGTATACAACAAAGCTCGTCAGGCCAGCATTACTCAGGACCTCACCGAAATCGTCGGTGGTGCATCCGCGGTATAAACAGGTTAAGTCGTAGAGGATTCAAGATGGCTACTGGAAAAATTGTCCAGGTAATCGGCGCCGTTGTTGACGTCGAGTTCCCTCAGGATGCCGTACCGCGCGTGTACGACGCCCATGAGGTGCAGAATGGTAATGAACATCTGGTGCTGGAAGTTCAGCAGCAGCTCGGTGGCGGTATCGTACGTACCATCGCCATGGGTTCTTCCGACGGCCTGCGTCGTGGTCTGGATGTGAAAGACCTTGAGCACCCGATCGAAGTCCCGGTAGGTAAAGCAACGCTGGGTCGTATCATGAACGTACTGGGCGAACCAGTAGATATGAAAGGCGAGATCGGTGAAGAAGAGCGTTGGGCTATCCACCGTGCGGCACCGTCCTACGAAGAGTTGTCAAACTCTCAGGAACTGCTGGAAACCGGTATCAAAGTTATCGACCTGATGTGTCCGTTCGCGAAGGGCGGTAAAGTGGGTCTGTTCGGTGGTGCGGGTGTAGGTAAAACCGTAAACATGATGGAGCTGATCCGTAACATCGCGATCGAACACTCCGGTTACTCCGTGTTTGCGGGCGTAGGTGAACGTACTCGTGAGGGTAACGACTTCTACCACGAAATGACCGACTCCAACGTTATCGACAAAGTATCCCTGGTTTACGGCCAGATGAACGAGCCGCCGGGAAACCGTCTGCGCGTTGCGCTGACCGGCCTGACCATGGCGGAGAAATTCCGTGACGAAGGTCGTGACGTTCTGCTGTTCGTCGACAACATCTACCGTTACACCCTGGCCGGTACGGAAGTATCCG
>NZ_JBKDZH010000150.1:0-2858 GCF_047971185.1 Kluyvera sp.
GAGGCATGCTGTTAGCAAGTTCAGAAGAGCACTTAGCATGAAAATAGCGGTAAAATATAGAAAGGGAAGCAACATTGTGACGGAATTTAAGAGGTATAAGACAGTCAGTAAGAGGAGGGGAGAGGATGAGGTGAAAAGACTTTGACTCTACTCTGTCCAATAGAGCTGTGTGGGTGGAGACCCCCCACCATATGGGATGCATACTCCATACAGGGGCAGACAACGCCCTTGTATATAGTTAGCATCTGCGATGGGGAAAAGAGTTGGTGGAGGCGATACAGAACGCCTAACATCGAGAAAGCTGATTGAGCAATAGAAGAGATGTTGAGATATTGATTTAAGGACAGACCGACATTGTTTAATGTAGAAGGGGACAGCTGTGTGTTATCAGAGAATAGGGGATAGATGTCTGGAAGGTTGTGTCGAGCTGTCAGGTGGAGAAATTGAGTTGTCGAAGCATTGAAGGACACTAAGTTCCTTCTGCCCCATTCAGAATTAATAGCAAGGTCAGAGGTTAAGCGCTTAGTAGCATCTCTTCTTGAAGTGTGGAAGCCTTGCTGTGAGGGCGTTTATTGAATGATGTGGAGTAATGCTTGGTTTTTTCTATTTTGGTTTTGTGATTTTCTTAGATTTTTGTTTTGCAAAAAATTGAGACAAAAAAGCAATAAAAAACTATAGATACAAACGAGGCACATATCTTAAGTATCAGGATGTACTTTTGACTACCATAATAACTTCTATGATGGATGGGTTGTTTGGTGAAGTAAACAACTTCTTGTGTTGGTTTTTCTTGAGAAGGATAACTTTTGTCATAACAAAGGAAGAGTAGCTGCTATGGCACACTTAATCACACAGCCAGTAACATAAAAAAATGTTATTTTGAGTGGCAAACTCTGAAAATGCCACTATCTGACATACTCATGCTCTTCTACCTATCCACAGGTATTCCAGACTATGGACAACTCATTGTTGACCACATGGGGAACTTGGAGCTCCTCCATGGAATGGCTCATATGTTCATTGTATACAAATACTCACTATGCAAAGTTTCCCCAGAACCTATTCTCCGCATGTAACAAGAATCAGGTGTAAATGTGTTTCATGTGTGCATCAGTCATAAGGTTATGGCCACCATGTTTTGATGTTCCATCTCTGCCAGTGAGATGCAGTGTTGGAACCAAAATATTCATTTATGTATGTTTTTTTTATCAGGAACTGGCAGTGTGATGGAGAAAATGATTGTGATGATGGATCAGATGAAGTCAATTGCACTACCACTACCACCACCACCACAACTCCTGCCCCCACCTCCACTGAAAAGCAGTGTGCAGAGCTGATGTTCATGTGTGATAATGGCCACTGTGTTCCCTTCTGGTGGAGGTGTGATGAACTGGATGACTGTGGTGATGCATCGGATGAAGCTGGATGCCCAACTCATGGCTTCCACGGCAACACCACAACACCAAGGCCTGAAGCCACGACAAGTGCCTACACCTGCCAGAAGGTGAGTGGCACCACATGATGTAAAGATGATAAGCGAAGTCAAGGCCAAGTTGGATATCAGTATATATGGAGACGGGACAGTACAAGCATAGCTGTTTTCCTCTATGTCACTAGGTAAACTAGGTAAACTAGGTACATACAGGTGAGGCACTAGCCACCAGGCATGGTTGGTAGTAGCGACGTTGATGCTATCCTAAGCTGACAGGAGAAAGTCCACAACGTTCTTGATAGTAAAGTGCCACCAAAATGCCTACATGGACAATTCTAGAGTGGAGGGTGTGGGTTCAGGTGGTTGGAGTGGTAGGTGGTGTGGTCCGTTTCCTCATTGTTGTCTACTTCTAAGGCATGCAGTTCCACTGGGGCGTTGGTCTTGGTCCTGAGGTAGTTGTACAGCTGCTGGTGGTAAAATTGCTTGACTTGCTATTAACTGCTGGTCCAATGTCTATATGAGTGAAGTTGTCTGGGGAGGCAGAAAGATGATCTTGCGATCCTTGAGGAGATCCTCTAACCAGTTGTGATGGCTGAGGGCATTGTCCATGATAAAGAGCATCTTGAAGAGGATGCCAAGTTGCCTGCACTTGGCCTTTGCATTGGGCCCACTCCGCCATGATGTTCCTGGGGCGCTTGTACCAATACATCACACTGTTGTTGCGAAGATTTCTGTAGCACCTGGGTTGTGCAGTGGTATGGACAACCACTGGACGCATCTTGTGTGACTCGGACAAGGTGACTAGACACATTACTGTCATCTTGCTCTTGTCCGCCTTGCATCCCCGGGCTTGCTTGGGCTCCGTCCTGATGTATGGCGACTTGGACATTGAATTATAACAGAGGACAGTTTCATCCACATTGTAAATATGATCCTTCGTATATCCGCCCATGTCGTTTAACCCCTTCAGTATTGCTGAACACAGTAGAACATCGATTACCTGGAATCCACGTGTAATGGCCCTTATGTTTATGTACATATTTGGCATATTGCCTACCTTAGAAACTCATGAGGAATCAATCCGAGGTATATTGGGCAAGAAATAAACCCTTAAGAACTTTTGTCCCCCTTGGGGATTTGAATCCAGGTCTCCAGAATGGCAGGCAGACTCTCTACCGTGAAGCCAAAGGCATGCCCAGCCTTGGAAGCGCTTATCTGTCGTTCTGGGCCACTGCATGGCTTTCTTCCCTAATTTAGATTGATTTCTGTGAGTGTCTGTGTTTACTGGAGTTTCTCATAAGAACATAAGAACATAAGGAGTCTCCTTCAACCATTTTCCTTGGGTAGTGTGCTCATCAGAGAATGTGGGGCGATCCTCCTGGGTAACTCATACATTTTCACACCTCAGGAATCAGATCTACACCGC